>JAJCYP010000116.1 GCA_029262855.1 Bacteroidota bacterium | reverse complement strand
TCGAGCCCGGCCTCTCCGATCTGATCCAGGTGACGCTGGACGCCTTCGAGCGTCCAGGCGGTACCGGCGGGCACATCGTGCAGCGCCGAAACCACGTCGGGGACCGCGGGAATCTGCCGGATCTTGTCCAGTGTGACAGGGTCCTCAGGGCCGTACCACCGGAAGCCGAGGCGCATGGTCAGACTCCCCGCTGAGCGCCGAAGCCCCCGTCGACCGTCACGACGGTTCCAGTCACGAAGGCGGAGGCTCCAGAGGCCAGCCAGACGGTGGCGCCGGCCAGGTCGTCCGGACTTCCGAATCGGCCCATGGGCGTATGATCCACAATTTGCTGGCCGCGCGATGTGGGCGCTCCGGACTCATCCAGCAGAAGGGCGCGGTTCTGGTCAGCAACGAAGAAGCCCGGCCTGATGGCGTTCACACGTACGGTGTGATCAAGCTTCGTGGCCAGTTCAACGGCAAACCAGCGGGTGAAGTGCTCGACCGCCGCTTTGGCTCCGCCGTATGCGCCCACGCGGGAGAGGGGCGTTTCCGCCGATACCGAGGCAATATTGATGATGCTCCCGCCGTCGGCCATCGCCGCTCCGAAGACCAGCGAGGGTAGGATGGTGCCGAGGTAGTTCAGCTTGTAGAGGTCGGTGAACGCTTCCGCGGAAGCGGAGAAGGGATCCTGATCCGGCCCGACGACGCCCTTGGGGGTGTTGCCACCCGCGGCGTTGATGAGAACGTCCACCCTTCCAATGTGCGCGACGACCTCCGCGCACGCGGACTCCAGGCTGTCGCGGTCGGTCACGTCACACCGAACCCCGATCCCGTCCATGAGCGTCGAGGCAAACGCCTCGGCCCGCGACAAATCGCGGCCCAAAATGGCCACCCGGGCTCCGAACGCATCGAGCGCCCTCGCCATCGCACCGCCCAAGGTTCCGTATCCCCCTGTCACGACGGCCACCCGTCCCTTGATATCAAACATTTGGACCACAGGTCAAAGATAGGCTGTGCCTACCTTGGGGCATGGGCTTCCTGGACGACAATTTTCTCCTCTCCGGCCGGACAGGGTCGCGGCTGTTCCACGAGGTCGCTGCAACGCTCCCCATCGTCGACGCGCACAATCATCTCTCGGCGCGGGCGATTGCGGACAACCAGGCCATCACTTCGATTTCCGATCTGTGGCTGGCCGAGGACCACTACAAGTGGCGGATCATGCGGGCGCACGGGGTGGACGAAGTCCTGGTGACCGGATCTGGGGATCCGCGGGAGCGATTTCGGGCCTTCGCAGCTGCCCTGTCCGCGGCGCCCATGAATCCGCTCTACGTCTGGAGTCATCTGGAATTACGGCGGGTGTTCGGGATCGAGACTATTCTGGGGCCAGATACGGCGGACTACATCTACGACGCCGCCAACAACCACATGGCGCTGGGCGCTACGACTCCGGCGGCCTTGCTCCAGGCGTTCGGAGCCGAGGTGCTTTGCACCACGGACGATCCTGCGGACTCGCTTGATGCACACGGAACGCATCATGGAGTGCGTGTGCTACCGACCTTCCGTCCGGACAAGGCGGCCGACATCGGTGACCCCCGCGAGTTTGATCGCTACCTGACTAGGCTGGCCGCCACCGCAGATCAACCCATCAGCTCGCCAGCCGGATTTCTAGAGGCGCTGACTCAGCGCCACACCGCCTTTCACGAGGCCGGGTGTCGGGCGTCAGACCACGGGCTGCCGGATCTCTGGAATACAGAATTCGACGATGCTGACCTCGACCGGATTTGGCAGCGGGTTCGGGCAGGACGCGTTCCGACCGGCGAGGAACTCATCAGTTGGCGGGAGTGGGTCCTTCGGGAAGTTGCCCGGATGGACTCCGAACGGGGGTGGGTGATGCAGCTGCACATCGGCCCGGTACGGAATATCCGGCGCCGATTGTCGGAGCAGTTCGGCCCTGACGCAGGAGTGGACGCGATCGGCAATCCAATCGACATCAAAGCGCTTTCCGGGTTTCTGGATCGCGCGGACCGGTCCGATTGCCTACCTCGCACGGTGATTTATACCATGCGGCCGGAAGACGCCCGAGCCGCCGCCTCGATTGCCGGCGCATTCAATGGCGTCGACCAAGACTCCGCGCCGGGGTGGGTACAGGTCGGTCCCGCCTGGTGGTTCGCCGACACGGAGCACGGCATCAGACGGCAACTACGAATGCTTGGGGAAACCGGATCGCTTGCCCATAGCATCGGCATGGTCACCGATTCCCGAAGCCTCCTCTCCCTGGTGCGCCACGAATATTTCAGGCGCATACTCTGCGACGAAATCGGTCGCGACGTGGACGCAGGACTGCTCCCAGATGACCCCGAACTGCTCGAGGAGTGGGTCCGCCGAATCGCGTACGAGAACGCACTTTCCTTCTTCGATTTGCAATGATGGCCCGTACTCCACTGCTACTGGGTCTCCTGTTGACTCTGCTCGGGTGCGGACGCGTCTCTGACGTAACGGTGATTACGCTTGGGCACGGTCTGGACCCCACGCATCCCGTGCATCAATCCATGGTCTTCATGGCGGACACGCTGGCCGAGATGTCGGGGGGCAGCATGCGGATCGACATCTTTCCCAGCCAGCAGCTCGGCACTGAGCGGCAACTGGTCGAGCTGCTTCAGATTGGCAGTGTCGGAATGACCAAGGTCTCCGCCGCTGCCATGGAGGGCTTTGCTCCGCACTATCGGGTACTCGGCCTGCCTTACGTATTTCGTGACGAGGGTCACCGGTACCGCGTACTCGAGGGCGACATCGGAAGCGAAATCCTGAATTCGAGCGAGCGGCAGCTGATCCGGGGCTTGACGTTCTACGACGCAGGCAGTCGCTCTTTCTACACGAAAGACCGTCGGGTTGAGACCCCCGAGGACCTGGCCGGACTCAAGGTGCGCACCATGGAGAGCGCCTCCCAGATTCGCATGGTGAATGCGATGGGCGGCTCGGCGACCCCCATCGCTTGGGGAGAGCTTTACACGGCACTCCAGCAGGGCGTGGTCGACGCCGCCGAGAACAACCCACCCTCGTTCTACCTGTCCCGCCATTACGAGGTGTGCAAATACTACATCCTCGATGAGCATTCAGCCGTGCCCGACGTACTGCTGATATCCACGAATGCATGGGGACGCCTGGACGCACAACAACAGGCATGGCTCTCGGCGGCGGCTGCTTCATCGAGCCAGGTCCAGAAGCGGCTCTGGCGGAAGGCGAGCGACGAAGCCCTCGCGGCCGTCGAGGCGGCAGGCGTCGAGATCCTGCGCCCCGACAAGGGCCCGTTCTCTGAGGCGGTGTCCGGGGTCATGGCGGAATTCGAGGCCGATCCTTTGCTGGGAGGCTTCATTCGCAGAATCAGGGCCCACCGGTGAAGGCTCGTGTTGACATCTGGCTGGGGAGAGCGGTTGTGCTGCTCATGACACTGCTGGTCCTGGACGTAGTGTGGCAGGTGGTGAGCCGATTCCTGCTGCGGGACCCGAGCACGGTGACCGAAGAACTCGCCCGGTACCTGCTCATCTGGTTGGGTCTTTTCGGAGCGGCCTACGCGGCAGGCCAGGGGAGTCACCTCTCGGTGGACCTGCTCGGTTCGACTCACTCCCGTCGCCGGGCGTCCCGGCTGGCCGAGGCCCTGTTCGGCCTGCTGCTGGTGGGAGGAGGTGTGAGGCTGGTCTATCTCCAACTGGTGCTGGGTCAGGCCTCTGCTGCGCTTGGGCTTCCGCTCGGGGTCGTTTACCTGGCAGCACCCGTCTCGGGAATCCTGTTCATCTACTATGCCTTCGCGCGGGGTGAAGACTGATGGGCTGGCTCGAGATCGGTGTGTTGGCGATTGGGTTCACGCTGCTGTTGCTGTCCGGAGTCCCGATTTCGTACGCGATTGCCCTGGCGACGCTGGCCACGATGCTGGTGTCAATACCCGCCCTGCCGGCGCTCACCACGGAGGTACAGCGGATCGCGACCGGACTCGACAGCTTCGCGCTGCTGGCCGTGCCCTTCTTCATCCTGGCCGGCCACCTGATGAATCGGGGAGGGGTAGCGCGACGGCTGATCCGACTCGCCAAGGTCGTGCTGGGGCGATTGCCAGGCGGACTCGCCCACGTCAACATCCTGGCATCGATGCTCTTCGGCGCCGTCTCGGGATCTGCCGTCGCGGCCGCCTCTGCTGTCGGCTCGGTCATGACGCCCGAGATGGCCCGGGAGGGGTATGATCGGGAGTTCGGTGCTGCCGTCAACGTGACCGCGGCCACCACGGGCCTGCTCATCCCTCCAAGCAACGTGCTGATCGTGTACTCACTGGCCAGCGGGGGCGTCTCGATTGCCGCCTTGTTCATGGCGGGCTATCTGCCCGGGATTCTGGTGGGTTTGATGCTGATGCTCGTGGCCGCGTACAAGGCCCGCAAGGCGGGGTACGGCGCGGCGGCAGGCGCGGTGGCAGGCGCGGTGCGCGATTCCCTGATGGTGGCTCTTGTCGATGCCCTCCCAAGCCTGGTCATGCTGATTGTCGTGATTGGCGGCATCGTGGCCGGCATCTTCACCGCGACAGAGGCGGCGGCCATCGCGGTGGTCTACGCGCTTACGCTGGCCCTTCTCTACCGGGAAATCCACTGGCGGGACCTGTCCCGCATCGTCCTTGACGCGTCCGAGATGACGTCGGTCGTCCTGTTGCTCGTGGCCACGTCCATGGGCATGGCCTGGATCATGGCGTACGTGAAGCTCCCCGCTGCCGTCACCGCAGCACTACTGTCCGTCGGCGGCAACGAGATCGTGGTGCTCCTGATGATCAACGTCATCCTGCTCGCGGTAGGCACGTTCATGGACATCACGCCGGCGCTGCTCATCTTCACGCCGATGTTCTTGCCGCTGGCCGTTGAAATGGGCATAGACCCCGTTCATTTTGGGATCGTCATTGTGCTCAATCTCTGCATCGGCACCTGCACGCCGCCTGTGGGGTCGGTGCTATTTGTGGGCGTGGGCGTTGCGGGCACCACGATCACGCGCATCGTGAGGCCGTTGCTGCCATTCTATGCGGCGATGGTGGCGGCGCTGTTTCTGGTCACGTACTGGCCGGCCTTGAGTCTCTGGTTGCCCGGTCTGCTCGGGCTGTAGGCGCGGCAGCTAGCGCCGCGTCACCTCCCAGGAGGCCAGAAGGCGCGTATCCGGGTCGACAACGACTTCCGAGACCTCAGCATCGTACTCCTTCCTCACGGACGCCGCCTCGCTCCCGCCCAC
>JAJCYP010000115.1 GCA_029262855.1 Bacteroidota bacterium | reverse complement strand
CGAACATCTCGCGTCACAAGGGGGATATCGAGGACGGCCGCGTGCGCTCCGATCAGAAAGTCCGGTAGGAGGGAAGTTCTGGGGCCACTGTTCTCTTTTCGATACCGCTGGAATTGGCGACCGGCAAGAAACAGGGCCGCCTTCGGCAGGCGGTCGAATCCGACCCGAATCCGCGCCAAATCTGCCTCGAAGTACTCGATGCTCGGGAAGCCGACCGACACCTCTGCATACACGATCGGATTGATAAGGACCTGACCCGCAGACCGCAGGTCGGCGACTGTACGCTGTGACCAACTGCTGTGTGCGCTAGTCGGGCCCGTGATGTCGATCATAACGTTTGAATCAAGAAGTACGGCGTTCTGCATTCTTCCGGTCGTCGTGGGACTTCAGGATGGCTCTGAGCTTCTTCAGATCTGGCGAACCCGGCCGAATGGGGACATCAATCCAATCGTCTCCTCGAGTCATTCTCATGATGTCCGCCGTACTCAGGCTGGAATCCCGCGTCCCAGCGACGCTCTTGACGATGGCCAGACTCTGCTCGTAGTCGTCGCGCTTGACCAAGTACACGCGACCGTCAGTGTCCTCTTCAAACGAAACTTCCGCACCTTCAAAGATGCCGAGGCGATCTCTGATCGGTTTCGGGATGGTTACCTGCCCCTTCGAGGTTACGCGCATTTCAGTCATGTATTACTCTTACTTGTATTACTTATAACAATCGAGAACTCGTGTTCCATGTCCATAGAGGATCGAAGTCGACGCGCCGCAACTTGAGCCCGTCCCGCCGGAGCAGGCTCAGCAACCCGCCCCTCTTGTGAAATCCTTGAGGCGTCATTGATGGCCGACTCAGGATCTCCATATTAGAGCGCCCCACAACCCCAGCAGTGCCTGTGCTCGCCGTAACCCTTCCCTTCCTGAACGAGATGGTGGCGCTCTTCGTCGCCGCCGTCGCCATAGCCTACGTCTGCTACCGGCTCCGCCTTGTGCCGATTGCCGGATTCCTCATCGCCGGCGTGGTGATAGGTCCGAGTGCGCTTGGTCTGGTCCAGAATCAGGAACTGGTAGACATGTTGGCGGAGATCGGCGTGATCCTGCTGCTCTTCACGATCGGCCTTGAGTTCAGCCTGGAGAAGCTCTCGAAGATCGGAAGGGCCATTTTCGTGGGCGGGGGGCTGCAGGTCGCGCTAACCGTTTCGATCGTGACCGGCGTCCTCGTGGGACTGGGAGTGGACGTCCGCGCGGGGATCTATACAGGATGTCTGATCGCCCTCAGTTCCACAGCCATTGTCCTCGGGCTTCTGGCAGAACGCGACGAGACCGATACGCCGGTGGGCCGACTCTCGCTCGCGGTCCTCATATTTCAGGACCTGGCCATCATTGTGATGGTGCTGATGGTGCCCATTCTTGCGGGATCTGGTGGAAGCACCGGCGAGCTGCTGGGTGTCCTTGCCAAGGCCGTAGCGTTGATCGCCGGGGTACTTGTGCTCGCTCGCCGGGTCGTGCCGTGGATCCTTGAAAAGGTTGCCCATACCCGCAGACAAGAGCTGTTTCTACTCACGGTCGTTGCCATCTGCTTTGGGACTGCAGCCGTGTCCAGTCTGGCGGGTGTAAGCCTCGCTCTGGGGGCCTTCCTGGCGGGTCTTGTCGTAAGTGAGAGTCACTACAGTGAGCAGGCACTCAGCGAGGTGCTCCCGCTCCGGACCATATTCAACGCGGTATTTTTTGTCTCGGTCGGGATGCTGCTGGACCTTGGATTTCTGGTCGAACGGCCTCTGCTGGTTCTCGCGGCGGCAGGCATCGTGATCGTGGTCAAGATCCTCACCACGACCGGCAGTGTGCTGATTCTGGGGTATCCGATGCGGATTGCAGCAGCCACCGGACTGGTACTGGCGCAGATCGGTGAGTTCTCCTTTGTGCTGGAGAGGGCCGGACGATTGGCTGGCCTGTCTCCGGGAGGGCTGGGCGAGGCGGGTGCGCAGACCTTCATCGCCGCAACCGTCCTGCTGATGCTGCTGACGCCCCTGCAAATGGCGTTTGCCCACCGGTTTGGAGCTTTCGCCGCCAGTGGTCCGCTGGGGAGGCTTGGCGATGACATCGAACTGGAAGGCGATCAGGAGAATGTCGACCTCGAAGACCACGTGGTTGTCGTCGGATACGGCCCGGCCGGCCAGCGACTGGTGCACGTCATGCAGGACCGCGGGATTCCGTTTGTGGTGATCGAAATGAATCCCGAAGCCGTGAACACCATGCACGAAGAGGGCATCCACGCCATCTACGGCGATGCGTCTCGGGCAGGGATCCTCGAGGCCGCGCACATGAGCGAGGCCAAACTCTGCGTGGTGGTGATCAACGACAGCAAGATTGCTCCGAGGATTATCCAGCAGGCACGCTTCCTGAATCCGACCCTTCAGATCATCGCCCGGACACGCTACCTGGGAGACATGGAGCGCCTGCAGAAGTTCGGCGCTGACATTATTGTCCCCGAAGAGTTGGAGACAACGGTCCGGATCTTCTCTCACGTACTCGGTGCCTACCTGATTCCTGCTGAAGAGATTGACCGCCAGGTCAAGATGCTACGAGCACACGACTACGGAGTGATGCGAGGAAGCATCCAGGAAGCCCACCTTATGGTGCTTCAGGGCCTGGACGAGGATGGCATGCATACCCGAGCGGTGGCGGTCAGGGCGGGCTCCCCGGCGGCGGAGCGCACGCTCGCGGATCTGGCCCTTCGCAGGGACCACGGACTGACCGTGCTGGCCGTTCGGCGGGAGGGGAGGACTATCGCGAGTCCGGCCGGCGACTTTCTGGTTCATACGGGCGATCGCCTTGTGCTGGTCGGGACAGCGCAGAAATTTGCCGAGTGCGCAGATCTGTTCCGGGCGCCTGTGTCCCCTTTAGCCAATCCAGAATAAAATGAGTACACGTCGACAGTTTGTAGCCAAGGCCCCCCTCGCGCTTCTTGGAGCGGCCGCCGCCTGCAGTTCGCCAGCGCCACCGACCGGCAATCAGGACACGGCCACGCCGGGCGCTCCGCCCACCTTTGGGACCATGCGGGAGACGGGTCCCGAGGTGACTCCCCGGACGTTCGCCGAGGCGGAGAAACTGATGCAGGTCAGCATGGGCGCCCCGGAGCGAGAGATGGCGTCCGAGGCGTGGGGTCGCTCGATGGCGGCGATGCTGGAGCGACGGACCGGGCCGCGCACGTTGGCCATCGGTCCGGAGATTTCACCCGCGCACGTTTGGAATCCGGTGCTTCCGGGAGTCAGTGTGCCGGATCTGGAGGACCGGTTCATTCGATCCGACGTCGACCCCGGGCCGCTTCCCGATTCGGATGAGGACATCGCCTACGCTCCGGTCTCCAGGCTTTCGCGGTGGATTGAGTCACGGCAACTCACGTCTGAGCGGCTGACGCAAATCCATCTGGACCGAATCGACCGGTTCGACGGTCAGCTTGAGTGTGTGATAACCCTGCTCCGGGAGGAAGGCCTGGCTGCGGCCAGAAGGGCTGATGCCGAAATCGCAGCGGGCAAGTACAGAGGCCCTCTCCACGGGATTCCCTGGGGTGCGAAAGACCTGATCGACACAGCGGGCATTCCCACGACCTACGGTGCCGAACCATTCCGTGACCGTGTTCCAGAGACGGACGCTGCGGTGGTAACGCGACTCGAGGCAGCGGGCGCGGTCCTCATCGCCAAGCTCAGCCTTGGTGCCCTGGCGCTCAACGACATCTGGTTCGGCGGCGAAACCGTCAACCCCTGGCTTCCCGAGGAGGGCGCATCAGGCTCCAGCGCGGGCCCCGGCGCTGCGACCACGGCCGCGCTGGTTGGATTCTCCATCGGCAGCGAAACGGGCGGCTCCATCATCAGCCCTGCCATGCGTTGCGGGGTCGCCGGACTCAGGCCCACATTCGGCCGCGTGCCGCGATCGGGCTCGATGACCCTGTGCTGGTCGTTTGACAAACTGGGCCCGATGACGCGGACCGCCGAGGACGCCATGTTGGTGCTGCAGGCCATTTCGGGGTTCGATGCCGGGGATGCCTCGTCAGTAGCGAGTACCCTGGATTACGACGCCGGAGCTGAGGTGAGGGGGCTCCGGGTAGGCTACTTCCCCGCGTGGATGAACGAGGCGCCGGCGACAGATGTGGACCGGGCGGCTCTGGAGGGGCTGCGCGAACTGGGCCTGGACACGGTCGAGGTCTCCCTACCCGACTGGCCGTATCAATCGCTCTGGTTGCTGGTGTTTGCCGAGGCCGCGGCCGCCTTTGAGGATCTTACCCTGAGTGGTGCCGATGCCACCATGAAAGTGCAGCGTCCCGACGCCTGGCCGAACCTCTTTCGTGAGGCACGCTTCCTCTCGGCGGTGGACTTCGTGCAGGCTGACCGGATGCGCCGGATGGCATGCCTGGAGATGGCCCGCATCTTCGAGGAGGTCGATCTGCTGCTGGTGCCTTCGCTTCGCGACGAAATGCTGGTCCTCGGAAACGCGTGTGGTCACCCGTCCCTGACGATTCGCACCGGATTTTTGGAGGTCTCGAGGGCCCGAAGTGACTGGGCACCCGGCCCGGACATCCCGACGCCGGATTTCTCTCCACCCCGCCGCGTTCCGCACGGCGTCACGCTGGTAGGACGACTCTTCGATGAGGGTACGATTGGACGAGTGGGTCTCGCGCTGGAGCGGGCAACCAGTGCGTGGGAGGAGCGGCCACAGGGATTCTGACAGTCCGCTGGGGGAGCGGGAGCCTGCCTGGGTTGATCCCCAGGCGTCACGCCTGTTCCAGGTTCTCACGGGAAGCCGCTAGCGCCTCCCTCTCCCGAACCAAGTTCTCCACCAACTCGTCGGGAGCCAGCCGCGCGAAGGCCCCTTTGAGCAGCGCGCTGAAGAATGCTCCTTGCTCGGAATGGATGTGTTCAGCGACATTCCCGGGACCGGTCAGAACACGCAGCAGTTCGGTGGTCAGTTGAAGCCATTCCCTATCCCGATCCGATAGCGGTGCCGCCATCTGGATCTGGGCGACTTCGGCCCGGACCTGCTTCCTGATTTCGTCGATGCGGACAGCCTGGTTTTCGGGCCGATCGGGCTCCGTCCCGGACATGACGACGGAACTCTTGGATATGTACTCTCTGATGCGTCTACGTTCGCGGTCAAAGCTGGGGTCACTCCCCATGGCATCCAGTACGGACTGGAGCGGGTGGGCGAAATCGCCTTGCTGTGGCATTACGTCGGACATGGCGCCTTTGATTAGCGAATTTGAAGGCCCGCACACGCGAAACGAGCGCGCGAGGGGCCATGGCCACTTAGGTTTCGGAGTCAATTCCTGAAGCTTAACCCTGGCGGTATGCTCCAGATCTAGATCCAGCCTTTCTTCTTGAAGAACCACGTCAGAAAAATGGCCGTGGCAACCAGGATGATGCAGACAATGGCGAAGGCCCAGGGGCTCTCCACGCCCGGCATTCCACCGACGTTGATTCCCAGAAGGCCGGTCAGCAGCCCCAATGGCAGAAATATGCCCGCCACGATGGACAGGACATACATCGTCTTGTTCATGCTGTCTGACAGGCGCCCATTGAGCTCATCCTGAGCCACGGCGGCGCGATCCCTTGCGGAATCGAGATCTTCCAGGAATCGAAGAGTCCGGTCGCCAATCTCTCTCAACACGGCGCGCTGCTCGTCGGTCAGCCAGTTGACGCGTTCATTTTGCAGATGCAGGATGGTGTCCTTCTGAGGAGCCAGATACCGGCGAAACCGAATCGCACTCCGCCGGAATGCACCGATCTTGATCCTCAGTTCGTAACTCTCTGCGCTGATGACGTCGTCCTCCAGGGCATCGATCTCATCGCTGAGATCCGTCAGGACCGTACCCATCCGAGTCGTGAGTCCGTCCACAAGGCGCACCAGGAAGTCGCCCGGATCGGTAGGGCCCTTGCTGGCAAGCAGTGCATCCTTGATGGCGTCGATCGTCCGGAGTGGCCGGTGCCGGGTGGTGATGATCCGATTCCCTGCCAGCCACACGCGGATGGCCAGCATGTCCTCGGGTTCGGCCCCCGAGTTGAAGTTGGCTCCCCGGAGGATCACCAGGAGCCCCCCCTGCACTGAGAGGCTGCGAGGACGCGTCTCCTCGGCAAGCAGGGCCTGCGCGACCGTGGCCTCGAGGCCGCTTTCCTCGAGCAGCCAACGTTCGGCTGCCGGATCGGCATAGTCAAGGTGGATCCACAAGACTTCCGACCCGGGTTCCCAGGCGTGGACTCCCGACCAGTCTGTCCGGGTACCCCCACCTTTACCGTCCAGGCGGAACGCGACGATCAGACCGTTCTCGATTTCAGGCATAGTCAGTTTGCGAAGGTGTCTTCGCGAAGCTACAGGAAGAGCAGGGCCAAACCCCAATGGGGCATGACTACTTAGGCACGAGGGAAAGAATCCTCAAACGGCTGCAGTAGTTTGTCCCGACCAAGATTTCCCGAGTATTCGCCAGCCCCCGAGCGCCCATGACCCCGGAAAGCAAACTAAAAGATCTCGTACCCGCGGAGATCGAGGAAAAGGTAGCCTCGGCATTACCGAATGACCTGATAGGCGCCGACTATCCCTTCCGTACGAAGATGGGCCGCAAGCAGTACGAAGCGGAGAAGCGGACCCTGCAGATCGAGCTCCTGAAGCTCCAGAAATGGGTCAAGGATTCGGGCCAAAAGGTGGTCATGATCTTCGAGGGCAGGGACGCTGCAGGGAAGGGTGGGACTATCAAGCGGTTCATGGAGCACATCAATCCGCGCGGGGCACGCGTTGTCGCGTTGGGGGTCCCAACCGAGACTGAGCGGGGGCAGTGGTATTTCCAGCGCTACATCCAGCAGCTACCGACAGCCGGTGAGATTGTCCTGTTCGATCGGTCCTGGTACAACCGCGCCGTGATTGAGCCAGTGATGGGGTTCTGCACCGAACCCCAATACAAGGAGTTTCTGGACCAGGTGCACGGTGTCGAGCGCAGTCTGGTTGAGAGCGGTACGCACCTCTTCAAGTTCTGGTTTTCAGTGAGCCGGGAAGAGCAGTACCGCCGTTTCAAGAAACGGGACAATGATCCCCTGCGCCGATGGAAACTCAGTCCGGTAGACCAGGAGGTGTTGGGGATGTGGGATGAGGTGACTGCCTACAAAAACACCATGCTGAAGCGGACTCACCGGCTCTATGCCCCGTGGACCATTGTCCGATCGGACGGGAAGAAGCGCGCCCGACTGAACACGATTCGACACGTGTTGCACGAATTGCCCTATGCCTTCAAGGACGCCGAGGTCGCTGGTCCGCCCGATCCGCGGCTGGTGGGAACGCCAACCGAGATGTACAAGAACTTCGGCAAGTGACTCGGGTCGCCCCGGCAGGCGGAGTTTCGAGCCTGCCGGCCATCAGGATCCCTTGGTTACCAGAATGGACTCATCAGGCCGACCGGCGCGCTGCATCCGCAGAACGTAGGTGCCCGATCCCAGTTGAGCGGTGGGGACGTCGGCTCGGCCGTCCACCAACTGGATGGTGGCCAGCTTCCGGCCCAACACATCCACGAGATCCACCCGCGCCGAACCTCCGCCCGGAAACTCTACCTGAAGTGCCGAGGTGAATGGGTTCGGATACGCGCGCAGTCCTGACTCCAGCCCAACTCGGCGGTCCACGGGAACGCTCCCCGTCGATGTGGCTGATCCATTCTCTCCAGGCACATACAATCGTCCGCCTGACGGGATATCCAGGGCGGTTGCACCCCGGCCGATGGTCCTTCGAAAGACACCCCACGACTTCCCGTCAACTTCCAGAACCTGATCCAGGGCGAAGGAGCCCATGCTCCGGTCCACGCGAAGGGAGTCGGTAGCCTCCATCATGAGTAGAGCCTGCGTGTTGCTTCCGGTAAGGACCCGGTACTCGCGATCAGAGAACGAGGCCTGGGCATCAATCTGGGTCGGTGCGGTGATATATCGGCCCGCTATGGGCGCCAGAACTGGCGCGGCGGGGTCCGCGGAAAACCCGACGGCATTGGCCACCTGAAGCAAGACCGGGCTGCCCGAGTCAGAGACGATGGACACACGCCCGGCGGAGGGCTGGACCGTGTACTCGATTTCGAGGCGGGGTCGCTGGGCCGGGTCCGTGGCCTCACGGGAGAAGAAGTCGATCCCGTCAGAGGACTGGTTGTAGTCCTTCATGACCAACCCATGATTGCCCTCAGAGCGATCGATCCAGTCCTGAACGAGCGCGATCCCGTTCTCGTTGAGCTGGAAGGTCCTGCGGCCGGTATACAGGGAGTGGAGCAGACCAACTACGGTGTTGTCATGATCTGCCAGGCCCTCGGCTCCTGCTTTTGCCCAGGGTGTCGTGGCAGAGGCACTGAGCCAGTTGGCCTCCTGCTCGTTCCATGGTCGGAGCAGGCCGTAAATCTCGTAGGTATCGGGTGAGGAGTCGAACATGGAGAGCGTAATCGAAGCCGACAGCACCGTGACCCCAGCAGGGACATCGGAGATATCCCAGCGAAGGAGCACGCCGAGGTCGGGCGACCCATCGACTTCCATATTGTCGACGCCCCCAAAATTCGCGCTCTGGTCATTCACGCTCATCTTCGTGTCCGCCGTCCCGGCATAGGCTGGAGAAGGACTGATCCCATCCTGAAAGCCCACGCGGACTGTCGTCTCGCCAAGTACGACAACGGATTGCTGGAGGGTGGCCTGGGAGCCCTCATTGTCGGTAACGGTCAGGGAAACCGGGTACTGGCCGACATTGGAATAGGCGTGTGTGGTCTGTGCACCGGTTGACTGGGTCCCGTCGCCAAAATCCCACGCGTAAGAGACCACGGAGCCGTCTGGATCCGTGGACGCGCCGGCGTCAAAGGAGACGGTCTCTCCAATGGCTGGCGTGTCCGGGGTCAGGCTGAAAGATGCCAACGGGGGGAGATTCGTAGCCTCTCCGGAGTCGAGCGTGTACACCACAGTGAGGCGGGGCCTGGACGTGGCTGGGGACGACTCCCTGGATGCGAAATCAACCCCATCCGCACCCCCCGAGATATTGCCGAGGACGAATCCGAAGTTGGTCGAGGGATATCGTGTCCATTCCTGTACGGCTGCAATTCCGGCAGCATTCATAGGCACGGAAAGCTGTCCCAGTCCCCCGGGGTTGAACGAGGCCAGCACGTCATAATCCTGATCCGATCCGGATGCGCCCTCCTGGTCCCAGTTCGACACGCCATCGGCGCGAAGCCAGGTAGCCTCCGACTCAGACCAGCTGCGGCTCATGGCGAAGAGGCCATAGGTGTCCGACGAGACATCCGTCACGTTCAGGCTGAAGGTCGCAGACTGGATGACCGCCGTGGGCGGGATGGCCGCGAGATCCCACCCCAGAAGCACGCGATACGCCGGAAGTCCGTCGGCCTCCAGGATTGGCGCTCCGCCAAACGGGATCTGCGGCTCATCGGAGCGAAGCTTGGTGTCGATGGTCCCGCGGTAGGCCGTGGATGGCGAGACGCCATCCTGAAGTGTGAGCGTAACGGTCTGGGATCCGCCATCATCACCGCCGCCGTTGCTTCCCGCACTGAGGTCCTGGTCCGCGTTCACCGTCGAGCCAGAAATAGCCGGGTAGCCCAGCAACGAGAGCGCAAGGTTGCCGGCGTCTCCGTTGAAGATCGGTGGACTCGATTCAGCGGCAACTCTGCTTACGTAGCCAGCGCCCGGATCTGTTCTGCCCGGGTTCATCTGATACAGGTCCGCGGCGGGCGAAACGCCGGCACCCCAGACAAAGAAGGGGATGGTGTAGACTGATGGGCTGGTCGGAGTGCTGTGTTCGAAGCCAAGGCCTCCGTGATCGGCCGTGACAATGACGGCCGTGCGTCCGGCGTACGCGGCGTCTGTGCTCACGAAGTCGAGGACGTCCGAAACCAGGTGGTCGGCCAGACGAACGGCGTAGGCGTACCCAGAGACCGAGTATGTGCTCCATCCGAGAGCATGTCCTGCCACGTCGGGCTCGGAAAAGTGAATCAGCGAGAACTCGAAGCCTTGTCCCCCATCGAAGCTTCGGAACGCGTCAACCAATGAGGCTGAGGATCGCCGGAAAACGAAGGTGTCGATCTTGTCCCTCCCGTCGTCGGTACCGGTGACGTCTGCCGCGCCGTTCTGGGGGCCGTAGGATTCGTCGAAAAGAGAGAATTTGGTCTTCGTCGTAAAGAGGCCCGTGCGACCACCGCGGTCGTGAACGCCATCGAAAACGCTCGCCACGTACGCCCCGTTCTGCAGGTGAAGCGTCTCTCCCGGGTTGGGGTCCACGTTCTGAAACCAGTTGTGACCACCGTCTCCCGCGGCGAATCGGCCGGTGATCATGGACGTGTGATTCGGCAGGGTCACTGAGACGTCCGGATCGACGCGGGCGTTGAGCGTGAAGGCTCCTTCGCTCATCAAACGGTAGAATCCCGGAAGGTCATCGGAATCGACGGATTGTATCAATTCGGAACTCAAACCGTCTATCGAAATTACGACAACCCGGTCCACGGTCACGCTGCCGCTTTGGGCAAGGGCCACCGAAGTGAGGGACGGCTGAGCGAGCATAACAGCCGAAAGAAGGACAAAAAGCCGGTTTGGCTTCAAGAAAACGCTTGGTCGCATGCGATTGATCGGCCGAAGAATCGGCGTCAGTTGGGAGATAGCCTCCCGTCTGACAAACATCGAACCGGATCGCCGGCAGTCGCCAATCAGTACAGGCGGACCCCATTCACGTCGTGTGCAAGGACCTCGCCCATGTGGTCGAAGAAGGGGCGAACGGAGCGGAGCGTGAACACCACCTCATCCACGAAATCGGGTGCCAGGGTCTCCTCGGTGGAGAATGACGTACGGAACAGAAACTGCTTCATTCGCAACAGGTCGATGTCGGGGTGGTCCTGCGTGAAGCCGCGCGGTGCTGTCTTGAGGGCGTCGCCCACCAGCGGTCCAAGAATGGAGCGGATCTGCGGAGACCCTACCACTTCCCGCAGTCGATCTCCATCCGAGTCGATGTGGGCGCGTATCCGCGTCATGTCATCCCGGTTGGGACTCCAGAATCCGACGACAACCCGGGTTTCGGTTGGCTCCAGATCAACGAAGCACCCGCCCCGCAAGTGCGGCTTTCGTCGCGTGAGAGAAAAACCGAACCGGGGATTGTAGGGCGTCTTGTCCCTGGAGAAGCGGACATCGCGGTAGATGCGATACATCCGGTAGTCCTCAATGTCGTCTCCCTGGTTCATCTCAAACACCACCCGGTCGGCGAAGGCCTTCGCGTTGGCCAGCGCAGCCTCGTAGCGAGCGCGATGCGCGCTGAACCAGTCGCGGTTGTTGTTGGCCGTGAGGTCCGAAATGAACGCGAGCGTTGCCGGGTCGATCATGCGGGTCGAGCGGTGGGAAAGTTCGACCGCATCATACGCATTCCGGCTGCCACCGGGCCATACTTATAATCCCAGGCTCGTCCAGAGCCAGAGCTTGGTGGTCGAGCTGCCCCGATCGTCGGCCATATACCGGGCGGCCTTGACGCCGAGGCCCAACCTGTCCTGGGTGGCGTAGGTCAACTGAAGATCAATTTCCGATCCATAGTGATCGCCTCCCGAGTCGGCAGAGAAGTCGTGAAAGACCACGGCCAGCTTCGCCCCCTTGATGGACGCGGATACACCAAGTTGGAAGTCGGTCAAGCCGTTGACGGGCGTGCCCAGAAACTGATCGGCCCACCCGTTGAATTTGTGCAAGGTGGCAAGGGGTGTTGCAAAGGCACCGTCCTCCGGAGATCCGCTCAGGAGTTCGTAGGCCACAGACACGCCCACATGGCTGCCGCTGACCCGTGCGGCGATATTGAGGTAGTCGGCCTGGTGGTCTGCCGGATTCTGGTAGGCGTCAGTCTGCATGGCGTAGGACGCCTCGAACTGTCCCGTCGCTCCATCAAACAAGGGGCGGTCGCCAACGAACCGGGCGCCCAGTGTTGACGTGGAGAGAGCCGCCGCATCGGGATAGTCCAGCAGGAAGCCGAAGGCCGTGACGCTACCAAGCGAGCCAATCGTCACCGTGCCTTCTGCCACGTGCGATCGCATGGCGGCCTGCTGGCCTGTGATTCGCTGAGCCTCCCAGATGAAGGCGTAGGTCCCCTTGAGAGTCTTCGAGGCCGACAGGTCGACTCGTGCGGCATCGAAACTCTGATGATTCTGCCGCCAGCCCACATTTCCGACAAAGCGGGCGTCAGACAGCACGATCTCTTGCCTACCAACAGTCAACCGGCCCTGTTCACGATCCAGGCGGAGGTAAGCCTGATTGACCTGGGTACCGACAGGGTCGGCAATAACAGGGCGTCCGGTCACTCCGTTGTTCAGGGCTCCGGCCCCGGCGTTGGCATAGCGGTCATCTCCCAAGGGGGCGCTGACGGCTTCCGCCTCCAGGTAGAGGCTCAGACCCTGGAGTCCGGCGGTACGGTAGCCCAGGATCGTCCTCAGGGTAAGAGCCTGGGCCGCGTCGTCGAGGGCATCAGATTCAACCTGCTCGCCCCGGAGTCGAAAATCCACAACGGGTGTTCCGGATCGGAAGGCCTGGAGAAGGTCTGTGGCTTCCTGGGCGGAACTCGAGACCGGAAGCGCGAAACCGAAGAGGAGTAGAACCGAAAGAAGGCGCATGGGACAAAGGGTGTTGGACTGGTCTATCGACCGGTCAAGAAGTCAACGGTCGATGTGACGAGATCGGGTCCAAGCCCCTTCTGTTGGAAGGCCAGGGCACCCTCTTCGTCCAGCACCGAGATCATGTTCGAATGGGCGTACTCGCCGTCCTGGGAGCGGATGTACCGGACGCCCAGGAGGGCGGCCATCTCGCGAACCTGGTCGTCGGGTGCGCGCAAGAGGGTCCATCTGGACGATAGCCCCTGCTCAAGCGCGTACGCGGCCAGCTTCTCCGGCGTGTCGCGGGTGGGATCCAGTGAGAACAGGACAATGCCGGCCGCCACGGATTTCTGGTCGAGCGCCGCCTCGATCCGCTTCAGGTCGGCGACAATGACCGGACAGGATACCTGGCAGGAGGTATAGGTCATGGCCACCAGCTGCGGTTGTCCTGCCAGCGAGACGAGCGAGCGGCTCTGCCCGTTCTGATCCGTCCAGGCGGATTCGAGTTGATAGAGAGAGAGGTCTCCCAACGCTGGCTGCCCGGGTTCGGGTGCCGGCTGGGCCGCGTGAACCGAGTGGTCCACGCCTGGCATGGCCTCCATTTCGGGATCCGGCTGTGCATCGGAGTCCGGCTGCGCGCACGCCACCAGCGTCAGTAGAAAAATCGGGATGAGTCGGGTCATAGCGAAAGAGGCGGCACGGAGCGGGCCGTCCTGAAGCCCAGGATTGCGCCCGTGTAGGCAGCAGAAAGTCCACCTCGGTAGGAGAACCGCAGGAACGCAGCGTAGTCGGTAAAGTCCGAAGCCCCGATCACGCCGGCGCCGCAGAAGAGTTTGCGTTCGAGCCCGGCGTCTCCTCGCGACTCCCCGGTTACCAACGCGGAATTGAAGTCGGCCGTCCATTCCCAGACCAGGCCGTGAAGATCTCTCACTCCCCAGTAGTTGGGTGCGGAAGAAGCCACAACCCCAAGGGTGGAGGGTGTCGACTTCGTAGTCATCGCCAGGACCTCGGCCAAAAACTCCGGATCGGAACGGCCATTCGGGGAGGTGACACTCGCGCTGGCTACAAACTCCCATTCGGCAACGGTGGGGAGGCGATTTCCCCTCCACCGGGCATAGGCTTGGGCGGCGAACCAGGACACGTTGGTGACCGGTTGGTCGGGCCGGGCTCGGCCCAGGGTAAGGTCAGAGGCCCAGTGACGCAGATAACCCTCGCTCGCGAAAAGGCGCGGGACGCTGGAGCGACGCCATTTCGGATTCTCGCGCACAAACGCGAGGTACTCGCCGTTCGTCACTGGATCGCGATCGAGATAGAAGGACTCGACGCTTACGGTGTCCGACTCATTGGGACTTCGGTAGAGTGCCGCGTACTGCCCCTCCGCGATGTGCGCCATCCCAGATGGCGTACTCGCTGCCGGGCCTGGGGCCTGACGAGCGAAAGCTCGGGTCGGTACCAGAAGTACCGACCCGAGCACCACGATCTCAATCGCCCGTGTTAGACGCAACACGATCAGTGCTGGCTGCGGACCCGGGCTACATCTGTACTGGTAACTTCGGGTCCGTTGTTGCCCCAGGACTTCATCACGAACGTCAGCGCGTTCGCCACATCAGCGTCCGACAAGCGAACGCCCGGCATCACACCATTGTAGTCGGTGCCATTGACCGTGATGGGTCCACTGAGGCCGTTGATTACGACGCCGATCGCACGGTCGCGATCCGCCAGCAAGAAGTCAGAGCCAGCAAGTGGAGGAAAGGCTCCCGTCATACCCTGTCCCTCGGGCTGGTGACACGCAGCGCAGTTCTGGGCAAAGACGCGACCACCGGCCTCCAGGCGTTCTTCAAACGACAGGTCTGCAGGTGGAGCCGGAGCTGCCGCGATTTCCTGGATGCCACCACCCTCGGGGAGATAAACCGTCTCTTCCTGCTTGCCGGAGTAGATCTCCAGATTCTCCTCGCCCGAGACGGTCAGCATGCCCAGCGCGCCCTTGTTGAAGGCCCGGAAAATGGAGTGGTCAACGATGATGAATGTCCCCGGTACATCGACCGTGAACTCAACGATGGCTGACCCTCCGGCCGGGACGAGCGTGGTCTGGACGTTCTTCTGGTTGGCTATGGTCCCGCCCTCGGTATATACCAGGTCGAAGATTTCTCCGATCACGTGAAAGGAGGACACCAGGTTTGGACCGCCGTTGCCGACATACAGGCGGACCCGTTCGCCGACCTCAGCGGTGATGGCGTTGTCGCCCACCAAGGATCCGACAGCCCCGTTGAATACCACATAGTCGGGCTCTTCGTTGATGGCCTTCTGCATGTCAAAAGGCTGCAGTCCGGCCTCACCGTAGGTGCCGCCGGTGTAAAACTCACTCTGCATCACGTAGTACTCCTTGTCGACGGGAGGCAGGCCGCCCTTGGGCTCGACCAGGATCAGGCCGTACATGCCGTTGGCGATGTGCATGCCGACTGGGGCCGTGGCGCAGTGGTAGACATACAGTCCGGGGTTCAGCGCGGTGAACGAGAATGTCGATCCCGTCCCGGGTGCAGTGAACGATGAGGCGGCGCCACCGCCGGCTCCGGTCACGGCATGCAGAT
This sequence comes from Bacteroidota bacterium, assembly GCA_029262855.1. Classification (GTDB taxonomy): domain Bacteria; phylum Bacteroidota; class Rhodothermia; order Rhodothermales; family UBA10348; genus JABDJZ01. Next base: position 49,238 of record JAJCYP010000115.1, on the reverse strand, counting down.
CGATGTTGTGCGGCATCTTCGAGTCGGGCCGGTTGTTCAGGTGGAATTCCACCTGATCGCCTTCCCGGACCCGGATAAACTTGCCGGGGACTTCGCCACCAAAGGTCCAGAATGTGTACTCAACGCCATCGGCGAGGCGCTTGACCTCTTCGGTGGTCTCAAGCTCGACGATGACCTTGGTGGGGTGATTCCGGGTAATGGCAGCCGGGACGACGGGAGCGTGCGTGAGAATCGCTTGCTCCTCTCCGGTTACCGCGGGCTCGGTGTTGCAGGCGGTCAGAACGGTGACGAGAGTCACCACGGCGAGACCGCGAAGGAAATGTATTGGGGAGGTCATAATCGGGGAAATGATCTTGGGTTCTACGTTTTCCCAAGTATCGGGTGTCACCCGCTGACAACCTATTGTCGGCCTCCCACGATTGCCTGCCGGGGAGACCACTACGCTGGTTCGGGAGCCGCACTACCGCGGTTCAAAAAGAAGGGACCGCCCGCATAAGCGGACGGCCCCGACCAGGAGTGGTTCTGGCTTCAGAACCTGTTGGTCTTCTGGATATCAGTGAGATTAGGGTTGGAGCGTTGCTGAACGCTGAACGCATAACACCCTCGGCACCGGTATCGGCCGCTCAGGGGGAAACTTAAATCGAAGCACGCCTTGCGCGAGGTCAGTTTTCCGGTTGCCCTTCCGATTCGTACGGAGCGGCAATCTCCTCATCCGCAAGCGCCAGGGCCGTCTCAAGCCGAATCGGTTCTCCCCGATATGCCGGGTTGAAGCGCTCTCGGATCCCATACAGGTTGTCCACGCTGACATCGATCCTGCCGAGCGGGTTGTCGAGGGTCCCGTGGTGATGGCCGTGGACGGAAACGAGCCGCAGCAGATCGCGGTGCGCCACCTCGACGGGGTAGTGCGACAGAAACACATGACGCGGCCCGACCCGAAACTGAACAGCATCCACCACCGAGTCAAACAGGGCGGCTACTTCCGGCATTCGGGCGGGCTCATCGTGGTTACCGACAATCCAGTGGAACTCGCCCAGCCGGTCGGCCAAGGGCCGCAGATTTTCCAGCACCTCATGGCGGCGGCTGCCGATCTGAAAGGTCAGATCCCCGAGGAAGAAGAGCCGGTCACCCTCGGCGACCGTAGTCAGTGCTGCCTCAAGCAGACCCGCATTCATCTCTTCCACGTCACGCCAGATGTCCAATCGCTGCGGGCAGTAGCGAAGAATGTTGCGATGGTGGAGATGCCAATCGCTGACTACAAAAATTCTGGACATGGCTGGCAGGTTGCCCGGCAATCTACGCCGGGATCCGTGCCGGGTCCTCGTTCACGGGGAGGTGGATAGCCAGGAAGCGGACCACCTGATCATGCACCTCGCTCGCGTAGAGAATCCTGTTGTGACCGAGTCGGGTCACCTGAGCGAGTTCGGCGTGGGTTTCGCTGGCGATGCGCTCGGCATCGGAGAACGGAACGATGGAATCGGCCGGGTCGTGGATCAGGAGAGTCGGCAGCCCTGCCAATCCTACGCCGACCACGCCGGAGAATCTGTCGATCGTGTCACCACCGAGGTCCTCCAGACGACGGTCAATCAGCGCCTTGACCCCGGGCTTCAGTGCGAGCGTATCCGCGAATCGCTGCGTGACGTCCGAGAGCTCATCGGCGCCCGACACGAGAATCAGTGCACGGACCTCCCGGCTTGGCTCAAGGGTAGGCGCGCCGGCAGCGGCCAGCACCGACATGGACGCCCCGAAACTGTGGCCAATCAGCACGACGTTTCCATACTGGTCGGCCAGATTCACGGCGATGCGGCCTGCGCGGTCGAAGGTCAACCGGTTTCCGGAAGACTCGCCATGTCCCGGAAAATCAAAGGCGACGACCCGGTAGCCCGCCTCCCTGAGCGGTGCGACAAAGCCAGTCATGTACAGAGCCCGCGACGTCCAACCGTGGACCAGGATCACCGTGGAGACCTCGTCGCCAGTCTCCCACACCCACGTGGCAACGCCATCGCGGTCTTCCCGCCCGGCAGTCTTGAGCGTGGTCTCCGCGCGCTTGAGTCGCCGGCCCTCGATTCGCACGCTGCGCCCGCCCAAAGGCGTGGTAAAGAGTCGAAAGGCCGCTGCCGCCGCTGCCCTTTCGGAGACCGCGGTCAAGACGGCAAAAGCTGCGATGAGGAATCGTCGCAGTGGTTCAGGCATCACGCGGCTCTGCTCTCTGACTGATCGATGGCAAGGTTGATATTGGCGAGCGCGACCTTGGTCGAGACTCGCGCCTTCAAGCCACTCAGCATGCTCAACAGGCCGAAGACCACGCGGTTCACGAAAATGAAGTGAGGACTGCCGATCACCTCCCGTTCCCGGAATTCCATGGCCTCCAGCCCGATGGCCCGGATCTCCTCCAGGAAGGCCGGGTCGCCAAAATCGAAGATGCCGGTTCGGTAGGGCCTTACAATCACCTCCCCCATGCGAAGGAAGAAGGCAAAGATTCTGTCCTGCAGCTCCGGCCGTCCGTCCGGATTGAGAATATCCAGCCGCTCATACAGGGACCTGAGCAGAGCGCGGTCGCCTTCCAGCGTGGCGCGGAAGACCCGCAGGAAGTCAGCCATGAACTCCGCGGGCATCGTCTTCACGCACCCGAAGTCGATCACACCCAGCGAACCGCCGTCCTGAAACAAGAAATTGCCGGGATGGAAGTCGGCGTGGATCTTCAGCGATCCCGAGGCCACCTGACGGTGGGAAAAGTCGAAGAGCAGTTGCCCAAAATGATCGCATGCCTCCTGATCCGGGATCTCCTGAAGAAACTCCGGAAGGTGCCGGCCTTCCACGAAGGTCATGGTCAGCACGCTTTCGCTGCTGAGTTCAGGAATCCAGCGCGGAGTTATGAGCGATTCATCCGAATACTGGCCCGCGAAGAACTCGATACTCTCGCCCTCCTGGCGGTAGTCGGTCTCCCTCATCATCATGGAGCGGACCTCGTCGATGAAGGGGTCGATGTCACCCTTGACCACACGCCGGGCGAGGCCCCGCGCCATTCTTAGATCGGCCTCAATGGTCTCCCGAATATTGGGGTACTGAATCTTGACGGCAGCCACGCGGCCGTCCTTCAAGACGGCCCGGTGAACCTGTCCGATGCTCGCGGCGGCCATGGCCTCGGACTCAAACTCGGCGAACAGTTCGGTGACCGGAGCCCCCAGGGACTGCTTGACGAGTCGCCGCACCAGAGCCGGGTTCATCGCGGGGACGCTGTACTGCGCCTGGCTCATCACCTCTATGAACTCGGCCGGAATGATTCCCGGATCCATGCTGAGACCCTGGGCCATCTTCAGGGCAGTACCACGCAGTTTGGTCAACTGCTTGAAAACGTCCTTCGCGTTCCGGTCGTGCAGCTCCCGTGTGGCAGATTCTGATTTTCCGTTCACCGCACGGCGGGCTGCGTACCGTGCATAGTTGGCTCCAACCTTGAGACCGGCCTTGGCGGCAATGGCGCCGCGCTTCAGGGGGGTATCCGGAAACTCCTCGGAGTGGTCGTTCCTGCTCATTCGGATTCAGGCTCGGCAGCTTCGGGTTCGGGTTCGGGTTCGGGTTCGGCAGGTTCGGATCCGAAGAGCCAGTCGCTCAGGAACGGGATTCTTGGCAGGTACTCGGCCTCGACGGCGTACCGAATCACGTCAACCCCGTCATTGGCGGTCGAGTTGGTGGCGAGGCTCCCGTAGAGGCGTACCACCTTGTCGATAAGAGCGGTGGATCGCTGCCGGCCTTCGGTCTCGTCGCCCAACCACGTTGTGACGAGCCGCACAAAGACCTCCGCGGCAGGCACCGCAAGGGGTCCCGAGGCCAGAGCCGCCTGATTGATCCCGGGGACGTCCGGGGCATCCAACACGCTCCCGGCCGCGTCTGCCAGACGCGATCGAAAGGCACTTCCCCAGGCGGCCGCATAAGAGCGGAACGTCATGTCTACGAAGGCAGAGCGCTCTTCAAGGAGATCAAGCATGATGAAGACGAACGCGCCGGCGCGCTCTTCGGCTGTCGCCGGATCAAGCTCCAGGAGCAGTTCCACACACCGCTCGACGAGATCGGCGTAGTAGCGAGTTATGAGTTGGTCCACGGTCCCGAACTCATCGCACAGAGCGGCCTCGGAAATGCCGGTGGCCTCCGCCAGTTCAGTAAAACTGACAAAGCGGGTTTTCTCGGCGAAGAGGTCGGCGGCCGACTCCAAGGCCGACCGTATACTGAATGTCGATTCCATTGCGTTCTTCAACGAGTGAACGGCCGGAGAGTTACCGGGCCGACGACCGGCGGCGCGACAGACCCGCAAGCGACACAATCAAACCACTCAGCCGCTGACCTTGGATACCCGAACCATACTCCTGCTCGGCGTGCTTGGTTTGGCCACCTGCGTGGAGGCGTCCGCGCAGGTGCTGGTCACCGGCACCGTCGAGGAGGCGGACACCGGGGTAGCGCTGGTATGGGCCACACTCCAGATCGAGGGGACCCTGGTAGGGACGGTCACCAACAGGGATGGACGTTTTTCGCTGCCCGTCGCCCGCCTGCCCGCTGAGATCGTGGTGCGCCACATCGGATATCGGTCGCGGACCATCCGTGTCGGCCAGGCACCCGCGGGGCCACTGTTGATTCTGCTCGAGCCGGATCCGGTGGTGCTGGATGAACTGGTGATTTCGGGCGAGGACCAGGGCGTCGGAATCATGCGCTCAGTGCTCCGGACCAAGGCGGCCTGGCGGGACTCGGTTTCCACGGCCTATGCCGAGGTCTATTCCCGCTTCTTTCTGTACCGCGAGTTTGACCTCGTTCAGGTGGAGGAGACGATTGGGGCCTCCTGGTGGAAAGCAGGCCGCGGGGTTCGGGAAATCATCCGGGCCCGGAGGCTTCAGCCGGAGCGGTCGGACAGGTTTCTCTACGCCGGCCCGCTCGCGGTTCCCAATTTCTACGACGACGAGGTGGCTTTGGAGGGGACGCGGTTCGTGTCACCGCTCCACCCGGACGCCGTGGCGCTCTACGAATTCAGGCTCACGCAGCGGCGATCGCAGGACGGTCGGCTGATTCACGACATCGCCTTTACGCCGGCCGACGTCTCTCGCGCGGGCTTCGTCGGCTCACTGGCCGTGGAGGACAGCACGTTCGACGTGCTGTCGATCACGGCCCGGCCGACGGTGGATCGGGTCGGTCCGCCGCCGATCCTGGAACGGACGGTGAGAATGGCGCAGCGGTTCATTCGGAGGGGCGGCGCCATGCTCCCGCTCTACTTTGAGGCGGACGGCTGGGTGCGCATCGGAAGGGCCGGCGTCAACTATCCGAGAGCGCGGTACCGGCAGGTCTCAGGCCTGTCCCTGCATGCCACGCAGGTGCCCCCCCAGGACTCCCTCTTCACCTCTTCGCGCGTCCAGCGGGACGATCCGGCCGTGGCCGCCGGATCCTGGTTGTTTGACTGGAATCCGGGCATGATTCCGCTCTCCGAGGAAGAGACCCGTGACATTCAGGAGATGCGGACCGATCGCGCGGTCAGTCAGTTCTTTCGACCAGTGGGCATACTTGCTCAGTACGCGGCCATTCCCGTGGCCGAGCCGCGCGCGGCGCCGGTGATCCTCGGCGTTCCGAAGCCTCAGTGGTGGAAGCCCTGGGTCTGGTTCAATCGGGTGGATGGCTGGCACGTTGGACTCAAGCCGCTCATTCCCCTGTCTCAAACGGTGACTCTGAGACCGGGGATTGCATTCGATGAAGCCCCGGATCGCGTCTCCTGGACCGCCTCGGGGCGATGGGATCCGGGGGCGCGATGGGATCTTGAGGCCGGAGCGGAGCGACTCACGGCAGTTTCCGGGATCGGCTCCCGGTACGATCGCTTCCTGGCCGGAATGGCGACCTACGCCGGATATGATGATTATTTCGACTACTACGATCGCGCTCGCCGGTGGGTCACTCTTGGAGCCATGCCCGGCCGGGTTCGGGTCGAGGTGACGGCTTCTCACGAGGAGCACCGTTCGGCCACCAAGAATGACGACTACGAGGGGTGGCTTCGGAGGAACGTCCAGCGCGAGAATCCGGCCGTTGACGAGGGGACGCTCGCTGCGCTGGGCGGTCGGGTGACGGTGGGAGACGTGGAGATGGCCCGGGCCGGATGGGCCGGCTATCTGGATCTCGCTGCGGAGGGCGCTGGGGAGGGCATCGCCGGATCCAACTTCAGTTTTGGCCGATGGCAGGGCTCGGCATCGATTCGCATCCCGACCCTGCTTCGCAGGCGGGCCATCCCTGCGCACCTCCGTCTGGACTTCGTGGCGGGAGGCGGGAGTTCAGGGGTCCCACCCCAGCGTCAGGGAGTCCTGGATGTTGCCACGGGTCCGGTTGCCAGAGCGGTGGCCTTTCGCAGCCGGCGTGATGCGAGGTTGGTGGCCCGTCGATGGGTGGCCGTGTTCTGGGAGCACGATTTCGGATCGGCTCTGGCGGAGCGTATCGGGTTTGGGGAGACCAACCTGGGTCTCGTGGTGTTCGGTGCGCACGGTACGGCCTGGCACGGGGAAACCACGCGGCGCGACGAGGTCGGCATTGCGTGGTCCAAGCCGTTCAATCTCCCGTTCCGGGTGAACCTCGCCAGCAGACTTGGGCAATTCGAGCCCTTGATTACCGTCGAGTACTATGGTCTGGTAGGAAAACTGCTTGGGCGCTGACTCAGGTGTCGATGTTGCGCTTCCGGACCACGAACAGTCCTTTCCCATGGATTCATCCGGTTACAAGCGGGAAACCCCGCAGCTTTAGTGCGGGGAGGAACGCGCTCCGCGTGATTAAGGGAACAGGGTTACACATGATGCATATGTATGTGTGAGTGGCAACCGCACGATTCAAATACCGCCTGTATCCGAATGCTGACCAGCGCACCTCGCTGGCGCAGACGTTTGGTTGCGCCCGGTATGCGTACAACTGGGCGCTCGCCTTGAGAAAGGAAGAGCCCATGTCGTACCACGAGTCGAGCAGTCGCCTCACGGCACACAAGAAAGAGGTGCCGTGGCTGAACGAGGTGTCATGCGTCCCCGTCCAGCAGTCCTTGCGCCACCTGCAAACGGCCTTCAAGAACCTGAAAGAGAGGCGGTCAGGATTCCCGTCGTTCAAGCGCAAGCACGACAGGCAGTCTGCCGAGTTCACCCGGAGTGCGTTCAGCCTCCGGGACGGCAGACTGTTCTTGGGCAAGGTGCCTGGCCTTGTTAGAATCCGTTGGTCGAGAGACTTGCCGTCTGAACCCACCACTGTTACGGTGGAGCGGGATACGGCAGGCCGGTACTTCGCCTCGTTCGTCGTTGCGTTCAACCCCAAGCCCCTGCCGCTGACAGCCAAGGCGGTAGGGATTGACCTGGGTCTGAATGACATCTTCGTCGCGAGCGACGGATTCAAGAGCGGCAATCCTCGGCACCTCAAGCACCTGGAAGCCACGTTGAAACGCGCCCAACGCTCCCTGTCACGGAAGCAAAAGGGCGGGGCCAACAGGCAGAAGGCGCGCGTGAAGGTGGCAAAGATCCATGCCCGTATTGCAGACGCCCGCAAGGACTGGCTCGACAAGTGCTCGACGGAACTGGTGCGGCGATATGACCGCATCGTGGTCGAGGACCTGCGGGTCACGAACATGGTCAAGAACCACACGCTTGCACAAGCGATCAGCGATGCGAGTTGGGGGCAGTTCGTGCGCATGCTCCAGTACAAGGCCGCGTGGTACGGCAAGGAGGTGGTCCTTGTCGCTCCGCAGTACACGAGTCGGGATTGCTCCGACTGTGGCCACCGGACGGGATCACTGCCCCTCCACATCCGAAGATGGGAATGCCCTGCCTGCGGCAGTGCGCATGATCGTGATGTGAATGCGGCCATCAATGTGTTGCGGCGGGACACGCCGTGTAATGCTTCTGGATCGAGCGGAAGACCGATGTCAACCACGGTTGGCAAGGCGGCTTGAGATGAAGGAAGAATCCTCGCGCTTCAGTGCGGGGAGTGTCAGCCGAATAGCAGAAGGCCAACCACGAGAAGAACACCGAATACCACCGCTACAGCATAGGACTGAACGATTCCGTTCTGCATGTAGCGAAGCAGGTAGCTGATGCCGCGCGTCAGGTAGCCAACCAGGTTGACCAGCCCATCCACGAAATACTTGTCGAAGGGAGCGAAGGCCTTTTCTGACCCACCGACCACAGGGCGGACAATGGCCCGCTCGTAGGCCTCGTCTACGAAGTACTTGCCCTGCCACAGCTTGTAGAGGCCACCAAAACGAGCTTCGACCTTGGCGTCGAAGGCGGGCCCATCGGCCAGGTACCACCTGCGGGCCAGGAATACACCGATGACCGCAATGGAGCCGCCCAGGATGATTAGCGCCCACTCCATGGCGAGAGTGACGTGGCCCTCGAAGTGCGCTTCCGCAACGGGGCCACCGTAGTCCGCACCCAGGTAGTGGTGAATCCAGTTCAGGTCCCCGTGTGCGATGACAGCGGGGATGCCGAGGAAGCCGGCGAAAATGGAAAGGACGGCAAGCACTTGGAGAGGGACGGTCATCGTCCAGGGGCTCTCGTGCGGCTTGATCGTCTCGGCGTGCGGCCAGCGCGGCTCGCCCTCGAAGGTCAGCACGTAGCAGCGCATCATGTAGACAGCCGTCAGGAGCGCGGTCACGATGCCAACGCCCCAGGCAAACCACGCGGTCGGAACGCCATTGAAGCCGGCCTCGAACGCCTTGAACAGGATCTCGTCCTTCGAGAAGAAGCCTGCCAGAAGGGGAATGCCCGCAATGGCCAGTGTGGAAGCCAGGAACGTCCACCGCGTGGTCGGCATGAACCGCTTCAGGCCGCCCATGGTGCGCATGTCCTGGGGATCCAGATGATGCCCGTGTCCGTCGTGCTCCAGTTCGTGCTCCACATGGTGCATGGAGTGGATGACTGACCCTGAGCCCAGGAAGAGGCAGCCCTTGAAGAAGGCGTGCGTCATCACGTGGAAGATGGCCACGAAGAACGCGCCCACGCCGGCGGCGACGAACATGTAACCCAGTTGGGACACGGTCGAATAGGCCAGCACCTTCTTGATGTCGTTCTGCGTGATGGCGATGGTCGCGGCCACAATCGCCGTCAGGGCACCCACCACCGTGATCACCATCATGATGTCCGGGGCCTGCAGCACGACCGGTGACATCCGGGCCAGCAGGTAGAGCCCACTCGTGACCATTGTGGCGGCGTGGATCAGTGCCGAAACCGGAGTCGGCCCGGCCATGGCATCGGGCAGCCACGTGAACAGGGGAATCTGCGCGCTCTTGCCCGTGGCGCCGATAAACATCAGCAGGACGGCCCAGTTGAGCATGGTCGGATCCATGCCCGGTCCCTGCGTGAGCAGCGTGTCGAAGTCGATGGCGCCGAGCTCCTTGACGAAGATGAACATCGCCATCAGGAAGGCAAAGTCTCCGACCCGGTTCATGATGAACGCCTTGCTGGCGGCGGCCGAGTTCTTCAGATCCGTGTACCAGAATCCGATCAGCAGGTAGGAGCAGAGTCCCACACCTTCCCAGCCCAGGAACAGCACCAGCAGGTTGTCACCCAGAACCAGGTTCAGCATCGCGAAGATGAACAGGTTCAGGTAGGCGAAGAACCGCCAGTAACCCGGGTCGCGGTGCATGTAGCCGGCCGAGTACAGGTGGATCAGACTCCCGACACCCGTGACGACCAGCGTCATCAACAGCGACAGGTGATCGACTCGGTAGGCGAAGTCAACCGAAAAGTCTCCGGCGGCCATCCAGGTGAACCACGTGGCGATACCGCCCGCGTCCGCCACGAAAAGCGACAGGGCGATCCCGAAGGGTATCGCGACCGCGGCCGTTCCGATTGCCGCGATGAGACGCTCGTTCTTCCGGAGATTCGGAAGGAAAAGGGGGAGGAGTCCATTGATGGCGGCGCCGGCGAGCGGCAGCAGAATCATCAATCGGACTGCGAGATCAACTTCCATGGGGCGAACGGCCTCTTAGTATCTGAAGAGATTGATCTGGGTCACGTCCACCGTCAGCTTGTTGCGGAAGATGGCAATGACGATGGCCAGTCCCACAGCGGCCTCGGCCGCGGCGACTGCCATCACGAAGAAGACCAGGATCTGCCCGGCCGCATCGCCCAAGGACTGGCTGAAGGTGACGAGTGTCAGGTTGACGGCGTTGAGCATCAACTCGATCGACATGAGGATGACGATCACGTTGCGCCGGAACAGGACCCCCAGGACGCCGATCACGAACAGAATCGCGCTCAGCGAGAGGTACCAGTTGATGGTGATTTCCATGGACTAGACGAAGCGTCGTTTGGCGAGCATGACGGCACCAATCGTGGCAACCAGCAGCAAAATGCCTATGACTTCCAGAGGGAGGGCATACCTGGTAAATAGCAGCGTGGCCAGATTCACGGCGGATCCCGTGTCGGCGGCCACCTGAACGCTGACCGGCTCGGGGAGAACCCCCAAGGCGCTGGATGTGGCAATCATGAGGGCTGCGAACACGCCGGTTGCACCTACATAGCCCAGGAATCGCTTGCCGTCACCGGCGTTGAGCTTTGGCAACTCGGCCAGGTTGAGCAGCATGATGACGAACAGAAAGAGCACCATGATGGCTCCGGCATAAACCAGCACCTGTACGACCGCGATGAACGTGGCATTCAGGGTCAGGTACAGTCCGGCGACGCAAAAGAGCGTCATGATCAGCCACAGGGCGCTCGATACCGGGTTCTTGGAAATCAGCATTCCCAGTGCGCCGGCAATAGCAGCGACGGCGAACACAGAGAAAAGGATCGGCCCGATCATTGAAGGGAGGTGTGGATGATGCAGTGGAAGGCGCGGCCGGGTCCGGAGGGTCAAATAGAACGGCGCCGACAATCCGGGAAGCAGGTCGAAATTAGGTACGCACGTTTCCCCCGGCAAGAAAAGATCGCATAAAGAGAACGCCCCAAAACGCCCTGAAAACGGCGATTTGCGCGGTCTCCTGGGTAGAACGTACACTTGACCTGTATCCCTTTCGATGAGCGGCCGTAGGAAACACGGCCCGAATCGCCCGGAACCCACAAAGATCAACGGTCAGGACTTATGACGAAGCCGCATACCGACGCCCAACCCGTCGCCTGATGCGCTCCCCGGATGGGTCGAGCGCTTTGTGTTTTCTTCGCTCCCCTTCCGGCTCCTGATCCATGTCTGAATTGTCTCCCGCCTCCGTTGAGGCGTCCCTCTGGTCTGACATCCGCGATTCCATTCGAGGGAGTCGTCGCGACTACACCACCGGTTCAATCGGTCGCGCCATCCTGGTCCTCGCCGTTCCGATGGTCCTGGAGATGCTCATGCAGTCCGTCTTCGAGGTGGCGGACATCTACTTCGTCGGCAGGCTCGGTGCGGATGCCGTGGCCGGAGTCGGGCTCTCGGCCTCCCTGATCATCCTGGTGTTCGCGATTGGGCTGGGACTGGCCATGGCCGCTGCGGCCGTGGTCGCGCGGCGCATGGGCGAGAAGGACCACGAAGGCGCGGCGCACTCCGCCGCCCAGGCGATCCTGGCCTCGGTGGCGGTATCGATACCGATTGGCATTGCGGGCGCCTGGTACGCTCCCGAGCTCCTGGCCCTCATGGGCGCGTCCGCTTCCGTAATCGAGATCGGGACCGGGTACACGGCCGTCCTGTTCGGGTCGAACATCACCATCATTCTACTCTTCCTGATCAACTCCATCTTCAGGGGCGCCGGGGATGCGGCATCCGCCATGCGTGCGCTCTGGATGGCGAACCTGCTCAACATCGCGCTGGACCCCATTTTCATATTTGGTCTGGGTCCGGTTCCGGCGATGGGTGCGACCGGTGCAGCGGTGGCCACGGCCATTGGCCGCAGCGTGGGCGTAGCCTATCAGCTGAAGATTCTGTTCGGTGGTACCGGCAATCTGAAGCTCGCGCTGCGTCACTTCGGCATCGACCGGGCTCTCATCGCCCGGCTGCTCCGGATTTCGGGCCCGGGGATGCTCCAGTACCTCGTAGGCACGGCCTCCTGGATGGCCTTGATGCGGATCATGGCGGAATTCGGCAGCGAGGCGCTCGCCGGCTACACGATTGGTATTCGTGTGATAGTCTTCGCCCTCCTGCCCTCCTGGGGTGTCTCCAACGCGGCCGCTACCATGGTGGGCCAGAACCTGGGTGCGCTCAAGCCGGACCGGGCAGAGCGGTCCGTCTGGATCTGCGTCGTGGTCGATGCCGTCTTTCTCGGCCTGCTCGGTCTGCTGATCATCGTCGCGAACAAGCCGATCATGGAGCTCTTTAGCAGCGATCCCGAGGTGATTCGAATAGGCTCGCGCGCCCTCTGGATCATGGCCCTGTCCTTCCCGATCTGGGCTGTGGGCATGATCACGGTGCAGGCCTTCAACGGCGCCGGGGACACGACCACCCCGACCTGGATCAATCTCGGCGCCTACTGGATCATTCAGATTCCCCTCGCCTGGTACATGGCCATACCGCTGGGGATGGGGCCAACCGGCGTGTTCATCGTGATCGGCATTGCGCAAGTCGTGCTGGCGATCATCGGCGTGGTCCTGTTTCGGAAGGGCATCTGGAAGCGCAAGGTGGTTTGATGCCGCCGCCGACGGAAACCAGCGGTCGCCGTCGCCATTAACTGTCGCCCGACACCAATCTCTTCCGCCGCCATGCCCAGACTCTTTCCAACATTGATCCTCACCGCGCTGTCTCTGGCCGTGCTGACCACCACAGCCTGTGGACAGTACAAATCGGCCGACTACGACTTTGAGGTCACCACAATCGCCGAAGGCCTTGAGAACGCGTGGTCCATCGCGTTTCTGCCGGGCGGCGAGATGTTGGTGAGCGAGAGGCCGGGACGCCTCCGGGTCATCAAGAACGGCCGCCTTCAGGATTCGGCTGTCACGGGACTTCCGGACGTGCATGCGCGGGGCCAGGGCGGTCTGCTTGATGTCGTCCCACATCCGGACTTTGCCACGAACCGGATGCTCTACATCAGCTATTCCAAACCTCAGGGTGGGACGGCTTCGACGACGGCCGTGATCCGTGGTCGGTACGAGAATGGCGCCCTGACCGGTGTGGAGGAAATCTTCGAGGCCGTGTCCGAGGGCCGAGGCCACTATGGCAGTCGCCTGGCCTTCGACGGCAACGGATACCTCTTCATCACGGTCGGCGATCGGCAGGCGCCGCCATCGGGCAATCTGGAGACGCATCCCGCGCAGGATCGGTCCAACCACCACGGGACCATCAACCGCATCCACGACGATGGACGGATTCCGACGGACAACCCGTTCGTGGGCACCGCCGGCGTGCAGCCGTCCATCTGGTCATACGGTCATCGCAATCCACAAGGTCTGGCCTTCCATCCGGAGACAGGAGACCTCTGGGCCAATGAGCACGGTCCTCAGGGCGGCGACGAATTCAATCTGATTGAACCCGGCAAGAACTACGGATGGCCCGTCATTGGTTACGGCGTCAATTACCGCAGCGGGACTGTCATTCACGAGGGCACCCATCGCGACGGGATGGAGCAGCCGAAGCACTTCTGGGTCCCCTCAATCGCGACATCCGGACTGCTTATCTACAGCGGCGATGTCTTCCCGGAGTGGAAGGGCAGCGCGTTTGTTGGCGGGTTGGCGGGAGCCCAGATAGCCAGGCTCGAACTGGATGGCCAGTCCGTGGATCTGGAAGAGACCCTGGTCAAGGGCATTGGCCGGGTTCGGGACATTCGCCAGGGGCCTGATGGGCACATTTACATCGCGATCGATGCCGCCGGCGGCAAGTCGATTCTTCGGATGGATCCGGTGACGGGTACGAATTAGCCGGTCTGGCCACCTCGGACCGCGAGGGCCGTGGCCTAGCGCTCTCCCGCAAACATCCAGTTCGAAGTGTAGTCGCGCGTCAGGGCCTGTCCGGTCAGCCGCGCCCGCACCATTTCGACCGGCATCCGGCCGCCCTTCATGACGGCGTCGTGGTATTCGCGCGCTGTCATTCGGCCGGAGTCCACCAGTTCGGCGTACAGCGCCCTGAACTGGATGCCGCCCATCATGTAGGCCACCTGATACAACGGCGAGTAATTGCCGGCGAACGATCGGCGTACCTCGGCCTCCGCGTTCGCCCGTTCGTGGCCGACCCGATCCACCAGGAAATCCACCGCCTCCTGCGGCGACATCTCTTCCAGGTGAAACTTGAGGGAGAAGATGATTCGGGCGGCCCGGTGCATCCGCCAGAACAGCATCCCGATCTCGTCCTCCGGACCGCGCGGAAAGCCGGCATCCCAAAGGACCATCTCCCAGTACAGCGCCCAGCCTTCGCCCCAGAACGGGGTGGAGAACATGCCGCGGTGTTCGTTGAAGCGCGACGTCATGAATCCCTGCAGGTGATGTCCGGGGATGAGTTCGTGATGCACCGTGGCCCGGTTGAAGTGCGGATTGTTGCCCCGCATGCTCATGAGTTTTTCCTGATGGGTCATCTCGTCCGTCGGATACGAAATCTGGATGACCTCCCCGCCGAGGAAGAAGGGCGCAATTCGCTGCCGCTCCGGTGACATCATTTCCATGCGCCATACCTCGCCGGCCATCGGCGGCAGCGTGATCCAATCGCGGGCCTCGATGAAGTCGATGGACTGGCGCTCGAGATCGAGCACGACACCCGGCTTCTCACCCGGCTCGACCGCGAGATTCTTAACGGCCTCCTGCGCGGCCCGCCAATCGTCTTCAAACCCCATTTCGCGCGATGCTTTCACGAGCGCCTCCTCCATCCAGGCGAACTCGGCCTCCGCGATGGCGATCAACTCGCGGGCGGAGTACGGAATCATCTCATGGGCCAGATGGGCGCGGAGTCCATCCTCTCCGATGGGGTCTCCGATCACGGGTCCGTCGGTGCCACCGACGAATCGATCGCGAATCGCAGCAATGTGGCCGCGAAGGGCCTCGCCGAGTCGCTCGTAGGGCCTGGCGACCCACCACGTGAACTGGGGGTCATACCCGTTGTGGTAGCCGTACCAGCCGCCCAGGATTCGAGAGAGGGTTTCCAGATGACTCGCGGCCCGCTCGGCGTCGACCGACTTCGTCTCGGGCAGGCCCTCATCGCCCGTCGCAAACTGGAGACTCAGCGCCTCGATCTCTGAGGCGATTCGGTCCAGCTGTCCCGCTACTTGCCGGGCATCCACGCCGATCCGGTCGCGCCGGTCAATCTGAAGCTGCTCGAGCTCAATGGCGAAGGGCATGAGCGGCGTCATGATGCGCCGCATGGCTTCCTCCTGGCGAAGCATCTCGAGGTTGAACTCCAGCCTGTTTCGCAACAGGACATAGTCCACCTGACCCTCGTGGTTCAGCGCATCGAAATCTGAGGCCTCAAGCGCCGCGAGCCACTCGCCATAAAACGTCCGGAGCCGGTCCCGACGGGCCGCCGAGAGTGGCACGTCATAGCGCCGGAGGAGTGCCGACCGGTCCGCTCGATAGCGCTCCACCGTCACGCGGAAGTCGCTCTGACCCTGATCGAAGGCGACGAGGGCATCGAGATCGGGGACGGTTTCGAGTCCATCCTGGGCTTGTGCCGCCAAAGGCAGCGCGGTCAGGCCACAGAGGGCGAGAAGCGGGAGTTTTTGCATGGTGCCTGGCCTGATCAGTTTGAGTAGCCCGGGCCGCGAACGGCACGGCCGGGCCTGGCGCCGGTGTGGTTGCCGTCGCTCAGGACGGCTGTGCCGTTGACGAATACGTGCCGGACGCCGGTCGAGACCTGGTGCGGGTTCTCGTAGGTGGCGTTGTCGAGGATGGTCTCGGGGTCGAAGACGGCGATGTCCGCAAAGAGGCCTTCCCGCAGAACGCCGCGATCCTGAATTGACAGGCGGGTCGCCACGGCCGAGGTGATCTTTCGAACCGCCTCTTCCAGCGTCATGACGCCCCGTTCCCGAACGTAGCGTCCGAGGATGCGGGGATATGTGCCGTAGGAACGCGGATGGGTCAAGCCCTCAGCCGTCTCGGGATCCCAGCCGCCCGCGTCGGTGCCGAACTTCATCCACGGCTGACGCATCTGGTATTCCACGTTGTCCTCGCTCATCAGAAAGTAGATGGTACTGATGCCGGACGAATCGGCCAGGATGAGATCCATGGCGGCGGTCACCCAATCCGTGCCCATTTCGGCGGCGACATCCGACAGGCGGCGTCCCTGGTATTTCTGGTTTTCCTCCTTGTCAAAACCGGCCAGGAGGACCCCTTCCGGTGTGGCCAGCTCCGCGAGATTCTCCCAGTCCGAGGTAGGGTTCGCCACCTCGGCACGGATACGCGCTCGCGTGGCAGGGTCGGAGATATTCTTGAAAAGCAGACCGTTCGCCGAGGCCCAGGGCGGCAACGCGGCCGTCAGCCCCGTGCCCCCGGCGGTGTACGGGTACATGTCCGCCTGAACGTCCATCCCCGCATCCCGCGCCGCCTGGATGCGATCCACGGCGAGGGCGGCCTTGTACCAGTTTCGCTGCCCGGCCGCCTTGAGGTGATAGATCTCCACCGGGACGCCGGCCCGTTGGCCGATTTCGATGGACTCGTCGATGGCCTCAAGCAGCTTGTCGGCCTCGGACCGCATGTGGGTGATGTACAGTCCGCCGTATGGTGCCATGGCCGAGGCGACCTCGACCAGTTCATCGGTGCCGATGAAACTGGCCGGCGGGTAGATGAGCGCCGAGGCCAGTCCAAACGCGCCGTCCCGCATCGCATGCCGCATGATGGTGCGCATGGTATCGAGCTCGGCCGGTGTGGCCGGTCCCTCGGCCTCGCCCTTGGCGTAGACCCGCACGGTAGCGGCGCCCAGGAAGGAGCCGGCATTGACTGACATGCCGTGGGCCTCCATCGCGGTGAGCCAGCGGTCGAAGCCGTGTTCACCGGCGAAAGTCCGCGCGACCGCCAATCGCCCGGGACTTGTGATCCCGTCGGCGGCGATCGTGTTCGCGTTGACCGGAGCGTTCGAGACGTTCTCGCCCATGATCTCCGTGGTCACGCCTTGTGTCACCTTGCTGATGACGCGTCCGTCATTGTAGAGCAGTGCGCTGCGCGAGTGACTCTGTATGTCGATGAAACCCGGAGCGATCACGAGGCCGGTGGCGTCCACGCGCTCTGCAGCCTCGGCATTCGCCAACATCCCCGCCGGTGTGATGGCGGCGATACGGTCCGCGACGATGCCGACGTCTCCGTAGAACCAGGCGTTTCCCGTACCGTCGACGACTCGTCCGTTCTCGATTACGACGTCAAAGTGATCAGAATCGGTCTGCTGTGCGCAGCCGAGCAGGAGAAAGGGCAGGAGGAGGTGCAGGCGTCGCATGTCGAAAATGCAGAGAGGAGAGTGTGGCAGGGATGCCAAACTACTCGCAGGCGCGGTATCCTCGCACATGACCGATGCGTTGATTTCATTGCTGAAGGAGCGTGGCTGTTCGAGCGAACAGTCAGAGCGCCTGTCGGGCCATTTTGGTCGATTGGGCCCCGGCAGGGTGCGTCTCTTTGTGCCCGGCCGGATCGAGCTCGTCGGGAATCACGTGGACTATGCCGGTGGGAGCAGTCTGACGATGGCGACCACGCGGGGGCTGGCGGTCGTGGCCGAGCCGATTGCAGAGTCGGCCCTGCGTATCGAAGTGGATTCGCAGGGCCTCTCGGCCGACTTCCCGCTTGAGACGAGCATCATGGGGGAGGGCTGGGCCACCTATCCGGCGACGCTGATCCGGCGTGTTCTCGCGAACGTTCCCTCGGCGGCCGCGGCTGGCGGCGCATGTGTCCACATTTACAGCGACCTCCCGCTGGCATCCGGTCTGTCCAGTTCGTCCGCGTTCCTGATTGCGCTTTTCTTGGCCTGGGGTCACGCTTCCGGCTGGATTCAGGATCCGTTATTGCAAGAGCGCCTCCCTGACGACCAGGCACTGGCTGATTACGTGGCGACCATCGAGAACGGGCGCGACTTCGGAGCCCTGGTGGGAAGGCTTGGCGTCGGGACGGCCGGTGGTTCGCAGGATCACACGGCCATCGTGCGAAGTCGGCCGGGGCAGATTGGGCGCTACCGGTACATCAATCCGCGGAGGGAGGGGCTTTGGGCCTGGCCGGCGGACGTTCGGCCTGTGGTACTGGTCAGCGGGGTGGTAGCTGAAAAGGCCGGGGACGCGCTGGGGGAGTACAACGCGGCCGTGAACCTGGCGACTGCGCTGCGGGACCTCTGGAACGCCACCCAGCCTGCCACGGCCGGTATCGGACTCCTGTCCGAAGCGGACCTGGACCTCTTGGATGGGCGGGTTCGCGGAGCGCTGGCCCAGCGGTTGGCTGCCTTTCGCGCCGAGCGGGCGGCCGTTGAGTCGGCCACAACGGCGATGGAACGCGGAGATGTTGCTGGGTTCGCAGCAGCCATCAACGCCAGTCAGGAAGGCAAGGAGATGCTCCTCGGAAATCAGATCCCCGAGACCATCACGCTCTGCCGGCTTGCGCGGGAGCACGGTGCGCTTGCAGCCACGTCATTTGGGGCGGGGTTTGGAGGCGCTGTCCTGGCGCTCATGCCCGTTGGCACCGAGGACAGCATGCCCGGCATCCTCAGGGACTACGAAGCCCGGCATGGACTCGCGGGCGCCGCCCTGGTTGAGGCGGCCGGTCCAGGGGCGTTCATGCTCGACGGACGGCCGATTCGGGGATAGGTCTAGCGAAAACGATCGCTCGTTTCCCGCGCTCCGTCCTGACACTCAGGCCATGCACGGGCGGCGCCCGCCTGGGTCAGCCCAAGGTCGCGGCGGGTCCGAGGCATTGCCTCGCCTTCAGACGCGAGATAAGCCAGCATGGCCGTCAGCGTGGCATTGCCTCTGAGGTCACCCCACGCCACCTTGTCGAACGTGTCGCGGTTGGTGTGCCATGTGGCGTTGAAATAATCCATCCGGTGTGAGGAGAGGCTGAACGCCGGTGCGCCGGCGCAGATGAACGCGGCGTAGTCGCTGCCACCGCTTCCGGGTGAGCCCGGCACGTTCAGATCAATGTCGCCGACCAGTTCGGAGGGCATACGGGCGAACCAGTTGGCAAACCGCCCGCCCGCATCCACGAGTCCCTGCGTCGAGATGCTCTGAACGCGACCCGTGCCGTTGTCCTGATTGAGCACAATCTGAAGGTTCTCGACGATCTCCGGATGGTCCGCGGCAAAGGCGCGGGAGCCGTTGAGTCCCTGCTCTTCGCCGCTCCAGAGGCCCACCATGATCGTGCGCCGTGGATTCGGTAACACCTTCCTGAGAACGCGAAGGGCCTCCATCATCACCACGGAGCCCGTGCCGTTGTCTGTCATCCCCGAGCCGCCGTCCCAGGCATCGTAGTGGGCCGAAAGGAGCACGACTTCGCCGGCCAGATCGGAGCCCTCAATCTTCGCCACCACATTATAGACCGGCACTTCGCCCAGATCGCGGGACACGGCCCTCGCCTGCAGCATGGGGGCATCGCCATTCTCGGCCAGCCGATAGACGAGCCCGTAGTCCTCACAGCTCAGATTGAATGCGGCGGCCTTACGGTTCATCGCGCCGCGGAACGAGTAGGTCAGCGGGAAAATACGATCCGTGCCGCGGGCTCCGGTCCAATAGTTGGTAATGAAGCCGGCAGCGCCAGCGGCCTCCAGGGCGTCGACAATTTCTTGCGTCGAGTATCCGAGATCCGCGATCCGGCGGGTCCACGCCGAGCGGGCCTCCTGCCGGGCATCATTGAACGCCTCGGTCGCGCCGTCGCGTCCGACTTCATCCCAGACATCGGCTGGGCGGCAGCTGGCTTCAGGCGCCGAGAGAAGTATGAACTTGCCGCTGGCGTTCGCCAGCCACGCGTCGAAGGCCGCGCGACCCTCGAGGGCGGGGAGGACCTCCACGCCGCCCGATTTCAGCCCGCCTGTGCCGACGCTCCAGGGGAGCATGACGGCTTCCAGGGATCGGACGCGTGGGGCAACCAGATCCATGTGCGAGACGCCACGCTCCCAGCCTCGCCACGTGCCGTAGGATTCCTTGTCCGCGTCGATGCCCCATCCCCGGAATGTGTCGACTGCCCAGTTGACAGCCGCCAGGTGGGCCGGAGATGCCGTCAGACGCGGCCCGATGGAGTCCGCCAGGGTCTGCGCCAGCCCATAGAGATGGGAGTTGTCATTGGTCTCCGTCCAGATGGCCTTCAGCGTTTCGTCGCCGGTCGGAAACGTCTGGGCTGAGGCGGGGCGGACGAGGACCAGCGCGAGGAGAATCAGGGGAAGTCTGGACACGGTCGAATCGGATTGGTGAGGGTGTCGAATATATCGCAGGAGGGTCCAAGTCATTCGCGCCCGCTCAGGAATAGGTCAATCAGCCTGGTGTAATCACCGCTGTCCGCGCGTCGAAGTGCATGGATGTACTCCGAGCGCGCGTCTCCATCGTTATCAAGGTCCCGAGCCTTCCATGCGAATGGAGGTCGTTTCAAGTTTCGCAACAGGGTGTCGCACCATAGCCGGCCGTGTCTGCCGTTGCCGTTCGGAAACAAATGGATCTTGACCATCCGATGATGCAGGCGAAGGGCAGCTTCGTCCACCGGATACGTCCCGTGTAGGAACCAATATCTTCCATCGTCCAGCAGATTCCGGACTTCCGATGGAATGCCCGGCCAGGTGACACCGATGTTCTTGTCGGAAAGGCGATATCGTCCTGCGCAACTCCAAGTCTGGTCAAACATCCGGCGATGCAGTTCCCGGACGAACGACTCCTCAAGCGGGTCGGCTCGATTGGTTTTCGCCCACCGTGCCGCCTCAAGAATGTTTTGCTGCTCCCAAACGTTGAGATCTGCCCTGGACTGAATGTGTCCGGGTAGCAGGTCGCGCGCCTCATCAGGACTGACCGTAGTCGCTCCAATCGGATCCCCCTCAGTCATCCCAGAAATCGCGGCCTCGAGAACGGAGTAGGTCCTCAGCCAAATTCTCCAGTTGAAGCTGGCGCTCGTGGTCTCCTATGCCTTGAGCTTCGAGATCCATGGAATCCGAGACCTGAGCAACCAGATGCCCAGCCTTATCTGCAGCCTGGGCCTGAAGTGAGGCCCGCAAGGATGTGCGTGGCACGAGTGCATAGGCCACCTCGCAGTCGAGCCCATCGGCCAGTCGACGCAGCGTCTCCAACTGAATCGAGCCTCGGGCTTCAGACTTTTCCGCGCTGGCGACGCCAGTCTTCGACATCCCGGTACGCGAGGCCAGTTGCCGCATGGACATTCCCAGCGCCTCCCGGATAGTCTTCACCCATCCATCCAAGGGCGATGGAGAGGTCCAGAGAGCTTTGACCGCGATCAGAGTATCGTCCAGTTGACGAACCCTCAAATCCTCCATGTTGCCCATGACCTGCCTCGTCCCGTTCTGTTTGTATTCAGTTATCGTATGTACGTAATAGTACGTTAAGAAGTTTCTGGTGCAATTATACTAGTACGATTCGTATGCCGGGAATCCCCTTCACCTCAGCTGAAGGACAACCGTGGCCACAGCCGAACCAGCAGAAGAGTGCCCGCCAGGCTGACCGCTGCCGAAATCGCCGCCGGCCCCATGCGCCCGTACAGCACGAATCCAGTCGCGAACAGAATCCCGTAGATGGCGGCCGCACCGGCCAGAACCGCGAGCAGCGACGGCCCGAGGTCACTCTCCCGATTGGTCGCATCCCGAACCGCAGGATCAGCTTCCTGGGCGATGGGCTCCCAGCCCGGCCCGCCGGGTCGCACCTTCTCGTAGAACGAGATCAGCTTGGACCGCTCCGTCGAGGGCGTAACCAGGGCCACGAGCATCCAGGCCACCGTCGTGATCGCGACGCCGACGGAGAGTTGGGTCCAGTCGGCCATTCCGTGGTCGTTGATCAGCTGGAAGTAGATGGCCACAAGGAAAGAGACCAGCATCGCCGTGAACTCCGTCTCGGCATTGACACGCCACCAGAACCAGCGGAGGATGAACAGGAGACCGGTCCCGGCGCCTATCTGCAGGATGATATTGAACACCTGCAGGGAGTTTTCCAGCAGGAGGGCCAGCCCGCACGCGGCGACCATCAGAACCACCGTCGACACCCGCCCGACCCAGACCTGCTGGGACTCGGAGGCGTCGCGGTTGATGAACCGGTGGTAGATGTCATTCACGACAATGGACGAGCCCCAGTTCACCTGCGTCGACATTGTGGACATGTACGCGGCTGCGAGCGAAGTCACGACGATCCCCAGCAAACCGGCTGGCAGGAAGGTGAGCATGGCCGGATAGGCGAGGTCGTTTCGGACTACGTGTTCGGGCACGTTCGGGAACTGCGAGGCGATGGACGCCAGGTCCGGGAAAACCACCAGTGAGGCGAGGGCGACCAGGATCCACGGCCAGGGACGGAGTGCGTAGTGCAGAGCGTTGAACAGGAGAACCGCACCGGCGGCTTCCTTCTCATTGCGAGCCGAGAGCATGCGCTGCGCCACGTAGCCCCCCCCACCGGGCTCGGCGCCCGGGTAGTAGGAGGCCCACCACTGGACGGCCAGCGGGATGAGGAACACGGGCATGAGTTCGCCCCAACTCATCGTCGCGAAGTCGGGCAGGAATTCCATCGCCGACTGCACCTCGGGATTCGCCAGCAGCCCGTCCAGGCCGCCCACCTGAGGCAGTCCGAGGATGTAGTAGGCCGAGCCGATCGAACCAATCATCGCCAGGCCAAACTGAACCATATCGGTGAGGACCACGCCGCGGAGTCCGCCGGCAGCCGAGTAGATCATCGTGACGGTCGCGGCCACCGTGACCGTTCGTAGTGGCGACCAGTCCAGCATCACCGACCCGATCTTGATGGCCGCCAGCGTGACCGACGCCATAATGAGCACATTGAAAAGGATGCCGAGATACGCCGCCCGAAAGCCGCGCAGGAAGGCGGCCATCTTTCCCGAGTAGCGGAGTTCATAGAACTCGACGTCGGTCAGCACACCGGATCGGCGCCACAGCTTGGCATACAGAAAGACGGTCAGGAGTCCGGTCAGGAGAAAGGCCCACCAGGTCCAGTTGCCGAAGGTGCCGCTGGAGCGGACGATGTCCGTAACCAGGTTCGGCGTGTCCGTGGAAAAGGTCGTGGCTACCATCGAGATCCCCAGGAGCCACCACGGCAGGGACCGGCCGGCGAGGAAGAACGAACTGAAGTTCTGTCCCGACTTGCGGGCCACCGCGATTCCCACGATGAGGGAAAGCGCAAAGTAGACGGCCATGATGACCCAGTCGATTCCGGAGAGCTGCATGCGCGCTTGAAGGGCTGGTGCGCGCCGAAGGTAATGGCTGGGCGGGTAGGGGAAAGACGCCCCAACAGAGCATCCATAACCCGCCGCTCCGATATTGCCCGTCTCACGAAACCCGCTTCAGGATGGACCGCCGAAAATTCCTCGCCACAACCACCATCGCAGGAATGGGGGCCGCCACAGTCGGGGCTGCCGCCAACCCCGCCACGGGAAAGGCCCCATCGATCATCGGGAATCGACTTCCCTCGGACACCGTTCGGCTGGGATTCATCGGCACGGGCCTCCGTGGACGCTCCCACATCGGCCTGGCCCTGAAGCGGGATGATGTAACCGTCAGCGCCATCTGCGACACGGATCCGGACGCTCTCGGCCGTGCTTCCAAGCTGATCGCGGACGCGGGATGGCCGAAGGCCGTAGAGTACACCGGGAGCGATTTCGCCTTTGAAGAACTCCTCGCGCGGGACGACCTGGACGCCGTCATCATTGCGACGCCGTGGCTCTGGCACACGCGGATGGCCGTCAAGGCGATGAAGGCGGGCAAGTACGCCGGCGTCGAGGTTTCTGCCGCCAACACGCTGGAGGAATGCTGGGACCTCGTCAACACGCACGAGGCCACCGGCGTGCCGGTGATGATCCTCGAGAACGTGAACTATCGGCGCGACGTCATGGCCGTTCTGAACATGGTCCGGAAGGGCATGTTCGGCGAACTCATTCACACCGAGTGCGGCTACCAACATGACCTGCGCTTCGTCAAGTTCAATGACGGCAAGCAGGCCTACGGTGGCGGAGTGGAGTTCGGCGAGAAGGGCTTCAGTGAGGCCAGGTGGCGAACCGCGCACTCGGTCCACCGTGACGCCGACGTGTACCCAACCCATGGCCTGGGCCCGGTCGGAATGTATCTCGACATCAACCGGGGCAACCGCTTTGTCAGCCTGACGTCCACAAGCACCAAATCCCGCGGTTTGCACGACTACATCGTGAACCATCCGCAAGGGGGACCGGACCATCCGAACGCGAACCAGCGATTCAAGCTGGGCGATGTGGTGACCACCGTGATCCGCACCCAGAATGGCGAGTCGATCATCGTCAGTCACGACACGAACCTGCCCCGGCCCTACTCGCTGGGATTCCGGGTCCAGGGGACGAAGGGTATCTGGATGGATATCAACAAGAGCATCTACCTGGAGGGGATGGAGCCTGCCCACTCCTGGCAGGAGGCCGCGCCGCTGCTGCAGGAGCACGATCATCCACTGTGGAAGAAATACGAGGAACGCGCCACCGGAGCCGGTCACGGGGGCATGGACTTCTTCGTCCTTCACGCCTTCGTGGAGGCCTGCAAGGCACAGGTTCAGACTCCGCTCGATGCCTATGATGCCGCTGCCTGGAGTGCGGTGACACCGCTTTCCGAGATGTCAATTGCCGCCGGCAACGCACCTCAGGCGTTCCCTGATTTCACGCGGGGACTGTGGATGAAGCGGAGGCAGGATTTTGCAATGGACGACCGGTATTAGTAGACCGTTCAAGAATGACCATTTCGGTGCAGAATAGGTGAAGTGAAAATCCTGTTCGCCAGGGGCTCTGAGCTTGAATTGGACGGTCCGCCAGCCGATACCGAGGGCGTCTGTTTCACGCAATCGAAGAGTCCTGGTCATGCGTATCGCAGCACTGTCAGTCATGGCACTGACAGCCCTGGTCTCGAACGGCGTTGGGGCTCAAGACATTTCCCTTGAGTCGCTGTTGGACGTACCCGTCGAAACCGCGTCCCGCTATCGTCAAACGGCCCGGCAGGCTCCGGCTTCGGTGTCGGTAGTTTCAGCAGTGGAGATCGAATCATTTGGCTATAAGACTCTGGCCGATGTGCTCCGCAGTGTCCGCGGTCTGTACATCACCAACGACCGTAACTACGAATACGCGGGCGTGCGCGGTTTCAGCCGGCCTACCGACTACAACAACCGAATTCTCGTTCTTCTGAACGGCATTCCGCAGAACGAATACGTCTTTGGTTCAGCGGCCATCGGATGGGACTTGGGTCTGTCCATGGAGAACGTTGATCGAATCGAGATCATTCGCGGTCCCGGGTCGGTGCTGTATGGGACCAGCGCGATGTTCGGCGTCATCAACATCATCACCAAGGATGAAAGGCAAGACCAGGGTGGCGGTGTCAGCGTAGCTGCCGGCAACTACGGGGGCAGGCAGGTCAGCGCGTTTGTCAACGAGGATCTGGGTGCGGGCACGCGACTCAGTGTGTCGGCGATGCATTTCCGCGCAGCCGGCGAGAGCCTCTACTTCGACGAATTTTCCGACTCAAATGGGGGAATGGCGGTTGATGCCGACTGGGAGCGCTCTTCGGGTGTTCACTCGGTTCTTTCAAGAGGAGGGCTTCGCCTCGAGGGGCGAGTGGCTCATCGGCGGAAGGGAGTACCCACGGCGTCCTATGAAACCACCTTTGGGATGGGCGAGGAGTGGACGGCCGATTCACGTCAGTATCTGGGGGTCTCCTATCGCACTCAAACTCCGCGTTCCTGGTCAGCCACCGTAGGCGCCAATCTCAGTCGCCACGGCTACGAGGGTTCCTTCCCTTATGATGACGAAGAGGGGAGTTACTACGATTCGTTTGATGAGGCGGTCGGAACCAATTACGGTGCCGATGGCCAGATCCAGTGGGACCTGAGTCCCAGGTCCGTCATGGTTGGCGGAGTCGGTATGGTCAGGCATGTCCGAGCCTCATACCGTTACTACGACGAGTGGGAGGAGTACTCCAGTTTCAACGAGCCGTTAACGGTGGGCTACGCCTTCCTGCAGGGGGCATTCGATATATCCCCGGCCGCCTCGATGGTGGTGGGTGGGCGATACGATCAGTATTCAACCACGGGTTCCGGTTTCACGCCCCGCGCTGCTCTGGTTGTGTCTCCCTGGTCGCGCCACGTACTGAAGTTTCTGTATGGAGCGGCTTTCCGCGTTCCGACCGCCTACGAGCTTTTCTATGCCGATCCCGTGCTCGACTTTGTGGCAAACCCCTCGCTGCTTCGCGAACGAGTCAGCACGCTCGAGGCAGTCTGGGAACACCAGATTTCTTCGCGGGGCACGGTCGCGACTTCAGTCTACCGGACGGTGGTCAGTGACCTGATAGACTCCGGTGAAACCCAGTTTGACAATGTCGGCTCGGTTCGTTCTCACGGCGCGGAGTTGGAGGTGCGCACAGCTGGCACGCTCAGCGGGTTCGCCAGCGTGGCCTACCAGCATTCAATCTACCTGGACAGCAAGGAGCATCTGTCGAACGCGCCGGAGATCCTCTTCAAGGCGGGCGCGGTGATCGGCCGCACGGGCTGGTCTGGAGGGGCACAGCTGTTTGGCGAAAGCAGTCGCTTCACTATCTGGGGAGATCGACTGGACGGTTCAACGCGTTTGGACCTGATGCTGCGTACTCCGGACCTCATCAGAGGCGTGCGCCTGGCCGTCAAGCTTCAGAACGCTCTGGACGCGCAGATCTTCTTGCCGGGCGGCTACGAGCACACGCAGGCAGCGATTATCCAGCCCGGCCGCTCGGTGCGTTTTGAAATTCGCACCAGCCTCTAAGTCGTCTTGAACCGAGGCTACTCAATACTGCTTCTGGCCCTGATCTGGATGGTGCCGCGCGGCACCGCGGCCCAGGACATTGTAGTCCCCGTTCAGAGTCAGCTCAAGATCCTTCAAAAGGTTTTGGAGTTCGACCGCGCTCTGGAGGCACGGTCGGGTGAAACGCTGACGATTGGGGTTGTCTACCAACCGGGCAACCGCAGTTCGATTGCGGCTGCCAACGAGGTGGTCACGGCCGGCAGAGAGGTTGAGACACAGCTCGCGGGGTATCCTGTGAAGTATGTCCGAGTGCCCGTAACCTCAAGCGGGTCAGTTTCGCAGGCCGTGGACGTGACCAGACTCGACGTCTTGTACGTGATGCCGCTCAGGGCCTTCTCCCTGGAGAAAATCGTTGAGATCTCTCGCGAGGCCTCGATTCGCACCATCGCCGTTTCGCCGGAGCAACTGGCCGGTGGCCTGACGCTGGCCCTGGACATGAAGGACGGTCGTCCGAAGATTGTCCTGAACCTTCCGGCGGCCCGTGCCGAGGGGGCCGACTTCAGTTCGCAATTGCTTCGACTTGCCCAGGTGGTTGGAGACGACGGATGATGAAGCTGGCCATCGCAACCGGAATTCAGGCGCGTCTCACAGCGGGCGCCGCGATCCTCGTCGCCGGGATCGCCATATTCGTCTACGCCTACTTCCCGGCTGCATTTGAAAAAAGTGCAGAGCGGGGTGCGCTGGAAAAAGCCTCGGCCGTGGTGCATATGACGGCGTTCTCCGTTTCGCCGGGCCTCTATTTTGAGGATGCGTCCAGCGTCGACGAGGCGCTGGAGGCCATTCGATCCATGGATGACCTGCGGTTCGTGGCCATACTCGACGCAGAGGGAAGGATTGTTGCCGGTCGCCTGCCAGGAGACCTGAGCCTTGACGATCTCCCGGCTGACCAGACCGTGCTGAAGACAGGCGAACTCCTGGTTACAAAAACGGTCCTTGCTCAGGGTGTGGAAATCGGTCAGATAGTGGCCGGATTCTCAACACGATTCATCCAGGCCAATGCAGCACAAAGCCGTCGCGCGGTCGCCATTGTTGCGTTAGTCCTGCTTGTCTTTGGCGGGATATTGGCCATCGGACTGGGTGCGTTCATTGCGCGACCCATCGTAAGAATCAGGGAGACTGCCACCGGCGTTGCCGCCGGAGATCTAAGTCTACGGGTGTCGGCGACCGGTTCCGGAGAGATCGGCGAATTGGCAAGGTCGTTCAACCACATGGTGACGAGTCTCTCCAGCGCCCATGGAGAGATTTCCGCCCAGAACGACGCCTTGCTTGTAGCCCGGGATGCCGCCGAAATGGCCACCCGTGCCAAGAGCGAGTTTCTGGCAAACATGAGCCACGAAATCCGAACTCCGATGAACGCCATCGTAGGCATGAGCGAGCTCATGATGGACACCGCGCTTACCCCAGAACAGTCGGAGTTCGCCTCGATCATCCGATCTTCGAGCAACCATCTCCTGACCATAATCAACGAGATTCTGGACTTCTCGGAGATCGAGTCCGGTCATCTGGAGTTGGAGACGGTTCGGTTTTCTCCGCGGGAATGCGCGGAACAGGCCATTGACCTGGTTAGCGGGCGGGCGAGCGAGAAAGGTCTGGAGCTGGTCCTGGAACTCGACGACAACGTGCCCGAGGAAGTGATGGGTGACAACGTCCGATTGCGCCAGATTCTGGTCAACCTGCTGGCGAACGCGGTCAAGTTCACTGAGCGCGGGGAGATTCATGTTCGCGTAAGGTCGGACGGCATCGTGGAGGATGAAGGCAATCGAATGCATCAGCTGGTGTTCGATGTCCGAGATACCGGGATCGGCATCCCGGTTGACCGGCGGGCCCATTTGTTCGATGCTTTCGCTCAGGCCGACACATCCGCTTCGCGCGAGTATGGCGGAACGGGCCTGGGTCTTACAATTTCTGATCAGCTTGCCAAGGCGATGGGCGGCGGGTTGAGCCTGGAAAGCACGCCAGGGACAGGCAGTACCTTCAGCGTGAAAGTTCGCATGAAGGCACGAAGGAATGACGGGCACTACTCCCGGAATCGGTCGCCGGTGGATCGGTCGGGGAGTTGGCACGTCGGCCATTCATCGCGGGAGTCACGCGCGCGCGGCAACCGTTCGCCCTCCGCTGCCAGGTAGGCCAGAAGCGCAACCAGCGTCGCATTGTCGCGAAGATCGTCGGGAGAGATCTTGTCAAACGTGTCGCGATTGGTGTGCCACGTTCCGTCGCGATAGTCAAACTCGTCGGAGGCCAGGTTGAAAGCCGGTGCACCCGCGCAGACAAAGCTGACATAGTCAGATCCGGCCTGCCCAGGTGATCCGGGGGCGACGAGTTCGATGCCCTCGACCAGACCGCGAGGAATCCGGTTGAACCAGCGCTTGAAGTGCGGTAGGGCACCAGTCAGCCCCTGCATGTCGATGCGTGCGATGCGCCCGGTGCCGTTGTCCTGATTGAACAGGGCCTGCAGCCCATCGATCACCTCCGGATGATCGGCTGCATAGGCTCTCGATCCGTTGAGTCCCTGCTCCTCGCCGCTCCAGAGGCCGACAATGATCGTGCGTCGGGGGTTGGGATAATGCAGCTTCAGAATGCGGGCCGCCTCCATCATGGTGACGCTTCCCGTCCCGTTATCGGTCATGCCACTCGAACCGTCCCACGCATCGAAATGCGCGGAGAGCAGCACGTATTCGCCCGGCAACTCCCTGCCAGGGATCACGGCGATCAGGTTGTGGGCCGCGGTTTCACCCAGATGTTCTGCCTCCCCGTACGCCCGAACCACCGGCCCTTGACCTCTCTCGGCGAGTCGGTACAGGAGTCCGTAGTCCTCGCAGCTCAGATTGAACGCGGCGGCCCGGTGATTCATGGCGCCGCGGAATGAGTACGAAAGGGGAAATACCCGGTCAGTCCCTCGCTCGCCGGTCCACAGGTTGGTGAAGAAGCCCGCGACTCCGGCCGCTTCCAACTCGTCGACGATCTCCTGATTGGTGAGTCCGAGATTACTGACGCGAGTCTGCCATGCATCCCGAGCGGCCTTTCTTCGGGCCTCAAACTCGGAACGGGCGGCGGCGCCTCCGTATTCCTCCCAAACGGCCGCTGGTCGACAAGTAGGCTCGTAGGCTGAGAGCAGGACGAACTGGCCCTCCGCCATCGCCAGCCAGTTGCGGAACTGCTCGGCACCACGCAGGTCGGGCAGCGTGATCACACCCCCCTCGACGGATCCTTCCGTCCCTGGACTCCAGGACAATAGCTGGCCTTCGAGTGATCGAAGGCGCGGCTCAATGAGATCGAGGCTCACCAGTCCGCGCCGCCAACTCCGCCATGTGCCCTGCGCTTCGCGTGTGGAGCTGATTCCCCAATTGCCAAGCTGTGCCATCGCCCAGTCAATGGCCCGCTCGTGGCCGGGTGAAGCGGTCAATCGCGGCCCGATGACGTCCGCCAGGTACTGCGCCAGGTCCACGATTTGGGACCGCTCGGTACCTTCCTGGTAGATGGCTTCCACCACACTGGAAGACTGGCCCCGGGCCGGGCCAATCAGGAGCGTCATCAAAAGGGCGGGTAGAATCCGGCGCATAGGGGTCGGGTTGGGCTACATCAGAAGACGGATCAGCCCTGAAAAGGATTCACCCGCGCCTCGGGGGGAGGAGACGCGGGTGAGGCCGGTAGAGCATGATCCGGTGGTGAAGGGGCGCTGCCCCTTGGACTCAGCCTTCTTTTCTGCCGGTTGCCACCAGATAGACCCCGCCGATCAGGATGAGGCCCGACGCGATCGGAGCGAGCGGAAACGTCTTGTCCTGTTCGGCCGTCATTTCGAGCGGCCCGATATCCACGATGGTCTCCTGTGATGTGAATGGAATGCCTCCGAACACGAACCCGAGAATGCCGACGACAATCAGCACGATGCCTACAATACTCTTGGTACCCATGATTCCCCCCATTTTGGTTGGTTACTGCAACGTCCCAAGATAGAGCCTCCCGACCCGGGTCACTGAGAATAACCGCCCAAAAGGCCCCAAGGTCTCTATTCTGCCTCTTCTACCGTGGCCGACATCGACCCTTTGCAGTGCTCTATCCGCCAGTCAGCGCCATAGGCGTGGATCTGGTCGCGCTTCAGCTCGGCCCGTTCCCGGGTAGTCGTGTCTACCACCACCCAACCCGCGGCGTCGACCTTCCGGGCCATGGTGAAGGCCCGCTCCAGCGAGTGCCCGAAGATGTCGATGAGCATTTCGATGACGTACTCGTACGTGTGCGAGTCGTCATCGAACAGGATCACGTGGTAGGGCGGCACGTGGATGGGTCGCACTTCGCTGTCAACGACCTCCTCGACCAGTACCTCATAGTCTGGCTCTTCGGGATGATCGAAGCGGGTCACTACGCTCCCCGCAGGACCGCGGCCAGTTCCGGTCTGGATTTGGCCACAGCGTCGCGAAGGAATCGCGGTATCACGGCGTCATGGGTCCGTTTGAGGAAGGCCGGGTCATCCAGGCGCTTCAGAATGCGGTCATACTTCTCCTTGCCGTGCTCCATGACAATCTTGTCTTCGAGGGTCGGCTTGCGGAAGTGGCGGCCCATACCCGGAGGGTCGGCCTCGGGGTGAAACTGTACTCCGACAAGGTGCGGCGAAACCCGAATCGCCATCACGGCCCGCTCCAGTGGCACATTGTCACGCCTTTTTTCGATGGCGAGCACCGAGCCGCCCAATTCCTCGATGGCCTCCATGTTGGGCTGAACCACCTGCCAGTCGCGAAAATCCGCCGCAAAAAAAGGATTCCCAATCCCGTCAAAAAGCGGATCGCGGAGGCCGGTTGCCGTGGGGTGCACAGGGAAGATTCCGAACGAGCGGCTTCCGCGGGGGATCACGGATCCGAGACCGAAGTGGCGCACCATCATCTGGAAGGAGTGGCAGATGAACAGCACGCTGCGCGGTGTATTTCCCGGCGTGGTGTTGTGCGCGCGAATGGCGTCCAGCCAATCGAAGTACCGCTTCTCCCAGTCCTGACCCTGACCGTCAAAGGGACTCCCCGGCCCACCGGTAGAGATATAGACGTCGAACGAGGTGTCGGGAATCGACCCGTCGAACCGGGTCTCGAAAATCTCTACCTCGAATCCGGCCTCGCCGGCCAGGTGCTCGTTCGCCTCAAGGAGCTCGCGGATGGCCCGCATGCCCTCGCCCGGAAAACGATTGTAGAGATCAATTACTGCAATGCGCAGCGGCGAAAGCGCCATCGATAATTCCGTCTGGTGTCAGGCAGGGTGGACTGCGAACTCAGTGGTAACGCAGGATGAACATGGGAAGGGTCCCGCCGCCGGCGGTTACGTTCGCCAGGTTGGTGGCCGACGTACGGGTGAGGCAGCCACCCAGAAGCGGTCCGTTCAGGTACGGATCCAGGTCGATGACCGACGGCACAGACTTCCAGTCCGACCCGGTCTGCATCAGGAACGGCTCGCGATGAATATCCACCGTCTCCTGCACGACATGCCGATCCCTGAGTCCGATGGCAATTGCGTCATCCCATTCTGACTGGGTGGACGCAAAACCGAGGGATACGCCCGTTCCGCCGTACTCGTCGTTCGGCTTGAGGACGAAGAACTGTCGGTTCGCACGGACGAACTCTACCAGATCAATCGGCAGGCCGCGGAACGACGTCCGCTCGGGACGAAGTAGCCGCGTCCAGGGAATATGGGCTCCGATGGCGTACTTCTGTTCGGGCGACAGGAAGTCTGTGTATTTCGAATCCGTCAGAATGGCGAACAGCGCCTTCTTGTGGACGAGCTTGGTCCTGAACGTATTCAGGTAACACGTCTTCTGGGCCTTGTAGCCCTCCAGGAAGGCAGGGCATTCGTCCCGCATGGCGTAGTACTCATTCAGGAGCAGGCGCCGATACAGGATATCGATCTTCTTGCCATTGGCGTAGATCCATCCATCCTTGCACTCAAGCTCCTGAGGGGCGCAGATTTCGCATTCCATTCCCACGCGTTCGAGGTACTCCTTGACCAGGTGGAATTCGTGGATGGTGGGCACGTCCAGGTGATCCACGATCGCGAAGGTCGGCCGCTCTTCGGTGCCCTCAAATTCCTCGTGATATGCCCGCAGGAGCCCATCCACCGTGTGGAAGAGCGGCGAGACGAATCGGACCGGGTACCGCTTGGTGAACTCCCGGAAGACCGGCAGCTCGCGGTAGATCGCGGCCAGTTCGTGGATGTACGCGATGCCGGCCGGGGACTCCCCGTTGATCTCGACGAACTTGAACGAGTCCTTCGTCAGGAAGGAGTCCATCCGCGACGTCGCCGACAGCCGGATGACGTTGGTCGGAATCGAGGCGAGTTCGATTTCCCACTCCTGAAGTCCCAACTCCTCCCGGAGCAGGGTCGGGTCCGCAAAGAACCGGGCCGCGATGCGCAGAACCGCCTGCCGAATCAGGTAGACCGTGTCCTGGACTTCGGAGTACATCGTATCCGCCAGAAATGTCGGGCGAAGGCTATGCGACATCGGCCGGTCACCGAACATGGCCCGCCGGTCGTGCTGCAGCCCGACCAGCTGCTTGAGCTGGTCGTCAGCACCAGCCAGATCCTTCTCGATCAGGCTGTGATAGTAGGCGATGGCCGGTGTGATGTCAGCTCGCATGCGCGGAAGCTCCGTAGGACATTAGTCGATGATTGTCCCGGACCACTGACGCTTCCGGTTGGGCTGGCGAGCCTTCTTGACCAGGAACTCGGCCATGGTCTTGACGATCCACTCGAAGTTCTCAAGTCCGACGGCGTGGTAGTCCGCGTCGGGAGCCGGATTCATGAAGTCTATCGCGTACGGGACTCCGTCACGCACGGCAAATTCCACCGTGTTCAGGTCGTAGCCGAGCACCGTGCAGATGGCCAGGACGTCGCGCTCGATCTTCTTGTACAGATCCGGAAAAATGGGCTCGGTTGGCACATCGTGATACCGCCGGTGTGGCTCTGCGAGCGGGTTGTACCGCATGATGCGGACTTCCTTCTGACCAACACAGTAGCAGCGGAAATAGGACTCGAACTCGATGCCCTCCTGGAGCATCATGCAATCGTCGCCAGACTCGTCGTAGGCATCGAACACCTCCTGCGGCGTTTCACAGCGGGTGACACCGCGCCATCCGCCACCATCATGCGGCTTCAGGAAGGCCGGCCAGCCGATATATTCGAACAGAGAATCCCAGTTGATGGGATACTTCAGATTGCGGAAGGAGGCGGCCTGCGTATTCGGCGGATGGTCCTTGTGGGGGACGATGGCCGACCTGGGTACGGCAACCTTGACCTCCTCGGCGATAAGATTGTCGATGAACTTGTCATCGGCACTCCACCAGAAGGGGTTGTTCACCACGTACGTGCCCTTGATCGCGGTCCACTTGAGGAACGATCGGTAGAAAGGCACTTCGTGCGAGATCCGGTCGAGAATGACGTCGTACTCCCGCTCGGAATCCGTCGTGATACTGTCCAGCATCACGAAGTCCGCCTTCACGCCGAGATGCCCGTAGGTCTCGTTGATGTACGGTATCAGGGCATCGGGGAACGTGGTCTCCATCCCGCGGAGGATGCCGATGCGGCGGTTGGTCTTCTTCTTTTGCTGCTGCTTCTTCGCCATGGTTGCTGGTCTTCTCGGCCTGTTCAGGCGACGTGTTTGCGAATGAGATCCCGCCAGAAGGGCCAGTCGTGGCCGAATCCGGGCGTCATATCCAGGTTGTGGCTGATGCCTTTGGCGTCGAGGATGCGGCTCATCGAGAAATTTGCCTCCTTGCAGGGGTCGCCTTCTCCAATAGTAAGCACGATCGAATTGGCATCGATGGCCTTGATCATGTCCGCGTCGCCGAGTCCGGACATGTAGTCAATCGGGTTGTTGAAATAGACATCGTTGTTATAAAAACCGTCCATGAAGGACTTGATGTCAAACGCACCGCTGAGCGCGATCAGCTTCCCAAAGAGATGGGGATGCTTGAACACCATGTTGCTGGCGTGATACGCGCCGAAACTGGCACCCGCCGCGATGATGAACCCGTTCTCGCTACGCTCGCGGATGAAGGGCACCACCTCGCTGATGATGTAGGCCTCGTACTGCTGATAGCGCTTGATGCGGACGAATGGGTCCACATGCTTGTTGTAGAACGACTCGGAGTCAACCGAATCCACGCAGATCAGCTGATTGTATCCGTTCTCCAACTGATGGCTGAGCGCCTCGGCCATTTTGAAATCCTCCCATTCAAAATAGCGACCCATGCTGCTGGGGAAGGCCAGGATGGGGATGCCTGCGTAGCCGAAAGCCAGGAGTTCCATCTGTCTTCCCAGACTCGGACTCCACCAATTGAGGTGTTCGCGCTTCATGTTGCTTGGCTGTATAAACCGCACTGCGGTTCAATTCGAATCAATAGCCCATTCTTACGCTTTTCCCGATCCCCGGATCGGAGTTGATTCCCCGGTGCCCCCCAATTCGGCAAACCTTCGACCGATCTCGTTGATTCGTTCTCAGTCCTCGGGGGAGGCCGGTGCTGCGTCCGCCTCTGACCAGCTGGCGAGTTCAGGCTCAGATTACCCCCCGTCACGCGCACCGGCAAGTCTTATCCAAGCTTGAGTCCAACCGTCCGCCGGGAGTATTCTGCCGAGACACCAACTGAGTGCCGATGTCCAAGTCTTACCCGCCCCCATCTTCGTTCCGTGCCGGCGCCCACCTGAGTTCGCGTGCGGCCTATGATGCGCTGTACCGGCGAAGCGTCGCCGACCCCGACTCGTTCTGGGCTGAGCAGGCCAAACGGATAGACTGGTTTGAGCCGTTCACGCAGGTGCGGGACGTGTCTTTTGCATCAGATAGCGTCTCGATCCAGTGGTACCTGGGAGGAAAGACCAACGCAGCCTACAATTGCCTGGATCGCCATCTGGAGACTCGGCGGGACCAGACCGCGTTGATCTTCGAGCCTGACGATCCCAGCGAGGCGGCCCGTCATGTCACCTACGGCGAACTCCACGAGGACGTGTGCCGCTTCGCGAACGTGTTGAAATCGCGGGGCGTCAAGAAGGGAGACCGGGTCACCGTCTACCTGCCGATGATCCCCGAGGCGGCGGTGGCCATGCTGGCCTGCGCGCGGATTGGAGCGGTCCACTCGGTTGTGTTTGCCGGATTCTCTCCCGAGGCGCTGGCGAATCGCATCAAGGACTGCGATTCCACGGTGCTCCTGACTGCCGACGAGGGCCTCCGCGGCGGGGGGAGGGTACCCCTCAAGTCAAATGCCGACGAGGCGCTGAAGCAGTGCCCTGACGTCGACACCGTGGTCGTGGTGCGCCGTAGCGGTGGCCATGTTGGTTGGGAGGATGGCCGGGATCTCTGGTACCACGAGGCCCGTGAACGGGTCAGTGCCGAATGCCCTGCCGAGCCCATGGACGCCGAAGACCCGCTCTTCATTCTGTACACGAGCGGATCGACCGGGAAACCGAAGGGCGTGCTTCACACCACGGGCGGCTATCAGGTCTATACCTCGCTGACCCACGAACTGGTGTTTGATTACCACGAGGGCGATGTCTTCTGGTGCACCGCCGACGTAGGGTGGATTACCGGGCATTCGTACATGGTGTACGGCCCGCTGCTCAACGGGGCGACCCAGGTGTTCTTCGAAGGCGTCCCCACCTATCCCGACGCATCGCGTTTCTGGCAGGTGGTGGATGCCCACGAGGTCAATCAGTTCTACACGGCCCCGACCGCGATTCGCGCGCTCATGCGCCAGGGCGACGAGTTCGTAAGAGAGACCAGTCGGAGCTCGCTCCGTCTTCTGGGAACGGTCGGAGAGCCCATCAATCCCGAAGCCTGGCGCTGGTACCACGAGGTGGTGGGAGACGGCCGGTGCCCCATCGTCGATACGTGGTGGCAGACCGAGACGGGCGGCATCATGATTACGCCCCTGCCCGGTGCCGTCGATACGAAGCCCGGTAGTGCCACGCTGCCGTTCCCCGGCATCCGGCCGATGATCCTGAGCGCCGAAGGAAAGGAGCTGCGAGGCGAGGCCGAGGGCCTGCTGACCATTGCGGGCTCCTGGCCGGGTCAGGCGAGAACGCTTTACAAGGACCACCCCCGATTCATCAAGACCTATTTCACCGCATTCGAAGGGCAGTACTTCACGGGCGATGGCGCCCGGCGGGACCGGGACGGGTACTACTGGATCACCGGCCGCGTGGACGACGTGATCAACGTTT
Organism: Bacteroidota bacterium; assembly: GCA_029262855.1. Lineage (GTDB taxonomy): Bacteria > Bacteroidota > Rhodothermia > Rhodothermales > UBA10348 > JABDJZ01. The sequence goes on along the minus strand of JAJCYP010000115.1, from coordinate 12,228 downwards.
CTGGCCACCGAATGGGCACGGCCGAGGTCGAAAGTGCGCTCGTCGCGCATGCGTCCGTGGCCGAAGCCGCGGTGGTCGGATATCCCCATTCGATCAAGGGGCAGGGCATCTACTGCTACGTGACCCTCAACGCAGGGGTCGAGGTTTCGGATGATCTCCGAAGGGCGCTCGTGCACCAGGTCCGGGTGCAGATCGGGCCCATCGCCAGCCCGGACTTCATCCAGTTCTCGCCGGGACTCCCGAAAACACGGAGCGGAAAAATCATGCGCCGCCTGCTGAGAAAGATTGCCGCCAACGAGCACGCCAATCTGGGAGACATCTCCACACTGGCCGATCCGGCCGTGGTCGATGAACTGATCGCCAACCGGAAAAATCGCGTATAACGCAAACAACACGGCCTTTTTCGACCATCTTCACCAAGTGCGAAACCTGCGTGGCTAGCTTTCGAGTTGGGCTGCCCCGGAAGGGCTACCACCGGATCCACATCATGCATACAGAGTTGCTTTGCAATGGCTGAATCATTCAATCTCAAGCAATACGGCATCGACACGGCAGAGGTGATTCGCAACGCGCCTCCCGGTGCGCTCTACGAGTACGCCATCCATCACGATCGGACAGCCGCCATCTCGAACACGGGTGCGCTGATGATCCGATCCGGTGCCAAGACCGGCCGAAGCCCATCGGACAAGCGGATCGTGGATCTGCCAGCCAGCAGCGATGATATCTGGTGGGGCAAGATTAACGTTCGGCTCGATGAGCGAACGTTCGATGTAAACCGCGAGCGGGCCGTGGACTTCCTGAATACCTGTGATCGCATCTATGTGATGGACGGGTTCGCAGGATGGGACCCCAAATACCGCATCAAAGTCCGGATCATCTGCACCCGGGCCTACCATGCCCTGTTCATGCACAACATGCTGATCAGGCCCACGGCAGAGGAGCTGGAGACCTTCGGCGATCCCGACTACGTGGTATACAACGCGGGCAAGTTTCCGGCGAACCGCCATACCAGCCACATGACGTCAAAGACGAGTGTGGACCTGTGCTTCGAGCGCAAGGAGTTCGTGATCCTCGGCACCGAGTACGCGGGCGAGATGAAGAAAGGCATCTTCAGTGTGATGCACTACATCATGCCGAAGCAGGGCGTGCTGTCCATGCACTGCAGCGCGAATGAAGGAGACGATGGCTCGGTTTCGCTGTTCTTCGGTCTGTCCGGCACCGGCAAGACCACGCTGTCTGCGGACGCGGATCGCCACCTCATCGGCGATGACGAGCATTGCTGGTCGGACGATGGGGTGTTCAACATCGAGGGCGGTTGCTACGCAAAGGCCATCGGTCTGTCTGCCGAGAAGGAGCCGGAGATCTTCGGCGCCATTCGCTACGGCACGGTGCTCGAGAACGTGGTCTACGATGCCGAGACGCGGGTCGTGGACTACGATGACGTCTCGATTACGCAGAACACGCGGGCCTCGTACCCGATCGAATACATCGACAACGCGAAGATTCCCTGTGTGGGCGGGCATCCGAACCACATCATTTTTCTGACTTACGACGCATTCGGTGTACTCCCGCCGGTTAGCCGGCTCACGCCTGAGCAGGCGATGTACCACTTCATCTCGGGCTATACCGCCAAGGTGGCCGGGACCGAGATGGGCGTCACCGAGCCGCAGGCGACCTTCTCAGCCGGATTCGGGGCTGCGTTCCTGATCATGCACCCGAGCCGTTACGCGGAGTTGCTTGCCCAAAAAATGGAGCAGCACCACGCCAAGGCCTGGCTCATAAACACCGGACTGACCGGTGGGGCCTACGGCACAGGCACGCGGATGAGCCTGAAGGACACGCGGGCGATCATCAACGCCATTCATGCCGGGCAATTGGATGACATGAGCACGGTCGCGGACCCGATCTTTGGCGTGGGCGTGCCTACTTCAGTTCCAGGTGTACCCCAGAGCCTGCTGACGCCGCAGAATGCCTGGGCAGACAAGTCCGCGTACGACGCGACGGCACGAAAGCTGGCTGGTCTGTTCCAGAAGAATTTCGAGCAGTTTGCCGACGGCAGTTCGGAGGCGATAAGGAACGCGGGACCCAAGGCCTGACTGATCAGCGCGTTGCTGATCAGCGTCCCGGGCGAATCCGTGTTTGAGAAGTAATCGGCCGGCCAGACAGCGTGGTCATGTCCGTCCGAACCGGAGCAGCCCGCGATCGGCCAAGAAACTGGCCGTATGGCACGGTGGGCCGCCGGTATCTGACTGGGGCAGGCACCTGCGGCCGACCCAGATAGGCCTCCCAGGCCGCGCTGAACGGAATCTGTCGGCCGGGCTCGAAACTCCGGCTCGGCCCCCAGGACGGTGCGGTCGGGTGTCCGTTTCGCCGCCACTCCACCTCTCCATATCGGATCGGCAGGCCTCCGGCTTTCGCCCCGGGATACTGCAATCGGAGGAGCGGGTCCAACTCCCATCGCCAGACCCTCCGGTCTGACCCAAACCAGCGGAGCAGGGAATCGCTTGCCGCGGGGCCAAAGGCCGCGGTGGCGTCGTAGAGCGTCGCGGCAATGGACGCAGAAGCGAATCGGCCGTCCCAGTTCCGGACGTAAGACAGTGATCCGGGATCTGTTATAGGGAGGCCCGAGAGCGAGTCGACGCCTGCCGGCGCCTGTCCAGGCGCAACCCTGGATCGAGCCTCCGTGAGGACGCTGCCCGTGTCCAGGAGCAGGTACTCGGCTCTCGTCAGTGTGTCATCTACCGCATCGATGCGGGCCACCAGTTCTTCGATGCCATCGGCAAGACCCGTGGCCAGGACCGTGCCTGTCTGAATGGATGAGGTCCCGAGAATCCGCATCCCAGCCGGGGAAAGGAGGAGCCCGGAAGTGGTGGCGAGGGCGAACGAGCCGGGTTCGGGCAGGCGCGTCCAGGCGGCGGCATCCGATTGAACGGAGAGGCCCGGCCACTCAAGATGGACCCCGGCGTCAACCAACCCACGGGCGGTCCGGCGCCGTGTGCCGATGGCTCGGCTGCCGTCCGCGAGATCAATGGCGAAGTACTCGGCCGGGATCACCGTGGAATCCCGGGCCACCGTCGCTTCTGACGTGAGCGGCTTGCACCACGAGTCGGTCTCGCTCCGCCCGCAGAAGCGGTAGGGAAGGCCCGGAAGCGTGGCGCCTTCGTACACCAGTCGCTGGCCGACGCTGATGGCGACGGACATGATCGGAGGCAGCCCTGAGTTCCCAACGGGAAGTCGCGCGTACAGGCCCTCCTGTTCTGTAATCCAAACCACGGCCTGGTCCATATCCCCGAGGCCCAGAAAGGCGGCCAGGGAGTCGCGCCGAATTTCAAAAGGGGCCGTACCAACGGAGTCGCTCGCGACAAGGACCGTTGACAGCCAGGAAAAGAGCCGCTCAACGGCGAGTGTGTGACCTTCCTGCCAGGGTTCAGGTGAGAACCCGGCAGCCACCGCGGCTGGAAGGAGGTCCCAGCTCTGCTCGGACTGGCCAGCCCGGACGCCCGCCGCATAGCGCTGAAGAGCCAGCCGTGTCTGGCTGTCGAGTGAATCTGGTATGACGTCGGGAATCCCCAACTGCCGGACGTGTCGGTCCAGTCCAACGGTCTCGGGCCCAAACCATTCCGAGAGGCGTCCCAATGCCGCCTGGCGGTAGAGCGCCATCAGCCAGGGCCTTTCAAGGGCGTGCGCAACTCCGAGTGCCGTTTCGCCGTCTTGAGCCGAGGCGAGACTAATGACGGCGTCCGGACCGTCGATCCATGATATAGTGGCCTCGCCCATTACAGGGGCCGTTATTCGCGATGCGGGCTCATCGCCACGCTGAAAGGCCAGGTGCCAGGCAGCGGCTACAACCACAACAAGACCGAGCAGCGTCCAAAAGAATGTCAGCAGTACGGTTCGCAAGGGCGGGGAGTCTGATCTCGAAGGCTGGACGCGGTGGGTCGCGAAAGGTACGGCGTGGACGGTCGCCTGAAGTGCGTCATTCGGGGATCCCACGGACCGGAGATCCCGTTACGCCAATTGCATAAACACGCCTCCTCATGACCACGCGTCGCCTCCTTACGTTCGGATTGTTGATTCTCACGGCTGGAATACTGGCTGGTGTGCAGCTGGGCTCGGTGGTGTTCGACAGCGATCTTTCGAAATCGCTCAGAAAGGTCGAGGATGCCTTCGTGCTCATCGCCCAGCGATACGTGGAGGATGTGGATCACGAAAAGATGGCCGAAGACGCCATCACTGGCATGCTGGGAGCGCTAGATCCGCATTCCCTGTACTTCGATGCCGAGCGCATGCGACGCGAGACTGAGCAGTTCGATGCTTCCTTCGAGGGTATCGGAATTTCCTATGACCTGATTGAGCAGTCGGAAGGACAGGACACCATCTCGGTGGTGTCTGTGATTCCCGGTGGGCCCAGCGAGGCGGCTGGTCTCTTTACAAGCGATCGCATCATTGCGGTCGACGGCCAATCCGCGATAGGCTTCAACGATGAGCAGGTGCGAAACAATTTGAAGGGTCCGGGGGGTTCCGAGGTGGAAGTCACCATCCGTCGGCCTGGCATCGCCGAGCCTTTCAACGTTCGGATCGTCCGGGACAAGGTGCCCATCGTCACACTGGACATCGCCTACATGATGAACGGCGAGACCGGCTACATCAAGCTGAACCGCTTCGCCCGCACGACGCATTCCGAATTCCGCAGGGCACTTCGGACGCTGAAGTCGCAAGGGATGGAACGGCTGATTCTGGACCTCCGTGGCAATGGTGGCGGATATATGTCCATGGCGGTCCGTGTAAGTGACGAATTCCTTTCCGACGGGCAACTGATTGTGTCCCAGAAGGGCCGCACTGCGGATACGAACGATGCCTTCCACGCCACCGACGGGGGGTTATGGGAGGAGGGTCCCGTTATTGTGCTCGTCGGTCCGACCTCTGCCTCGGCAAGCGAGATTGTCGCCGGCGCCCTGCAGGATCACGACCGCGCCTTGATTGTGGGCAAGCGGACGTTCGGGAAGGGGCTGGTTCAGAACCAGTTCGCCCTGAATGACGGCAGTGCGCTGCGGGTGACCGTCGCGCGCTACTACACGCCCTCGGGGCGGCTCATCCAAACGGCCTATGAGAGCGGAGACCGCTCTGCCTATCTGGAGGAAAAGAGAGAGCTGCAGCGGCACGATGGAGCGCTGGCACTCGCCGATTTGATCGCCGAGGTGGCCGATTCCCTCAAGTACCGGACGTCATCCGGGCGGACCGTCATTGCCGGGGGAGGAATTCTGCCGGACTACATCATCCGCGAGGACACGCTGGACACGTTCACCAGGGCGATCCTCCGGGGCGCACACGAGCGCGACTTCGTTCGCGGTTGGCTGGACTTGAATGGACGCCGGGTCTACGACGCGTTCGACCGCGACCTCTGGGCGTTTACAGCCGGCTTCCAGATCACATCGAAAGACCTCGATGACCTCTACGCGTTCGCCCGGAAGCGGGATCTTCTGGGGGACACCCAGGAGTCAGGGGGTGAAATTTCACGCGAAGAAATCGACGAAGAAGGACTCAAGGCCCTCCTGAAAGGGAGAATCGCCCGGAGACTCTTCGATCAGTCCGGGTGGTACCCGGCCTTCCATCCTGTCGACCAGACGCTCCAGACCGCCACGAATTATTGGGGTGCCGCCGGAGATCTGGCGGATTCCTACACCGCGCGGTAACCGGGGTCACTCCCCTAGTTTACGGGCTTGCCGCGGGATCAGGGCCGCCAATAAATCAGGTGCCCGTGTTTCGTGGTCCCGACGCACGGCAACTCGATCCGATGTCGCGTGTCTAGTAATTGAAGGGCCGGGGCAGGGAGCTCGAGCGCCGAATATTGCCGCCGGCCGAAGTTCCAGATCTGGTTCCCTTCGTTCGATTGACAATTCCTCAAACGTTGAATATCATTTTGGACCGCCTCGGCACCCCACCCACAACGTCTGAGGCTTACATTCAAGGATGAGCCAGTTAAGTTCGGCCCGGCCAAGCATCGGTCAGAGCCGCTTGGCTTTCGGAACGCAAATCAAAATCACGCTCCAGGAGGGAAAGCGTCCATGAATCTTTACAGTCTGCTCCTCATGCTGCCACAGGAAGTGGCTGCCGACGACGGCTTCGTCAACGTACTCGTAGGCCGGTTCAATGAGGGCGGCGAGTACATGTGGCCGGTTCTCATTTGTTTGATCGTCGGCCTCGCGATCGCCTTCGAGCGCATCATCACGCTCAACCGCGCGGATATCAATACGCGTAAGTTCATTGTCAACGTGAAGGGCGCCCTCGAAGAGGGTGGTATCTCTGCTGCCGAGGAAGTCTGCGCCAACACGCGTGGACCGGTTGCGGCCGTCTTCCAGGCCGGCCTTCTTCGTCACGACGAAGGAATCGAAGCCGTCGAAAAGGCTGTCGTTTCCTACGGCTCCATCGAGATGAGCTTCCTCGAGCGAGGCCTGGTTTGGCTGTCTCTGTTCATTTCCATTGCACCCATGTTCGGGTTCCTCGGGACGGTTGTTGGAATGGTCGAGGCCTTTGACGCCATTGAGCAGGCCGGTGATATCTCTCCAAGCCTCGTGGCTGGTGGTATCAAGGTCGCGCTGCTCACCACGGTGTTCGGTCTGATCACGGCCATCATCCTGCAGTTCTTCTACAACTACGTGGTGTCCAAGGTGGATCGCATCGTGATTGACATGGAAGAGGCTTCGATTGAGCTGATCGATTCTCTCGTTCTCATGCAGGCAGGTCGCCCAGTGACCGAAAGCGCCTAATCACGAACCATCTAAACCAAGGAGGTCCTTTATGGAAACCATGGTTCCCTACACCATCTATCTGGTGCTTGCCCTGGTCGGGCTGGGATTGCTCGCGATTGTCGTCTTCGGCATTCGGAACCTCGCCCACGGCAAAGTCAACCTCATGACGGTAGTTCTGTCGGGCATCCCGATCGTCCTGCTTGGTGTGCTCGGGTTTGTGTTGGGCGACTGGTCAGCAGCCGCTATCTACACGGTTCTGATTGCTTTGGTGTTGGCCACGGGGTCACTCCTGCTGTCGGGACTTCGGGGTATCATCAACTGATCGTACCCCTGAGTCTCATCAGTTAGCATTCACATCCACTACGACTCATGGCACTATTAAAGAAAAAGGGGCGCACCGAGCCGGAGATTCCGACGTCATCGATGGCGGATATCGCGTTTCTGCTGCTCATCTTCTTCCTGGTGACCACCACGATCGATGTCGACACCGGCATTGGTATGGTGCTTCCGCCGAAGTTGGAAGAAGACGTGGAGCCGCCGCCGATCAAGGAGCGCAACGTCCTCAAGATTCTGGTCAACGAGACCGGCATGGTCCTCCTGGAGGACAAGCCGTCTGCCGCTGACCAGGTTCGTGGCGAAGTCAAGAAACACGTCCTGAACAACGGTCAGGATATCGCCTACTCGGAGGCTCCGAACAAGGCGTTGGTCTCGATCAAGACGGCTCGACAGACGCCCTACAACAACTACGTCGAGGTTCTCGACGAGGTGTGGATGGCGTATTTCGAGATGTGGGATTCTGAAGCACGCGCGCTCGGTTATTCCGACTACACCTCGTACGTCGAGGCCATCGAAATAAACGGCGCTGAGAATCAGATCCGTGACAAGATCAAGCCGGCCATTTCAATTGCCGAGCCTGATGCTGCCGCCGGCTGACCTCGGAATCCCTCAATAATCTTTTGACTACCGCGATATATGTCGGGGCACTTTAAGAAGAAGGCTACCACGAAGCAGGAAATCCCAACCGCTTCGCTCCCGGATATCATCTTCATGCTGTTGATCTTCTTCATGGTCACTACCGTGTTGAGGGAGCAAACGGTCCAGGTTCGTACGCTTCTGCCGCAGGCGGAAGCCATCACCAAGATCGATCAGAAGCGGCTCGTGTCGTACATCTGGATCGGTCCCCGGAAGCTCGATGCGGTCCGAATTGGTGAGACCATGGTCCAGATTGACGATGCCCTCGTGGAGGACGTTACCAACGTGCGGACCATCATGTACCGGAAGCTCGTCGAGCAGCCGCGTCTGATTGTCTCGCTGCGTGTCGATCAGGAGTCGGAGATGGGTACGGTTCTGGATGTGCAGCAGGAGCTGCGGGAGGCCGGAACGCTTCGCATCAATTACTCAACCAAGCGGCTGGTCAGAACCTGACCCGGGTGCCGCCAGGCAGCCCACCGCAAGATTGGCTCAGAATTGAAAAGGCCCTGCTCCGGTAGGGCCTTTTCTTTTGCTAGCTTGTTTTCTCCCGTTTCGAACCTCAATCCGACTGATTCATGGCCTATCGTATTACTCTGATTCCCGGCGACGGCATCGGTCCTGAGGTGACGGCCGCCACCGTTCAGGTCCTCGAAGCCACGGGCTGTGCGTTTCACTGGGATCATCAGGATAAGGTGGGTGCGGATTCCGTCGAGGCAGGAGGCGAGCCCCTGCCGGAATCCGTCCTGGAGTCGATCCGCAGGAACAAGACGGCGCTCAAGGGTCCCGTGACGACGCCCGTTGGAAAGGGCTTCAAGAGCGTAAACGTCCAGCTTCGTCAGAAGCTCGACCTGTTCGCGAATGTCCGGCCAGCCAAGTCGCTCCCGGGGTTGAAGACGCCCTTCAAGGATATCGACATGGTGATCTTCCGTGAGAACACGGAAGGGCTTTACTCCGGACTCGAGTCCTACGATGAGCGCCACGGCATCGCCGACTCCATCGCGCGCATCTCCAAAGTAGGCTCGGAGCGCATCATCCGTTTCTGTTTTGAATACGCCAAGCGGCAGGGACGCAAGCAGGTGACCGTCGTGCACAAGGCGAACATCCTCAAGTTGACATCGGGCATGTTTCTGCGACTGGCTCGGGAAGTCGCCGCTGCGTATCCCGGCATAGAGTTCAACGACCGGATCGTCGACAACATGTGCATGCAGTTGGTGATGCATCCCCAGCGGTATGACTGCCTCGTCACCACCAATCTGTTCGGCGACATCCTCAGCGATCTCGCAGCCGGGCTGGTCGGCGGCCTGGGCGTAATCGCGGGCGCCAACATCGGCGAGGATTACGCGGTGTTTGAGGCCGTACACGGCTCGGCGCCCGACATCGCCGGTCAGAACAAAGCGAACCCGACGGCCCTCATCCGGAGCGCCGAGATGATGCTTCTTCACCTGGGCGAGTTCGCCGCGGCGGAGGCGCTGCACGCGGGAATCATGGAGATATATACCGAGGGTAAGTACCTGACGGGCGATCTGGGTGGACCCTGCAGTACCACCGAATTTGCCGACCATCTTGCGGCTCGCGTTGCCGCGCACGTCTGACCAAACCTGAGCGACAAGGCATGATTCAGCGCATTCAGAGCGTCTACCTCATCCTCGGAGTCCTTGCCCTCGCAGGGGCATTCCTCCTGGGCGATTTGACCCGCGAAGCACACGAGGCTGTCGCGTGGTTTGTACCCGCTGCTGCGGGCGCCATGGGCCTTGCGGCCTTGATGGGCCTTGTGGCGCTTTTCCTCTACAGCCGACGCAGTCGGCAGCGCCGAGTGATTGTGCTCACCCAATACGTCACGCTGGTCTGCCTTGTGGTCGTCCTGCTGGGGCTCAACGCCAGCGGGACGCTCCCGAGCACTCAGGAGGTGGCCATCGACGGCTGGCTGATCCTCGTTTTCCCCCTGGTCGGGTACGTGTTCTTCTGGCTGGCCCGTCGCGGGGTGGATGCGGACATCAAATTGCTGAAGTCAGTAGACAGACTCAGGTGAACCATCCCGGGCCTGAGAGCCGCCCGCCTTGGGTTCTCTGGCTGGTCATGGCCGGCGTGCTTTCTTTTGCGGGCAGCGCCATTCTGGTTCGATATGCTTCGGCGGCGCCGGGCCTGGCCGTGGCGGCCCTCCGGACTTCGATCGCGATTGGGATTCTTGCCCCCTTTGGAACCAGAGCCACGCTTCGGGCCTGGGAGGGACTGGGGCGTCGAGACGTCTGGCTGATCATCCTGGCCGGCGCCCTTCTCGGTCTCCACTTCGTGATGTGGATCTCGTCCATCTACTACACCAGCGTAGCGAGCGCCGCTGTTCTGGTTTCGACCGGCCCCATCTTCATGGCCTTCTTTGGATTCCTGTTCCTGGGCGAACGGCTGAGTCGCAGGACTACCATAGCCATCTTTGTGGCCGTTGCTGGAAGCATTGTGTTGGGGCTGGCGGACTCGGAATCGCACCCACCCATCGCGGGGAATCCCATGCTGGGGAACGCACTCGCCCTGCTGGCGGCCGTCGTCTGGGCGCTGTATTTGTTGATCGGCCGTGTGGTGCGGCGACGGGTAGACTGGTTACCCTACGTGTTCCCACTTTACGTGGTCGCCGGCATGACCACCGTCATTTTCGCTGTGGGAAGCGGGACTCCGCTGACCGGGTACCCCGTTTACATCTACCTGCTCTGCGGGGCGATGGCCTTGCTGCCGCAGATCCTGGGTCACGGCTCATTCAACTTCGCCGTCAAGTTCTACCCGGCCGCCTTCCTGGGCCTGGTGAGTCTGCTCGAGCCCATTGGCGCGGCGGCGCTCGGAATGCTGCTGTTCGACGAAATTCCCGGCCCCGTTGCCGTCGTTGGGATGGTCTTGATTCTGGTGGCCGTGGGGAGCACCCTTGCGGCGCCTGAGGATCCGGTGGTTGCGGTCTAAAGCCGGAAGTCCTCGGGGGCCAGGTCGGTGAAGCGGCGCTTTTTTCGGAGGTAGTAGTCGGTGACGATGCTCTTGGCATAGGAGGGGGCCACAACCTGGCCCTCAGCCGGGCGCGTGTAGGCGGACTTCATCCGATGGGCCTGCCAATAGGCCCTAAGAACCGAGCCCGCCTGTGCGAACTCTCCAAGACCCAGAAAGCGGAGCAGCGCCAGGCCGTCCATGACCAGACGCTGCGGAAACACCCGCCTCCACCGAGACGGCGGGAGATTCTTGTACAGCATGAGCAGGCTGTTTCGGAAGTTGTAGGCCGTCTTCCGCAGCGATTCCTTGGGGAGGGATCCGCCTCCAATGTGAAAGACTCTCGATCGCGGCTCGACCATAACGCGGTAGCCGGCCGAGCGCAATCGCCAGCACAGGTCGATCTCCTCCATGTGGAACTCGAAGGCCTCGTCAAGGAGGCCTACCCGGTCCAGGGCATCGCGTCTGAGCAGCAGCGCAGCACCGGTCGCCCAGAAGACATCCGTGGCATCGTCATACTGCCCCGCATCGTCCTCCAACTCGAAGAAGACCCGGCCACGTGCAAACGGATAGCCAAGCCGATCGATGTGGCCCCCTGAGGCCCCGGCATACTCGAACCGCCCGTGGTCCTCGAACTGGAGCAGTTTCGGCTGAATGGCGGCGATGGCCCGGTCCGTCTCTGCCCTGGTGATCAGGTGTCCCAGCCAGTCCGGTTCGACCTCGACGTCGTTATTGAGGAGGACGACGAACGGCGAGTCCGTCTCCGCGATTGCCCGATTGTTGCCGCGGCAGAAGCCCAGGTTCTCGCCCATCGAAATAACGCGGACGGAGGGGTAGGTAGCCTTTACCCAGGCCACCGAGTCGTCCGTCGACCCGTTGTCGGCGAGAACGATCTCCAGGTTGGGGTAGTCCGTAGCGACTACGCTCGGCAGGCAACGCTCCAGCAGCGGACGCGCGTTCCACGAGACAACGATGACCGATACCCTGGGATGCTCCGTCAAAACAGGCTCCCCTGGGACCTGTCCTCAAGCCTGAGGCGAAAGGTCCGGCGATGGTGTGGGGTCGGGCCCAGTCTGGTCAATGCGTCGAAGTGGTCGGCAGTGGGATATCCCACATTCGAGGCCCAGCCAAATTCCGGGTGCTGGGCATCCAGTTCGGCCATGATCCGGTCACGCTCCACTTTGGCCAGCACCGACGCCGCCGCGATGGAGAGGCTCCGGGCATCGCCCTTGATCACCGTCTGCTGCCGGCAATGCGCGGCGGGCAACGCCTGATTGCCGTCGACCAGCAGGAAGTCGGGCTGTAGGCGCAGTCCCGTGATGGCCCGATTCATGGCCTCGAGCGAGGCGCGGAGGATATTCCACCTATCGATCTCGGCCGGTGAGCAGATACCAATGGCCCAGATGGTCTCCGCTCGTAGCACGACCTCGGCTGCCGTCCGGGCCTCCTCGGTCATTTGCTTGGAGTCGGTCAAGCCTTCGTGGGTCCAGCCCTCGGGGAGAATGGCTGCTGCTGCCACGACGGGGCCCGCCAGGCACCCGCGTCC
>JAJCYP010000114.1 GCA_029262855.1 Bacteroidota bacterium | reverse complement strand
GCAAATTCGGATGGCCAGAGACACCCTTCGACCCGGACGACTCGGAGGCGACGGATGATGCCCGGACTACCGCGCGGCGGGAAGGACAGTGGATCGGACGCCTCACCCGGCTTGACGCTCGCGGAGATGAGTGCAGCGTTGAAAGTCGCTGGTCGCTGATTCACGATGACTCAGGCGATGCCGGCGGCTTCCTTGTTTTTGAATTCGACCGCGTAGACTTGCGACCGTCAGATCAAGAAATGATTCACGCTCAGCGTATGGAGGGCATTGGCACTCTGGCGGGGGGAATTGCGCATGACATCAACAATATCCTCGGACCCATCCTCATCGCGGCAGAAATGATCAAGAGACGCGTAGAAGATCCCTGGGTAGAAAGCAAGCTGGACGCTATCGAGCACAGTGCCCGAAGAGGTGCGGAAATTGTAAAGCAGGTGCTGGATTTTTCCCGCGGCGTAGAAGGCGAGTTCATCTCTCTGCAGCTTCGCTATCTGCTGAAGGACGTGGTGGCCTTTGCTCGGCGTACCTTTACCAAGGCAATCGAAATCTACTCAAATATCCCGCAGGATTTGCTGCCTATTCGAGGAGATGCCGCCCTACTCAGGCAGATGATTCTCAATATCATGATCAATGCCAGAGACGCCATGCCGGAAGGTGGCACGCTGACGATCTCTGCGGTCTGTAGGCGGCTCTCCCAAGCTGAGGCGACCGAACACTCTCCACATGCCACCGAGGGTGAGTTCGTGCACATCTCTGTGACCGACACGGGTCACGGCATTGATCCCGACGTCATACACCGCATATTTGAGCCGTTCTTTACGACAAAGACGCGCCGGCAGGGTACCGGCCTGGGGCTGTCTACGTCAATGACCATCGTCCGTAGCCACGGAGGGTTCATGGTAGCTCAGAGTGAACTCGGCCTGGGAGCGACGTTCTCAGTCTATCTGCCAGCGGAGCCTGAGGATGCAGGGGATGCGGAATTGGCTCCGAAGTCAGTTCCAGCCGTTGAATCACAGCCTGGTCGCGCGCAGACGATCCTCGTCGTAGATGATGAGCCACTCATGCTGGAGATGAACATCGACATGCTCGAGGCGTCTGGCTATCATACCCTTGGCGCGGAGGATGGCCGCAAAGGACTCGACATTTTTTTGGGTGACCCCGCCGCCGTAGACCTGATCGTGACGGACATCAACATGCCAGTCATGGACGGTCCATCCATGGTGGCAGAAATTCGAAAGGTCCATCCAGAGATTCCAGTGATTGCGGTTTCAGGGCTTCCCGAGCATCGCCATACCATGGAGGGTACTGGCCTGGGGGACATTCAGATCTTGACCAAGCCGTACGCCATGGACGAGCTTCTTCAGGCCATTCGGGATCAATTGGGCCCCCATAACCTGGAAAATGAGCACCCGCAAGGCAGCCCTGGCGCCTCTCCGGATGCCTCCGTGGTTTCTGACAATGACTTCCGGGATCTCCTTGGTGGAGAAGACTGGTAGTCCCATGAATGCGAACGCCGGGCCCGGCGAAGTCATCGGCGGTCGTTACACCGTATTGAAAGTCTTGGGCCAGGGAGGATTTGGTGTAGTCTATCTGGTCAAGGCCCACCACGACGAGCGCGAATACGCCCTGAAGACCTCGCTGAGGGATTTTTCGGACCGGAGAGCGATGGCTCGCTTCAGGCAGGAAGCCGACGTCTGGGTCGCGCTCGGTGCTCACCCGTTTCTTGTCCAGGCGTACTTTGTGGATGAGGTGGAGGGTCGCCTCTTCATCGGAATGGAGTGCGTCCGACCTGGGGCCAGTGGTTTGAACGATCTGGCCGGTTACCTGAGTGTACAGCCTCCGGGGCTTGAGCAGATCCTGCGATGGGGGATCGAACTGAGTCACGGAATGGAGTTCGCGGCCTCCCGAGGAGTCCGAAGTCACCGAGATCTCAAGCCGGCCAATGTCATGATTGACCCGGATGGACACGTCAAGATTACCGACTTCGGGTTGGCAAGCCAGCCTGGTCGCTACGAAGAGCCTGGTCAAGTGGGCACCATCGATTCCAGTGCAGAGCCCGACTTCAAGGGGCAGACCATGCGCGGAATCGGATTCGGCACGCCCATATATATGCCACCCGAACAGTTCGAGGACGCCGCCGCCTGTGACGAGCGAACCGACATTTATGCAACCGGGGTCATGCTGTATCAGATGGTGACCGGTAGTCCGCCGGTGATCGCTCCGTTTCCTCAGGCAAATACACTGGAGGCCCGCCTTACCTTCTGGAAGGACATGGAGGAGGCACATCGCTCGTTTCAGATGCCGCACATCGACCATCCTTTGAATTCCGTGCTGGCGCGCTGTCTGGAAACCAATCCTGAACATCGTTATCCCGGGTTTGGCGACCTTAGGCAGGACCTGACCAGGTTGATGCAACAGGTCGGCGGGAGACCGGTCGTCAGTCCAGCGACTCCCCCGCCAACCCCTCGAGAAAGGGTTAATCGCGCGATCAGTCTCCAGCGATTGGAGCGACTCGAGGATGCTCTTTCGGAGTTCGAAAACGCGCTGAGCGAGAATGACACCCTGGCGTCGGCCTGGAATGGAGTCGGAGTGTGCCTGGCCCGGCTCGGCCGCCATGAGGAGGCGCTCAGGGCATGCGACCGTGTTCTGGTACTCGAGCCCGACAACGCCAAGGCCCGCACAAACCGGGCCACGTGTCTACAGGCACTCGGCCGCCATCACGATGCGCTCGCCGAATTCGAGAGTGCGCTACGGCTCGACCCCTCCCAGGCTGGAGCCTGGTCCAACAAGGGAAACCTCCAGTTCCAGGCGGGTGACATCCGAGGCGCTATCAAGAGTTACCAGCGATCACTGGGACTGGATCCTACTCGAGCCAACTCGCACGCAAACCGTGGCCACATCCTGGCGTCTATTGGCGAATTTGACGACGCGCTGGCTTCCTTTGACGCAGCGCTGGCTCGGAGCCCGTCACTTCCCTTTGCGCTTCAGGGCAGGGCCGGGTGCCGGGTCCATCTGGGAAGCTACGAGCTGGCCCGGACTGACTACCTGACCCTGGAGAAGCAAAAGAGCCTGTCGCCAGCCGGGTGGCTTGGACAAGGGTTTGCCTGCCTCTATCTCCTCCGATTGGCGGAGTCGCAGCGAGCGTTTCTTCGGGCAGGAGAGACCGAAGCCGTCAGGGCTGAGGCCCGGGTTGGTCTTGCACTGGTCTATTTCCACCTGAACCGATTTGGACTGGCGGTGGCGGAATTGAGAGAGGTGGGCTCCACCAGTGACCGACCGGATCTGATGAGACTTCAGGCTGTGCTCCTGCATTTTGATGCCAAGTACCACGAGGCGATCTCGGTCTCGAGTAGCCTTCTGGAACAAGATTCGGAAGATCGAATCGCCGCCACAAACCTGGCCTGCTCCCAGATAGCCGTCCGTCAGTTTGATGCCGCAGCTGAGGTTCTGAAACCCCATGTGTCCGGGAAGTCGGCCGGGGATATACTCTACAACCGAGGCGTCGCGCTGGCTATGTCCGGCCGAATTGCGGAAGCCATCGCGCAGTTCGAGGCCGTACTCGAGCATGAGCCCTATATGACCAAGGCGTGGCACAACCTGGGGGTCTGCCATGATGCCAGCGGTCGGACTGCCGACGCTCTGAGCGCGTTTGCCTGGGCATGGGAGTACGAACGCAGTCATGCTGCGTATTGGAACTCCGGTAGAGATGGAGATGTGCCGGACATTATACTCGTTCCGGACCGGCAGACGGCCGTTGAGCCGGTCGTCAACCTTCGGCGAAGCCAATCTGCTTCGGCAGAAACGGCCCTGGAAAGGTTCCTAAGGCCACCCAGCCTCCACCTTGCTCGGTATGTACCGAGTATGCTGACCTGAGACCATGTCTGAACTGACTACTTCCGCCCGAGAGGCCTGGAACCAGGCCGCCCGCGACGCCGCCGGAACAGGGTGTCCGGAAATCGAGCCGATTCACATCGTCCACGCTATCCTGTCTTTGGTTGAGCGAGGCGGTGCCGAGACTACTCCCGAGTGGTCGCAACTCAGGGAGAGCCTGTCCAGGGCCCAGGTCGAGTTGGCCAAGCTCAGGGCGGCCATCAGAAGCATGCTTCCGTCTGGTCGTACAGCGATAGTAGGACAGACAATTCACCGGAGCACAGAGACCAGGGAACTCTTCGAGCGTGCCATTGGGCTGAGTCGAGGTCTCCCGGCGTCCGCCACCCATCTCTTTGCGGCTTCCCTCGAACATCCCAACCGAACACTCCGGAAAGCACTTGGCCGGGGCGGTTCCAAGGCCGACACGATCCGTGGATGCCTCGTATTTCCGGAGCAATCCGCCCCCCGACCGGCTCAGGAATCCGTCGATTCGCCCCAGCAATCCCTCAGTGCGCCCCAGGACGCCGAGGAAACCAGCGCGCTGGAGTCATTTGGAAAGGATCTGACCCAGGCCGCGCGCGAGGGGCGCATCCCTCCCATCATCGGGCGAAGGACAGAGATCCTTCAAACCCTGCAGGCCCTCTCGCGAAAAAAGAAGAACAACCCCGTTCTGGTGGGGGATGCGGGTGTCGGGAAGACGGCGATTGTGGAAGCCCTTGCCTTGCGGGCCGTCCAGGGCAAGGATCCACAGGTTCTGGGCGGAAAGCGTATCGTAGAGGTTGATATGGGCTCCCTTCTTTCGGGCACGACACTGAGGGGACAGTTTGAGGAACGGCTCACTTCACTGATTGAGGAAGCATCCCAAGATGAGAACCTCATCCTTTTCATAGACGAAATCCACACCATCATGGGGGCCGGTGGGGGTGCCCAAGATGCCGCGCAACTCCTGAAACCTGCCATGTCCCGGGGGGCCATCAAGTTGATCGGGGCCACCACGCTCGACGAGTACCGTCGTTACATTGAGAAGGACCCGGCGATGGAGCGACGCTTCGAAAAGATAATCGTCGATGAGCCGTCTCGAGAAGAAGCTGTGGAGATGCTCCTCGGGTTGAGGTCGTCGCTGGCCAAGCACCACGGCACCCTGTTCGAAGACGAGGCGGTCGAGGCCGCCGTAGACCTCTCCATGCGGATCGATGTCGACCATCGCCTTCCCGACAAGGCCATCGATTTGCTGGATCGTGCGGGGGCCCGGGCCAAGGTCTCTGAACTGAGCATGTATCCCGTCCGTTTCGGCGGACAGCCGACCGACGGTCCAGAATCAGGGTCATGGGTCTCGCCCAAGGACATAGCCGAGGTCCTGGCTGAGAAAATGGGGATGCCCGCCGAGATCGTGGCGGGCCACCTGGAGGCACAGGGAGCACGTCGCATCCTCGAACTGGAGGAGTTCCTGCTTCAGTCCATCAAAGGCCAGGAGCACGCGGTATCTGCCGTGTCTCAGCGAATGATTCTCGCGCATGCTTCGGTGATGGACCGCAGGGGACCCATGTCAACGCTGTTGTTCCTTGGGCCCAGTGGAGTTGGAAAAACTGAATTAGCCAAGCAGATGGGGCTCTTTCTCTTTGGTTCGGACAAGAACCTGATCCGGCTCGACATGTCCGAGTTCAAGGAAGAACACTCCATTTCCAAGTTGATTGGGTCTCCACCGGGGTATGTCGGCAGTGATCAGGAGGGCCAACTGACAGGCCAGATTCGGCGAAAACCCTATTCAATCGTGCTCCTGGATGAGGTCGAGAAAGCACATCCACGTATCTACGATGTCTTCCTCCAAGTTTTTGACGAGGGTCGACTCACCGACTCCAAGGGGCGGCTGGCTGACGCGCGAAATTGCATATTTGTCCTGACAACCAACGTCCGCCCCGACGCGGATCCCAACGACAGGACCGCAATCAATACCGCACTGAAAACCTGGTTCAGACCCGAGCTGATCAACCGCATCGATGAAATCATCAGCTTCAATCATCTTTCCCGGGAAAGCATTGAACAAATTTTGAAGGGTCATTTGGCCGAACTTAGAGAGGTGCTGTGGAAGCGCCATGGTGTGGAACTGTCGACCTCTGATGAGGCCCTGACCATGTTGGCCTCCGAAGGCTACAATCCGGAGTACGGGGCGCGAGAACTCCGTAGGACTCTGGAGCGGAGAGTTCAGGTGCCTCTCAGCACCCTGGTCCTTTCCGGAGATCTCGGGGCGCACCCCACTTGGCGATTGGCGGTTCTCGATGGCCAGATAGCATTTATTCGCGCTTAGAGCCCACTACATCATGGCCCAAGTCTTGATCATTGAAGACGATCCCGTCTATCGGGACATGATGAACGAGGCCCTGTCTACGGACGGCTACGAGGTAGTGGTCGCCGAGAACGGCCTCGTCGGCATTGAGCGGGCCAGGGCCTATCGACCAGACCTGGTCATCAGCGATATCTTGATGGAGGGAGCCGACGGCTATCAGGTGCTGTCCACACTCAGGAGTGAGCCCACCACCGCACATATCCCCTTCATTATGATCACCGGATGGTCAACGAAAGGGGGCCAGCGTCAGGGGATGTCCATGGGCGCGGACGATTATCTGGCGAAACCATTCAACGCGACTGAGCTGCTGGATTCGGTTTCTGCTCAGCTAAGAAAACGTGAGCAACTTGAAACCAGAATTGGGTCCGATCCCCTCGTAGCGGTCACAAGCGTAACCAGGTTGTTTCCCAGCGAGTTGCTCCTGCCCTTGAGGACAATTGGCGGCTATGCCGAGATGCTCCGGACTCGATTCGCCCATCTAACCAAGGACGAGATTCGGGACATGGGCCTCCAGATCGGGATATCGGCCCAGCGAGTGCTCAAGAGTATTGAGAACTACCTCCTCTTTGCCCAACTTCAAGCGGTGGAACAGGACGAGGATCAACGAGCGCGACTGGGAAAACAGGCCACACCGGATACCGAATCCCTGATCGAGGAGCGCACGAGGGAGCATGCCCGGTTCTATGGTCGCGATTCAGATCTCGTCTTGCGCCTTCGGGAAGGGAGCGTACGAATGGCTCCAGAATATCTACTGAAGATCGTGGATGAGCTCGTAGACAACGCCTTCAAGTTCTCTCCCCCGGACTCCGACGTGGAAGTCCGGACGGCTTTTACCCGGACCAGGTTTGGCCTGTCCATTACCGATCGTGGGAAGGGGATGAGTCCGCAGCAATCGGCCACGCTCGACGCCTTCGTCCAATTCGAGCGGTTGGAGTATGGCCAGTCAGGGCTGGGCCTGGGCCTTGCTCTTGCCCGGAAAATTGCGGCAATGCATGGGGGCGCCCTCACGATAAAGAGTTCGCCAGAAAAGGGTACGCGTGTCTCGGTTGAAATAGGACGGTGACCCAAGTCGGCTACATCAGTCCATCGCCTTCAATTCGTTGACCACGGCCGTGATTGAGGCCTTGGCATCGCCGAAGAGCATCCGGTTGTTGTGGTTGAAGAACAGCTCGTTCTGGACGCCCGCATAGCCCGGCCGCATCGACCGCTTGAGGACAATGGATGTCCGGGCCTTGTCCACGTTCAGGATGGGCATTCCGTAGATCGGGCTGGACTTGTCGTGCCTTGCGGACGGATTCACCACATCATTGGCTCCGATTACGATGGCTACATCGCAGGTATCGAACTCGCCGTTGATGTCATCCATCTCAAAAAGCAGATCGTAGGAGACGTTTGCCTCTGCGAGGAGCACGTTCATGTGTCCCGGCATGCGTCCGGCAACGGGATGTATCGCGTACTTCACCGTCACGCCCCGCTTTTCGAGTTCGTCCCCCATTTCGCGGACGGCGTGTTGAGCCTGCGCCACGGCCATCCCATAGCCGGGCACGACGATCACTTTCTCGGCATAGGCCAGGAGGATGGCGGTGTCATCCGCGCTCGTGGACGTGGCCGTTTTGCCCTCCATGGATTTGGTGCCTTCGATGGCAGTGGCCGAGTCTCCGCCAAAGCCACCGACCAGCACGTTCAGCAAGGACCGGTTCATGGCCACGCACATGATGTTGGTCAGAATGAGCCCGGAGGCTCCAACCAGCGCGCCGGAGACGATGAGGGCGGTGTTGTCGAGCACGAAGCCGGTAGCCGACGCCGCCAATCCCGAGTACGAATTGAGGAGGGCCACCACGACCGGCATGTCCGCGCCGCCAATCGGGATCACCAGCAGAATGCCAAGTGCAAAGGCTGCAATGGTGACGGCGAGAGCCCCATCGATTACGCCATCCGGCTGAGCGGGGAAAGCACCCGACTCGAGGGCCATCCAGACCGCCGCGCCAATGGCGGCGGCCGCTGCCAGGACGGTGATGAACCGCATTCCCGGAAAGGAGATCGGGTTCCCATTGATACGCCCGGAGAGCTTGCCGAACGCAACAAACGAACCCGTGAACGTGATCATTCCGATCAGGACAGAAAGGGCGATGGTGACGGCACTTGCCGCGCCCAGAGGCTCTCCGTCGGCGATTAGCCTGGAAATTTCCGCACCGGCCACGAGGGCGGATGCGATTCCACCAAACCCGTTGAAGGCCGCGACGAGTTCGGGCATCCCCGTCATCTCTACACGCTTGGCCAACAGCACGCCGATGCCCGTTCCGAGAACCAGGCCGCCCAGCATTTCAGCCGGCGTCAGGATGTCCTTGACAAACAGCGTGGCAACGACGGCTATCAGCATGCCAACTGCCGCCAGCTGATTCCCGCGACGGGCGGTAGCTGGCGAGGTGAGCTGCTTGAGCCCGGAAATAAACAGAATGGCCGCTACGAGATAAGCGACATCAACGATTGCAATGATGTTCATAGCGCCCTCAGCCCTTCTTCTTGAACATCTGCAGCATCCGGTCTGTGACCAGGAAGCCGCCCACCACGTTTACCGTGGCAAACACGAGTGCTGCGAAGCCAATCCAGGTGGCCCAGGGACTGCCCTCCACCATACCGGCCACCACGAGGGCGCCGACAACAGTGATCCCACTGATGGCATTCGAGCCGGACATCAGCGGCGTGTGCAGCGTCTGCGGCACCTTGCTGATGACCTCCCTACCGACGAAGGCAGCAAGTACAAAGACGATAATGTTCTCTAGCATGGGATATCAGGATTGGAGCAGCGCCTTGACGCGCTCATGGACCACGTTGCCATCGTGGCTAACGCAGGCACCGGCGAAGACCTCGTCCTCGAAATTGGGAGAAAACCCGGCCTCGGAGGTGAAGTCCTGCAGAATGGCCAGTACGGTGCGAGCGTAGAGCTGGCTTGCGTGAACGGGCATCCCGGCCGGGAGGTTGGTCGAGCCTACAATGGAGACCCCGCCATGCACCACCGTCTCGCCGGGCCTGGTCAGCTCACAGTTGCCCCCGTTGGGAGCGGCCATATCGATGACCACGGAGCCTGGCTTCATGGCCTCGACGGCCTCGCGTGTAATCAGCAGGGGAGCCGGCCGGCCGGGAATCAACGCGGTCGTGACGACAACGTCGCTCTTCCCAATGAACGGAACAAGCAGTTTGGTCTGTTGCTGCGCCTTTTCAGCCATCAGGGCCTTCGCATAGCCGCCCGAATCCTGCATCTCGTCCATGGCAATTTCAAGCTCCACGAACGTGGCGCCAAGACTCTGGATTTCTTCGCGGACCACCTCCCGGATATCATAGGCCGAGACGCGCGCCCCCAGTCGGCGAGCCGTCGCAATGGCCTGAAGGCCGGCGACTCCAGCCCCCAGTACCAGGACGTTCGCCGGCCTCACCGTGCCTGCTGCAGTGGTAAGCAGTGGAAAGAACTTGGGCAACAGGTTGGCCGCGACAAGGACCGCCTTGTAACCGGCGATGCCACTGAGAGCCGAGAGCGCATCCATCTTTTGGGCGCGCGAGATACGGGGTACCAGCTCCATTGACAGCGCGGTCACACCCTGATCGGCAAGGGCCTTACAAATCTCCGGCTCGTCGAGGGGGCTGAGGAAGCCCACCAGAACGGACCCGGCGTGCAGCAGACCGATCTCCTCCGTGCTCGGAGGCCGGACCTTCGTCACAATGTCGCATCCGAAGGCGCCATTACGATCGACGATTGAGGCCCCTTCGGCTTCGTAGTCGGCATCGCTGTGAAATGCGGTATCTCCGGCACCGCGCTCGACCCGTACGGAGGCTCCGCTTTTGGAGAGACGTCCGACGACCTCCGGTGTGAGTGAGACGAGACGTTCTCCAGGGTATGTTTCCCTGGGTACACCGATCGTATAGGACATGCCGTTTCTTGTGTCCGGATTTCCGAGTTGCGACGGAATGTAGACCCGGAGGTCTGACCGCGCAACGAGAACACTGCCCTATCAGGCCTACCCGTGTCGTCTTTCGAAATCCTCCATAAACGAAACCAATGCACCGACGGAATCGATGCCGATCGCGTTGTAGGTCGAAGCCCTTATTCCACCTACACTTCGGTGTCCCTTGAGGCCCAGAAGCCCCTGACTGGCCGCCTCGGAGACAAACCGGGCCTCGAGTTCTTCGGAAGGAAGACGGAAGGTCACATTCATCAGGGACCTGGACGCTTCAGCGGCCGTGCCGCTGAAGAAACCGGAGGCATCAATCGCCCCGTAGAGCGCGGCACCCTTCTCCCGATTTCGTTTGGCCATCCCCGCGAGTCCGCCGTTCTCGGAGATCCACCGGAGCACCTTTTCCACAACATAGACCGCAAACACGGTCGGGGTGTGGAACAGCTTGGAGGCGTGTGTGCCGTAGTCGAGAATGGTCGGCAACCCTGAGTTGCGCTTCGCCAGAAACTCGTCCCTGACCAGGACCACCGTCACCCCGGCCGGTCCGAGGTTCTTCTGCGCACCAGCGTAGATCAATCCGTATCCCGACATGTCCAGGGGACGGCTCAGAAAGTCGCTGGAGGCATCGCAGACCAACGGCGCGTCAACCACCGGATCGGCGTGGTACTCGGTACCGTGGATGGTGTTGTTGGACGTGAAGTGCAGGTAGGCGGCGTCCTTGGAAAGTGACCAGGTGTCCCGAGCCGGGATGTGGGTGTAGTTGTCGCTCTTTGAGGATGCGGCGACGTTCGTGTTGCCCACGTACTGCGACTCCTTGACGGCCTTGGCCGCCCAGGCCCCGGTGTCCACATAGTCTGCCGCGCCGCCCTCTGGGAGGAAATTCAAGGGTACCTGGTAGAACTGCGTCGAGGCTCCGCCGTGGAGAAAGAGGACGTGCCACTCCTCTCCGATACCGAGCAGTGACCGAATCGCTCGGCGTGCGGACTCAGCCACGGCAGTGTACTGGGGGGAACGGTGGCTGATTTCCAGAATCGAGGCGCCAGCGTCCTTGTAGACCGGCAGTTCTTCCTTGACCTGGTTGATGACCGATTCGGGGAGCGCGGCTGGGCCGGCAGAAAAATTATGGGCGCGCACGGTGCAGACCTTTGAAAATGTTGGTGTGATCAGAGCTTGACGACCGAAGTCGCCAGGATATCTGGATGACGACCGATCCGGTCGAGCGTCTCAGAGTCCGGGTTTCCCTGGAAACGGATGTAGGCACACGCGGAGTCGCCCCCGAGGAACAGCAGGTTTTCCATTTCCTGGACGTTCCACTCGGCCCTCCGCATTTCGTCCAACACGGCCGCCAGAACGCCGACACGGTCCAGGTGACGAACGGTAAGCTGGTGCGTGGCGTCACTCCCGGCCGCCATGTTTACGCAGTTGGCCACCTCACCGGTACGCGCAAAGGCCAGGACCACACGGACCGCTTCATCGGCGATGGCCTCCTGGGCCTGGGTTGTCGAGGCGCCGATGTGGTGGGTTACGTAGACCGAAGGGTGCGTTGCCACCCGGCTCTCGAAGGGGCCGGACTTGAATGCGGGTTCCTCCGAGAAAACGTCCAGTCCTGCCCGGATGCCCTTGTTGTCCAGCGCCCACAGGAGCGCGTCTTCGTCCACGACACTGCTTCTGGTGGTGTTGATGAACGTCGCCCCATCCTTCAAGGCCTCGAAGAATGGGCGATCGGCGAGACCGGCGGTGTCCGCAGTCGCGGCGCAGTGGAGGGAAACCACATCGGCGCCGTCGATTGCCGCCAGGATCGAATCCCGGTAGGAGACGCCCATCTTCTCTGCCGACTCCGGGGTCAGCGACCGGCTCCAGGCGCACACGTCCATCTCCAGGGCGCAAGCCCTCGTCGCTACGGCCTGCCCGATGTTTCCCATCCCGATCAGCGCAAGTCGGCGGCCCTTGATTCCGGAGGCCTTCGAGTAGGTGGCCTTCGCCCATCGCCCCTCCCGCGCATCGAGGACGTTATCAGGGATACGACGATCAACCGCGAGCATCAGACCGACAGCAAGCTCCGCCACGGCCACGGCGTTCTTTCCCGGGCAGTTCGCCACGAAGATGCCCCGGGCGGACGCGCCGGCAACGTCAATCGTGTCGTACCCCGCCCCGGCTCGCACCACGAGCTGGAGGTCTGCAGCGGCAGCGAGCGCCTCGTCCGGCACCTTGGTGGACCTGACAATGAGCACCGACGGATTGTGCTCGGTGAGCGCGGCCACGAGACTTTCCCCCGTGAGTTCGGGAATGGACACCACCTCGGCCCCTGCCCCCGACATCTCGTCGAGGCCGGATTGGGAGAGCTTATCGGCTACCAGTATGGTCATGACGGATCGGCACTGGAGAGGATTAAAATCAATCAGTCGAATAGATGGATCAGCAGCCCCGAACGCAACTTCGGCTCGAACCATGTGGACTTGGGAGGCATCAGCAAGCCTGCGTCTGACACATCAACCAACTCCTCTATACTTGTGGGGTGCATGGATATAGCCAGCTGCGCATGACCCCCATCCACGAGGCGTTCCAGTTCTTCGGTACCCCGGATGCCACCAACAAAGTCGATGTTTGGATCGCGCCGCGGATCAGTGATGCCCAACATCGGCTCCAGAATGTGCTCCGTGAGGCGTCCGACGTCCAGCGCATCCGCCGCCGAGGAGCCCTCGGACTCCGGCAGTTCAAGCCCGAACCAGGTACCTTCTATGTAGAGGCGCACTTCGCCCCGCCGCGTGGGCACCGGAGCCACGTTCGGCTTCAGTCCAAACCGAATCTCCAGCTGCGCCATAAACTGACTCGGGGCAACGGGCAGATGGCGAATGACCCGGTTGTAGGCCAGGATGCGCATCTGCCCCATCGGAAAGAGAACGGCCGGGAAGTACGCCGCCTCGTCGCTCGGGGTCGCTCCCACCTCTGCCGCCGCCCGGGAGGCAGCCTTGCAGCGGTGGTGGCCGTCCGCCACATACACGCTGGATACCCGGCCGAAGGCCTCGACGACCTCCAAAGGCCGCTCGAAACGCCACACGGTATGGTGAACTCCGTCTTCCGCCTCGAAATCGTACAGGGGCGCCTGCCCCTGACACTCAGCCATCAGCGCTTCGACCGCAGGGGAGTCCCGAAATGTGAGCATGACGGGCTCGGCGTGGGCGCGCTGCTCCAGGATATGCCGGGTCCGGTCATCTTCCTTGCTGGGCCGTGTGAGCTCATGCTTCAGAATGACGTCTCCGTCGTAATCCGCTACCGCCACACACCCGAAAATCCCGGTCTGGCTCCGCCCGTTCATCACGAGTCGGTAGAGATACAGACTGGGCTCTTCTTCCTGCAGGGTATAGCCGGAGGCGACGAAGGCCTTCAGATTTGCCGCACCGGTCTGGTAGACCTCGTCGGCATGCTCATCGACGCCCTGCGGGAGATCAATCTCAGGCCGGATGACGTGCAGAAACGATTGGGAATTGCCCTCGGCCAAAGCGCGGGCCTCGGCGCTGTTTATGACGTCATAAGGGACCGACGCAACGCGCTCAGCGGCGTCTGAAAGGGGTCGCACAGCCCGAAAAGGGTGCAGGATGGCCATGGAAGCAGAAGGTAGGATTGCCTGGGCGGTCCGAATAATACGCACGGCCTCCCCTCCTGCGACCTGCCCGGTGGGCTCCCGCTCGTGACTTTAGGGCAAAGACTTTTCAGCGTGTAGCGAATGACCCGGCCACCAGCCGGGACTGCTTGATGCTCTCCAGAACGGAGACGCCGCTTGGTCCAATCCAGGTGACGTTCTCCGCATACAGTTTGTCCTCCAGGGCGGCCGGCAGCGAAATGAAAGCGAACCCGTCTTCGGCGAGCCCCTCCAGAATGACACCGAGGTAGTCCCGGTTGATTCGATTGGCGTGCAGCATCAGAATATGCCGGACGTTTCGGCCGTAGAGTTGACCCCCAAGGCCATCCCAATGCCGAACGGACTCCCGAACGTGCGCCACATACTCCTGTCCGATGCGGTATCTCCGATCCCAATCCTCGGCGGCCTCGGCTTCTGCATACTCGTTGTCGAATCGCCAATCATCGGTTGTGATCGTGACCGGAGCCGCTTCGAGCGCCATTGAATCCAACACCCCGTACCAGAACGCCCGATCGTTCAGGCTAACGCCCTCCTCGAGGAACGGGAACCGGAAGTAGCGACTTCTGTGGTCAACCGGAGCAACCCGCGACAGGACGGCCTGGGCCTGTCCAATCTCCAACACGCCGGCCTCTCGCGTCAGTTGATTGAATGAACGATGGGACATGCTGTGGTTTGCCATGAGGAATCCGGCGTCCGTCCAGTTCCGCACCAGG
Source organism: Bacteroidota bacterium (assembly GCA_029262855.1). Taxonomy (GTDB): domain Bacteria; phylum Bacteroidota; class Rhodothermia; order Rhodothermales; family UBA10348; genus JABDJZ01. The sequence goes on along the minus strand of JAJCYP010000114.1, from coordinate 49,823 downwards.
GTGGCCAGGTCGGGGTTCTCCAGATCACTGCCGATGGCAAAGACGGTGGCGGGAGCCGCGTGGCGCACCAGCGCTCTGGTCAAGGAGTCCGTGACGACCGTTCTTTCCCAGTTGTCGGAATAACTGAGCGGCTTGGTGACCGGCGCATCGTCTATGGTAATGGCAATCAGTCGTGGTCCGGGCGACTTCGAGCAGCCGAAAACGCACAGGAGCAGCGTGCAGAGAGGAACTAGTCGTTTCATGAGGCAGAGCTTGGCCGGTGTTCACGGGTGCGCCGTCCAAATCGCGTTCCACTTCTTCCCTCCACATGGAACATCAGTGAATGTTCGCTGCCCGGCCCTGGTTGGCTTGGAAACGCTCCCCTATCGTGCCTATGTTCTTTGCTTGATCGCGGGGTGGAGCAGCTGGTAGCTCATCGGGCTCATAACCCGAAGGTCGCAGGTTCGAGTCCTGCCCCCGCTACAACCGAAAGGCCTTCAGGCAACCGTCTGAGGGCCTTTTTTTGTGTGCCCAGCGCGACCGTGTATCATTCCCTGCCTCCCGGTCGTAGATCAGTTGGAGGGATGCAAATGGGTCGATGGTACCAGGTTTTTGACGATGAGCGGGTCAATCTTGTGACCCGGTCTGCGGCACGCCGTCACGCGGCTGGCGCAGTAGCCCTTGGACTGGTGTCCGGGGCTGCGCTCTTTGCCTCAATCGTAGGCACGGTGTCTATATATCCAGTTGTTGTCGCGCTGGCCGGGCTTTGGGGCTGGGCCGGTGCCGCTCTCTTCCGAATATGGAGTAGGCTCAGGCGTCAGGTCTGGTGCCTCAAGATCTCCGACCGAGAGGTGGTGGGATACGACTACCGGAGGAGGCGCATACGCATTGACTGGATCGATGCGGTTGGCGTGGATGTCAACAGCCAGGGCCTAGCCATTGTCGCGGACAAGGACAGCCGGTTGGAAGTCCCGGTCCGCTTCCCGTCCTATACCGAAATCTGTCACACCGTCCTCGAGCACGCGGAGTTCTACGAAGTATCCGTGCTCATTGACGGTGCACCGCTGGCCAACGTGGCTATCCGGGACGTCTTCCCGTTCCTCGGCGAGTTCGACGCGGAGGACTGATTCTCAGTCTTCGAAAAACCGGTTGAAGTCGTCCCGCCGCGCTCTGGCGTCAGCGTAGCCTATGTCGATCAGACGCTCCGTGTAGGCGGGCTCGAAGAGAATCATCGAGAGCCAATCCGGACTCTTGGTATCGCTGGAACCCAGGCCTCGTGCAAATAGCTTCAGAATGCCGGAGAGATCCGCCTGATACTCTCCCGAGATTCGGCCGAGATCCTGCGAGGGACGCACGAGCACCAGCTTGATCTTCCGCATGCTTCCCCACTCGCGTCGCGGCAGGAGATCAAGAAGGCTGTTGTACCGAAACAGGGTGGCGGCGTCCTGATCGATTCGATCGAGGAAAATGGCGTTCAGGAGAATACCGAAGATCTGCGCAGCCGGCGGATAACCGGACGTGGCCGGGACATCAGCCTCCTGCCGGGATCTTCCGTAGCGAGTTCCGACCGCAATGATTCTGTCGGCTCCCAGGTGAATGGCCGGGCTGAGAGGCTCGGCCAGACGAATACCGCCATCGCCATAAAAGGCAGGGCCGAGTGGAATGGCCGGGAAGAGAAAGGGCAGCGAGGTGGAGGCCATGATGTGGTCCACCGTGAGTTGGGCCGGGACACCGACGCGATTGGGACGCTCCCAGCCCTTCGTCATATGCCCCTGAATCCAGGATATGGTCTGCCCGGTGGCGTAGTTGGTCGTGATGAGTGCCAGAGCCCGCAGCCGCTCGCTCGCCAGGTTCTCGGCGATGCCCTCCAGATTTCCATCCGGCGCGTCCAGAATCCGGCGGAGATACTGCCGCAACGGCGCCGTATCGACGATCCCGTGTCTGGGGACTATCTCTCCGACGTTCTCGTCAGGGCCGCCGGTGACGGCTCGCCACAAGTAGCTCAACGAGGACGGCGCCTCAAATACATCCTCCGATCGAATCGTACTCCAGCAGTGGACGAGTTTCGATGTTGCTGCGTTGAAAGAGGTTTCGTCGTTCGCCAGGCCGGCCGCATTGATCGAACCCGCCGAAACGCCGGTCAGGACAGGGAATTCAGCAGTTGGAAACTCATCGGCAATGAACCGCAGAACCCCTGCCTGGTAGGCCGCCCGGGCGCCCCCGCCGGAGAGGACCAGCCCGTTTTGCCTGACCTCGCCCCGCTCAGCCAGCCCCGGCAATATCTTGTCCCGAATGGACTCAATGATTCGCTTCATACCAGCCATGATACGTTTTCCCTTCCCCAGGTTCACGACCGATGTCTGATGTACCGGAGGAGCTCCCAACTGATTCCGGAGCGGTGGCGACGAATCGCGTTCTCATGGTCTTCCTGGACGGCGTCGGCCTCGGGGCGATGGATTTCGCAACCAACCCCATGGCCGCCAGTTGGCCGGGCTTTCGTGCTCTCTCTGGAGGTGCCGACTGGGTTCGCGGTGCCGCGCGCGTGGGTCCGCAGATTCACTTCTCCGGCATCGATGCCTGCCTGGGTCTCGAAGGTCTCCCGCAGTCAGGGACCGGTCAGGCGACGCTCTTCACCGGGGTCAACTGCGCCGAGTTGGCCGGCCGACATTACGGTCCCTACCCCCACTCGGCCACGCGTCAAACCATTCGTGATCAGAGCGTCTTTCAGCGTTTTCGGCAGCTCGGAGTCGCGTTTGCCAATGCGTACCCGCCGCGGTTCTTTGAGTGGGTGAATCGAACGGGCCGCTGGCCAACCACGACTCGAGCGTGTCTCGATGCCGCTGTGCACATCCGGACGATTGAAGACCTCGAGGCCGGAAATGGAATCGCGGCAGACGTGACAGGTTTGGGACTGGCGGACCTGGGTTTGCCGGTGAGTGTGGTCTCGCCTCAAACGGCGGGCGACCGCCTCCTTTCTATTGCCGACCCGCACGGATTCACGCTCATGGAGGTCTTTCAGACCGACAAGGCAGGGCATGCCCGAAGCCGGGATATGGCTCGGAGGATCCTGCAGCAGCTGGACGCTCTCTTCAGTCATCTGGCGGCGGAGAGGCCTCCCGAACTGACCATCGTCATCACTTCGGATCACGGCAATTTGGAGGACCTGTCGGTCAAGACCCACACGCGCAACGAGGTGCCACTGGCCGTTCTCGGGCCGGGAGCGCCCCATTTTCGCGACGTCCGGGATCTGGTCGGGGTTGTCCCCGCCATGGAGGCTGTGTTGGCCGGTGGAACCGGGGCCACGGGCGCGCCTGGCAGCTTGCCCGACGCCGGGCCCGGCAGCGCACACGACGCCGGGCCCGAGGGCCGCTAGCCGTCTACCGCATTCCGCTCCGTTCCTGTCGACTTGCCACGGGTGATTTCCTCGACAAGCGCCGCCGCCCCATAGATCTCTCTCAACGCCTCGATAATCCCCCGACTGTCCACCGAAACGGCCCTCGCCCGGGTGTCGGTGTATACAAATTCGTTGGGCAGCGCCTCGAGGTTCGAATCGAAGATGAGTCCGACTACCTCAAGGTCCCGGTTGACCAGCGGGGAGCCTGAATTGCCGCCTGTGATGTCATTGGTGGATACCAGATTCAACGGTATGTCGAGGTTCATCGTCTCCGGCCGATCGATCCAGCGTTCCGGCAGGGCCCAGTCTTTTTGGTGGCCCAACGCCTGGTAACGCCCGTAAAGGCCGAAAAACGTTGTGAACGGAGGAATCAGCGTAGTCCCCACTTCATATCCCTTGACAACACCATCGGACATCCGCGGCGAGAAAGTGGCGTCCGGTGCCACTGCGTGTCCGTAGACCGCAAAACGGGCGCGACCCAAACGAGCATTCAACCCGTCTTCGCGCTCCTCAAAACTGGACAACTGCTGACTCTGGGTGAAGTACAGCGGCCCAATTACCTCGATAGGCTCGACCGTGGCATCGCCACTCGAGAGGTAGTTGTCGTCAAGCAGCTTGCGGAACGCCGTCGAGTCACCCAGAACCGTGCTGTCCACCATGGCCGAGGCCACTTCTGCCGAAGTTCGGCCCGCCAATAGTCGCTTGATGCTCGCGTCCGACTTGCCCAGGGCTTTCTCCAATTCCTGAAGTCGAAGGGTAATCAGCTCCTTTTCCAGGCCAGCCGGGAAGCTCTTGATCTCCAGAGCCTCGTCTCGAATCTCTTTTCGCTGCTCCGGCGGCGCACCCCGCTGGCGAACCAGCGTGTACACATACCCATACATGGCCCGCGCAAGAATTCGGGAGCCCATCGTAGGATGAAGAAAAAAGGCAAAGGCACCAGCGGTTCCGATCGAGGCCTTCTTGGATCCCTGGACGGCCGTGATTTCCTGAAACAGACCCCGATACGCTTTTGACAGCGAGTCCGACTCGGCGAGGCGGGCCTTCAGCATCTCCTCGGCGGCCCCACGGCGCGGGATCAGCCAGTCAGACTGCAGTCCAGCCAACTGACCTTCGAGCGACTTGAGCGTGTTTTGCAGGGAAAAGTGGGCGTTCTCGAGGTCGAATTCCTCCACCTCCTCGGGGTGTTCTGCGATGTACTGCTCGAACACCGCGGATCGGGTGCGGAGCAGATTGACCGTTACCGGGAGCTCGTTGTCGCGCAGATATTCGAGTTGGCTGACCGTATTGAGACGACTCGTGCTCCCGCCATTGCCTACCACGAATACGGCCTCGTCCACGGACGCACCGGCGGAGGACCACGGGAAGAAATGCTCGGGCACGACAGGAGCCCCCGCGGCATCATAGGCTCGGAAGAAGCTCATGTCGAGGTTGTAGCGCGGATACGTGAAGTTGTCCGCGTCGCCGCCAAAGAAACCGAGTTGCAGCTCCGGCGCCATGACCAGCCGGACGTCGCCATAGCGCCTGAAGGTGTAGGCCGCGTAGCGGGCGCCGTTGTAGAGCGGGACCACCTCCACGAACCGGGTCGAGTCGGCGGCCTTGACCTCCCTGGTCAGCTTGGTCCCAAGGTCCGTCGCCCGCCGATCCCGGTCCGCGGCCCGGGCGCCGGCGGGCATGTCCTTGCGGTCGGCCGCATAGATCTCGTCTGTGACATCCCGGATGAGCTCCAGCTTGTCGACGTACAGGTCCTTTACTTTTCGCTCATCGGCTCTGGTGGATGCGAGGAAACCTTCCTTCAGCAAGTTCTCGCCGTCCTCCTGAACTTCGGTTATGCTTTCCCTCGCGCAGTGATGGTTGGTCATGACCAGGCCCTCACCGGAGACAAAACTGGCTGAGCAATACGAACTGAATCGAAGAGCCGCTGCCCGGGCGCGGGCGAACCAGGCGGAATCAGCATCCAGCCCGTACTCCTCCCCGAAGTACGCCGTCGGGGGGTTGTCAAACGTCCACATCTTGCCCGAGTCGAATCGACCCGTTTCGATTCCGGCGTAGGGATTGACCCGGGGCGCCGCGGGCGTAACCTCGGCCTCGGTGCGAACCGCCGGCCTGACGGGAGCCGTTGTAACCGGGACAATCTGCACGGGGGGCGCGCAGGCTGCCAGGACAAAGATCAGCGACCAACCAGCTCTGAAAACTCGACTCATCGTTCGATTCCTGACTTGGTAGTACGTGTACCCAAACGCAATTCGGAGAGGATTGCAGACCCCTCCAGCCATTGGTTCAGCGCTGCCTGAATGGCGGAGATAGACACCGCCAAACTTCTGGGCGGTGGCCCGGGGCCTGTCTGGCCGAAGACAAGCCCCGCCACTTCAAAGTGCTCGGTCACCAGAGGCGAGCCGTTCTGCACCGTGCCTTCCACCTCCAGAGCCATGTTAAGCTTGGCATGCAGCTTTTCGCTTTCAATAGTACTCCACGGGCCAGGCAGCGTTTGACCCGGAAGGCCCCCGCCGCCGTGGTGGGCATCCATGAGGTCAAACAGACTGGTTGACGACGGCACCACTCTTCCGCCGTACTCGAAGCCCTTCGGAGTTACCTGCGTGCTCCGAACCCTCGCGGAGTCCGCCGCCGACTCGAACCCAAGAACGCGCAGGTCCGGAAGGCCCTCAAGGCCTGAGGGAGCCATGGGCAGAAATCGCTCCGTCTTGAGCCCGGTCCCCTCCCGGTTGACGCGGACAAAGGCAAAATCCAAGCGACGGCTGGGGAAGACTGCATCGACACCAAACTCAGCCACAGCGGCCGGAGGCGCGGAGACAAAATGCAGCGAGAGTCCATCGAATCCGTTCAGGAAGGGGCTGTCGATGGAAAGGTCAAGCTCCATTCCCGCGGTGGCCTCATCCGACACGGCCGCGCTGACGCAGGATCGCGTGGTCAGGGCGAGCCCACTGTCCGACACGAAGAACGCCACGCAATCCCCGACTCTGAACAGCGCCGGGCCGGCCAATGACGCTGGCACCTCATCCGATTCCTGTGCCACGGCCGGTGCGCTGAGGACAGCCGAGAGGACAAGGAATAGAAGCGCCGGAATTCTCTTCATAGAGTCGCGTCGTTGGAGTGCTCAGCAAACCGGGGCTGTTTGGGGCGGTTCCACCATTCACACGCGACACAACCCCGGTCCCCCCAACAACTCCACGATTTGTTCAGACGTGCATTGTGGAGAGAATGCTATATTTGCGGCCTTGCGAGAGTGGCGGAATTGGTAGACGCGCTAGATTTAGGATCTAGTGTCCGTAAGGACGTGGGGGTTCGAGTCCCCCCTTTCGCACCATGAGGGGGCAACCCGGGAAGGCCACATCTACAGTATCCCGCTTCGCGTCAATACCAGGCGTCCTACCGCATCACTTCATCAGGATCATCTTGCGGGACTGGACGAACGATCCGGCGGTGATACGATAGAGGTACAGCCCGCTGGGCAGATCACCGGCATCGAACGACACCGTAAACGTCCCGGCTGGCTGTGCGGTATCGACCAGCGTTTCTACGACACGCCCGAGCATATCATAGACCACAATCTGTACCTGTGAACCCTCGGGCAGCTGATACGAGATCTGCGTGGTTGGGTTGAACGGGTTCGGGTAATTGACGTCAAGGGAGTATTCGGTCGGAATGTCCCCGCCCTCCTCTGTGGCCGTTTGGCTCGCATCAATCGACACGGTGAAATCAAGCATGACTTCAGGATTTCGCGCATCCAGGTCTACGACGAATGCGCCCATATCGGGGCTCATCGTTCTAAACCCTCGCTGCTGGTCGACAGAAACCGTGTACTGACCCGCCATAAGTCCTTGCAGCGAATATTCGCCCTTGTCACCCGTCACGGACGTCCGTGGTGCATCACCGGCCCCACTCGCCCGAACAACCCATTCCGTCGGCGACGAGTCGTCGATGACCCCGTCAAATTTGACTTGTCCGTAGATGACGTATGGGCATCGGAATCCACCTGGCAACTCGAAACTCACCGTCTGGGTACAGCACTTCTCGGACAGGCCGGTAATATCCGGCTGGCCACTCATGTCGATCCTGATTTGAACGGCATCTTCCGGAGCTAGCCCGGTAACGTAAACGTTGAGTAGAACCTGCCCTCCCGGTACAATCGGATAAGGAGGCGACGTACCGCCCAACGCTGCCGTCACACCCGACGTCAGACTTGCAACTTCGATGGAGTATACCGGGACGATGGTGTTGTTCGTGACGGTCAGTTGCAGGTAGGCACGTCCTTGCGTATCACAGAGCCACGTTCCCTCTGCACTCAGACATGGAATCGGCGTGTTGACGAAATCGATATCCGAGGCCATTCCGCCCGGTCCCACGGTGATCTCGTAGGAGCCCGACGTCGGGATCGATTGGCTGAAGCCATCAGGCTCCTCTTCGGTCACGACATAGGTTCCGGGCGGCACCTCAAAGTAGTAGTTGCCGTAGGTATCCGTGATGAAGGTGTAGATTTGCCCAGTCTGGGTATTCTTGGCGTGGATAGTCACTCCACCCATGACGTCTGGCTCCCCGTATTCCCCATCACCGTCGTAGTCGATGTACTTCGTGCCGGTAATGTGACCATCGGAATTGCAGCACTCGTGCTTCTGCATGAACAGGTTTCCGCCGCTGATGGTACCCGAGATATTGAGACCGGTGAAGTCCTTCGGTAGCCCATCGTTGGTCACCTCTACGACCAAACGGTACGTGCCGGCCACCCAGTTGCCAGGGAGTACTGCCACAACCGGCGTCGGCGGCGCGGCGAAGGGATTGGGACTGGCCGGTACTGACCCGATCGGATGCGGCAACCCCTGGGTGTCGTACAGGATCAGCTCCGCATCGTTGTCGGAAAGCACCCCAAGGTTGAATTCCAAGGTCTCTGCTGCCTCTCCCACGATGCAGAACTCGAGTGTGTATTCATAGAGTCCCACCCCGACGGCCGCCTGGTATTGATCAGGCGGACTAGCTGGGTCGGGCAGCACTTCGGCGGGGGCGATCCAAACGGAATTAGTTTGCGCTCCGGCCCACATGACGTATGGGGCAGTAACCGTTGCCGGACGCGGCGTGGTTTGGCCTCCGTCGGGATCTGCGGTAATTGACCAGAAAGCGTCGTGGGTGCCAGCCGAATAGGTAGTCGAGGATGGATGGTCGTAACCCGTATTCACAGAGAGCGTCGTAACCTTCTCGTCGCAACTACCATCGCCCGGTTCAAACGGACACTTCCCGCTCGCCCCAGCCTCGAAAATTGCCTCGAACTCTTCATCTCCGACAGCGCGAGTGAAGTATTCGACCTCGTCGAGAAGACCTCTGAAATGGGTCCTGGCCGCGGACTCGGTGCTGCCTCCGATTTGAAACGTCGTTGGGGTACTTAGCGAAATGAGTTGCCAGGCCATTGGAGTGACAGCCACGGTCGGGAGCGCATCTACCTTGAGCCTGAATCCGGTAGGCGAGTCGCGATCCACCGACACCGACGCGAAGTGCCACACACCATCATTCAGGCCAATACCCGATGACAGGTTGGCGTTTACGCCTGGGCCGGCGATCGTGATGCTGAGTATACCTGCACCATCAAGTAACATGCGAAATCCATTCCCATTGATCTGGCTGTCGTACTTGGACACAAGATATTGTAGGCCCTGGAAATCGGTTTTGAACCATAAGTCGAAGGCAAAGTCCTGACCACCAGGCAGGTCAAACGTCGGCGAGTGGGGGACAACTGCGATATCGCCAGGCGCATTGACTGCGAACGCTTGCCCCACCAATCCTTGGGCATAGGAGCCGCTAAATGTCGCATCATTCCCATGACCAGATACATCATTCGCATGTCCTTGAGCGTTCCACCATCCAAACATCCCAACGCGCTCTATTGCATAGCACATTCCTAGGATTTCCTGGTTGCCGAAATCGATGCCTTCCAGGTCGACTCCCGACTCCAGCGTGACCTCGTGCGTACCCGGGAGCGCCGGGAACCTCTGGACCCAGCCCTCCTGGTTCACCTCAGAAAGGACGTAAACACCCGCTTCCAGGTCGGTGAAGCAATAGGACCCATCTTCCTTGGTGACCTCGGTTCCTGTGCCTGTGGCGGAACCGCCCAATTCGATCGTCCAGCCTCCCAGACCCAATTCTCCATCGTCCTGATCGCCGTTACCGTTCGAATCGTTGAACTTCACGCCGCAGATCGAACCGGTTGAATTAGCCGGCTCGGCCATGTTGCCGAATACGTAACCCGCCATCGTCGTGTCTGGTACGACATCGATCTCATACGTCTCCGGTGCCAACGGCACCGTCTGGATCCATCCGTCGACCTGCGCTTCGGCCAGGAAGTACTTGCCCGGCGCGAGTTCGCTGAAACAGAAGCCGCCGTCCGGATCCGTCATGGTCGTTTCGGTGGCCGCGCCCGTCAGATTGAAGGTCCAATTGGGAATGCCGATCTCGAGCGGACCCACCTGAAAACCGTCTCCGTCGGCGTCGTTGAATTTCAGCCCGCAAATTTCTGATGGACAGCTGATGGCCACCGCATCCAGAAAATTGCCTCCGTCCGGATTCAGTTGGCCTCCGTTTGAGGAGACGGATTTGAATCTCAATTCCATCTCTCCTGTGATCCCGAACGTATACGTTTCGCTGTGAGGTACCCAAGCGGCACTGGTCGCGACATACGGACCAAACGAAGCGACCAACGCACTCGGAGCCACCGACCAAATTTCAAACGCCATCACGTCCGGGTTCGTGTAGCGTCCTCGGTGGGCCCAGGAAATCGTCACCGAGTTACCCTGAACCGCGTAAAATGTCTGATATAGCGTGCTGGTCTCGCGGGCATTCACCTCCACGAACTGGCCACCAGAATAGGAGGTTATGCCGTTAAATCCGTCTCCCCATACTTCGATGAGGTTGTCTGTTGCCGTCGTATTCCAGCAAAGAACGTCATCCGCATCGAAGAAGCCCACCGCGCCAGGAGCAACGAGTTGGTCGTTTTCGAAATCGCCATTGCACAGGGAACTGCAGGTCAGGTGATTCCCAAAGTTCAGACCCGAATTCGGAATTGCTGACGGAACGGTTACCGTGAACGTCCCTCCTACCGGCGCTGTCTGGATGGATCCGGTCGGCGCTATTTCCTGCACCGTGAACGTACCGGCCGATGCAACGAACGTATAGCTACCATCCGCTCCCGTCTCCACCGATTGGGTCGGCGTCAGCAGGCTTGACGAAACTAGCTCGATTGTAACACCGGGCAGGCCTACCTCGGTGCCATCCTGATCCCACTCGCCGTCCTCATCGACATCGTTGAACTTGAATCCCTCGATGGTGCCGGTGGTGATTTCATCCTTGCACTTGCCGGCGGCTCCGGCCGTATATATCGAGGAGACGTCATTGGCGGCAAGATCCACGTCAAAGAGCTCTACCTCATCAATCTGTCCGCCAAAGGCGCTCTGTGTATATGGACCTGCGGGAAACCGCTGCCCGATAGCCAGAGGTGAAGGATTGGCGAGCGTTCCTGACGCCGGAGTAGGGTCAAACGTCTCGGCCGGGAAATTGTCAACGTAGATTTTCCCGCCCGTTGCACCTCCCGACCGATCAACGGTCACGGCAATGAAATGCCACAGGCCGTCTTCGATCTGGTGGTTCGAGTGGAGGGCCGCAAAGCCACTACCGGTCGCCATCTGAAAGTACGGCCGACCATTCACGATCTGGAGCGCATAGCCGTAGTTACCACCAGGGGAGTAAATCTGTTTGTGAAGTATGACTGCCCCATCCGCGGCGTTTCCGATCAACCAACCGGCGGCATCGTCGGTCTTGACCCACACATCCATCGAGAAGCTCTGGCCGGCAACGAAGTTAAGTTCGGGCGCATCGTTCACGGTCACGTAGTCAGCCACGTTTGCAAGGCTGATAGCGTCATCAACTTCGCCGGCAGCATAGGCCGCCGCTCCTTGGAGCGACCCAGGGTTCTGGTAAGGCGAAAGGTCATTCCCGAAATTATCCAGGGGCCACCATCCGACCAAGCCCGCTGGCGCAGGCACGCAACTGCCAATCAATTCGGGCTGTGTAGTGCCGCTGATCACGACCGTATTGTGCACGGCAAACTGGGGGCTTCCCGGACGCTGATCGAGAATCGCAAAGGGGTAGATCCTCAGGGAGAAATGGTCCCCCTGCGCGACGTTGATGCTCGTGTTTTGCGAAAAAACATTCATGCCTGACCCCGGGTACCCGAGAACTGGCCCGTTGAGTTGAGTCCTCGAGACCCAGTTGTCTTTGGACACCCAAACGTTTGAGACGACATGTCCGTCGAGACCCGCCGCTCCGTACTCGAACGAGACGCTGGTCACGATCAGCGTATTTCCGGTCGTCGGCGCCGCGTTAAACTCGAGGAACCGCGTCAAGTCTTCCTGACCGGCTAACCAGGTTCCGCCCTGGCCGGCATTGAGGCGTTGACCTGTTGCCTGATAGTCAAACACCGATACGGTCGGCGCATTCCCACCGCTGATGATTTCATCCGAGGCCGTAAGGGCGCCCGATGTCACCGCCGTCTGCAGAGTCATAGAATCCAACGCCCATTTCGCCGTAGCCACTTGCGCCTGTGCGCCATCGGTGACGAAGATCAGGACGGCCCAGATACAGATTAGACGATTCATGGCGTGCACTAATTGGGAAGTTCTCCCTTAGATAGGGCCTGCCGAAACACGGCAACGTAGCCCCAGGTGCATACCGTCGGCCCGAAAGGCGACTTCTCACTAGAACCTTTGGCCCATGAGGGGAGACTCGCCTGCGGGCGTTCACCGGCAGCCATGCCCCCGTGCGCCCCCCAGTTGTCAGCGGGCCGGTTGAAGGCTCGGCATGGGGAACTCCACCTCAATTCGCGTACCCTTGCCTGGTCCCGAGTCGATGCGACAGATACCCCCCTGCATCTCGGCCCGCTCTTGCATGCCCACTAGCCCGAAGTGGCTGTCGCGAACGAAAGCGAGCCAGTCCCTGGGCAGATCGAACCCGTGCCCGTCGTCCGTGATGAGCAGTCGACACGCCGCGTGTTCGCGGGCGAGCCGGACCTCGATCTGTGACGCTTGGGCATGCTGGATGACGTTGCTCAGCGCCTCTTGGACGATTCGGTAGCAGGCGTGCCCGGTCGCCTCTTCGAGATCGGAACACTTGGGATCGAACATGAGCGAAATCGTCAGTCCTGGGTACCTCCTTGACAGTGTTCGAACACGCGCCCGAAGCGCTCCTTCCAGTCCGATATTGGCAACGAGCGCCGGTCGCAGGTGCTCGCAGATAGCGCGCAACTCCGAGGCGAGTTCCTGCACATCGCGGCGGCTGGCCGCAAGTCCGTCCGGCGATGCCTCCTCCAACCGGTGGTTGACGCTGTAGAGGGTCTGGATGGGCCCGTCATGAATCTCGCGCGCAAGCCTGCCCCGTTCCTGCTCTTCCCGGTCGGCTAGCAGGCGCTTGAGCTCCACCTCCCGGCGTGCGGTCTCGATCGCCAGTCTTCCTCGGCGGCGCTGCACCGACGAGATGCCCCAGGCGAACGCACCGACAGCGAGGGTAAGGTAGAGTAAACGGAACCATGCTGTTTGCCAGACCGCCGGCACGATCGAGACCAAGAGTCGGGTCGTGCGTCTGCCGAGGCCAGAGCCCGGTCCGGCGGCCTGCACTTCAAAGGTGTACCACCCCGGAGGCAGGCGCGTGTACGAGACCTCGGGCCGGGAGGCGTCATTCAGGCGCCAGTCCTCATCGTATCCGGCGAGCCGATAGCGGAACCCGACATCGTCCGGGTGCAGCAGGTCGGGCGCGGAGAAACGGAATCCCAGCGAGTTCTGTGTGTGCGCCAGCCGCAGCGTGTCCCCGTCTGCCACGATACCGGGATACGGCCGGTCGAGCACGCTGATGCTCGATATGTTGACCTGGAAGTCAGACGCACTCATCGCGATGGAGTCCGGGTGGAACTCCGTCAGGCCGGTTGGACCCCCAAACCACATTTTCCCTGAGACCTGCCCCTTGTGGTAGGCCATGAGGTCGAAATCGTCGTCGTGCAGCCCGTCGTGACGTGTGAAGGATTCCACGAATCCCGTCAACGGATCGAACCGGGCAAGCCCGTTCGTGGTGCTCATCCAAAGGAGTCCCTTATCGTCTACGAGGATGCCGTAGATACCATTGCTCGGCATCCCTTCGGCCATGGTATACCAGGTGAAGCGACCGGTCTTCGCGTCATACCGGTTGAGGCCTCCCCCGATCGTACCCACCCAGAGCGCGTCAGGAGTGAGCGGGGACTCGGCGAGGGTCCAGACCGACCGGAAGCTGAGTCCACGATCCCGGAGCCCGGTCTCTCCTACGACCCGAAACTCCCCAGCGTCCGGGTCGAAGGCCCGCAGGCCCGAGTCGTTGCCTGCCCAGTAACCGCCGCGGCGGTCCTGTAGCATTACGTTGACGAGTCTATCGGCCGGTGGGGAGTTCGCCGTCCCGGACGCAACGAGCGTGAAGACTTCGAGCGAGTCGACCCGCAGGACCCCTCGCCTGGTGGTCAACCAGAGGCTACCGACCCGATCTCGGCCGATGTAGGGGATCGACGTCCTGTCGATCGACGAGCGCTCAACTTCGTTCCGATCGAGGAGCACGTGAAGGGGGGTCGACAGGTGACGGAGATCCCCTGACGCCGTGTCGAGTCGGTATAACCCGGCCCCGGCCGTCCCGAACCAGATGACCCCCGGGGCTGCCTCAATCAAGGACCAGATCCTTTCCTGCGTGCCCGAGGCCGCACTGGGCAGGTCGGGCAGATCGATGGATTCGAATTTTTCGGTGCCCCTGGAGCGCTTGTAGAGACCCCTGGACGTGCCGACCCAGAGCGTGCCATCGCTCGTCTCCCGGATTGCATTCACGCGCGGATCGCCCAGGGACGTAGGATCACCGGGACGATGCCGGATGGCCCGAAAGGGAGTCCCCGTGGGCAGGAATACCGTTACCCCGTCATCGGTGGCAACCCACACCGAACCGTCGCGAGTGAGCGCCACGGCGTTCGCCCGGTCGTCCGAAAGGGTCTTGTCGTCCACGGGGCTTCGGGTGAAGTGGGTGATGACTCGGCCGGTCGGGGCAAGCAAAAAGACGCCGCTGTGCGTGGCCAGCCAGATCTGGTCGCGGACGTCTACGAGGAGATCCCGGGGCGGTGAGGCATCGAGGGCTACCGACCATCTCAACTGGCCATCCCACCGTGCCACTCTGACTCTATCGCTGCCTGAAGCGATCTGAATGGATGCGCTGACAATAGCCGATCCGTCCGATTCGAAACCGATGGCGTCCAGCGCGCCTGTGTCCGGCAGATGCTGTTCCATGGAGCAATCTGCAGTCGCCGGATCCAGCCGCCCCAGAAAGGACACTCTTGCTCCTGCCGCAGCACAGAAGAGGACGATTCGGCCCATTGGATCGACGCCGATCCTACGGGTGAGCATCAAGCCCTTGTTGCCAGCGACGGTCACGGGAACGAGCTCCAACTCCGAGACATTGGGGGGCAACCGGAAAAGCCGAAGCTCTCCCGTCGTCACCCAGAGCGTGCCATCCGGGGTTTCGGCTATGTCAGTGACGGACTCGGAAAGGAGTTGCGGTGTAGCCCCTGTCCGGGACGGGACGCGGCGAAACGTCTCGGTGAACCGATCAAACCGGACGAGGCCGACATCGGTCCCGATCCACAGCGTGCCATCCGCACTCTCGAAGACACGCGTGACCTTCGATTCGGGTATTGAAAGAGAGTCGCCCGGTTCGTGCATGTAGACAACGAAGCGGTGGCCGTCAAAACGATTCAACCCCTCCCGCGTCGCGAACCACATGTAACCTTGTCGGTCCTCGAGTAGGTCATATACCAGCCGGTGCGAGAGGCCCTGTTCCACACCGATACGAATGACATCGAACGCAGGCGATGTCGGCTGGGCCCCCACTCCGGTAGGAACGAGTCCGATCAGGACCCATAACGCGGCCACGCCGAGCAGGCGGCGTCCTCGGCGGCGTAAAACGGTTGGGTGGTAGGGCATCGGGGCTTGAGGAAGTCTCGGTCAGACGAAGATTGGTACTTGGGTACACTGCGTGCGAACCCTGAATTCCGGAGTTTCCATAATTACGCATCGCCGGGTTAACCTGACGCTGGCTGAGCTCCGAATTTTGTCCGCGGGCGACCGACACCCGTGCCATGTGGAATATACCTTGATACTCCTCTGGACTGAAGTCCGGGTTTCCGGACTTAATTATCATCATGAATCCCATACGTATCGTTCTGGCCGACGACCATCCAGCCTTTCGCGAGGGGGTAGCGGGACGTCTGAACCGCGAGCCCGGCATGCAGGTCGTGGCGGAGGCCGTGAACGGTGAGGGAGCGCTTCAGCTTGTACGGGCGCAGGATCCCGACGTTCTCGTTCTCGATCTTGAGATGCCCGGCATAAACGGGGTCGAAGTGACACGCCGTCTCTTCCAGGAGCAGGCGCGCACTCAAGTGCTGGTGCTGAGTGCCTACGAGGATGAAGACTACATATTTTCGGTATTGGACGCAGGGGCAGCCGGCTACCTGACGAAGCAGGAGCCGCTGGCGACCATTGTCGAGGCGGTTCGGGGGATTGCTGTAGGCGAGTCTGGTTGGCTCAGTCGCCGGATCGCGGCCCTGTTCGTGAAGAGTAACCGGTCAGGAAACCGAGCAAGTAATGACCTGCTGCACAAGCTGAGCGAGCGCGAACGCGAGGTCCTGCAGCGCATCGCGGCCGGCGACTCGAACATGGAGATTGCCCACAAGCTGTTCATCTCCGACAGCACCGTGAAGAAGCACGCCAACAGCGTCTACGAGAAGCTTGATGTGGCCACGCGCGCGCAGACGATCGCGTGGGTGTGGCGAAATGGACTGGCAGAAGAGTAGACGGCTACAGGTGATCTCTCGGTGCCTTCTTCAGTCAGGTATGACGCGTAGCCTTCATCCGGGCTACGTCAGGACAGGTACAACTGCGACCACGCCGAGAGAATGTGACCGAGGTAGGCTGCGGTCTTCGCATCCGTGACCAGATGATCCGCCTCATGAAGTGAGACGAAGCTCTTCGGATGTTTCGCCGCGTTGTATATCCGCTCGGCATTGTCGATGCCGACAACCGTATCGACTGGCGAGTGGAAAATGAGCAGGGGCCGGTTCAGATTGGCGATCCGGCGCTGCATGTTGTGATCGTCGAGGTCTTCCAGGAAGGCTTTGCTGATGGTAAAGGCCCTCCCCGCCAATACCACCTCTGCTCGATCCTCCTCGTCGAACTCCGCGCCACTCAGCAGGTGCTTCACGTGAGTCGGATCACAGGGTGCCCCGATGGTCGCGACTGCTTCGACCGAGGGCATGCTGCCAGCAGCAAGCAACACCGCAGCACCTCCCAGGCTGTGGCCGACGAGCAGCTTCGGTGCCTCGTAGTTCGCGGCCAACCAGTCGGCGGCGGCTTCCAGGTCTCCAGCATTGGTGCTGAATGTGGTCTCCGCGAAATCGCCCTCACTGTGGCCGAGACCCGTGAAGTCGAACCGAAGAACGGCCAGACCCTCCTTGGTCAACTCCCGGGCGACGCCGCGGACGACGCGCAGGTCCTTCGAGCAGGTAAAGCAGTGTGCGAATACGGCGCACGCACGCAGGTCGACTCCGGCATCCGGAAGATCCAGCAGGCCGGTCAGCGTCGCCCCTTGGCTGCCGGGAAATGAGACCTCGGACGTTTTCATGAGGGACGTGTTTGATGGGAGCCGTGAACCCTAGAGTCGGCAACGGTACTTTGAGTTACACCATAGGCACAAGACGCCCCGAAAATGCGCCAATATCTCATCGCCTCGCTATTCCTCTTCCTCCTCGCCGCCTGCGGCGCCGAGACAAACGAACCGGAAACAGCGGCCGAGGCTCCGCCTGGAACCGACATTCACCTCTACGACCTGACGAGTGACGGCGCCAGCCACGTGACCCACATCACAGACCGGCAGGGCTACGACAACCAGCCCCATTTCACGCCAGACGGATCGACCGTCCTCTTCACATCTGACCGGACGGGCAACATGGACACGTTTGCCTACAACGTGAAGGACGGATCCATCCGCCAGGTGACTACTACCGAGGAAGGTGAATATTCGCCGACGGTTACCCCGAGGTCCACAACCTTCAGTGTGATAAGGATGGACCTGAATCAGGTTCAGGAACTGTGGCAATATCCCCTTAGCGGATCGGGCGCGGCCAGCAAGGTGGCGATGATTGACCGTGTCGGATACCACACGTGGGTTGGATCGGACCGCGTCCTCTTCTTTCGGCTCGGACGTCCGGCTACCCTGCAGTTGGTCACCGTAGGAACTGCCGACACGACCATTGTTGCCGAGAACGTGGGCCGATCCCTGAACCGGGTCCCCGGGAAGCGGGCCTCCGCTTATCTGATCAATCTGTCCGATGAGTCGAGGGAACTCCGGACGTACGATTGGGACACGGGGGGGTCAGAGGCCTTCGCCGTCCCGATCGAGGGTGGACAGGACTTCGCCGTGGCTCCGGATGGCTCGGTGCTCATGGCGGTGGATGGTGTGCTTTACCGGTATGCGCCCGGCCTCGACTGGGAGCAGGTGGCCGAACTGGGGCTGGCCGGTACCACTCGCTTGTCGGTGAGTCCGGATGGAACACTCCTGGCCGTGGTCGCGGATCGGGGATGATGGGCCTGTCCTTGCCCGGCCGCATCGGCGCCGGTTTGGGCGGACTTGTTCTGGTCCTTTCGGGGATCGTCTTCTTGAATAACGAGCCTTCACCACAGGACACCCCCGGGCCCTTCGGTCGGGCCTGGAACTTCAGCATCCAGAAGGGCGATATATGGGCGGGCCCCTTGTGGAAGCGCGCTACGTTCTGGGGTGCACCCACCGATCGCCGCGATTGGGACTTTCGGGTCAGGTTCGACCTGTCCGAGGCACCGGACGGCATGGCCTTCAAGATCATCGGGCTTTCCGACCTCTCTACGAGGATGAACCGCGTGAGGCTGTACGGCTGGAGTCAGGCGCCTTCGATGACCCACGAGGACTCCGACCGGTTTGTGGGCTCCGTGGGGCACGACGGCGAGGCGCGCGGTGTCTGGGTCTCCGCCTATGCGTACCGCTCCGGCTACGGCGGGATCTCCGGATCAAGAGACGTGGCCATTCCCGACTCGGTGGGACCCCTGTCGCGACGACTGGGCTTTATCCCGGATTCCAGCTGGGCGATTCTGAGTTTGAGGCGCGGTCCCGCCGCAGCAGATTACTGGCTCCACGTCGAGTCCTGGGATGCCGATTCATCGAGCCACGTCTCGATTCCGCTCACGCACCGGCCATCCGCGGTTCAGGAGCGTTGGTCTGGATTTTCGCACGCTGGCAGCGGCGCGAGCCAACCGAGGGCTCCGGGTACCCTTCGGTTCGAGATGGCGAAACGATAAGTCTTGGGCTTCCCGATGGCACAGATTGGACGTAGCGCGTACTTCGTAGCACGATTCGGACATTTTCGCCCAGTATCAACGACTGCTTGAAAGTGCTCCGTTCCCCCTCCTGTACATCGGCACTCGCTTCCCGTCATAGGATCGAGGGCGCGGCCCGGACAGCTGAGCTGTTCGGGCCATTTTGTTGGTAGCCGCCACGGGACTCTTGATTCGGTGGCTTTATCTGACAATGGTGACGGGCCGGGTCGAGACCGCGTCACCCGAAGAAAGCCTCAGCACATAGACTCCCGGGGCAAGAGGGCCGAGTCTCAGGGACCTCGTATCTCCACTCGCCGGCAGTTCCCAGCGGCCGACCTGCCTCCCCAGAAGGTCATGAAGCTCAGCCGTGGTACCTCCCTCGATTGGCCCTCGCAGGCTGAGCATGGTCGTGGCGGGGTTCGGGTAGATCTCCCACTGCCGAACCGCCTCCCTTGGGTTCGGGGCCCCCGTTCCTGCTGCGGGGACCCACTCAGCCAGGTGGCTGGAGACCCGAGTGCCCATCCGGCCGAAATACCCTCCCACATAGACCTTCAGGTCTCCACCCTTGGTCTGGACTCCGGCCACAGAGGTCACGGTGGCATCAGCGCTCGCTCCCAGCGTCGACCAGGCCCGATCGTTTGCGCTCCACACGGCCACCCCCGCGCTCTCGACGCCACCGGCCGTCCGAAATGTGCCGGCAACAAATATCTGCCCGGCGGGCCCCGGATATACAGAACGGACCATGTTGTCGACGCCAGATCCGAGCGGACTCCAGCGAAAGGACCGCGGATCCCATGTTGCCACAAACCGCGCTTCCTGCGAGCCCGCGCGGGTAAACATTCCACCCGCGTAGACGCGCCCGTCTTCCGCGACGGCCACCGAGCGGACTGTGCTGTTTACCCCTTCTCCCAGTGTATACCAGCGACCCTGGTCCGGGGCCCAATGGGCGATGCCGTTTACGCCCACGCCGCCCGCCTCGACGAAGTCACCGCCAGCATAGACGCTGCCGTCAGACGCAGCGGCGAGCGTCAGAACCGGTCTATCCGTCCCGGACGACAGCCGCTCCCATTTTCCTGACGGGTCCAGTCTGGCGACGTAGTGTGCGTCGCTTCCTCCGGCCTCCGTGAACTGCCCGCCGACGTAAACAGAACCGTCAGGAGCGGCCGCGATGGCGTAGACCACGTTGTTCAGCCCAGCCCCCAGATCGTCCCAGGACTGCGTGGATGGGTCGTAGCGGGCCACAAATCGAGCCTGCGATTCACCGGCCTCGGTGAAGCTGCCTCCGAGAAGTAGCCTACCGCGGGCGTCCAGGGCGAGAGCTCGGACCGGCGCATTCGTTCCTGCTCCCAGTGGCCGCCATTCTCGACGCTGAAGATCCCATTCTGCAACGTAGAAGGCCTCTTGCCCGCCGGCTCGGCCAAAGACTCCGGCGGCGTAAAGGCGTCCCTCCGGCGAACCGGCAAGCGCAAGAACGGGACCATCGAGTCCGTTTTCGCGATGGGCCGGCTCGATGTGGCGCCAGCGGCCCTCGTTCGACCACAAGGCCACGGCATCGGCGGGCTCAGTGCCCGCTTGACTGAAAGCGCCTCCTATCACCAGCGAGCCGTCGGAAGCCTCAGCGATCGCAGTAACTGCGCTATTCACGCCGCGGTCCAGTCCCGACCATCTCCACGTGGCGAGGTCCAACTCGGCGACTCCCGAGGCACTTTTTGAATCAGCCGTCTGAAAGCCTCCGCCAACCAGCAATCGACCATCGGCGGTGGCTGTAAGCACGTCGACCCGACCAGCCGGCCCGCCCTCAAGATTCTCCCAGCGCGACTCGGTGGGATCCCATCGGCCGAGGTAGGGCTGAGGTCGGGCATCGACGTGGCTGAATAGTCCGCCAACCCAAAGGTGGCCCTCCGCGTCAATCGTGACGGCACGCCCCATCCCTGAAATCCCGGCGCCCAGGGTCTTCCATGCTTGCTCGGCCGGGTGGAATTGCGCGATCCCGGGTGTACTGATCCCACCTGAACTCGTAAAGTCACCTGTCGCGTAGATGTCCCCGGCCGCCGACACCGTCAGACCCAGCACGAGGTTGTTGAAGCCCTGCCCCAGGGCCTCCCACGATTCATCGAGGGGCGAGAAGCGGGCAACCCGTTGTACGGTGACGCTACCCGCCCGGTTGAAGAACCCGCCGACCAGGATTCGTCCCTGAGGATCCTCTGCCAGGGCGGTGGCGACGTTGTCCAGCCCATCGCCCAGGGAACTCCACTGTTCCGTCTGAGGACTCCACCGGGCAATCGCGGTAGCCGACCCACTTCCGGCGCGAGTGAAGGATCCTGCGACGTAAAGTTGCCCGTCTGAGGCGTACAGCATGGCCTCGACGGGCCCATTCAGCCCCCCTCCGAGCGGATGCCACGTCGCTGAGGGCCTGTGCCAGCGGACAACATACTCCGCTGGAATGCCCCCGGCCATCCTGAAGGTGCCGGCGAGGTAGACATTGTCACCCTCCGATAGGGCGGCCGTCACCATTCGCGACACGCCGCGATACGGAAATGCGAATCCCGGAGACCACTCCCCTTGGGCAGCGGCCTTCATCGGGTCGGCGAACGCGGGTATCTCCTCCGATACGAGTTCGAGTACAGCAGGGCGCTCTGGAGCATCCTGCCATGGCGGGGTTTGGCCGTCAGCCGGCCGGGCCCCTGCTATGGTGATTAGCCAAGCAAGTGGCAACAGCCAGTGGAAGCGGCGCATGTTGTGGGCATGATCATGAATGGAAGCGAGGGCTATCTGCCGTGACCAGCCTGGTGGGTGCCAGACGGACAAGCGGTGCGCCTCTTAATCCGAAGCTCCGATTATCTAATACGAGAACAAATGTCCGATTTGTGCTCCCAGCGGTTGCCAACCGCGGGTCATATAAAAAGACCGAGGCCTCCAGTCCGCCAACCAGAGGCCTCGTAGGGCTGCTTGCCAGAACCGTGGTTCAGTCAGCCTTCATGTGTCAGGCAGCGCGACCGTCCGTGGGAAAGTCGCGTGCCGCTTGAGGATGATTACGATCAGAAAACAGACATTTGCGTTGTCGACCTCACGTGGCCGGTGCCGCCGACAAGAAAGAACCCCGACCCGCCGTGTCAGCGAGCCGGGGCTCAAGTGCCACTTCGGTGGTGAGAGCCTTCCGCTGTGTGGACACGCTACCTGATTACGGTGAGCGTCTTCGCCACGGACCCGTTTGGGGTGTCCAGGCGGTAAATGAAGGTCCCGGTGGCCAGGGCGGAGGCATCGAATACGGCCTCATTCCGACCGGCCTCTCCCCTGCCATCGACCAGTACCTGGAGTTCGCGACCCAGGAGGTCAAAGACCGAAAGCCTCACGTGACCGGCCTCCGCGAGATCGAAGGCGATGGTCGTGACGGGATTAAATGGGTTCGGATAGTTCTGATGGAGCTCAACCCCACTTGGCACTTCGGGCGTTGGAGTGGTGGCGGTGCTCACGGCCTCGCCAGTCCAGATGCTGAAGTGTGCAGCGTCCTTGTCCCCTGCGCGTGTAAAGAAGCCGCCGAGATACAGCGTGCCGTCAGGCCCGTGGGCCATGCCGCGCACCGAGGCGTTCGTTCCACTTCCGAGTCCCTCCCACCTGGAGTCGCCCGGGATCCATCTTGCGATATGTGGCACGTCCTCGGCACCGGCCCGGGTAAAGACACCTCCCACGACAACGCTGCCGTCGGGTGCGGATTCGAGCGCACGTACCGCGCTGTTCAATCCGAGCCCGAGCGGGTGCCACATCTCTTGCGCAGGATTCCACCTGGCCACGTAGTCTGCAGCAACAGTACCTGCCCGCGTGAAGAGGCCCCCGGCGTAGAGGTCGCCGTCTTTCGCTATGGTCAACGCCCGGACGATGCTGTTCTTGCCGAATCCGAGCGGCCTCCAGACCCCGGACGAAGGACTCCAGGCGGCAATGCCAGAGGCGGCCCTTCCGCTCGCGAGGGTGAATGAGCCTCCAGCGTAGACCGTACCGTCTGCCGCAACCGCGATGGCATCCACGCCCGAGTTCATCCCGCTTCCAATGGCTATCCATTCGCTCGTCGAGGGGTCCCACCGCGCGACCCCGTCGGCCGGCGTTCCACCGGCCAGCGAGAAGTATCCGGCGGCATAGACCATCCCGTCAGGTCCAATCGCGATGTCCTCCACGGCGCCATTCAGGCCGGCGCCCAGTGCATTCCACGTCGAGCCATCCCAGTAGGCTACGTACGCCAGGTCCGTGGAACCTGAAGCGGTGAAGTACCCACCCGCGTAAAGCCCACCGGTGTCATCTACTGCCATCGTCTTTACGAGGTTGTTCAGACCCTCGCCAAGCGGTTTCCACGTTCTTGAGGACGCCTCCCAGGCGGCAATCGAGGCCATGGAATCTCCCCCCGCACGCGTGAAGACGCCCGAGGCGAAGGCGGCTCCATCATGCCGGGCCACGACGTCAAACACTGGGCCGTCGACCCCCACACCGTCTACTGGTGCCTCCAGAGGTATCCAATTGCCAGTGTCCGGCAATAGCGCGGCGAGCCCATCGGCGTGCTGGCCATTCAGCGTGGTAAATGCTCCCCCAACGAGAACCCGTCCGTCCGAAAGCTCAAGCAGGGCCTGCACTCTGGAATTGTGATTGGCGATGTGCTTCCAGCTCTGGCCGTCGTGGACGGCGGCTCCGCGCGCTTCGCTCCCGTTTGCCTTCGTGAACGATCCAACGGCCAGAAGGTCACCGCCCGGCAGCACCATCAACCCATCGATGGCTCCGTTCAGCCCGGCGGCCGTGGAGATCCACTCGCCATCACCCTCATTCCATCGAATGAGGTACTCCTCCGGATTCGGGCCGGACGAAAATCGTCCCCCCGCGAGGAGGACACCCTCGGCGAGAGGGACCGTCAGAAAGGTCTGGACGGGACCGGGCGCCCCAGCGCCCATACCCTCCCAGGCGGATGCCCCGGTCCGGAGCTGAGCAATGTGACCGAAGGTCTCAAACGAACCACCCGCAATGAGGTCACCGTTGGCTGCGCGGTGCAGCACATTCACTGGACCACCGACGCCCCCCGACGCAGACTCCCATCTGTCGGACAGTGGATCGAAGAACGCCACCCCGTGGGATGGCAGGCCGTCGACCAGCGTGAAGGCGCCTCCGACCGCCAGGCGGCCATCCAGCATGGGCTGCAGGGCGCTCACGCCTTGATTGGGCGCTCCATTTAGCGACTGCCACTGTCCCAGGATGGGATCCCAGGCCACGAGGCCGATCGCCGTCTCCCCACTCGCCTCGGTGAACGATCCGCCCACGTAGACCCTGCCGTCTGAGCCTTGGGCCAGCGCCGAGACCAGGCCGTTCACTCCGGCGCCAAGCGGTGCCCATTCGTTGGTGACCGGATTCCAGCGCACCACGTTCCCGGCCCGGACGTCACCGGCAAATTCGAAGGCGCCCCCGACGTAGACGGTCCCATCTGTTGCCTGAACCATCGCATGAACCGCCCCTGAGACTCCCTTGTAGGGAAACATGAAGCCGTCCTCCCAGAACACATCGGCCGGAGAATCAGACGCCGCGACGATGTGCGCGCTGAGGTCCGGGGGTGGCGCCACGAACGCAGGGCCAGAATTCGAAGAACCTGAGCCTTCGCCGCCGAATGAGGCGGTCTGTTGATCGAACTGGGAGCGAGATGGGTTGAAGAGCGCCGCCCACACGGTGAATGCGGCCAGGAGGATGCCTCCCATGCGCCAGATGGCGCGAAACTCGTCAGGATGTGGAGGAGCGGCGGCGTGGCCGACGGGTGCAGCGTGCATGCTTCAGGGGCTTATCCAGAGCCGATTCGGACGAGGCCGGCGGCTGCCGGCCAGATACAACAAACCCCCGAGACCCGAAGGCCCCGGGGGTTGACGTTGCTACTTCATCAGTACGAGCTGCTTCGTCATCGCGAAGCCAGGAGTCTCGAGCCGGTAGATGTACGTCCCGGTCGGGAGACCGGCCGCATCGAAGGTCACCTGGTGCTGACCCGCGTTGATGTGGCCGTCGACCAGAACGCTCACTTCGCGGCCAAGGACATCGAATACGCTCAGTCGGGCGCTACCGCCTTCTGGGACCGAGAATCCAATCGTGGTCACCGGGTTGAACGGGTTCGGGTAGTTCTGCTGGAGCTCGAAGCCGTCCGGCAGAACCGCATCGCTGGCTATCTCATCCTCGGTTGCAGTTGACGTGCCGGAGGCGGCCAGGTCAAAGCTGACGATGCCTTCGCTGGCGGAGTTGGCGTACACCTGTCCCGTGGTAGACACGGCAAGGAAACTCACCTGCTGCTCACGGAGCGTGTACTGCTCGAAATCCGGTGGCCAGGACTGGGTCGGGTTCGTGTTGACGAACACTCCCTGACCCCAGGAGGCGGCGTAGAGGTTGCCCATCATGTCGAACGCCAGGTCGCGAATCTCCGGACGTCCCACCCACGTGTTCTGAGGATTCGGGATGTTGGAGTTGACAAACTTCCAGATGTCTACGCTGGTCGGCGACGGATCATCCAGGCGGTAGACGCCCTTGCCCGTTCCTGCGAACAGCGTCATCATGTCCGGATCGAACTCCAAATCAAAAATGTGACCAGCCTTGTTGGCCAGCAAGAAGCTGTTGCCTGTGAGCTCGTTCCAGGTGAAGCCGTAGTCGTTGGACACGAAGACTCCGTTGCCGAAGGTACCGGCGTAGATCACGCCCGGCTCCATCGGGTGAGCCACAAGCGACCATGGAGTGTCCGCAGACACACCCGGGAGCGAGCTGACCTGCTGCCAGGTGTCTCCCTTGTCCATCGAACGGAACACATTGCCATTGTTGGCCGAGATGTAGAGAAAACCGTCCACATCCTGGGTGATGGCGTAGACCGAGCTCCAGGGACCGTTGCCGGCACCCAGCTGGGCGTGCGCCTTGTGCCAGGTGAGACCACCGTTGTCGCTGTAGTAGAGACCATTCCAGCCCCAGCTTGACAGCCACACGCGATCCGTCTCCGGGTCACGATGGAGGTCCGTCACCACGAGCGGGTACGGGAGGCCGTCGTCACACGGACGCCAGCGGTTGCCGAGCCCGACGATGTCGTATCCCTCGAAGTAGAGCTCACCCGTCATCGGGTTGGTCGTATCCGGGATACGGCAGAGCACGGCGGCATCGATGCCCGGGGTGCCCTGGAAGAGACCCACGATCATGCGCTCCAACTGCACATCGCTGCCCAGGTGCATGTTCGGGCCGACCTTGCCGAGGTTGGTCTTGTAGAAGAGCGCGGCCTGGGCTAGAGCCTTGGCCGGGAAGGCAAAGGTCGGCTTGATTTCGCCCAATTCGGCAGCGTTGTTCCAGAGCTCTGGATCCGTGGTGAAGGAGGTCACCTGCTGGATGTCCAGCGAGCCCACGATCTGCGAGTTGACCACAGCCCAGGCCTGGAAGGAGGCCATGTCGCCCGGGAGCAGCTTGCGGAGGACCCAATCGTCACGATCAGGATCGTTTTGGCCAGACTTGCCGTCGAACCAGCGCGGAGCTGCGGCTGCGAACATGCCCGCACCCGGGTTGGGATCGCCGTAGAGCGAGAGCTTGGGATCCAGGATGTCCGGAACGGCCACACACTGCGCCTTGTCCTTGCCGAGGTTGGTCACCTTGACCGTCACCTCGACGGCATCGCCCGGGTAGAACATCTTCCATTCAGGGTCCACAATGGTGGCGATCGAGAGGTCAGCCTTGTAGTCGGCCAGCGCCTCGATGCCCGTGTACGGAATGTCGCCAAGGTTGGAGTACGGGGTGAAGGTTACCGTACCCATGCCACCGTTCATCTCACCGAGGCTTGCGATGGTGCCCTTCCAGTCTTCCCGGATATCCAGGACGTCACCGTAGCACATCTGCGGATGATCACCCTGCACACTCACGCCGTAGAGATCCTTCTTGATCGGCGTGACGAGGATATAGTCGGCATCATCGTTTCCGGAAAGGACCACGGAGGAGAAGTTCCTGAACGGGTTCCCCGTCTGACCGTCTCCGAGGGTCTTGTCCAGTCCGCGGAAGTCGATGGTGTCTTCGCCCGTCCCAGCCATCACCTGGATGTCCTTCTTGGGTCCGTAGAACGTGACTTCCTCTGCCTGATCGGAATCAATGAAGGAGTACCCATCGCCGTAGTAGTCATCGTCGCGAAGGACGATGTCCTCTGCGCCGCCGTTGAAGGCGAAGATGCGGGTCTCAGGCTTGACGTTGTCGAAGATCGGCTCCAGACCGCTGTAGAACAGCGTGCGGTTGACTCCCGTGGTCTTCCGATCCCTGAGTTCAATGGAACCGTCATTCGGACCATCGAAGAGGTGCTTGACCTGCGTCCAGACGTCGTTGTTGTCACCGAGCTCGATCGTGTCGTGCCCGTCGCCCAGCATCGCCATGAGCGTACCCGCAGGGATGGCGTCCGGATCGACGTACAGGTAGTCGTCGGCCTTGGTACCCATGACCGTGAGGCGGCCGATGTCCACGATTTCGTTCAGGAAGAGCGTATCATCATCCTTGTTGGCTACGCGTACCTCGTCGTTCCCGGTCAGGGTCACAGAGCCGAGCTGGCCGTCTGATTTGACGATGAGGTCATCGCCAGGCTCGAGGAGGCAAACCACATAATCCTCAACCTCACCACCTGACTTGGCCTTGCCCGTCGGGATATTGCACTCGTCGGGCTTGGCGCACAGACGGAATCGCACATAGGCGTTCTCATCCACCGCGCCGGTGTCTGGGAGGTCAAAGCCCACCAGGTTGTCGCCGGGATTGACCCACAGGTCGTTGACCACGATCTCACCGCCCGTTCCAAACAGGTTGTCGTCGATGTTCCAGTCAAGGAAGACGCTCAGATAGCCGCCATGATTGCCACCAACATTGGCAACAAGCGTGTTGAACGCGCCCTTGTAGAAGGAATCCTTCCCGTGTGCGTTCTTGATCAGGAACGTGATGCCGTCTTCGTCATCGCCGTCGCCGTCGAAGTCACCATCGGTGTCATCGCCGTCGGCATCTACAGACTGCTGACCGTTCGGATCGGAATCGATCATCTGGCCGAGAGTCAGCGTGGTAACCGGGTGCATGGCACCGTTCGGCAACTGCGTCTGGCCGGTGGTCTTGGCATCACCAAAGTCCAGAGAGACGATTTCCGCCTGGTAGTCTTCTACCTCACCGTCCTGAGCCAGGCCGATGTAGGCGTTGCACTCCATGTTGTTGGAGCAGATACGCAGGCGAATGAAGGTCTGCTTGGTGTTGACGCTGGTCGGCAGGACCGGGACGAATACGTCTTCAATGGCCGTCAGGGGGGCTCCGGTGCCCGTGTCACGACCCGTGACTGCCAAGACCTGGTTATGAATCGGGTGCTCGCCCCAATCGTCCCAGTCGCCATCGTCGTTGAAGTCGAACCAGAGGTTGAGCAGGGCCGCTGAGTCCGGTGCAGCGTAGCGAATCCGGAATTTTTCCGTCTTGCCCGCAATTACTGATATCGGGTTCGGCGACACGATGCCGTCTTCGTCATCGGTACCGTCCAGGTCGTCATCTCCCAGCGCTTCGTCACTGGGTACACCGTCATTGTCGGCATCAACCAGCCTGCCGAGCATCGGCCCGGTCGGGATCAGACGGTGACGCGCACCATTGTCCTCCAGCAGGGTCTTGTAGGGAGCGGGCGCATCACCGAAGTCGAGCTTGACGACGGTCGCAACGGACATGTCGTTGTCTGCGTTCGTATCGAACTGGTCCAGGCTGAGCAGCATGGCCGTGTTGACCAGATCATCCTTGATGTCACAGAAGAACTTGATACGCAGCTCGCGGGTCTCGCCGCGAAGGATCTTGTCGATCTTCCAGATGGCGATGTGCTCTCCGGCGGTCAGGTCGCCAGCCGTCGGCGGGGTAAACGCAAACTGCTCGTTGTCCAAATTCCAGTAGGCCCGGTCAAAGGTCATCTTGTTGGGGTCATACAGATCCTTGATCTGCACCCAGGTGGCCGGGTCGGGGCCGAGGTTCTTCACCTTGATGACGAACTCAACCACGCCGCGATCCTTGTCGGCGTCGAAGTAGACCACTTCCTTCGTGATCTGAAGGTCAGCGTTGCCGATGCCCTTGACCGTAGCCTTCACGATGCCTTGCGGGCTGTGATCGGCGGCCGAACCCGTGTCGATCACTTCCGCCTTGAGGCCGAATGAGTCGCCACAGACGGCGCGTCCAACCACATCGACAAACTCCATGTCGAAGATGTCATTGTGCGGACCAGTGGGCTTTGCGAGCGTCAGTTTCCAAATGACCGGCAGGGGGAACCAGGTGGGATCCTGAATAGACAGCGTCCCGTCGATGGGATCGCTGAAGGGGTTGACCGGCTGCGGCTGGTCCCCTGCGAACGTGTACGGGAACTGGGCATCCACGAGCTCGAAACATCCGTGGGGGTCATCCTCAGAGATGAGCACCTTGATGTTCCTGCTGCGGTCGGGGCCCTTGTTGGTCAGCTTGACCCGGAAGTGGACGAGGTCGTTGACCTTGGGCTCTTCCTCCAGGAGGAGCTCGTATTCGAATGTGACCTTGCCGCCGGCTTCAACGATGTTGCCGATCTTGAATGTGTTGCCGCCTGACGTCTGGATGAGCACCGTGTCATCCGCGTCGAGGCCGCTGAGTGTTCCGGCTGCAAAGGTCTGCGCCGCGATGTCCCCGAAGGCGACGTCTTCAAATGGCGTATCCAACAGCACCGCGGTTGTCGCACCGTTGAGTGGCTCAAGACGCTGAGGTGTACCGCCGGCTGGGAAACGGAAGTCTGCGGGCGGGTTGTTGTTTGCCAAAATGTCGCCGCTCTCCAGGTCCAGGCGATCGGTGTTTTGCATCAGCATGCCGATTTTCGACCGGGTGGTGAACACCATCAAATCCAGGTCCGCCTTTGTGTTGTGCACCTCCGCAACTGCAGGACCGTTGTTTGAAAGGTCTGGATCCACGGCACCCGTTATCTCGGTAATGCGCGCGTTTCCGGAGAACCAGAATTTGGGATCACACTTGACCTTCCCCTTTACCTTGAAGGTCTGGGAGGCAAAAATCCAGTCGTTCCCCGAGGGCACAGGGGCTCCCAGAGACGCACCCCACTTGATGGGAAGGTTGAACCCATAGCCCACCGGAACGCCGTCTACCTCAGTGACTTCGAAGCATTGCTCCGTGTCATAGGTGTCGAACCAGACCCAGACCGTCGGCGCCGCATCGGGCCCGAGGTTCGTGGCCGTGACGGTGAAGGTCACTTGCTGACCGTTCTCCGCACGCTCGCGGTTGCTGGTGATCTCGACCTTCACGTCCGCCTGCTTCTGGTAATACTGACCGAAGACCGCATCGGCCGTAAGGAGCAGCGTCAGAAAGACGGAGACGAGAAAGGAGAGGGCCGGGATGATCCAGCTGGGTCCGGAGGACTTGCTGGAGCGAGGCGCCCGGACCGGGACGAAGGCCTGGTGGCTGACGTCGCGGTAAGTGCTGCGAGGTGTGTTCACTGCGTACATGTGAGCAGACGGGTTATCCGTTGGTTGGTGCAAGGCGACCGGCTACTGTGCAGCGCGATCTTCCAGACACGGATAACGGAGCCGTTTGGAGCCTTCTCAGGGGGTGTCTGCTGTCAATCCCGAATTGTCGGACGGGTCTTTATCGGACGTCCGCTGGACTGGCAAGCCGGGCCGGACATGTCGGAATCGGACGGATCGGACGGCGGTCTGGTGGCATGTGTCTGTCTGATTTCAGGCCGAGGGCCCAAAACGCGCGAAAGCCGGGCTTCTCGCATGGAGAAGCCCGGCTTTCGGGGTACTTGAGGGTCCTGCAGGTGGGCCGGAGACCCGCTCAGGACGCAAAAAGTGGGATCAGCGCATGAATACCGTCAGGGCAAGCGCCCCTGCGGTCATGAGGACCACCAGGAGGTCACCGAGATGCAGTTTCGACGCTTCCTGTCGTTGTCGTTCCTTTTGGTAGGCCTGATTCATATCGTTCTGCGCTGGGCGCGAGCATGAGTGCAATGACGAGAATGGCGGCGCAAATAGCCGCCAATACAGCATCCAAATAAGGAAAGCCGACTGGCAGGGATCGAGCCCCGGGATCCTCTGGTATCAGTGGGTGCATGGCGAATACTCCCGTCGTTATCTCCTGAAAAGCGGCGACAACAACTAGAATACTGGCGCGAGCGATCGAGGGGGCGCGGGCGTCAGTTCGAGAATAAGAGGATCAGAAGAGAAAGAGAGAGCGCTCAGCGGCCATAAAGGCTGGTACAGCCAACATCGCAGTGAGCAGGACGGCCGTCATGAGATCGGCCAGTCCGTTCGTAGACTTTTGCATCGGGGTAGTAGCGTGTCTGTATAGGCGTGGTTAAGGACGTGTTACAGGTAGTGAGAACGGGGAATGCGGCGCGTTTGGGACCATGTGTCCGAATTGTGCTGTGATTTGTGGTATGCCGGGTCCGAATATTTTCCATTCGGTTTCCGATCATGGCCTCACGCTGGGGTCTGGCGGACGGGGGTGCCGCAGGTACTGCAGGATCGACCGCGCGCGCACTCCTCCCACTCTGAAACGCCCCGCCCACCATATTATGGCGAGCGGGGCGTGGCGTAGAGGCCCAATTCGATCCGCCGATCGGTGTTTCGTTGCGGTAGTTAGCCTTGCGGAACGATCTGGGTCAATCGGGTGTGACTACTTCATCAGCACCAGCTGACGGGTGAAGCTTCCCTTGTCCGTATCCAGGCGGTAGAGATAGCTGCCGCTCGGAAGATTCGTTGCGTCAAATCGCATCTGCTGGCGTCCTGCTTCCATGTGCCGGTCCACCAGGACCGCCACTTCTCGTCCCAGGACATCATAGACGGCCAGCCGAATGCTTCCGCTCGTTGGGAGGTCGAATCCGATCGTGGTCACCGGATTAAACGGATTCGGGTAGTTCTGGGAGAGGGCGTACGCCGTGGGAAGGCTCACGGCCTCTTCTTCGCTGGCGGTCGATACCATGACTGCCGCGTCGGCGATGATCTCGACTCCGCCGCCCTTGGTGCCCACCAGAACTCCGCCTGACGAAAGCGGAAGCAGTACGGTGATCTCGGCGTCAGAGCCTCGGAGAGCCAATTCGACAAAGCTGGCGCCGGGCATGGTCAGAGGCGCCTCGTGCAAGAAGGCGCCAAAACCCCAGCTCCCGACCAGGAGGTTGTCGTCCGGGTCACCCAGGTCTGGATCGAAGGCGATGGTCCTGATTTCCGGCACCACCACGGATCCATCGTCCAAGGTGACGGTCAGTGATATCTGATCCCAAAGCCCGGCGATGCCTCCACTGCTCTCCAGGCGGATGCGATGCACACCCCGGCCCGTGGCCGCAAAGAGGTATTCTGCCGAGTCCGGTGAGAACTGCAAATCGAATACGTGCCCTGCGTCTTCCATGAGGAGCAGGCGGTTTACCTGCTCGCCACCGAGAGGCTCCCAGCTAAAGCCATAGTCGTCCGTGTGGTACACGCCACCTCCGAAAAGGCCGGCATACAGGACACCTGCCTCCGTTGGGTGCGATGTCAGCGACCACGGCGTGTCGGCTGAGCCTCCAGGCAGGGTTTTCACCTTTTGCCAGCTGTCGCCCCGATTGAAGGATCGGTACACGGTCCCCGAGTTGGCCGAGATGTACAGAATCCCTGAAGCATCCTCCGCGATTGCATAAACGGTCGCCCAACCTGGGTTTTCGCCCGGCAACAAGGCCGCTGCACTTTCGAACGTCACGCCAAAGTCATCCGAGTAGTACAGGCCATCACTGCCCCAGCTTGCGAGCCACACCCGGTCATCTGTCGAGTCCGCCGGCGTTCCACGGCTGTCCAGGAACAGGTCGTTCACATAGATGGGATGAGGTAATCCCGCACCGCACGGTCTCCAGCGATCGCCAACGCCCACTTGTGTGAACAGAACACCATCGGGATCTGGGATTCGGCAGAGGACCCCGGTATTCAGGCCGGGACTGCCCTGGGCCAGACCGACGAGCACCCGTTCGAGGCCGTTCGGGAGGTTCACCTGAAGTGCCGAAATTCCGTGCCCCTTGGCCGGGAAGGGGAAAGTTGGCAGCAAGCTGATGAATACACTGTCGGCGTCGTTTACCTCTATGGAGTCCACTGATATGACGAGGCCCGGAGGATCGTCACCTGTGGCCGGGACAATTCCGGAGGCCGCCGCGAGGAACGTGTCTTGAATGTGGGCATCCATGATGCCGTCTACGTTCATGGTCGCCGTCACACCCGATTGGAGCCAGGGAATCAGCCACATTTTCTCCACGGTGCGCGTCGGCAGGGAGAGTGTCGGGATTGTGTCATCATAGAACAGACCCCGGTCCGGGACGATGGCCGAGGTTGGATTGACGGCGTCAGGAAGGTTAATGTCCACTCCCACACAGGTCGCATGCTCAAACCCAGTGTTTGACACGCTGTAGGTCAGCGTGACCGGATCGGTCGGGTAGAACTGCGTGCCGGAGGCCGTAACCTGGACGGAAATATCGGTCCTCGCGTCCAACTGAGACTCAATGCTCTGAAACGTCACCAGGTCGTTCGACCCGCCAGTGAATTCCCACCGGCCGTTCCCGATCGACGTGTACACCAGCGAGTGATCGGTTATTCCACCTTCCGTGACGATATCCAGAATGTCGCCGTAGCACAGCGGCAGGACTGGATCCTCCCCATCGATGTGAGGATCGTAGAACGGACTCGGTGTCACAATGAAGCGGTCTGCACCGGCATCGCCTTCGATCAGGACACCCAGGGTGACGGCGGCAGCCACGTCCAGCCCCGTGAACGTGATGGTGTCATCACCGGCACCGGGCCGGACAATGAGGGAGTCCGTCGGGGTGACAAACGTCACCGACTCGCCGCACGTGATGCAATCGATGAACGAGAACCCGTTGCCGGCCCCGCCCGCGTCTCCATCCGCATTCAGGATGATGGAGTTCGCATCGTCATTGAAGTGGAATTCGGCATCGGTCGGAGTGGCGGTGAAGAAAATGGGCTCAAGGCCGTCGTACGTGATGACCAGGTCATCGTAGTCGGACGGCATGGAGGTGACGTCATCGTCAACGATGAAGGTCCCTGAATCTTCATCCACATGCGTGGAAAGGAAGCCATAGAACTCAGCCCCAGCAGAATTCCCAATGGTCAGAAAGTCCCCGGTACCCGTCGTCGGATCATCTCCGTTGTAGGTGATGCTTTTCGTTGCCACCAAGACAACATCCGCCAGGTCAAGTCTCAGCTCATCTGCGCCGGCACCTGCGTTGAAGGTGAACCCGGACGCCGGAATGAGATCTCCCCCGGTGAAGTCCATGATCACCAAGTCAGACGCATCTCGACCATTGATGGTTAGCGTCTGCAGGCCAGCGATATCTGGCACCTTGAAGAGATCCAGCGCACCGTCGGACAGGAGAAGACTGGTGCCGTTCCGCGATAGGGTAAAGGTCGCCCCAACGTTTGCTCCGGACGGCAGCTGGACTGTAGCGTCTGTGCTGGCGGAGGCGGCCACGAGTTGCACTTCGTAGTCCTCCACTTCTCCATCGGTGGCATAACCCGTGGGCGTATCACACGTGGTCGCCGCGCTGCAGAAGCGAAAGCGCATGTACGTGGTCAACGGGGAGGTAGCTGTACTCGGAATGGAGAACAATACCGTCGTGATGGAAGTGGCCCCCACGGCAGCCCCGGTGATCACCTCCTCCGTTGCGTCATCGAAGCCTCCAGAGCCATTCATGTCCAGCCAGGCGTACAGCACGCCGGTACCCAGGGCAGAAACATCTATGGATGCATCGGATGTCCCCGTTGCTGGATCCACCAGCGTGGTGAGAAACGTGATCCCGTCTTCATCGTCCAGCCCATTCGAGTCATCTCCCGTTGCGTTGGCGTTGTCCTGAGCACCCAGGTCCGCGTCAATCTGAGCGCCCAGTCGGTGCGTAATCGTGCCCGCAACTTGATGGCGGGCACCATCGTCCGCAAACTTGGTATCGTAAATTGTGCCGTCTGCATCCCCGAAGTCCATTCCCACGATCATGATCTCGTAGTCTTCCACCTCACCATCGGCGGCCAATTCTTCCGGATTGTCGCACTCAGAGGCGGTTGTGCAGAGTCGTAGGCGCAGAAAGGTCATGCTGACCGATCCGCTTGGAGGCGTAATGGAAACAGTGTTGTTGCCGACGACCGCGGCAACTGCGCCCTCGAATTCGTTGGCCTCGCTAAAATCACCATCGCCGTTGTAGTCCACCCAGGCGTGTATGGTGCCCACCGCGCCGGTCACTGCAACCGTCAGATTCTCGGTGGCTCCCAGTGCAAAGAAGGACGGGAGTGTCGCGATGCCGTCTTCATCGTCACCATCGGCATCGCCGTTATCTCCCACTGCCGTTGCGGAGTCCTGGTTGCCCGAATCGGAGTCTACCGAAGCGCCCAATACGGGGCCACCCAAGAGAATCTCGTGACGAGCCGCCTTGCTCCCGGTGTTAAACGTCGCGGGAACGTCGCCGTAGTCGTACTGATTGACCGTGATTGTAACCGAGTCGTTTGTCCCATCGTCATCACTCTGACCGGCGGCCGTGATGGTAGCCGTGTTGGTGATGCTGTGTTCCACATTCAGCGTTGCAGCCACGGTGGCGTTGACTGTTGCGCCCTGCCCGACCGAGATCCCGGTCCAGTCAGTGCCAGCGCCAAACTCGGTCGAGGTTACGGACGCATAGTCTCCTGCCGTAAGCTTCAGGTCCTGTACCGTGACGCCGGTGGCGTCCGTGGTCGCTGACGTATTTGTCAGGCCGATGGTGTACGTGAGGGTACCCGCATCTGGATCGAAAGTAGCGCCTGCAGATTTCGAGACCGCAAGGTCTGCGTCATCATCCAGGATCGTGTAGGTGTGCGAAGTCTGTCCCGCCGCCTGGTAGCCCGTTCCGCTGGAAATGGTTGCGATGATGGTCTCGTCAGCTTCATCGAAAATATCGTTGACGATTGTTAGCGGGAGACTCGCCGTCGGTGAGCCTGCGGAAACGAGCAGCGTGGCCGATGCGGAGTAGTCCCCACCGGTGGCAGTTCCTGCATAGGAAATCCCCAGCGTGATATTGCTTACCGGAACGGGGCTGATCGTGATAGCCAGAGATGGCGTCAGTATCGATTCATCACCGCTGGAGGAGGCCAAAGTGAAGTCCACCTGCGGGATATCATTGTCCTCAATGGTGGCTGTATGAACCGTGGTGCCAAACGTGGCCGCATTTGTGGGGGCGCCCATCGTAATGACGACATCCTCGTTGTTTTCGTCCGCACCGTCGTCATTGACGGTGATGGTGATGTCTTCCGATGTGGAAGTTGAACCAAACGACAGCGGACTGGCGGTGATGGTGTAGTCATCACCAGCGCCTTCCGTAGCGCTGCCGCCCAGCGTGTACGGAACCGTCACGCCCTTTTCGCTAAGACGGTCCATTGTCGCGGTCACCGTCATCGTACCTACGGATTCCTGCTCGCTCTGCGCGGCGGATGTAAAGCTGACGTTCGGCAGGGCGTCGTTATCCGTGAGGGTCACCTCATGGCTGGTGACTGCGCCGAGCGTGGCGTTGGTAGGAGCTCCGAGAGTGACTGTTATGGTCTCGTCGAATTCATCGATAACATCGTCATTCGACGTGAGCGTGAGCACACTCGCCGTTGCCAGGGGCGCGAAGGAGAATGACGCAGTTGGAGAAGCCGTATAGTCGCTACCGGCGCCTGCCGTTGCCGTGCCGCCCAGCGTGAAGGGGGCCGTTACCGTGAAGACGCTTTGATGGGAGAGCGAGGCAGTGACCGTCGGGGCAGCACCCTCGGCGACCGTTTGGGTCGTGGTGGCCGGCAACTGGACTGTTGGCGCTGCGTCCCCGTCGTTGATCGTGAACGTGACCGCCCCCGGAAGGCCTCCCTGTAGCGTTCCAACTGATGTGGACCCGGTGATGCTGAGCGTGTACGTCTCGCTGGTACCCTCATGCAACAAATCTGCATTCGTTGGGACCGAGATGAACTGATTGCCGGTCGCGGAAGCCGTTGATCCACTTGTGTCTGTAAAGTCACTCCCGCTGGTGGCGGATCCGGACGAGGTCGCGTAGGTGAAGCTGACCGGAGTCGTGAAATCGTTCGCGGTGCAGGCCCCCGCCCATTCCTTGGCTACTACCAACGCGCGATTATTCGTCCCCTCTGTGACCGCGCCGTCTTGGTCAAAGAACACTATGCAATAATCTTGAGCCTGGGCCTCTTGGCTGGACAGCCCAAGACCCACAGTCCCAAGCAGCCAGAACACTGGAAGCAGTCGTTTCATAGATCGTACTCGGCTCCCACCGTGTCGAATTTATTCACCTATCCGACTGATAAGAGCGAGAAAAAGGCTGCCATTCGTGCACCGGGTCCGGTTTGTTTCTCGATTCGTCCGAGTCACAACAAACAGAAACCCCCGGCCTCTTTGCAGAGACCGGGGGTTCACCAAGCGCCGTAGCTTGGTTAGCGAAACGGAGCAGATCGGGCGCTTAGCCGCAGGGCTACTTCATGAGAACCAGCTGCTTGGCGTAGGCACCCTTATCCGTCTGGAGTCGGTAGATGTAAGTACCGGTGGTGAGTCCCTGGGCGTCGAACTGCACGTTGTGCTGTCCGCCCTGCAGGCGACCGTCGACCAGTACCGCAACCTCGCGGCCCAGGACATCGAAGACCGACAACCGGACGCTACCAGTCTCCGGGAGGGAGAAGCCGATGGTCGTCACAGGGTTGAACGGGTTCGGGTAGTTCTGCTCGAGCGAGTAACCGGTCGGCAGTTCGCCTTCGAGCGTCTCGTCCTCGATGTCCGTTGCGGACGCAGCTGGAGCCGCGATCACAGAGACACCGCTGGTCACACTTCCGAATGCCACCTGCTCACCGGAGGGCGAGACGGAGACAAAGGTGACTTCTTCGCCGCGCAGGGCAAGTTCGGCCATGACGTTGGTCACGGTCGGCGCAGCACTGAAGAAGGCTCCAAAGCCCCAGGTGGTCACATAGAGCTGACCGGATGCGTCGAAGGAGAGCGAGCGTGCCTCAGGGGTAACGACGCTGCCGTCATCCAGAGTCACTTCGGTCTCCAGCATCTGCCAGATACCGACGGCATCGCCATCTGCATCAAGCTCCATCCGGAAGACACCGCCTGCCGTGGCAGCAAAGATGTAACCGCCGGTTGGGTCAAGCTCCAGGTCAAAGGCGTGTCCGCCATCTGCGTTGATGAGCAGCTGATTCACGCCCTGTCCACCGAGGAAGGACCAGGTGAAGCCGTAGTCATCTGACGTGTACACGCCACGACCAAAGGTGCCTGCGTACAGACGTCCCTGTTCGGTGGGGTGCGTAGTCAAGGACCACGGCGTATCGGCATCAACCTCTGGGAGGCTGCCAATCTGCTGCCAACTGAGACCGTTGTTCAGCGAGCGGTACAGGAAGCCGTGGTTGGCTGAGATGTAGAGGAAACCGTCCACATCCTGCGTGATGGCGTAGATGCTGGCCCACCCGGTGTTCGTACCCAGGTTGGGTTCGACTGCGGTGAAGCTCTCACCGCCGTCAGCACTCACATAGAGGCCAGCGGAGCCCCATGAGGCCAGGTACATGAGATCGTCGGCATTGTCCAGCGTGCCCTGCGTGTCAACGAACATGTCGTTTACGTAGAGCGGGTACGGAAGGCCGTCGCCGCACTCGCGCCACAGGTTCTCAGGGAAGATACCACCGAAGGTGTCCACGCGGCAGAGCACGGAGCTGTTGAGCCCAGCGAAGCCGTTTGCGGTACCCACGATCAGATTCTCGCCCAGTCCCTGGTCAAACCAGACGGCTGCAGTTGCCTGCGCCTTGATCGGGAAGAAGAAGGCCGGGTCAATCTGGAGAGAAACCGTGTTGTCGGACAGATCAGGATCGCTCTCGGGAGAAAGCGCCGTGATCGTGGCGGTGCCGTTGAACACGGGACCAACAACCACGGTGTACGTGATCGTGGCCGATGCGCCAGAGGCAAGCGGTCCGACTTCCCACTCAGGGTCGTTGAAGGAACCCTGAGAGAACGTGGGGCCACCACCAATCTTCAGGCCGAGCGAGCCGCCCATGAAGATGTCGTCGACAACCACACAACTGGCCACGTCAGGACCGTTGTTGGTCACCACGAGGGTGATCGTCAGATTGTCACCAGGATTGGTGCTGGTGGACGTCGGAGACGTCATCACCATCTGAACGTCAGCGACGTGATCGGCGAAGCCTTCGATACCCGTGTACGCCAGCGGCGGGTGGGCTGAGGTGAAGACCACAGAACCGGCACCCGCAACCAAGGTCGAGGCGTCGATCACCGCGCCACCGGAGGTGACGACGTCGAGTACGTCGCCCTGGCAAACTGAAGGATCGTTTCCGTTCACAGACGCGATGCTGACGGCCGCCGTGTTGGCGAAAGGCACCACGTTGAAGTGATCGCGTCCCATGCCACCGTTGAAGGTGATCGCAAAGGCCGCGGCATTGGACTCATCCACTCCCTGGAAGTCGATGGTGTCATCGCCGTCCTCGGCGTTGACAGTCAGCGTCAGGTTCGGGTTGGAGAAGGTGTACGCTTCGGCGAAACCAGAATCGATAAACGACAGACCGTCGATCAGCGAGCCGTTGTCGCTGAGGACGATGTCGTCGTCGTTGGCTGAGAACGTGAACACGCGGTTGTTGGCGTCCAGGTTATCAAGGATCGGCTCGAAGTTGTCATAGAAGATGTCCATGAGCGCGTCGATCTCGATCTCACCGTTGTAAGCGTTGTCTGCCACGTGTGTGATCGTGGTAAAGGTGCTTGCCCCGCTGTCATTGAGTTCGAGAGCGTCTGAGCCGTCCAGTCCGTCCAGCGTGAGCTGAAAGTCGGCAGAGAAGCCGGCAACGTCCACAACGAACGTGTTTGGATTCTCGTTACCGTCGATGGTCAGCGCGGTACCGGCCGCGGGGCCGACGAACATCACGTCACCGTTTCCGTCAGAGACAGTCACCAGGTTGGCGGCTGCGGTGACGATGGTTGGCTCCGTGGTTCCGACTGGGATGGTCAGGGTGATCGGAGCTGCTGCCGCGATGAGCGTGTATTGGTGGTCTTCCACCTCACCGTTCTGTGCGACGCCCCGCGCCGTGTCACAGCTGTTCTCCAGCGCGCAGTAGCGGAAGCGGATGTGCTTCGTACCTGTTCCTGCTGGAAGCGAGATACCGATCCAGTTCATCCCTGGCACGACAGGCATGTCGTCCAAGAGAGCTCCAAGGGCCGTTCCAGTGTCCCCGTAGAAAGCGCTGAGATATCCACCATGGGAGGCGGTGACGCCGAAGTAGTTGACAGCGCTCTCGGTCAGGGTTGATCCGGTTAGTGTTACTACACCATCCTCGTCGTCAACGCCTGCGAGGTCATCGCCATTTGCTCCTGCTGTTATGACACCATTGGTTTCAGCGTCAACTGAGGCTCCGAGCCTCATGCCGTTGGTCAAACGATGGTACGCTCCAAGCGGGAGGGCCGTGTCGCCACCATCACCGTGGTCACCAAAGTCCAGACCAACCAGCGCAGCCGTATCGGTAGCGGCGTTGTTGCTCAGGTCTGAGTCGGTCTCGGTGGTCGAGACTGATGCTGTGATGCTTCCAGCCGTGCCGGGAGCCCCGCTTCCTTCGATGCCGGAGATCGTCAACGTGACGGTCTCGCCGCTTTCGAGGTCGGTGAGGTCCACAACGCAAGTTCCACTCAGATCGGTCAGCGCGTTACAGCTGGCGGGCGCACTTCCGTCGCTCACAGTAGTAACCGTCGCAACATCGAAGCCAGAGCTGGTAAAGCCAACCGTTGCGTGAGCCGTAGCGTCGGCAGCACCGTTGTTGGTTACCGTCACTGTGAGAATGGCAGCAGACGTAGCGTCCAGATCCAACTCGGTAACGTCCAGACTGGCCGTGATAGCCAGATCAATGCCGTCATTGTCGTTGATGATGCCGGAGCCAGTCTCATCGCCCAGGTTGTAGAGAGCACCGTCCACAATGCGAATGGCGAAGATCTCCACGCCCTCGATCAGGAGGTCATTGGCAATCGGAACAGCAACACCGGTCGTCGTCATCGTGGCGAGCATCGTCACCATCACCGGAGCTGCACTGTAGTCATCTCCGGCAACCGCCGTGAGATCAACGTAGCTCAGGTCGATGTCGTAGTCGGCCTCCGCAGGACGATCGGCGGTGATGACAAATGCCATCGTGCCCGCGTCCTCATCTGCGGAAGAGTCATTGATGGAGACAACCGGAAAAGCATCGTTGTCAACGATGATGCCTGCGCCGACGCCATCGCCAATCGTGTAGTCAAGAGACCCGTCGATCGTGATTTCGTACGACTCGTCGCCTTCATAGGAATTGTCATCGTCGTACTCGACGACGCTGGAGGTCGAAGTCTGACCGACGAGGAAACTGGCGGCCGTGGCCGTGCAGCTCGCTCCATCGAAGTCAACGGCCTCTGCCGTGCCCAAAGCACAACCAAACGTAGCCATGAAGGCCTCGTCTTGGGGGATGGTATTGGTGACGGTAAAGACGGCACTTCCACCCTCAGCCGCTGAAGCGTCGTTGATTGACAGTTCGCCAATCGTCTCATCGTCGGTGACGGTGACCACGTTGGTATCGCTGCCGTTCGTGGCGCCCTTGTTCCAGTCCAAATTGACGTTAAAGATTTCGGTACCTGCGCCGGTGATCCAGTCTTCACCAATCCCGTCATTCACGATGGGAATGCTGAAGTTCCTGGAGCCTGCGGCGGTTCCGGCGAGAATTGTGAAGCCCCCGGTCGTTTCCGAGTAGTCTTCAGCGTCCAGAGCGGTCCCGTTCGAGGTGTAGTACGAAACAACAAGGTCATCACCCACGGGCGAGACAAAATTGATCGTCACCAGGACGGAGCCCGCATCTTCATCTACAGCATATGCGCCACTAAAGGTAGCCTGCGCATACGCCGAACCGACGAATATGAACGCGAGAACCGTCAACGCGGCAGTACGCCGGAAGACGGAGGAGAGTCGAGATAGCCCGCTTATAAAGGGGTTCTCTCGGTCTCGCAAGATTGTGCGAGTTTCAGTGTTCATGACAGCTTACCTGCTGTTGTTTATACAACGAGAGGGGCTTCTGTCACGATTTACCCTGCGCGACTTCGGCTCCCAGACAGAGATGGATTACGGGGCCACATATGGGTTTGGGAGCGGCTGTCCGTTTGGCTATACATTTGGTCCGAGTGGAGCAACACGTGTCCGATTTGCAACGCTGGTGCCGCTTCCACGGCCTGAACCGACCGCTTCCCGGCGGGCGACTGAAACAAAAAAACCCCCGGTCTCCGTGTGGAGACCGGGGGTTCGGCGATCAGAAAACCGGCTTGGCAGAAGCTACATAGCGGAGCTAACCGGCTGCCTGAAGTCGCGCAGGGTACCTATTTCATCAGAACCAGCTGCTTGGTGAAGCTCCCCTTATCCGTTTCCAGACGGTAGATGTACGTTCCCGTCGGGAGACCGGCGGCGTCGAACTGCACTTCGTGCTGTCCGGCCTGAACCGTACCCTGAATCAGGACCTGCACCTCACGACCCAGCACATCGTAGACGGCGAGGCGAGCCTGGCCTGTCTGCGGAAGCGCGAAGGAGATCGTGGTTACCGGGTTGAACGGGTTGGGGTAGTTCTGATTGAGGACGTAGCCGGAGGGAATCTCCGTCTCTGCCGATTCGTCTTCCACATCGGTGGAGGAAGAGCCAGCCGCCATGAAGACCAGACCCTCAGCGCCCGTACCAAAGACCACTTCGTCACCCGCAGGGTTCACGGCTACGAAGGCTACGTTAGCACCACGCAGAGCGATCTGCGTCATTGCCGTGGCCGTCGTCGGGGAGGTCGCCAGGAAGGCGCCGTGTCCCCAAGTCGTGACGTAGAGGTCATCGTTCGAGTCAAACGCCATCGAGCGCGCTTCCGGTGTGACCGTGCCCGAGTCGAGGACGACGTCGGTGTCGATCATGTCCCAGAGGCCGGCAGCGGTGCCGTCGGCGTTGAGGGCCATCCGGAAGACACCACCGGCGGTGGCAGCAAACAGGTGGCTATCCGTTGAGTGCAGCTCGAGGTCGAAGGCGTGCCCGCCGTCATCGGCGATCAGCAGCGCGTTGACCGCGTCACCACCCAGCTTGGTCCAGGTGAATCCGAAGTCATCTGATGTGAAGACCCCATTTCCGAACGTGCCAGCGTAGAGGCGTCCAGCCTGCGTACCGTGGGCCGACAGCGACCATGGGGTATCCGAGGCGACGCCTGGGAGGCTGCCAACCTGTTGCCACGTCGTACCGTTGTTCAGCGACCGGAAGACGTGGCCGTTGTTGGCCGAGATGTAGAGGAAACCGCTGGCGTCCTCGACGATCGCGTAAACGTTCGCCCATCCACCCTTCGGTCCGAGCGCAGGCTCCGCTGCCGTGAAGTTCTCGCCACCGTCCTCGGATACGTACAGGCCCGCTGAGCCCCAGGAGGCCAGGTAGAGCTTGTCGTCCGTGGAGTCAGCAGGCGTGCCCTGATCGTCCAGAAAGAGGTCGTTGACGTAGAGCGGGTACGGGAGGCCGTCGCCGCACTCACGGTACAGGTTTTCTGGGAAGCCTGCTGACGGCGGCACACGGCACAGCACAGAGCTACTGAGGCCGGAGAAGCCGTTGGCCAGGCCAACCACCAGGTGCTCATTGGCACCACTTCCGAACCACTCAGCCGCCGTTGCCTGTGCCTTTGTCGGGAACGGGAAGGCGGGCTCGATGCCGAATGAGACAGAGTTGTTGGTAAGGTTCGGATCGCCTTCCGGAGAAGAAGCGGTGATGGAAGCCGTACCATTGAATGTCTGTCCAACCGTCACGGTGTAGGTCAGCGTGGCCGAATCGCCAGAGGCGAGGGCGCCGATGTTCCACTGCGGGCTGTTGAACGAGCCAACGCTGAACGTCGGACCGGAGGTGATGGTGAACGCGCCATCCAGAAGGATGTCAGCGACCACGACACAGCTCGCTGTGTCCGGACCGCTATTGGTCACGGTCAGCGTGATGGTGGTGATGTCACCCGCATTCAGGTCCGTTCCGGCAGTAGATGTGGCGCTGAGCGCAACGTCTGCTGACTGGTCGGCGAAGGCCTCGATACCGCTGAACGCGATACTGTTGTGTGAGCCAGCCGTGAACGTGACCGGCGTCGGCGACAGGTTGTCGATGACAGCACCACCCGAGGTGTTGATATCAAGAACATCGCCTGAGCACGTGGCAGGAGCGCCACCGGCCACCGTCAGAGCGCCGAGGCTGCTCGTGTTCGGAATCGGCAGGATCGTGAACGTGTCAGCACCGGCGTCACCGTTGAAGGTGATCGTGAACGAGTTGTTCGGTGCCGTCTCGTCAACGCCCTGGAAGTCGATGGTATCCGCGCCTGCTCCGGCGTTGATGGTCAGCGATGTCGTGGGGTTGGCGAAGGTCACCTGCTCCGAATTGTTGGAGTCGATGAACGACATGCCGTCGACGCTTGAGCCGTTGTCGCTTAGGACGATGGTGTCGTCGCCAGCGCCGAAGGTCATGACGCGGTTCGTAGCATCGAGGTTGTCCAGGATTGGCGCAAGGTTGCTGTAGGAGATGTCGAACAGTCCACCCGAATCAACGATAGTCCCATCAGTAGCGTTGGTGAATGTGTGCGTAATCGTCCCATGAACGGTCGCGCCGCTATCCGTCAATTCCATCGCATCCGCGCCAGCACCGCCATCGTAGTCCAGGTCGAATGCACCATCGAAGTTGGCGACATCAACGACCAGTGTGTTAGGGCTGGCGTTGCCGGTAATGGT
The DNA here is from genome assembly GCA_029262855.1 of Bacteroidota bacterium. Lineage (GTDB taxonomy): Bacteria > Bacteroidota > Rhodothermia > Rhodothermales > UBA10348 > JABDJZ01. Next base: position 5,219 of record JAJCYP010000114.1, on the reverse strand, counting down.
GATGCCGCCCGTCAGGGTCGCCTCGGTCTGGGCAAAGATCGTATTGCCGTTGCCATCTACCAGCGTGATTGTTGTGTTGTCGTTAGACAGCACGACGGGCTCGACAGTCCCCAAAGGAAGGGTCACCGTTGCCGTCGTCGGCAGAGCGCCAGCTCCCAGGTCCGTAACGGAGGCGCTGACCTCGAAGTCCTCGATCTCTCCGCCGTTCACGAGCGTCGCACCTGCGCTATCGCATGTATCGACGGTATCACAAAGGCGCAAGCGGATCGACCTCAGTACGTTGTCGAACACACCGGTAACCGTGTAAGACCTGTTCAAATCGATAGCGAACCAGTTGACACCAGCAACGACCGGTTGGTCGTTCAACTCGACAACCGCACCATCGCCCACTCCACCAACGCCATAGCGGGCAATTACGGTTAGATACCCTGCTCCCGAACTCCTGACACCAATGTAGTTGGTGGTGGTCGTCGCGTCCTGCTGAAGGAGCTGTGACGGAAGGATCAGACCGTCTTCGTCATCAGTTGAGGCTAGGTCGTCAACGGTTCCGGCGAGTGTTGACGCATCTGAGGTCTCAGCGTCGGGCCCGACATCGCCGAGAAAGAGCGTTCCCTGTATCCGGTGGGATCCCGAAGCGAAATCGCTGTAGTCACCGAAGTCCAGACCAACCAGAAGTGCTGACGCGGAGTCGGCGTTGTTCGAGTCGTCGGTCTCGGTATTTCCTGATTCCGAGACTGTGACAGAGGCGGTGGTTCCCGCCGCGCCGTCGGCGCTGATGGCGAAGACCAGAGTTTCGCTCGCACCAGCAGTGAAGTCAGCGTTGTCGACTACACACGATCCAGCCTGGATGTTCGCGGTGGCGCACGTGATTGCAGTGCCAGTATATGACGTGAACGTCGCAGCGCCCAGATCGAACCCTGTGTCCGAAATGGCCATTGTGATGTCGGTGCCGGGTGTCTCGACGCCGTTGTTCGTCAGCACCACGGTCACAGTCGTCGCGGGCGTGCCGTCCAGGTCGATCGAGGCGTCGCCAAGAGTGACAGCAACCGAAATGTCAATCCCATCATTGTCGGTGATCGTGCCAAGTCCGCTTCCGTTGCCAGCATCGACATCATACGCAGCGCCATCGGTGATCGACACGATGTAGTTCTCGGTCGACTCTACCAGCGCATCGTCTATCGCGGCCACGGCCACAGATTCCGTCGTCGCGTCGCCAGCGGCTACCGCAACACTGAGAACAGGGGTGTAGTCTGAGCCAGAGGTTGCGGTGATGTCGGAGTAGCTGAGCGCGATATTGTACGCGGCCTCAGCAGCATGGCTCTTGGTGATAGTGAACGACGCACTCGCGCCTTCGGCCGAGGACGCATCATTGATGCTCAGTTCCGGAACACCTTCGTCGTCCGCGATGGTGAGTTTCCCCACTCCATCTGTCACCGTGTAGCGTGGATCCGCCGCGATCTGGACATTGACGACCTCAGTGCCCTCATAGACCGCGTCATCCACGACGGCTACGCTTAGGGTGCCCGATGTGGCACCAGCCGAGAGTGTGCCCGCTCCGGATGCTGCAGTGTAGTCTGCGGCTCCCTCTGTACTCACGTCAGTGTAGGAATCCAGAGCACCGAGATCCAGGTCCTCGTCGATGGCTCCTGTGAGCGTGATCGTCATACCAATGGTACCAGCGTTCTCCGCCCCCGAGGCGTCCGCGATGGACAGGGATGGATTCGACTCATCATCTGTAATGCTCAGAATCTGAGTGGCATCGGTGACGCCTCCGGTGAAGACCGTTGCAGTGTGATTGGAGAGCGTTACCTGAAAGCACTCACTATTGGTAACCAGCTGGTCCGCGTTTTCACGGATGGTATCCTCGACGGTCTGCACCGTAAAGGACTTGGTGGTACCAGTCGTTGTGCCACTCGGGAAACTCAGCGTTCCCGAGGAGACCACGAAATCGTCTCCGGCAGTAGCCTGATTCTGACTGGCGGCGCACGTGGCGCCACCCAGAACCTGGAAGTCTACGGTACCGATTGCCGTGGTGGTTGCGCCCGTATAGGTGACGGCAACCGAAAGGGAATTGCCCTCGACTATTGCAGCGTCAGCCGGAAGTGCGAGAGACTGCGCACTGGCCGGCAAGACTGCCGCCAACGCAAAAAAGGACAACACCACGAGGGAGTTGAACAGCGTTCCAGCGCGCGATTTGAAAGTAACAGAGTTCATGACAGCTTACCTGCTGATGTTGGGACAACATTGCCGGGCGGCTGCCACGTTCCCTTTGTCGGGAGGCGACACTCCGCACCGCTAACCAGAAGTGGGAAACGGACGCAATCGCCAGATTTCGGCCTTTCGGCGGTATTGTGGTGCAGGTTGTCCGGAATGGGGCAACCCATGTCCGATTTGTACTGGTCGTCCGACCGATCTGTGCTCTCGTGGGCCATCTTTGCGAGCCGGGATACCGTCACTGTAGGCCGATTTGCACCAGTCTGAGGCACAATCGAGATAATCCGCGACGGGAAAGCGTCAACCGATGTCCGACGCGGTCTCAGAGTGAGACTGGGGCCTCTTGATCGGCCCATATCACGCCAACTGGGCGTTTTTAACCGTTTGGGAGGCGTCCTTCTTACTGCACTGAAAGCGACGTCGCCGCCCGGCCGCGAGGAGCGTCTCTTTTGCGCTAGAGCCCCAGCTCCCAGCCCAGCCGGATGAGGGGAATCCCTCTAAATCCGAACAAATCAAGCTGCAAGGCCTCCTCCACCTCCGCTCGCTCGGCTGCGAGCGCACTCTGAAACCCGGCTTCCCCGGAACGGGCACCGTCTGCTGAGAGCGAAACAAAGGGTTCGGTGAGTGCCACGCCAATGCCAAAGTTGAAACCGGTGCCGCGCCAGCCAATGAGAAACGCCGGAACCGGGCCCTTAAGCTCCATGCTACCCGTTAGCGGGCCGTACTGATCGACAGTGTAGGTCGTCCCGTCCAGCGCATAAGCACCTTCTGTCTCCGGGGTCCGGGCGGCCGCCTGATATCCCCCGAGGAGATATCCCGCGCCTACAGAAAACGACGATTGAAACGGGTGGAGATTCGCCATGAGCAGCCCGCCGATCACAGTGGGCTCCAATGCGTACTGAACTCCCTTAATCGTAGCGTTGGTCGTACCGACCGGCGCCAATCCGATCTCGCCCGACAGGCTCAGATATCCGAAAAACGCGGTTCGTGTGACCGACCCGCCGACTCCAAGACCTCCCACCTGCGGGCCCACTGACCACTGGGCTGCCGCGGGGTGTGCAAGCGTCATCAGCAGGACAACGAGAAGCAGGATTTGGCGCATGGAAAATCGAGAGGCGAATATCTCCTTACATCGGCCGAAAACGCATCGGTTTCAAGCGTTTTCGATGTACGCTACTGCATCATCTGCGTATAGTCACTCAAATGACTCGGATCCATCTCCTGCAGAACATCAAACGCCTGGCTCGCCACGCTTGACCCCTTGAACACCGCCGACAACTCCTGGTACTTCGTCGAAAAGAACTGGTCCAGGAAATACCCGCGTGACGCTCCGGTATAGAGCGGCATCAGATCCTGCATGTTCTGCAGAATGGATGCCCGGGCGCGGTCCGTGGCTGTCACAAATCGGTCAAGGCCGTGGTAGTGGTAGTCGTAGTAGGTTTTCCTCAGATCGCGGTAGCGCTGATCCAGGATCTGTGAGATCAGCTCGCCTTTGCTCCGATCTCCGCCCAGACTCTGCCATCCGAGCGCCCCCGAAGACTGCGCCAGCTCCGCCACACGACGCGCCTTCTCAAAGTGGGGCGTGCCCCCGTACTCCGAGAACGTGTCGTAATCGAAGCCAATGAGCGTGAACGCATAGAAATTGAGCATGGATGTCAGCGGGTGGTACCGATCCGGCTCCCAGGTGAGGGGCGTCCCCTGCGGATACTCGAAGCGCCACTCCTCGTCCGAAAACTGGACCACGGTGGACTGCTGCGCCGTCCCGTAGATCGGCCTCCGGCTGGCCACAATGAGCCTGGCCCGAAAGCTGGTCAGCGAAATCGCCTCCATCATCACAATCTGCATGGTGCAGTCGATGCGCTCCATCTCCTCGAACAGATCGTCGGTCCAGCGACGGTCGTTCATGTACTCGGTCACCCGCTCCCGGAGTTCGCTCAGGTACGTGTAATCCGACCCGGCGAGGTTCGAGTAGTTGACCGTGACGGAGCAATTGAGCTCCTGAGAGGCGGCAGGCGTGGCCAGAATGAGCGCCGCGAGTAGCGCGAGAGCGGTCCGCATACGGAAGGGAGTTGGCTGCGATTCCGATTCCTACAGGGCGACCGCGTTACGGTTTCCGGGGTCATTGCCTCCAGATGCATGACCCGTCTGCGATACATCCTCGGAGGTCTCACGATGTGTGTGACCTGTCTCCATCCACATTCCTTGCCGGCACAGCCCTGGATGTCGCCCGATCAATTGGCCCTGGCCGGTGTCGGGATTAGCCTCCCGAACGCCACGCATGGCCCAAACCCGGCTTCACGTGGACGCTCCCTCGTGATGACAGGCGTCATCCGGGAGTTCTCCCTGGCCGAGTTGACGTCTTCCACTCTCCTCGTCAGCCGTCCGTTTGTCCTTGTCGGCATGCGGCATCTTGCGTTTTCGAACTACTCAGAGTCAGCCTTCACGCTCTCGGGCTCCTTCTCCGTCCCGCGATGGAGGATAGGCGCACGAATCTTGGAAACCTGGGTGCGCCCCGCCGGCTTTCGAACTCGCTGGGATACCGAGGTGACGCTCGGCGCACTCATCTCCCTCGGCGATAGCGACGTAGGTGTTGCGCTGACCCGCGAGAGTCTCGGTCTTGGATGGTCTGCGATGAGAGAGTCCTGGACGCTGGCGGTGGACCTGCGGACTACGCCAAATGGGCTGGCGGCAGGCTTGGGCTGGGAGTTCGGCGCGTCCGAAGCCCTATCCCTTCTCGGCGGTGCCTCGACCAACCCGGCAAGACTCGGCCTGGGAACCCGGGTGCAAATTTCCCGGTGGTCCGTCCTGATCGGGCTCGAACGACACCTGGTTCTCGGATGGACAAGCGGCCTCGCAATCGGATGGGGCTGATTCTCATCGTCCTCGCCCTCCAGCTTTCGCCCGTGGACTCGCTGGCCGAGAGTCTGGACCCCGAGCACACGACCATGGCTGCCCTGGAGTCGCTGGAAGAGTTGACATCCTGGCTCTTCCTGGCGCAGGGTGGC
>JAJCYP010000113.1 GCA_029262855.1 Bacteroidota bacterium | reverse complement strand
GCCCCCTCCTAAAACAGCCACAATCACCACCCGAAGGCAAATTCAAATTGCCGCAGGACAATGAAGTCGCAGACAGACCCAATCGCCCGAATCCAGAAGCCTGAGAGGCCAGGCAAACGGGTTGCGGACCCTGGCTCTTTTCAATTGGCCAGCGGCAAACCGAAAGTGGGCCAGCGGCAAATCGGTCGCGCCGAGAGGGCACATTCAAGCGCGAAGGGGCAATTCCGCCGCCGAGCAGGGCGGATCGTGCCCACATACACCGAGAAGAGGTCTGTCACTACCCGGCAGGTTCAGACCTCAATCGCGAACAACGAACAGTTGGAGCCACACCTTGAGGAACGGATCCTCCAATACATATTGTACCGCACCTCGGTCTTCCTCCCTCCTCGTGACGCCCGTCTTCTCAAGCGCGGCCAGGGCTGTTTGCATGGTGCTTTGTGGCAACCCTGCCTTTCCGAGGGTCTTGGTACTGAACAGTCCAGCATCGCCAGCACTCGTCAATGCAAGAAGAGCCTTCTGCTGCGGCCGAGTCAACCGGTTCCATGTCTGGGTGTAGAAGGGGTCATCTCGGCCGACCAGCTGTTCTGCAATCTCTCTGACCCCGCTCGAGGTCATTTCACGCGCCCCCGTCTCGCGCATCGCTGCCCAGCAGGAATGGGCCAATCGCTGGACGTTGTAGGGGACGTCGGCCGATAGGTCCAAGATGGCTGCGATAGCCTCATCGCCCAGAATGAAGTCGGCCGCCTCAAACCTGGAGCGAATGAAGGGGACAAAGTCCGTTCGCGGCACGGGGCCGATGAACAGCCTGGCGCCGAGTCGATAAAACGGCCGGGCCGCATTCCCGGTCATCTCAGCCAGCATTTTCGTCTTGGACCCCGCAAAGACGTACGCCACATGCTCATGCTGCTGGATCGCTGCCCGCACCTGGGCCTCGGCAACGACGCCTCCGCGCTCAACGACCTGCTGAAATTCGTCAATGACGATCGAAATCGAACGACCCGAATCCGACACAAGGCGATTCACTCCATCCAAGGCTTCAGCCAAGAGCGCCTCCTCTGAGCGGCCCGGAGCATCCATGCGCCTCACGGGGCCACCGATGGCTTTTGCGGCGTCTTCCACAATTGCGCTGGCAAGCCCCGAGAGCGTCGGAAAAGCTTCAGCATTATACCGGAGAACCAATAGCCCCTCAGACCTGGCCTGATCGGTTGCCGCGCGCAGAATCGACGTCTTCCCGAAGCGCCGGGGGCCAATCAAGAACAGTCGGCCCGTATCTCTCATGGTCTCAAGAACGCTCCGAACCTCCGACTCTCGATCGGCCAATTCCGACTTACCCAACTCTCGGCCAAATTCAAAGGGGTTCTTCATCTTGTTGCCGCCATCCATAATGTGATTACGTAAATATACATAACGTGTTGTTACGTTATGCGGTTTTACATAATCCGAATACGCCTCTCGTTCGAACTGCTCCACGGGTTCCCAAGGTGCGCGGCCGGCCATGGTGGGACGTTGGCTCGGATTGGGACAAGCGGGCGGTTCTTGCGTGGCAGCGGCGAGCGGCCTCTGAGTTTCTGGTGCCTGCTGTTCGCGGCCCGTTTCGTTTCATGTCATATACGACATATGTTTGCAATGCGACCGTCCCTGCCCATGGGTTGCCATGAACTCCGAGTCCAGGATTCAGACCGAGCTTGGCGCGTCATCTACTCGCTCGAGGTCGACGCCATCGTGGTTCTCGAAGTGTTCTCCAAAAAGAGCCAGCGAACCCCGAAGGCGGCCTCAAGCTGGAGCGTGAGTCGCAGGGACTGACGCAGGCCCAGGTGGCGCGAAAGCTTGGCTCCAGCCAATCCAGAGTCGCCAAAATGGAGGCCGCCGATGCATCTGTTAGCCTGGACCTGATGGTCCGGGCCCTCCTCAAACTTGGAGTGAGGCGCCGGGCCGTGGCCCAACTCGTGGGATCCGGTCAGTCGGCGCGTTAGGGGATGTTTGTCGTGAGGCGCACGCCAGGTGAATCGACGAGCCTCCCCTACGCCGTCGCCACCACCCCCGCCCCGCCCGACGCCAGGTTCTTCCCGAGTTCGTAGCAAAGCACTGCCGTCGGTTTGAAGTGAATCGAGACATCATTGATGAGCACGCGGCGCGATACCGTCCGTGTCGTCACCGTCGCATTTGGCAGGCGATTCCGGCGGGCAAAATCGAGGACGCCCTGGATTTCCCGCCAGTCGCTCACGGGACTGTCGGTCCATTTGACCTCGAGGATCCACGACACCTTGGGCCCCAGTCCCGGCTGCGCCACCAGGTCGACCTCCCCCCCTTTCCATCGAGCGTAGTACAGAGCATTATCCGATTCGCTGTTCATCCACTGCCCGATTATGGCCGACTCGGCCAGCGCACCCATATCGGCATGGTCGGCGCCGACGTATCCGAACAGCGCACCCCGCATCGCGCAATTCGTGACGTAGGCCTTGAATTGACGTGCCCGCTTGAAGCTGCGGGCGTTCTGGTCCACCCGGTTCAGGCGCCGGATCAGGAACGCAGCCTCCAGGTACTCGATGTACCGCTTGATGGTGTTCTTGGCCACACCGGAATCCGTGGAAAGGTTATCGAGCGATATCTCCCCTGCCGTGTTGTAGACGATGCTGGTAAACAGGCGGTTTAGCTCCTGGATGTCCAGGATACCGTAGAGACTGGGAAGGTCCCTGAGGAGCACCTTGTCGATGATATCGGACCGAATGAATCGGCTGCTATCGGCCCTGACCGCCGGCGACATGACGGCCTCCGGGTAGCCGCCGTAGTTCAGGTAGTTGACGAACTCCTCGTTCAACGCTGCCAGGTTGGGCGAACTGGTCTCGGTGACATTCTGGCTGAGCGTCCTCTCCTCGACCAGTTCCTCGTCGCGCCCGACAAATGAGAGGTACTCGGAAAACGTGAGCGGTGGAAGAAAGAAGTCGGTGAACCTCCCCGCACCAGACTCCTGGCTCTTGAGCCTGAGAGCGGCCGCCGCGGACCCCGATCCCACAAAACGGTGGGTCGGATACGAATCGACGAGTGACTTGAGGTGCCTCTCCCAGTCCCGGAAGTACTGGATCTCGTCGAAGACAACGAAGACTTCGGCGTCCCGCTGGTGACCAAATCGGAGGTGAAACAACCCCAACAGATGGTCCAGGTCGAATCCCGAGTAGAGCGGAGTATCCAGCGACAAATAGAGAATCTGCTCCCGCGGAACACCGGAACTCAGCAGTCCGCCGATGGCGTGATGAGCCATCACGGTCTTGCCCACACGCCGGGGCCCCATCAGAATAACCGCGCGATTCGGATTCCGCCGTTCGACGAGGGCAAGAAATCGGTCGTAGTAGGCCCTCCGAGGGTAGGCGTTCACCACCGGATCAATCGTCCCGGTGCGCCACCACGGATTTTCGAACGCGATCCGCGTCTGTAATTCCTTGTCGGACAGCCGCTTCATAGTTAGAGTCAGTTCGTTAACTCTAATATCGGTCGGATGCCCTATAAGATCAAGGTGTTGATCTTACCCGTAAGCACCACCGCAAGGTTTCTGAGAGCCGGGATTCGCGATTCCTGCCAGGCTGGCCTTGATTCGGGCGACGGCGGCGGCTCGCATGGGACGGCCCCTCACTCTCCAAGCTGCTCCAAGAGGAATGCTCTGAACCGCCCGGCGTCCGATTCGAGTGTGCCCCACGCATCAAGCGTCTTCCGGGCCAACTGCACAACGCGCTCCCCATCCAGCTTGTGGTCGTAGGCGTGGCGGAACACGTGTCGGAACCCGCGCAATTCGTTGGCTAACTCAAAGCCCTCTTGCGACAAGAAAGCCGGCCGGACCCTGTGAACCTCCAGTTTCATGCGCTTGAGCAGTTCGGCGTGAAAGCGTGCCTGGTCGGTGATCGAGTTTTCGAAGGTTCGTGCCGTCTCCTCGAACACATCCTCAAAGGCACAGTAGAGATTGTGCAGGGCGTAGCCGAGAACCACGGTCTCATGATCAGAGGGGGATTCGTCAGCGATCCCCTTGATAACCGACTCCAGTTCCGCCTTCCGTCGCGCAATCGCCTTTATGGTCGCGTCCATGTAAGCGAGCAGCAAGGCGATTCGCTCGCTCATACGATTCGTACCCCATTCCCCTCGACCGTCTCACGAAAGTCACACCGTTCGAGTTCGATCAGATCGACATTTTCACTTCCGAGGATATCCTGCAGTCCGGCGAGCGTCCTGAAGTATATGTCACCGGGAAGCCCCGCAACGGCGATATCGATATCGGACCACGGGCGGAATGCGCCCTCTCTGACCAGAGAGCCGGTGACGTAGGCCACATCAATGGGCAAGTCACCGAAGAACGGCGCCGAAACCTCGAGTACGCTGGCCAGCGTACGCCGGCGCCGCGCCTCCCACAGGTCGTGCCGCTCCTTGTCTGCCTCTCTGGCGAGGGATGTATCAAACATCTTGTGACGGGATTTGCCGCAGTGTCAACCACCGTCCGCGCCGAGTGTTCTCGACCCGGCGGAACTGAGCCGCGCTCCGCCTTGTTGGCGATTTCAACAAGCTGCCTTCACACCAATGGCCACCGTCAACTACAGCGTTCCGGAAGAAGTGAAACAGGCCTTCAACAAGCGTTTCGAGGGGCGGAACAAGAGCGCGATCATATCCGAACTGTTGATGCGGGCGGTAGAGGACGAAAACCGCCGTGACCGTCGCCGGGTGGTGATGAATGAACTGATCGAACGAAGTCCGCTTCGTGAGGGGCTTACTTCCGATTCCGCCCGGCGCGTGCGTGATGAAATGCGAGGGGGATTGTGAAATGAGATCCCCGTGGTCGATCACGCGGGGGTCTACGAAGAAGCGATTCGTCTGGCGGTTTCCGGGCGAAAACACAGCCATCGACCTAGAAGCGACCATGGCAGGCAAGAAGTATCGCGTCATTCTCGATTCAGCCCGGGAAGGCTCAATAAGCAAGGAGCAGGCGGCGAAAGCGGTCAAGGAGGTTCTGTCCAGACCACAGGAGAAATCAACCGCGGTTGCCGCGCCCCCCGTGCGTGTGATCAAGGATCGGCACTAAGCTAAACCGTGAAGGGGGCCTACGATCAGCGGGTATTTGTCAACTGCCCTTTCGACCAAGAGTATCGCCGAGGTCGCCAGGCCCACGGGAAGCCCCTGATGTCGATGTTGTTCACCGTGTTGACAGGCTGACGATTGCTGTCGATTATCCGGTGTGTTGAATCCAAACACCAGACTCAATCAGGAGGGAAGGCGATGGCGGATGCTCTTGTGGCAGACCTCGGCCACTACCTCAACGACGACGGCGAGCTGACTCACGACATTGGCCCCGCTTGGTCGATCGCGGCCTACCTGACCTCGATCGTCGGGTGGGTCACGAGCCGGACAGACCCCGACGACATACTCACCAACCTGCACTGTCGCCGTCGCCCCAACCACACACCGTGTGGAGGCGAAATCGTGGCCCTTCTCCTTGAGGGCGAGACGGCGATCGTCTGGGGGTGCCCGGAATGCAACGACGCCGGTGTGATCTATGGATGGGAGGACACGCGATGGGACCGCGGGGAGCGCATGCTGTACGAGGGGCCCTTTCTGGACTCTCTGCCACAGGTGGAAGACGAGCCGATCGCTGATCCGTCTGCCTCTCCCTTCGGTCGATTTCCAGAGGCCCAGGGAGCCCTCTGGCGGGCTCAGGATCTCGTCTATGAAGCGGCAGGGAGCCCATCGAGACGAAAGCGAGAGGAACTCGCCCGCCGCGCGTTGGAGATTTTCCCAGACTGCTCCGACGCCTACCTGATTCTATCGGAGGCCCATGCGATATCCTCCGATGAGCGGTTTGAGTATGTCGAAAAGGCCTTTGCTGCGGCCAAGCGCGCCCTGGGCCCTGAGCCTTTTGAGGACGGCGTTGGACATTTTTGGAGCTTGTTTGAGACCCGCCCCTACATGCGGGCCCGGCTTGACCTCGCGATCGAGTTGGCCCTGCGCGATCGGCTTCCCGAGGCCGTCAACCACTGCAAGGATCTGCTCAGGCTCAACCCGGAGGACCAACAGGCAGTGCGCTACCATCTGGTCCTCTACCTCATGATACTGGAAGACACGAAGGCCCTGAAAGCGCTCTTCAAGCGATACCCGGATGACGCTGCGGCGCCGTTCCTCTATGGGCACGCGCTGTTCTTGTACCGGACCGAGGGCCCTGGCGAGCGGGCCAACCACCTCTTGGGAGAAGCGCTCGATTTCAACCCCCACGTCCCCGCCTATCTTCTTGGCCGCAGGAAGGTGCAGGGCGCCCCACCCAACGTGATCACGCTCGGAGCCGACAACGAGGCGCTCGCGTACGCTTTCGAGTGGAAGCAGCTCTGGCGCGACACTCCGGGTGCGCTCAAGTGGCTGCGTGGCCAGGTCGAAAACGGTTTGACGCGTGTGAAGTGATGGAGGGGGCCGGGAAGTCGCGAAGGACACTCAAGACGCGAATCCGGGAGGCACCCGTCGGAATCACAAGGAAAAGGAGCAGGGAGCCCCGGGTTCAGTAAAGCCTGCTTACCTACAGGGCTAGCCTCGCGTCTTCTCCACCGGAGGATCGGGAAAATTGGAGAGAGTCCTTCGTCCAGAGTTTGATTAAGAACGGAGCGCTTACCCAGGACGAGAAGGAGTCGGTTCTCCAGTTGACCACTACCCTAGCCTGCATTATGCACGCGTTTCGAATTTAGCGCAGTCGATGGCGAGTTGATGCGGGCATTTCGAGGGCAATCTGAGAGCGGAGGGTTGAATCATGAAGGAGTCGTGAAGACCGCTTCCGCTATGGGGGCTTGGGGCGGGGATTTCGGGCCCTCACGGACCGAATGGGGAGCGGTTGGACATAGCTCTGCGCCTCACCCTGTCTCCGAGCTACCGCCTGGTCTATTTACATCGCGCCGGTTCCCTCGTCGTCGCTATCCCGACCGGCAGTGGGCCAGTCGTGCGAAGCTCCCCCGGAGCGTAGTCTGGATGGGACAACTCGTCGGCAACTCGATCTTGATGCGGGTCTTCAGTTCACGCACCCGCGCCCCGATCTTGATCAGTTTCAAACGTAGGGTATCGAAGGTGGCGTGCTCATAGCGGGTGCCGCGCAAGACATCGCGCCGTAGCGTCTCGAAGAGCACGTAGGCCATCGAATGCAGAAACAGGCGAAACTGATTGGCCTCAAACCGGTGGCACGAGGCCTTGTCTGAACGCAGGTAGCGTTTGTGATCCTTGATGTAGTTCTCCGCCTGTCCGCGGGCGCAGTAGAGCCGCTGGTACAGCATCTTGGGAGAGGTCTCTTCGAGATCGGTGACCACGAATCGGGTGTTGAGGCCCTTGGGCGTCACCTCGGTCTTGACCACCACGCGCCGGGCGCGGCTCCACGAGCGGGCCCGGTACTGAACCGTGCCAAAACAGACGACCTTGGAGGCGGCGCCTCCCTCCGGGTAGCGTTCGTCGTAGAGGCGCTTCGCCTTTTGCCGCAGTCCTTCAGCCAGACGCTGTAGCACCGGGTTGGTGGCTAATCCGGTGATATGGCGCACCTTGGGCTGCGCCTCGATCCAATCCATCACCTCGGGCCGGGAAAAATGGCTATCGCCGCGAAAGAGAATCTCGGTCTTGGGCCAGGCGTGCCTGAGGTGCCCCACCACGCGGCGAACCACCGCACGCAGTGCGGATCCGTTGAGTTGCGACGACTTGAGGATGGTCGTTACCAGGCGTCCCGAGGTGCCCTCATACACATGGAGCGGCATGTAGCAGTAGCCGCCGTAGTAGGTGTTGAAGAGCGCCAGCTGCTGCGCTCCGTAGGTCTGGGAGTCGGTGTCGTCGAAGTCCAGGATGATGCTATCGGGGGCCTCGTCGTAGGAGGCCACAAACTGGTCCACCAGCAAGCGGGCCATGCGGTGGAGCTCGGGACGCGATGGCTTGTTCTCGAAGCGTGACAGCGTCGGCTGAGAAGCCAACGGCGCTCCGGTGATCGGCAGGCGCTCAGCGACCATCTTGTGAACGGGGTCGTGCCGGAGTTCCGCGCAGTCATTGGCATCCTCGTAACCGGCGGCAATGGCATAGACGCGCTGCCTGAAAAGCTCCAGCATGCCGTGATGCGTATAGCGAGGGTCACGGGCATCGAAGAGTAGTTCGGCCGCGCGGCGGGTCAGGCCGATCTCTTCGTCGATCTCCCGGAGCATCAACAGCCCTGCGTCCGAGGTGACATCGCCTCCCGTGAAGTCAACCAGGACCGGCTTGCCGTCGACGCCCAACGTCTCAAACCCCAATTCGGCCTGCTCAGCGTGCCCCGAAAGTGCTTGATTTACTCGCCCGGACGACCGT
>JAJCYP010000112.1 GCA_029262855.1 Bacteroidota bacterium | reverse complement strand
CCGCGTGCAGCGATTCGGATTCCGCGGCCTCATCCATCTCCGCGGGGTGGTCCGTCTCCTCAAGCCGAAGCACCTTTGGAGCCGAAGGCTCGACGGCAGCGGGAAGGACGGCGGCCATTGCCATGGGTCGGTGAAGCGCTTCCACAGGCACCAGCGGGCGGGCCGCTTCGAACTCAGCCAACTGTGGCGGAGGCACGGCGTCTTCGTAAATGGAAACCGATGCCAGGCCACCATCCAGCAGTTCCTTGAGGCTGGTCAACAAACGTTGTCGCTCTGACTCCAGATGTTCCAGATCTTTCCGGGCCGACCTCCTGGCTGCCTCGGCCAGTTCTGTGATCTCTACCAACTGAGAGCGTGCGTCACTCAGCACGGCATTCGCCCGCTCGTTCGCGGCCTGTACCGTCGCGGCCGCCTGACTCTCGGCGCTCCCGAGCGTCTCGCTGGCCTTGGCTTCGGCCGACCGTACCGCATCGGCGGCCCTCCTTTCGGCATTGGTCAGCGTGCCCTCAGCCTCCTCCTTCGCGGTTTGGACGCGCTCGTCCGCCTCCGCGGTCGCCGCTTCGAGTCGATCCTTGGACAACGTCTTGGCATTGTCCAAAGCAGCCTCCAGTGCCTCCTCTACTTTCAGGTAGTGATTGACCCGTAAGGTCTGCTCTTCCAGGCGCTCCTCGAGCCGAGCCATGTCCTGACTCGTCGTCTGCCAATGTTGGGCAACCATGTTGAGGAAGGCGTCCACCTCTTCGGCATCGTATCCGCGGAAGGCCCGCTTGAACTCATGCTTACGGATCTCGAGTGCTGTTAGCTTCATGGCGCCTGTCTCACTGGTATGGACTCCCGACGCTGCGACTCAGGCTCGCTGCCGGATAGGGGCTCATCGGAGAGAAGGGAGGTATCGAGTCCGCCGTCGGAGGTTTCCGCTGTCGCGATGGCCTCGAGTACCTCAACGCGTTTGGTCAGCGTGTGGATCACCTGCCTCATTTCGATTGCCTCCTCGCGAAAGGCCGCCACGCTGTCAGCCTCATACCGGGTCCAGGCCCTCAAAAGGCCCATCACCAGTACGCCGATGGCGACTCCCAGAAAAAGAAACGTCATAGCCGCTGCGGATACGATCTGTTTCCGAAGATAGCGCTTCCCACCCGCACGTGCGTGGCGCCTTCTTCGACAGCGATTTCGAAATCACCACTCATCCCCATCGACAAATGGTCCAGCCGATGGCGTCCCTCGGCCGAGTGCCTCAGAGCCAAATCCCGAAGAAGGGCGAACTGCGGCCGAACATCCTCGGGGTCCGAAACCGGAGCGGCCAGCGTCATGAGTCCCGTCACCTCCAGATGCTCCAACCCGGACACGGCCTCGAGCAGATCACCGAGTGCAGAGGGCGGCACGCCAAACTTGGAGTCCTCACCCGACACATTGACCTGCAGAAAACAGACAAGCCTTCTGCCGATCTCGCCGCAGTGCGTGTCCAGTGCTTTGGCCAGCCGGGCACTGTCGAGCGCATGAAAGACATCGGCGTGCTCGGCCACCAGGCGCGACTTGTTGCGTTGAAGGTGACCGATGAAGTGCCACTCGATATCGGCGGGTGCTCCCTGCCACTCCGACCGCTTGGAGGCAAGCTCCTGCGCCTTGTTCTCCCCAAACACCCGCAGGCCCGCGTCTGCCGCGGTCTGGAGAGTCGCCAGCGGAAAGGTCTTGGAAACGCCGACGAGGCGGACGTCGCCGGCATGGCGCCCGCTCCGTTGACAGGCATTGTCCACCCGCTGCCGGATGACAGCGAGGTTTTGGGCGATGTCCATCAGCCTTCCTCCCGGAGTACGTCGAGTGCGGACCGGCGATACACTCCGCGGCTGCTCACCAGTCCAATGAGTACGACCAGGCTGACCACGCCGACTGTTATCAGTAGCAGGCCCGGTCCGCCGGTGGAGAGCGGTGCCTGAAACACAAATCGCGCCAGGGCCCACCCGGAGGCCAGCGCCAATCCCAGGCCAGTCAATGACGCAAGAACTCCGAGCGCGATGTACTCCACCAGCATGATCCGCATCACCTGCGCCTGCGAGGCACCCAGAGTTTTAAGCAGCACCGTTTCGGCGATGCGCTGAATCCGGCTGATGACCACCGCACCAAACAGCACGATGAACCCGGTCAGCACCGAAAACAGCGCCATGAAGCGAATCACGAACGCGATGCGGGAGAATATGGCGTCGAATACGGTCAGGACCAGCGAAACATCAATGGCCGATACGTTTGCGTATCGCCGGGCCACAGCGCTCTGGGCCCGGCCAGCCGCGGCCTCGTCCGGACTCCTTGCGAGGATGACCACAAACTGCGGAGCACCCTCCAGGACGCCCCGCGGGAACACAAAGAAGAAATTAGTCTGCACACGCCGCCAATCCACCTCCCGGATGCTACCGATGACGGTGGGCATCATCATCCCCTGGACGTTCCACACGATCGTGTCGCCAAGCGACACGTCGAGGTCGGCCGCCAGGTCCTGCTCCACCGAAATGGGGAACGCGCCATCGGACAGACTCGCCGAGTCGGTCAACGCGCCCTCCACCAGCGTCTCCGAGTCCGTCAGATAGTCCCTGTAGCTGCTGCGGTACTCCCGCGTAAACGGCCACCTCGGGCCCTGCCGTGTGCTGTCCTCTCGAATGCTCCGAACACTTCGGCCCTTGACGGACTCGATGCGCATGGTCACAATAGGAACCTGATCGACGACGGGGACCTGGGCCTCGACGAGCGCCTCCCGCACGCCATCAACCTGATCTGACTGGATGTCGAAAAAGACCAGATTGGCCGAACCCGCCCGGCCGGAAAGGTCTACCTGATCAAGCAGCGTGCGCTCCGTGACAAGCATGGTCCCGATGAGGAACGTTCCCAGCCCGAGGGCCAGCGTCAGCAGAAGCGTCTGGTTGTTGGGTCTTTGCAAGTTGGCCAGACCCTGCCGAACCACGTAGGGCAAGGTCCGCTGCCGAAGGCGGCGAACCATCCAGATGAGTAATCGCGCCAGGAGCGCAAGTGCGCCAAAGACCACCGCGATCGCAGCGGCGTAGGCCAGGCCAAATCCAACGCTTGGTGCCTGGATTATGGAGAACACAACCACCCCGAGGACGACCAGCGCTCGAATCCCCCAGGTCATCCAGTCGGCACGCTCTCCCGCGTCCTGGTCCACCTGTGACCGGATGGCGCGAAGCGGAGAGATCCTCCGGACTGCCAGCAGCGGCAGCAGGGCAAAGAGTACCGTCACCCCTACGCCGATTCCCGCACCCAGCAGAATGGCCCCGGGTGCCAGGGCGAACGAAACATCCACGGGCAGGGCGTCCGCCAAGACGAGGGGTACGGCCAGTTGGATACCTATTCCGACCAGGGCCCCTCCTGCCGCCCCGACAAGTCCCATGCCGAGGGCCTGTACCGCGTACACGGCCAGCGTGGCTCCGGCTGTCGCTCCGAAGCAGCGCAGCGTAGCCACGGTCTCAATGCGTTGGCTGATGTAGACATGTACGGCTGAGGCCACGCCCAGACTCCCCAACAGCAGCGCCACGAAGCCGACCAGGCTCAGGAATCGGTACAGGTTGGTGAGGTTTTCGTCCCAATTGTCCCGTTCCTCAATCACCGAATCAACCCCGATTCGCGCAGGTCTGAGTTGGGGTCGGAGCGAATCGGCCAGCGCCTCCACGTCCCGCCCGTCGGTGAAGCGGAAGTACACCTCATAGTCGGCCATGCTGCCGAAGCTGAGGAGCGTGGAATCCAGCCCGGCCAGCGGCACATAGACGCGAGGCGAGAAGAGCCCCGACGCCGCCGATTCGCGTGGGGTCTGAAGCAGCGTGCCGGCGATTGTGTATCCATTGCCGCCCACGTAGACCGAATCGCCCGGGACGAGCTCAAACTGATTTACGAGCGTCTGGTCCACCAGCGCCTGGCCGCGCGCCACCCAATCATCGGCCGCAGCGGGAGGGTCGGTCTCCACCTCGCCGTACCAGGGATACACGCCGTCCTGAGCCCGGATGGTGGACAGGCGGACCCCGTCCATCCGGGGGAAGCGCGCCATGGAAGAGAATGAGGTACGCCTCGACTGGTCGCCTCCGATATCCCGAATCATCACCTCTACCGAATCCGGGAAGGGAGCGCTGCTCTCCAGCGACATGTCGGCCCCCAGGAGTGCCTTGGCCTGCTCGTCAATCGCTTGACGGAGGTTCGCCCCGAACGAATTGATGGCCACAAGGGCCGCAACGCCCAGAACCATCGAGCCCACAAACAGGACCATCCGCCGCCGACTGCCGCGGCTGTCGCGCCAGGCCATGCTCAAAACCCACTTCATCATCACGCGGCCCCGCGGGTGTCTTCCTGGACGGCCCCGGAACGAAGGCGGATGACCCGGCCGGTGCGCCGGGCCAACTCCAAGTCGTGCGTTACCAGCACAAGGGTCGTACCGGCGGTCCGGTTCAATTCGAACAACAGATCTGCCACGCGTTCGCCCGTTTCGGTATCGAGGTTGCCGGTGGGCTCATCAGCGAAGAGGATTCGCGGCCGATTGATGAAGGCCCGTGCCAGGGCCACCCGCTGCTGTTCACCTCCGGAGAGCTGGCTTGGATAGTGGTCCTGCCTCTCGCCGAGACCGACCTCGGTCAACAGGTCGGACGCCCGACGCGCCGCCTCATCATCTCCGCGAAGATCAGCCGGGACCCGGACGTTTTCCAACGCGGTCAGGGTCGGAATGAGGCGAAATGACTGGAAAACAAAGCCCACGAACTGATTCCGGATCCGAGCCCGCTCGTCTTCGGTGGCCGGGCCGATATCCTCACCGCAGAGTCGGACAGAGCCCGTGGACGGCGCATCGAGTCCGGCCGCAAGGCCCAGCAGAGTGGTCTTGCCGCTGCCCGAGGGCCCAACAATGGCGCAGGTATCGCCGTCATTCAGGGTAAAGGTGACCTGTTTGAGCACCTCAAGCGGACGTCCACCACTTCGGTATGACTTTGAGAGACCGGCGACTTCTAGTACAGGGGGCATGAATCGGGAAACCGAGAGTGAGGGGACTGGTAGAGCCGAGGCAAAGAATCGAAACTGGAATGCAAAAGCGGCTGCTATACACACTCCCTTTGGTTGGTGTTCTCCTGTTCACGGGATGTGGTCAATCCGGTCAGGGATCCGGCGATTCCGAGGGTCGACCGGCCTCTGCGAGCGAACAGGACCCAAGCGCGGCGGCGGCGGCGTCCTCCGCCCGGGCCTCGTCCGGCGCTGTCGCGGTTGAGGAAGCGGTCTCCTCTGGGCCGACGGTTCTATTTCTCGGCGATTCGATTACTGCTGGATACGGCCTGGAGCCCGAGCACGCGTTCCCCGCCCTCCTGGACGCCCGGCTCGACTCCATGGGCATCGATGCCGTTCTGATCAATGCAGGCCTGAGCGGCGAAACCTCGGCCGGCGGACTTCGGCGCGTCGATTGGCTCCTTCAGCGGCCGGTCGATGTGCTGGTTCTTGAGCTCGGGGGCAACGATGGACTTCGGGGCGTGGACCTGCAGTCAACCAGAAACAACCTGCAGGGAATCATCGACCAGGTTCGCGCAAAAAATCCAGAGACCGTGCTGGTGGTGGCGGGAATGATGATCCCGCCCAACCTGGGTCCCGACTACACGCAGTCCTTCGCCGCTATGTACCCCGAACTGGCCGACAGCAATGACGCCATCCTTATCCCGTTCCTGCTTGATGGGATTGGTGGCGTGGAGTCCCTGATGCAACGGGATCAGATCCATCCGAATGAGGCCGGGCACCGGGCCGTGGCGGACCTGGTCCAACCCTACCTGCTGCAGGCCCTGCAGGCGGTACCCGCCCGGGCCTCGCTGGAGGTCGAGGAGGCACCCTCGGCCCGCCAGATAATGATCACCGATGACGCCGGAATCGACGGGTATCCGCCTGGGTCGCCCTTTGACATCGAACTGGTTCGCGAGGCGCTCCCCGGTTTCGAGGTCATCGAGGCTCGTGACGGATCTGAAGGCGACGAATGGACCGTCTTTCACGTCCTGGAGCACGGTGAGGTGCTCCTTCAGGTTGATCCCGATCCGATGCGGACTCGCCTCGGGGGGATTCGAACCTCGAGCCAATCGGTGGTAACCGACACCGGACACGGCGTGGGGAGTGAGTTCAGCTGGATCTTCGCCGAGTTCCAACCTACCGGCTGTGAGCCGGGAATAGAGGAAATGTCCGGGTACGTGGTTTGCCCGGCACCGGAGACGGAATCATTCTACTACGTCTTCCAGGGCAGCTGGAACGGACCCGACGGGGAGCTTCCCCCCCTTGATGAACTGGGTTCGTGGAAGGTGAAGACCGTGATGTGGAGCCTGTTCTAAAAGAACTCAGGCCCCCGCCACCTCGGGCTCGGGCTCGGCGTCGGCGTCAGGTGGTTCGGCGTCTACCGCGGCCGGTAACTGCACCATGAGCGTCGTCCCGTCGGCCTCAGTGGACTCGACCAGAACGCGTCCTCCATGTGCTTCCGTAAGCAATCGGGCGTACGACGTTCCCAGGCCAGTCCCTCCGGCCTTGGTGCTGTTGAATTTGTCGAAGAAGGTCTTCAGCCTCTCCGGCGGAATTGGCGGTCCGCTGTTGTGTATGGTTACCTCCCACGAGCCGTTCAGTTGACCGAGCCTGACCAGTACCACCCGGTCATCTTCCGACTCCATATCCGCAACATGCTCCACCGCATTCTTGATCAGATTGCGAAAGACTCCGGGCAACAAGGTGGGGTCGCCGTCGATGATGGCCCTCTCCACATTGACGCTCAAGTCCAGGGCGGACAGGGTCGGAAATGCCACCTGGAGTTCTGAGCATATTTCGGTCAACTCGCTGACCAGATCCATACGACGGGTATTGAGAGCGGCGGATCCGCGCTCAAACTCCTGTAGCTGTTTCAGCTGCGTAAGTATGTCCCGCATGCTGGTAGCCCCTTGGCGAATCTTGGCCAGCCATTTTCGCTGGCGTGCCGGATCCACCGTCATTTGGCCCAAGAGCATGTCGGCGTACCCGAGAATCGGGCCTATGGCGTTGTTGAGCTCGTGCCTCAGGTAGGCATCCTGTTCTCTGTGGAGGCGCTCGATATGGTCAAACGCCCGGTTGAGATCATCCAGGTTCCGATCGCGCTCGCGGCGAAGCTGACTCATTGATGCATGAGTCTCGACACGCGCCAGAAGCTCCCCTGCCCGAAACGGTTTGGCCACATAGTCCACCGCTCCGGCCTCGAAGGCCCTCATTATGTCCTGCTCATCGGTCAGGGCCGTCAGAAAGAGGACGGGTATTGCACGGGTTTCCTCGCTCTCCTGCAGGCGCCGGCAGGTCTCAAACCCGTCGATCCCAGGCATCATCACATCGAGCACTATGAGATCTGGAATAACCCGCGCAACAGAGTTCAGGGCCTCTTCGCCACTTTGAGCCACATTGAGCCTATATCCGGCGCCTCTGAGCAACCCCCCAATCACCTGAACATTCTTCAGGTTGTCATCGACAATGAGAACGAGCGCGGTATCTACCGGGACCTGCATGAAGTTTGTATTTTCTTCCGTTTTGTCGTCACGATGCTGGCGCACGAGTAGGAAGTCCCATCACAGATGTAGCTGGGCCAACCCTGCAACAAAGTCAGGAAACCGCTCCAGCGACTCCACGGCAGCCGGGAGATCGAACTGCCGGGCGAGCCGTTCCAACTCGCGGCCCCACCTTGCAAGCGGCTCATATTCGTGCCGATCTCCAAGGACAGCCATGGCGGTGCCGAACTCCTCAATGTCCGTGATGATCAGGGTCCGTGAGATCTCCGCCTGTTGCAGTAGCGCCGCCTCGAGCTGCATCAGGAGGTCTTCTGCGTCCACTGGACTGCCGTCAAACTCGACCACGGCTTCACCCTCCGTCTCCCAGAGAGCCTCTCCTGTGTCGTCGGGGTCATTTCCCGGGTCGGGTCCATCGACCAGCTCCTCAAACGGCAAAAACCTTTTCGCTTCCTTGACCAGGTCCGCACCACTGACGGGCTTTCGAATGTAGCCCACACACACCTGCCTTAGATTCTCCTCATCGCCCCGCATTGCCGACGCGGTCAGAGCGACAATCGGTATGTGTGCCGTATCAGGATCTTCCTTGAGCCGTCTTGAGGCCTCGTATCCGTCCGTTTCAGGCATACGGAGGTCCATGATAATCAGGTCCGGCAGGCTTTCGCGGGCCATCTCGACGGCCTCCGCGCCATTGGCCGCCTCCAATATCTTCAAACCCCGGGGTTCAAGGAATTCCCGAACCAGTTGTCGGTTGAGCGGAATATCGTCAACCACCAGGACGGTACCATCCGTAAAGTGCACCCCAAGGTCGGGTTGGCTTTCCTCACGGGAGCGGTGTCCAGAGAGGGAAGCTACCTCCACCTCTCCCAGGGTCACCGTAAAGGTCGACCCTTCGCCGACTGCACTCTGCGCCTTGATTGTCCCCTTCATGAATTCCACAAGGCGTCGGCAGATCGCCAGGCCCAGCCCGGTTCCTCCATATTTTTCCTGACGCTGACCCTTCTGTTGCTCGAACGCCCCGAAAATTCGATCGATTTGATCGGCTGGAATTCCGACGCCCGTGTCGGAGACGGTCAAGTCCAGGGTCGCGTGGTTCTCAATATCCTCCTCGAACCGCGCCTCCAGCGTAATGCTGATCACCCCTTCCTCAGTGAACTTGATGGCGTTGGACACCAGGTTCTGTACGATCTGGCGCAGCCGGATCTCATCCAAAACCACTAGGCGCGGCACATTGTCATCCACATCGACCGTGAACCGGAGTCCCTTCTTCGCGACATCGGGCATGAACATGCTCCGGATTTCCATGAGTACTCCCCGGATATCGACCACACCATAGTCCAAGACCAGTTTTCCGGACTCCACTTTTGAAAGATCCAGGATATCGTTGATCAGTGTCAAGAGCGTCCGCCCGGAACTGCGAATCGCGGTGAGGTACTGAATATGCGCCGGGTCCTCCAAGCGCCCCAGCAGCAACTCCGAGAACCCCAGAATCGCATTCATGGGGGTCCGGATTTCGTGGCTCATGTTTGCCAGGAACCGGCTCTTGGCTTGATTGGCTGATTCCGCTTCCAGACGTGCCTGCTCGACATCTGTGATATTCCGATCGAAACCGGCGACCCCCAGTGACTCGTCGTCAGGATCGATCACTGCGACACGGACGGCTTCGAATACCCCGGTCCTGCCGTCCGCACTGGACTGGCGGATGGTCCGGTAGGTTCGCTTCCGATCCACCAGTGCGCGCTCTTCCTGGCCTTTACGCGCGGCGAGTTCCGGTTCTGAATATAGCATGTCGTCCCTGGTGCCGAGGAGGTCCTCGACGGAGCGACCGTGGAATGCCGCAAAGGCCCGGTTGACGTGCACGTAGGCCCCGTCCTGTCCCTTGAAGAACACCGGGTCCGGTATCGCGTCCAGGACTCCACCAAGGACAGAGCGTTCATAACCCAACTCCCTTGATCGCTCGGCCAGCGTCTCGCGTTGGCGACGGAACTCCGTGATGTCGGTAGATATTCCTCCGACGCCGGTCACCGCACCGTCTGAATCGCGAATCGGGAACTTGACCGACACAAACGCCCGAACCTCTCCTTCCTGGATAATGGTTTCCTCAACGGTTCGTGTTTCGTCCGCACGGATCACCTGCTGGTCATTTTCAGCAATCTGATCGGCGAACTCCGCCGGGTAAAGATCGTGATCGCGCTGGCCAATGAGTTCCGAGGCGGAGTGCCCGATAATCTTGGCCGTGCGCTCGTTGACCATGACGAATCGACCTTCGAGATCCTTCATGAAAATGGCCGCGTTTGCGTGGTCCACAAGGCTCCTCAACATCCCTTCCGAGCGCTCGATCCTGGCATGGGCTTCTCGCTGCCGCGTGAGATCACGGACCGCCGCAATGAACAGGACGCCGTCATCCGTTTCCAGCTTCCGCTGGCTCAGTTCGATGGTCACTTTCCTTCCATTAAACGTGTCAATGGTGTACTCGGCCGTGGCCACGTCGCAGGCCTGATGGTCTGCCGGAATCAAGAAGCCAATGTCTCGACCAACCAGACTCTCCTGCGGGCTCCCCAGAAGGGACTCGGCACGCTCGTTTGCGAGTTCCACCGAACCCCCCGGGGAGTAGAAAACCATGGCCACCGGCGCCGCATTCAGTATCGCACGGATGTGGCCAGCCTCATCCAGCCGTTCCGTAACATCCCTGGCCATCCCCTCGATGGCTACAATTTTCCCGTCCGCACCCGTCACAGGCACTTCGAAGCATTCCAGGACCCGGTCGGTGCCATCAGCGTGCCTGGCGGTCACCTCAAAGCGTATTTCGGAACGGTCCCCAGCCAGAATCTGGTCGCGCTGCGTCTGAACCGAGTGACGGACATCCTCCGACAGGAAGGCCGCCTCGTCGAGACCTTCTGAGTCGTGCCCGAGAATGGCCGTCACCGTGGCGCTGACGTGGTCCAACCGGCCATTGGACAGGATGCGGTAGAAATAGTGCAGGCTCGACAGCCCACTCAGCAGACTATTGAACCCTGACTCCCGATCGGCCTTCAGCTGCTGGTCGCGCTCGGCCAACTGGGCCGTCATTTCTCGAAACGCGTCAGCCAGCGCACCCAACTCATCGTTACCAACAGCCGGCAGATCGACATCCAGGTTTCCCGCGGCCACCTTTACCGCGGCGTCCCGTAGAGCCAGTAGCGGGCGTACCAACCGCGTTGTGCCTATTCGTACCAGCACAATGGTGCCAGCGATCATGATCAGTAGCAGCAGAACGCCCTGACCGGAGATAAGAAACAGAGACGCCAGAGACTGGGCCCAGTCCACCTGGGCACTGAAGACCCACTCGGAAGCAGCCAGCGGCCTGACCAGGACGCTCGACCGCTCCAGTCGCCACCAGCTACCCTGCTCAATCCAGCCGGCCGCCCCCGGCCCCAGGTCGCCTTCCGAGGCTTTCATGCCCAGCACTTCAGCCGACACGGGATTCAGAGCCTCCAGGGCCTTGACCGGCTTACCCAACAATGCTGCCTGCGAGTGATAGGCAATGTGACCTCGGGGGGTAACAATGGTCACCGGAGACTGGCTTGCCTTAGCACCGGCCCTGAGTTGCTCCAGGTCTATGTCGATGGCGACGAATCCGCTGAATACCGATTTCGACTCGATGGGGAGCGAGTACGTGGCGAGCATTCCCGGAGAACCCTGATGAGGCTCGGACCATGCCCCCGTCGTGTCAACTGCCGACCCATAAGACGCGAGCATCGCCGACACCGCACTGTCAGGCATTGCGTAGGCGCGAAGTCCTGAA
>JAJCYP010000111.1 GCA_029262855.1 Bacteroidota bacterium | reverse complement strand
GAGCTTATCGAGGCCGCACCAACGCTCAGGGCGGGCCCCAAAAACTCCCCGGCCGCGACAATCTCATCGGACCCGGCAATGGTGACGACCATATTTCGCACTTGAGCGCTGCACTGCCCGAGACAGGCTACACACAAGAGTACGCAAGTCAGAAACACGATTCTGGTCACGGGAGCCAATACAGAGGTCCTGTTTGTTGCGGTCTTATTTTCGAACCGGCATGCTTACCGCCCTAACTCCTTCCGGTGTCTCTACCCTGAGAAAATACACGCCCGAGCTGGGGAAGCTGCTAGAATAAAATGCGGTAAGTGTAGGCGCGCTCCCGCCACGAGCCCATCTGGTAGCGTGACGAGTTTCCTTCCAAGGACATCGTACACTTCAATTCGTATTGTACTCGGGCTCGACACCACCACGTTCACTCGACTCAAGCGTGTAATCGGATTGGGAAATACGGAAATGTCGCTAGGCAACCTAGCCAGCCCCGGCCCCGCCCGGCTAGCCTCGCATCCGGCGCGGCCCCGCCCGGCCCAGCGCTTCCTGCATCTCCTTGACGGTGGTGAACTTGACCCGGGGTCGACCGCTGGCCTCACCGGCCGCGATTTCCAGTTGGTCCAGCCGTTCCCAGGCCTCGAAGTCGATGAAGTCAGGCCGCGCGGCAGCCACCATCCCAAGCGCGCCGTCGCGTGACGGATCATGGGGCTCCGGGAGTCGGCCCGACTCGGCATCGGCCAGCAATTGGTTGACCGTTTCAACCGAGCACGCCTTGTTCGTGCCGATCACACCGGACGGTCCACGCTTGATCCAGCCCGCGGCATAGAGGCCGGGCACCGGGTGGTCATCGTCATCGGTCACGCGCCCGTCCACATTTTGGATCACGGCCCAGTCTTCCCGGAAGGGCACATCCGGCAGGGCAACGCCGCGATAACCAACGCTCCGAAAGACCAGCCCGGCATCGAGTGTCGAGGTGCGATCCGTGGGCCGCGGCCGAAGTCCACCGCGGTCCGTTCGATAGATCTCGTTGTGCACGATGTCCACCGCCCCGACACCGCCATCGGCGGCCGGGCGGATGATGGTGGGAGAAACCAGAAAGCGGAGGTGCAGGCGCTTGGGCTTTCCGGTGGTCTCACGTCCGGCGAACGACTGAATCATCTCCAACTTGCGGACGGATTCCCGGTCCGGGTTGTCGGCCAGCTCCTTCGCCGAGATGGGGTCGGGGGTCGCTTCTGCGGGATCGATGATCAGGTCCGCGGCCTCCATCTCGCCCAGTTCCTTGGCCTCCGGATTGGTAAATGCCGCCTGTGTGGGTCCGCGTCGGCCAAGGACGTACACGTCCTGGATTTGGCTGACTCGCAGGGCTTCCAGCGCGTAGTCCGCGATATCGGTGGCCGCCAACTCCCCATGAGTCCGACACAGTATCCGCGCCACATCCACCGCGACGTTTCCGACTCCCACGATCACCGCCGCCTTCTGGGTCAGGTCGAACTGCAGATCACAAAAGTCGGGGTGACCGTTGTACCAGGCCACGAACTCCGTTGCGCTGTGGCTCCTGGGCAGGTCTTCGCCCTCGATTCCAAGGCGCCGATCGATCTGGGCCCCGGTGGCGAAGATGATGGCGTGGTAGTATTTCCGGAGGTGGTCCAGGGAGACATCACGCCCGTAGTCCACGCCGCCGAAGAACCGAAAACCCGGCCTCGCCGCGGTCTTGCCATAGACGCGGGTGACGTTCTTGATCTTCTGATGGTCAGGTGCAACACCCGCCCTCACGAGGCCAAAGGGCGTCGGCAGGCGGTCGTAGACGTCCACGGAGGCGGTGTCGTCCGACTTCAACACGTGCTCGGCGGCATAGAAGCCGGCGGGTCCCGCGCCAATGACGGCTACTCTGAGGGGGGAGGAAGTAGGCATAGGTCTGGCGATTACTGCGCCCGAATCTAGGTCTGTCCGAGGGACGCAGCAACAGGCCGCCGAAACCGGAACGGGTACCGGATGTATCCTCGACGACTGACAAACAATCAGGTGTCATTGGGGCTGGCCGTATCCGACTTGGCAGGGAGCGCGCGCAATCGGAGCGGGATTCATGGGGCCGGCGCATGCCGCCTTGTCGTGCGGGTGTTTATGGCGGCGATGCTCTGGGCGGCCGTGTCCTCGCCGCCGGCGATCGCCCAGACCGCGGGGGGGCTGCTCTACAGCGACACACTGAGGGTTGGGGCCGACAGGACGGTTCGAATTCGGCCATTTGTTCTTCGGGAAACGGTCTCGGTCCGTGAGACTGCCGGCGGAGGCGAACTGTCTTTTTCGCTTGACGCCGTCCGGGGAATCATCCAACTGGACCTGGAATGGTCTCCCGGTACCCGGTTGATTGTTCGATACCGGGCGTTGCCGCTGGACCTGAAGACTGAGTATCGTCTGGATCGGGTGCCCATCGAAGAGCGTGCGGGCAGAACGAGGAGCCGCGGCTCACGTCCACCACCGGCCACGGATGGACAGTCAGGATTGCGGAGTCGGGGTTCTATTTCCCGGGGAATAATCGCGGGTTCAAACCGGGACGTAGCTGTCGAGTCGGGTCTCCGGCTGGAGCTGGAAGGTGAACTCGCCCCGGGATTGGACGTGCGCGCCTCACTCTCGGACGCCGATTCGCCAATACGCCCCGATGGCAGCACACAGCGACTCAGCGAGTTCGATCGGGTGTTCATCGAAATGACAGCACGCCCGGGGCGGGTGGTTCTGGGCGACTTCGATGGGCAACTTGGTGGTTCGCGCTACGCCTCGCTGAACCGGAAACTCCAGGGCGTCATGGTGATCGGCGGGAACGATCACGGGAAGTCCTCTCTGGACGTCTCGGTCCGGGCTGCGGGGGCGACCTCCCGTGGCGAGTACCAGACCCAAACCCTCACCCCGATCGACGGCGTCCAGGGTCCGTACCGGTTGGAGGGTGCGCTTGGTGAGCGGTTTATTCTGGTACTGCCCGGTTCCGAGCGGGTCTATCTGGACGGACGACTCCTGACACGTGGCGAGTCGGAGGACTACATCCTGGACTACTCGCTGGGCGAACTCACCTTCACCGGCACCAATGTGATTGCGGCCGACAGTCGACTCACCTTGGAATTCCAGTACTCCACCAACCAATTCACGCGGACCCTGGTGGCCTCCGAGGTGGATCTCGGCTTTGGTCGGCAGTTCGGCTCGCGCCGGCGTTTCGCACTCGGGGGTTCGCTCATCCGCGAAGCGGATACCGGTGAGTTTCTCTCGGAGTTTGGCCTCTCCGCCGCCGATTCTGTTCAGTTGGCGTTGGCAGGGGATGGCTCGGCCAGTCGGAGCGGCGCCCGGCAGGTGGTGTATGATCCCGAAGCGCGGTTCACGCAGTATGTGCGCGAGCCGGTGGGTCCAGACAGCGTATTCGTGCCGATTACGACGCGTCCGGATCCCGGCGTCCCGGTCTACCGGGTTCAGTTTTCGCGCGTGGGTGAAGGGTTGGGTTCCTACCGCCGGGACGCGCAATCCATCAACGGTATTTCCTACCGGTTTCTCGGCGAAGGGCTGGGAGCCTACGAGCCCATTCGCCTGCTCCCCAGACCGCGACTGAAATCTGTGATCGACATCCGTGGCAGTGTGATGCCACTTCGGGGCCTGACGCTGGAAGGCGAGGCGGCACGAAGCCTGAATGACCTCAATCGACTATCGCCCCTGGACGAGGCCGACAACGCCGGCACGGCCTTCAGGGTGGGCCTTGCCATGGACCCGGTCGGTACGCCACTTGGGCGGGTCGGCCTGGGGTTCGATGCAAACCGCACCGGCAGTAATTTCGCGACCTTCGAGCGGTACAGGGAGGTGGAGTTTGCGCGGCGCTGGAATCTTCCAGCCCAAACCGCCCTGCGGGCCGGGACCGTGGTGGGCGCGGATCATGAGCAGGAGATGACCGGTCGCCTGTTCTGGAGTCCGCTCGACTCGCTTCAGGCCGAGTTGTCCCTGGGCACGCTGGACCTGCCGGGGGTATTCCGGGGCGATCGAGCGACACTCGTGGCCGGGTACGACGCTCCGGGTCGCCCTGTCATCACACTGCGCTCGACCTCGGTTCGGAGTGATGATTTCGTCCGGGAGGCCATCGGGACGTGGAGAAACAGCTTCTTAAGGCTCGATCACGACTTAAGGGGTGTGGACCTGTCTCTGGAACTGGAGTCCGAAGGGCGATCAGATCGGATTGCCGATAGCCTGGGTGCGACTTCACTCCGATCCCTGGAGATTCGCCCCGGGTTTGCCTACAACCGGGACGCCACGGTCTGGCGGGCGCAGCTTGAGAGACGGCTTGAGTCCTGGCCTCAAGGAAATCAATTTGTCCGGTCGGCCGACTCATGGACGGTTTCCAGCGGCGTCGAAACGGCACGCCCGGGAGGAACCCGGGGATCGGTGGACATCGCTTGGAGATCGCGCGACGTTCGAGACGGCTTCGAGGGCCTGGCTGCCGGTACGGACGCCCGCGCCCTACTTCTTAACAGCAACGGCGCAACCCGCGCCGGGTGGGTGCAACTGGACTGGCTCTACGATGCCAGGACCGAACGCACCCCGGTCCTTCAGGAAATCTATCTCCGCGCAGGCCCCGAGTTGGGAGCCTACATATGGGACGATGCGAACGGCGATGATGTGGTTCAGCTGGACGAATTACTCCCCGAAACCACGCCGAACGAGGGTACCTACATCCGCACGTTTCTGCCATCGGACTCGCTGTCGGCCGTCAACTCGGTCCGTGCTCGGGTGGTCGGGCGCTATCGTCCTCCGTCGCGTCCGGAGTCACCGATTCAGTGGAATGGCCAGACGGTCTTCGAAGTCCACGAACAATCCCGGACCCCGAGCCGGTTGGATGTCTATCTGCTCCGGTTGGACCGCTTTCGAAAGCCCGGTGTCACCACCGGCGGGCGAATCCGGTTGCGCCAGGATCTCTCGGTCTCACACCCGGCGTCCGGTGTTTCCCTGGATGCCTCCGTTCAGGAGAACCGGGCGCTCTCGGGATTGGCCTCGGGCGTCGAAACCCGCTCGGGACGAACCATGACGGCTCGTCTCGGATATCGCCTGTCGCCTGTCATCCAGACCGCCGTACGGGTTGCTGCCGAAAGGGACGACACGGACTCTGACCTCTTCGCGTCCCGTCGCTTCCAACTGCGCAGCCGGAGCGTCCGCCCCTCGGCAACGCTGCGTTGGGGATCCTTGACCTCGCAGATTGCAGGAGAGTTGGGCCGAAAACGCGACGATCTCGGCGGCCGTGAGGCCAGCCTTCTCAAGGTGCCCGTCTCTGTCCGGTGGGCCGAAGCGGGCAAAGCGGACGTATTGGCACGTTTTGAGGTATCACGCGTGACGCTCGCCGGACCCACCGCGACCGGTTTGGCCGAGTTTGAACTGACTGATGGACGCGGGAAAGGCACGGCCTACCTCTGGGGACTGACTGCGCAGTGGAGCCTGTCGGGCAGTCTCCGGGCCACCGTTGCCTACGATGGCCGGGCTCCGGCAGGGCGCGACGTGATACACACGGGTCGCGTCCAGATGAGCGCCTTGTTCTAGCGCCTTGCCCTGGCGCCTGGCTCAAGGGCGCCTCGCCATGCCTACTCCATTTCAGGGTCGGCCCATTCGTCGTAGCTCACGCGCCTGATGTCCGCACCGGCGGCGCACAGTTTCTGCTCGAGTCGCTCGTACCCGCGATCCAAATGGTAGATGCGCAAGACGTGCGTCTCACCTTCGGCG
>JAJCYP010000110.1 GCA_029262855.1 Bacteroidota bacterium | reverse complement strand
CAAACCCGTCGATCCCGAGCGGCTGGCCGCGTCGTACCGGCGCGTGGACCGGACCGTGGTGCCGCCTGAGGAGGCGGCCGGACGCATTGCCGAGGCAGTGGCGGCGGCGTCCCTGCGTCGAGTGGCCCAGGAACGACTGATTGTTCGGGACGGCGGCCGGATCTTCTTCGTGCGCATGCGGGACATTGAACTCATTCAGAGCGAGGGAAATTATGTTCGTCTCACCGTGGGCAACAGCACGTACTTCCATCGTGAGCCAATCAGCCGCCTGGCCGGGCACCTACCCCAGGACTGCTTCTGCCAGATAAGCCGATCCGTGGTGATCAACCTGGGATGCGTGGTCAGTCTTCAAGCGCGCGGCAAGGCGTCCTATCTGATTCGCCTTCGCGGGGGGCAGAAGGTGACGTCCACGAGGGCTTTCAGGGATAACCTGGCGGCTGTGCTGCGGTAGCGGGCCGATTGGTCCGTAGTAGTTCTGGCCGGGGCCGTTGCCGGATGGCCTCCTCCAGTCTCAGAAGGCGAACGCCACCTGAAAGACCAGACTCCGGACATTCTCCCCGCCTTTACGCTGATTCCGCAGCTCAAGTCGGGCCGATACCATGGGATCGAGATCGTGCCTGAGTCCCATCAGGAATTGCTCGACGTCTTCAGACGGGAGATAGGGATCGCCCGCCCCAAAAGACAGTCGATCATAGCGTACGTACGGTGTCAGTACACCCACCTGGTATCCGCCGTAGGCGTACATCCCGGTCGACCTGGTCGTCGCTCTGTCTGTCCGGTTGTTCAGGACCAAGAACTCTGCCATCATTTCGAGATTACGATCTCGCAAGACTACGTTGCCCGCCAACATTCTGTGCGCTACGTCATCCTGAACCAAGACGGGCAGGGCGTCGGTGCTCCGATGAGACAATGTCCCCGCGGAAATATGATCCAGGTAACCGGTTACTCCGACCCGGAGACGACTTGTCACGCCACGATTGATGCTCAACGTCAACGATTTTTGCATGTCGTTGTCGGAGACGAGATCCGAGCCAATCCCGTTGCCAAGCATTATGTCATACGTGAACTGACGCGGAAGATTACCCCACGCCCATAAGCCTGTAGTGTGAACGGGCAGCACCCCACCCTGGTCCTCAAAAAGAAATATCAGCGGACGGGATATCGTGGGCTGCAACAAGGACCCGTGGTGAAAGGAGGTATTCCAGGCACCAATCGGAGTATGGTGTTTTCCAAACACCAGGTTCAACCGGTTGCTTACCAAGAACCTCAGGCCCACGCGCTCGACGTCGGCGACCACCGCGTCAGCGTATTCAAAAACCAGTTCGCCCGTGAAGCTAATCCGGTCGCTCAAATCTGAGGTCATATACAGATCCAACTCACCCAGCGAGAACGCGGAGTTCACCTCCGGGTCATCAGACGCGACAAAGATTATATCCGAGAATCCGCGGATCCGCACGTCCTGGGCCTGGAGCGGAATGGCAACGATTGTCGTCAATAGCAGGACGAGGCCGGACGAACGAAAAGATCGACGCTTGGACATATCTATACCAATGGCAAGATTTTACAGCGCTCCAACCCCTTCGCAAAGGACGCTGGAATAATGCCGACAGATCCCCGTGTTGTACACACGAACTCTATGACGGCCTGAGGGCTACCGAATCCCGCGGGGGCAGAACCCGTTCCGGCGAAAGTCTTCTGGAGCCAGTACCTCTGAAATTGCCGATAGGTTATCCCGAGTAGTCTCTGGAATCGTTCCCTCTCAGATTTGCTTTCCGGCTTGACGTAGGCCGGGTGCGCTTTCACCTGGTGCCAGAGCTGCGTGGTGCCCAAGAAGATCTCTCTCAGCTGCTCCTGTGTCAGGGAATCTACCGGCTCGCTTACCTCCACAATCAGCACGTACTGATCCTGGGCAAGGAGCACTCCGGAAGGTGCAGACAGAAGAAGCACTGCAAGGAGACTCACAAATCTCATGCTATAAAAGGCCAGAGTCTGGTTTGCAGTGATCCTGATCGGCCTCAATATAGGGTCCGCTCTTGACGCTGGTTGGAGACCCTGTCGGTGCCTGCCTGGGGCAGACGCCGGCCCTCCTTCGGCGTTCTCGATTCGGCCAAGGCAGCCGGGCCTTGGGCCTGCAATCTTGGAAGGCGAGGCTGGGGCCTCTTGGCCAGTTCTTCTGCCGCCGATTCCAGAACAGCGGCCAGGACTCGCCGACGTACGGGCTTATCAACGAAGTCATCCATACCCGCGGCTACGGTATCATCTCTGTCCTTTTTGCCGACATTCGCCGTCATGGCGATAATAAAAGGACGGCCCGGGCTTGCGCCGTCTTCCCGGAGCTTTCGGGCGGCTTCCAGGCCGCCCATTTCAGGCATCTGAACGTCCATCAGGATCACGTCATATTCGGCCCTTGCCGCCATTTCCAGCACTTCCAAACCGTTGGACGCAACATCCGCGCTGTAGCCCAATCCCTTGAGGAGCGCGACAGCCACCTTCTGATTGATCGGGTTGTCCTCGGCCAATAGAATCCGAAGCGGGGTCAACGTCCCCATCGAGACTCTGGTCGTGGGAGCGGTCGGCCTCAAGGCCTCGGTGACCTGACTCCCGTCCGCAAATATGCCGATCAGTGCCTCTTGGAGTCGGCTCCTCTTTACCGGCTTCAGTATCCGCTCGGTCCGAGAGAGAGGGCAATCGTCTACCGGTATCCCGATGGATGTCATCAGGAGCATGGGCATATCCTTATCCAGCGCGGCTATATCCTTGGCCAACAAGCACCCTTCCCTCTCCGGCATGACCTGATCCAACAGCACAAGATCGAACGGCATCCCGCTCTGACACAGCTTCAACGCTTCCCGCGGAGACGCAGTAGAATGGGCTGTGACCATCCCCCAGGTTTCCAGGAGTGCAGACAACATCATCCTGTTGGTGTCACTGTCGTCTACGATCAGGACGCGCTTACCATCGAGCGATGCGTGTGACTCGCTGGAGGGAGCAACTGACTCCATGGAAGCGACCTCGACGTCGATCCAAAAATGGAACGCGGAACCGTTCCCAACCTCGCTTTCCGCCCAAATGCCACCACCCATGATTTGGCACAGGCTCCTGCAAATAGTCAGGCCCAGCCCGGTTCCGCCGAACCGGCGAGTAGTTGAACTGTCCGCCTGGACATAGGGCTCGAACAGTGATTCAAGCTTGTCCGCCGGGATCCCAACTCCGGAGTCCCTTACGGTCACATCCAGCCTCACACGCCCCGGGCGAGTTGGCTTGGCGTCGAGTTGAACCAGAATCTCACCCTCATGTGTGAATTTCGCGGCGTTTGACAGCAGATTGACGAGTACTTGGCGCAGCCTGGTGGGATCGGCGACGACGAAGTCCGGCACACCACTGCACACGTGCTGGATTAGCTCCACACCGTTGGAAGAGGCCGTCTGAGCGATCAGGTCCATGGCCTCTTCGACGCAGGTCCTGAGCTCAACCGAAACCAACTCAAGTTCCAATCGGCCGGCTTCCATTTTCGAGAAGTCAAGAATGTCGCTAATGATAGCCAGCAGACTGTCCCCGCTCTTTCGGATCACTTCAACAAAGTCGTGCTGCTCCTCGTCCAGCTCAGTCTCCAATAGCAAATCGGCCATGCCGACTACTCCGTTCATCGGGGTCCTGATTTCATGGCTCAGAGAGGCCACAAACGCACTCTTGGCACGCCGTTGAGCGCCGATGTCTTCCACCATGGCGTTGAAGGCCACTCCCAGGCTGGCCAACTCATCGATGGACGAAATCGGGACGCGCTGATTCAGGTCGCCAGCACCCACGGCGTCGGCAGCGTGACGGAGCTTTGATATCGGGTCTGAGACGGACCGCGCGATCAGATACGCCCCGACCGATCCAAGAATGAGCACCAATGCACCAAAAAACATGGCGTGGTATCGTATCTCCCTCAGAGCGGCTCTCATCGCGCCTCTGGAGCGCCCCACAATGACCTCGCCACCGGACACTCGGGCCCGACCCAGTGTGACATTCTGAGAGGACATCGTCTCCTCGTCGAGCATGAGCCCATCCGGGTACGACGCAATCTTTTCACCGTCATCGCCCACCAGAACGGCAAAGACCATATCCTCGTGCTCCCGAGCAAATCCAATTGCTCTCTCTACGGCCCGGAAGTCGCCGTTTCCGAGAGCTATGTCAACCCCCAGTGCAACGGCTACGGAAAGGGCCTGACTGGCCTCCGCGAAACTGGTTTCCACCTGCCTTTCCTGCCGGACGGGAAAGTAGAAGAGAAAGAAGAGGCACAGCACCACTACCAGTCCCGTAACGGTAAACTGGATTCTATTCTGTAGGGTGTGCATCGTCTGGGTTTGGGCGAACCTGATGCGATCAGTATCGGGAACTCGCCCACCAGCTTAAAGCCCGCGGGTGATCTGCATGCTCACCCAGGACCTCCATGGCGGCCCGCGCTAGCGATGCGAAGGCAGAAGTAGATCCTCCAGGAAGTAGGCGGCCAATTGCGCCCTCCCGGCCAGATCTGATTTTCGATATACCACCACGGCCTGCTGCCGGACCGTTCGTTCGCTCTTGGAAAAGATACCGGCGATTTCAGCGTGGGAATATCCCTTTAGCAGCATGAGCGCGACGGCACTTTCGGCTCGGGTGAACTCCCACCTTTCAAACTGCCGCTCGATCTGATC
The DNA here is from genome assembly GCA_029262855.1 of Bacteroidota bacterium. Taxonomy (GTDB): domain Bacteria; phylum Bacteroidota; class Rhodothermia; order Rhodothermales; family UBA10348; genus JABDJZ01. The sequence goes on along the minus strand of JAJCYP010000110.1, from coordinate 96,593 downwards.
TCCCAGACCCTCGAGGAAGACCTGCGCGGTCCCCCGCCACTCTGCCAGTTCGGTTTGCTTCCGCTCCAGAGCCAAGGAAACAAGATCTCGCTCGCGCCGAGTTCTGGTCCACCGCCCGATCAATACGACTGCCGACAGGAGCAGGAGAATCAGCAAGGCCAGTTCGACAAAAAAGTGGCCGCCCACGCCAGCTTCCTTCCGATCCAAGACGAGATCGGTTGCCCCCAACGCTGCCAGTAGAACCAGCGCAGCTGCTATCCCCAGGTCTACTTTCGGACTCTTTATCCGTTCGAATGTGGGGTCATACGTCATTTGTCGGACGCGAATCGTCATCAAGGCGCGTAAGATCGCAGGCAACGAAAGAAGCGAAAATCATGATACCAAATCCGTTGCACCCGGCCGTCGTTCATTTCCCCATCGTACTGGCCTTCATGTTGCCCTTCGCGGCAGCTGCCGGATACATCCTCACACGCAAGGGCATCGCCCTCGGGCACGGCTGGCTACCCGTAGCCATCCTGGCCCTTGCCCTTTCGGGCTCTGCCTGGGCCTCGACCTTGTCAGGCGAGGAGGGGGAGGAGAGAGTGGAAGAAGTCGTCCCCCATGACGCCCTTGAGGAGCATGAAGAGGCCGGCGAGCGATTCCTGTGGGGCTCGTTGATCGTGTCGCTGATGGCCGTACTGGGAATGGTGCCCCGAAGGACCGGACAGGCCTTTCGGGTGGGAGCACTGGTCGGGTCACTGGTTCTCCCTGTCCTGGTGGCCTCTGCCGGCCACACAGGTGGAGAATTGGTGTACAAGCACGGCGCGGCATCGGCGTACACCACCTCGCAGAGTACTCCGGATGCGAGCACCCCAAGATCCGTTCTTCGAGACGACGAGGACGATGACACAGACCGTGATTGAGACCTCACCCGGCCCTGACGGCAGGCATCGGACGTCAGGTCAACGGCGCAAACGGCCCAGCCCGCCGGGCACCCGATCTAATTGCGCCTGACCGGCGAACTGCCCGATTGCGTGTGGACGACTTTCCACACTCCGTCCACCCAACGGAACAGGTAGGTTCCATGGCCACGATTGTGGATATCACGTCCGTCCGAGGTCGTTAATTGAATCTCCGTATCGACCACGGCCCAGGCGAAGCTTCCCTCGAAGTGGGTCTGGATACCCGAAAACCCTAGTCTGAGGCCCAATTTCGCCTCGGGTTCTACGTGATGCTCGACGAGATCTGCGAGTCCCTCGTTCTGCCCTCCACCTTCGAAATAACGCGCACCGTCCCAATCGAGGAAATGCTCGTAGAACGGCGCACCGTCACCATTCTCCCATCCACGTCGGACATTTTCCAGGATGGTCTCCAGCAGTGCCGGATCCTGGACCGAAGACTCGTCACCCATGCTGTGGTCATCGTTCGCCATCCGCATGGCCATGGTTGAGTCGGCGTGTTGGTGTTCCTGGGCAAAGACTCCGGTGGCGGGGGCGAACGCAAACACGCACAACAGTATTCCAGTTGTCAGGGTTCGTTTGGTGACGGCTGGCTTCATTGCAGGTGGGGGCTGATGTTGTGGAAGGTTGATGGCGGAAGGCTCATCGTTAACGAAGATACCCCGGAAACCCACTCACCTCGACTATCCACCCGTCGGGATGCGGACCCCAGTCACCCCATCGAAGAAATGAAGCTTGGCCCGGTCGAAGGCCAGGTCTACCGACTCGCCCGGCTCGAGAACAGGCCGGCGGGCCACGCGGGCCACCATGGGGCCCGTCGGAGTGGAGGCATGCAGCATGACCTCGCTCCCCATTTGCTCGATCAATGTTGGCGCTACGGTGACGGACCGGACGGCGCCCGCTGGCGCTGCCGCTCCGGCTCCGACTTCGTACACGTCCTCGGGGCGCACCCCAAGGACCACGGAGCCTGACCCAGCCGCAAGGTTCGACACCTGCGCCTCCGTCAGAGACACCACCGCTCCTCCCTCACCCTCGCGGAATGAAGATCCCACCAGGCTTCCCTCGAAGAAGTTCATCGCCGGACTGCCAATGAACCCCGCCACAAATCGATTGACGGGGAAGTCATACAGATTGAGCGGTGTGTCGAGTTGCTCGATCACTCCCGCGCGCATGACGGCTATGCGGTCACCCATGGTCATCGCCTCCACCTGATCGTGGGTGACGTAGAGCATGGTGGCATCGAGTCGCTGATGCAGGGCGCGAATCTCTGCCCGCATCTGCACCCGAAGCTTCGCGTCGAGGTTTGAGAGCGGTTCATCGAACAGGAAGACTTTCGGCTGACGCACGATGGCTCGTCCCACAGCAACCCGCTGGCGCTGCCCGCCGGAGAGTTCCTTGGGTCGAGAAGCCAGGATATCCTCGAGGCCCAGAATCTGGGCGGCCTCAGTCACCCGCTCGCGGATGTCCTCCTTGGCGTGTTTGCGGAGCTTCAGGCCGAAGGCCATGTTATCGAAGACCGTCAGATGCGGATACAGCGCGTAGTTCTGAAAGACCATCGCGATGTCCCGATCCTTGGGTGCCACCGTGTTCACCAGCCGACCGCCGATGTGAAGCGTCCCCTCCGTAATCGACTCAAGGCCGGCAACCATACGAAGCAGCGTGCTCTTGCCACACCCTGAGGGACCGACGAGTACCAGAAACTCGCCTTCCTCAACGCTAAGATCTGCGTCGCGGACGGCGACGAAGCCGTTGTCGTAGGTTTTTCCGACCCCGTCCAAACGAACGCATTCCATGGCTACTCCGTTGTTGCTTCGGGGCTGAGCGCGGTCACCAGCGAGTCCAGAGGGACCGTTGCGCCGAAGATTCGGCTATCGGCACCCGCGTACGGGACCATCAGATTGGGACCATCCCGATAATTCGCACAGGTAAAGAGGACGTTGTCCACCCCCAGCGCGCGATCACCTACCTGCTCGATCTTGCCGGTCGGTCTCATGAGTGGCTCGATCCGGCCTACCACGGGCTCTGGCGCGTTGAAATCGATCATCGCGGCGGCGAGATCATACTCCTTGGCACCCTCAGCCGTGAAATGGCCCTGATGGTAGATCATCAGAAACCGATCATCGCCCAGTGCAATCGGGGGGCCTCCGGCGCCGATCCAGGACCGGGCAAATTCGCGATACGGGAAGCTCTCCATGAACCGGCCGCGCGAGCGCCACGGACCGCCGGGCTGATCGGCCTCGGCCAGATGGATGGTCATGGCGTGGGGGCCCTCCATCGGGCGATGAAGTAGAAGCCACTTGCCGTGCACCCGCTCGGGAAAAAGAGCCGCATTCTTGTTTGGGAACTGGTTCAGGTCCCCATCGACGGGCCCGCGAAGATCCCAGTTCAGGAAGTCCGTTGTCGTTGCCAGACAGATCCGCGTCACGCCCCCCTCATGCCCTGACTCCTTACCCTCGGCGGAGGCGTATCCGGTGTAGTAGAGATAGTACCTATCGCCAATCTTCGTGCAGCGGGAGTCCTCGACACCCAGATTGTGGAACGATGCGCTCGGCTCGATGACCGGATGGGGCCACCGCTGGACCAGGTCGAGCTTTGGGGTCAGAATGGCCAAACCCAAGTAGGACGGCGCGATTCCCTTGGCCGGCTCCACATCGCCCTGGGCCCTGTAGAGCATGACGCAGGCACCGCCTGCGTCACGGAGTCGGTCCCGGCGCGACTCGGTCAGTTCCCAGATGTCGAAAAGCGCGTCCAGGGCCGGTCCGCTTTCAACCCGGATTGCCGCGGGGTTGAGCACCACGCGGCTCTCCCAGGAGTGCGCCGGCAGGCCCGAGAGCACGGGGCGTCCTCCTCGAATCCGCACGGGCGTTACCGGGGAAGGAGTCCCTATGCTACGCATCGCGGTGCCTTGGTTCTCAGCGATGGTCGGCTCCGTTTAGAAGATGATGAACCAGGTCTGAGACGCTGGCTGTGGCATGACCGATTACCCGGTCGGCGGCGCCATAGTACATATGGAGCGTTCCGTCGAGAACGACTGCCCCCTGAGGAAATACCACGTTGTTCACGTCCCCGATGAGCTCGTAGTCCTCTTCGGGCTCCATGACTGGCTTGGTGGTTCGAGCGATCACTCGCCGCGGGTCGTCAAGGTCGAGGAGCGCTAGGCCCACGCGGTACACCTGGTTATCGTCCACGCCGTGGTAGATGAGCAGCCACCCCTCCTCGGTTTCAATCGGGGTCGGACCCGCTCCGATCTTCTGCGACTCCCAGTCGGCCTTCGGCCCCATCACCACGTGCTGCGACAGGGTGTCCAAATGGGCGCGCCATAGTGATTCGGGAGGAGCCTTGAGTTGCTCCATATCATCAAAGGTGATCAACTGGATGTCCGGCACGATCCGGTGCAGCATGCAGATACGGCCACCGATGCGGCGGGGAAATATGGCCGTGTCCTTGGACGGGACGGGAGGTCCTATCGCACCGTGCTTTGTCACCGTCAGAAAGTCATCGGTCGTGGCGAGACCAATGTGCCAGATGCATTCCGGATCGAAGGCCGCCCGCGAGAGCGCAGTGTAAGTGATCAGGTAAGTGTCGTCTATGCGAGTGACCCGCGCGTCTTCCGCCCCGAATGCGTCGATTGCGGTGTCGGGCGAAATGAGGGGCGTGGGGCGCCGGTCAAAGTGCACACCGTCTGTGCTGGTTGCGTATCCAACACTGGAGACGTACGGCTCAAATCCGTACCTCTCCGGCTCGGAGTCGAGAGTTGCCAGCCGATAGCGCTTGTGGCCGCCAGGGATCGCCCGGAAAAGAAGATGCACCACCCCGCCCTCTTGCCAGGCCCCGGGATTGAATATGGCGCCTGCCGTCCAGGGCAGGTCCACATCCGGCTCCATTATGGGGCCCTGGGTTCGCGTGAAGAGGGATGTAGTCATGTAAAGTCCAAATATTGATTGTTAGCCCGCCAAAAACTGGTCGAGCTCGTCGCCTTCGAGAAGGGATAGAAGCTGATCTGTCAGGTTCATGATGACCCCGATCCGACGGGTAGAAGAACCTGCGGCACTGGTGAAGACCCTGTAAGCGTAGTCCGCGCCAGCCCGGGTGACGTGCACGGCATCGCCTCCCTTGGCATCGAGCCAGAAGAGTGCCTCGGAGTGGTGCTCGACCTCGAGGATGGTGGAGAGCGCCTCGATCGTAGACTCGGCCCCCGAATTTCGGTTGACCGCATCGCTTCGGTTGATCCCGTCAAATCCGCGACCGGTGGCGGGCTCGTACATGACCGTGCTGGCCACGTTGTTGCCTGTAAACCAACTGGCGGCAAGCCCGGCCATCTTGGCGTACCGGACGTCACCCGTGGCCTCGAACAGACGGATCAGACCCACGCTCACCCCCCGCACGGCATACGCAATCTGCTCGAACTCGCGGACGCTTCCGGGATCGTCGAGGGAAAAGGAGTGGAGCCAGCCGTCCACCAGCAGGCGCGGGTAGAACTGCTGCGCCTCAAATTCGGCGGACGCCGTCAGCCCGGCCTCGGACAGTGCCTGCGTCTGGGAGTTGCCCCAGCCATGCCAGGTGTCTATCCATGAGGCATGAGCCCCGTACGGGAAGGTATTCATCGAGCCGTATTGCATGGAGGCGATCCCTTCGCCGAACTCCGCAATCATTCTGGACAGCGCGGGTGTGGGCCGTGCGCGATTCAGCGCCACGAGGCCCATGAGCAGTTCACTCGTGGCATCGGCTCCGCTCTCACCCACCAGCCACTGCGGCACCTGGCGCCCTCCCCGGCTGGTGTACTGACCGTATCGGCTCAGCAACTGGTTGAGATGGGGATAGGTCAGCGCGACTCTCTCCGCCATGACGTTGGCCAGTTCAGGGTCCCGATCCGCCAAGACACGAATGCCGGTTCCGAGTGCCCAGACCGCCCGAGCAGACCACCACTCGAACGCGTCCGCACGGCTGTTCTGGTGTGTCGTGTTGATGTCGAGTTCGAGGTTCCAGACAAAATTGTAGAAGAGGCCGGACGGGGTCTGCATCGCCATAATGAAGCGGAGCAGGCGCTCGGCCTTGTCGGCAGACGCCGCATCGCCCGTCAGCTCATAGTGGCGGAGATACACGACGGCCGCTCTGGTCGCATCATCCACGCACGCTGCGCCCTCGTCCGAATCCGATACCCAATCGTAGGATGGCGCATCCGCGTAGATGTGGACGATCCGGTAGGTCTCGCCGCCTTGCGTCCCGTCTTCTCCCAGGTAATCGAGGTGAGCCAGATTGAAACGCGGAGTCACTTCCTCCTGCGGCTCCTCGCCCGGTGCCGAATCGCATCCTGGAGGAAACATGCTCAGGACCAACGTCCCTACCAAGCCTATCCATATTTTTGTCAGTGTCATAAGCATTTACCCTTTGACGCCGGTCGAGGCGAGGCTTGCGATGAAGTGGCGCTGGAACACGAGATAGACGGCAGCGATGGGCAACGCCAGCAGCACGGCAGCGGCCAGCTGCGGGCCGAGCCTTGCCTGCGCCCCTCCACCGACCGTAAAGAGGGCCACCATCTGCGGCATGGTCATCCAGTCCTCATTTCGAATGACCATGAGCGGCCAGAGGACTTCGTTCCAGTTGCCGATGAAGACGATGATCCCCGCCGTCACCAGCGCGGGAATAGACAGGGGCCAGACGATCGTGAACAGGATCCTCCATTCCCCGCAGCCGTCGATTCGGGCCGCGTCCAGGATGTCCGTCGGCAGCGTGACGAAGCTCTGGCGGAGGATGAGTACCGCGGTCGCATTCATCATGAACGGGACAATCAGGCCTATCAGCGAATCGGTCCAGCCGAACTCCACAATCATCGTGTAGAGCGGAATCAGCATGACCATGAACGGCACCATCATGGTGAACAGCATGAGGTTGAATACCGTGTCGCGCCCCTTCCATCTGAGTTTGGCCAACGAATAGGCGGTGGCCGATCCGAACACCAGGACGGAGGCAATGACCACGGCCGCCACAACAAGGCTGTTCAAGAAGGCGCGCACAATGGGGATGGTCTCGAAGACCAGCCGGTAGCTCTCGAGCGTCCAGACGGAGGGCAACAGCGACAGGTTGCCGATCTCGGCCTCCGGCTTGAACGTCGCCAGGACCATCCAGACGAATGGATAGGCGAATACGACCGCGCCGGCCGAAAGCGCCAGATAGATGAGGGCTTTCCGCATCAATAGATGTCCTCCTCAACCAGCCGGCGCTGCAGAAGCACCACCATGAGTATTACCAGGGCAAAGAACAGCCCAAGCGCCGCGGCATACCCCATGTGATTGAACGAAAACGCCTGGTTGTAGATGTAGAGAACGGACGAAAGCGTGCTGTTCATCGGCCCTCCCCCGGTGATCAGATAGGGCTCGACGAACAGGGAGAACCCGCCTATGGTAGAGAGCACCACGACCGTTACCAGCATCGGATTCAGGAGCGGGAGCGTCACCCGCCACCAGCGCTGCCAGGTGGATGCCCCCTCGATGGTCGCGACCTCGTACATGGAGGCGGGGATGTTCTGCAGCCCGACCAAAAACAGGATGACATAGAATCCCACGTTCTTCCAGGTGGCCATGAGGGCGATGGAGGGCATCGCCCACTTGGGAGAAACGAGCCACGGCACGCGGGTCCCTCCCATCGATGTGATCAGACCATTGAAGTAGCCGGTATCGAAAGCAAACAGCCGCTGGAACAGGATCGCGACCACCACGCCGGACACCACGACAGGGAGGAAATAGACGGTCCGAAAGAAACTGCGGCCCCGCAGTTTGCGGTTAAGCAACTCGGCAAAGAACAGGGCAACGATGATCTGGAGGGGGATGTGGATTACCAGGAACACACCCGTGTTGGCGAGCGCGCGGAAGAAGAGATCGTCCTGGAAAAGGCGGGCGAAGTTCCTGAGTCCAATGAATTCCATCGGGGTCACGATGTCCCAGCGGTGGAAGACCAGGACGAAGGCAAACAGCAGGGGGTAGCCGAAGAAGATCGACAGGTGGATCAGATAGGGCGCGGCCATGAGCAGACCCGATCGTTCTCCGGGCAGACGCGTGCTGTGCTTCGTCTTGTGCATGCCTAGCGGTTCCACTCCTGGATGACACGCATTCGATCAATGGCCCGCCGCGTGGCGTCTGCTGGGCTGCGGACTCCGTAGACGGCCGAGGCTTCGAATTGCTGGGCGATGGCGTCCAGCATCTCGGCGAAGGATCCAACCTCCTCGATGCCGACGGTGGCCTCCACCTGCCCGGCAAAGGCCCGCATCTCAGGTCGGCCGGCAAAGAACCCCGCAAACGTGGAATCGACCAGGAGGTCGCGCCGAATCGGCATCTGTGTGGCCTTCTCCATGAGGAGGAGGTCGGCCTCTTTGGATACCAGATAGGAGGCAAAGCGCCACGCCTCCGCGGGGTGCTCAGTGCTGGAGAAGACCGCGATGTTCTTGTAGTCGCCGTAAGTGTAGACGGGGCCCTCGTACCCGTCGGGCACGGGGAGCGGCGCAAACGCATACTCAAGGCCCGCCGGTGCATTCTTCTCCAGCCAGGCAATATTCCAGGGCCCGACGAACTCGGTCGCAATGGCTGCCGAAATGAAGGGACTGCCCTGGAATTTGGTTCGCGGGAAATGCCCGCCTTCGTACAGATCCCGGAAGAACGAAAACACCTGGGTCGACACCGTGGGGTCGATGGCCAGCGTATCGGCGACGAACAGGGAACGCCCTCCGGAGGCGCCCGCATAGAAGGCGTAGTAGTCGAAATAGCGCTGGTGCCAGATGGGCTGAATGTCGCGGTAGCCCACCCACCGGTCGATGGAACCGTCTCCGTCCAGATCAGCGGTAATGCTGCGAGCAGCGCGCAGGAACTCGCTGTATGTGCTCGGCGGTACCTCAAACCCGGCGTCCCGAAACATCTGCACGTTGTACTGCATCATGATCGGGTTCGCCTTCCACGGGAGCTGGTAGGTGTGCCCGTCCCGCGAGCGAAACCGATCCTGAAGACCCACTGGTATCCGGCTCTGATACAGGGAATCGAAGTCCGGGAACTCGTCCAGCGCCAACAGTCCCTGGGCGCGGCTGATGTCGGCGACGATCCCGGGCCAGATATTTGAGCAGATGTCCGGCGTGGTACCGGCCGCAACCGCCGCCAGAAGAACCTCCTCGCTGGACTGCCCAGCCGGCAACGGCTGCACGGTGACCTGGATGCCGGGGTGATCTGTGTTCCAGGCGTCCACGAGAATGCGGGCGATCTCCCGCTCCTGGGGATTTTGGGAAGACCAGTAGGTCAATCGGACGCGGGCTTCGCCGTCAGAGTCACGCGATCCACCCGTGCCGCAGCCACCCGCGAGCAGAACCATCAACACCACGGCGAGCAGGAATGACCGAGGACCCTCTCCACGTGCGGAGTCAGCGGTTTCCGGGATCCCGCCGTTCAAAACGAAAAGCCTAGTCCGACCACGTGGATTCCGCCAAGGCGACCCGCCATTCGATACGCATAGTCCAGCGTGGCCTTGCTTCCATTGAAGAGTGCCTGGTTGATTCCGATGCCGGCCGAGAACCCGCCCTCGCGCTCTGCCAGGAACAGCGCCTGATACCCCGTCCGGAACAGGACGCGGTCCTGGTATCCGTATTCCAATCCGAGGTTTACGCTTTCGTTGTTGGAACTCGGGTGCAGGGCGTCCACGCTGACGGTCAGCTGATGCATCCGCGTGGCAAGCGGGCGGACAGAGACACCAAACTGGAAGTTCAGGGGAAGGGAGAAGGTGTCCAGCTCAAAGTTGGCGGGGACACGACCGTTGTTACCCAGATGAGCCGGGTCGGGATCCACAAACGCCCGGACATCCCGCCCACTGAGACGCAGACCCGAGCCGAAATTGAACAGCGCGGCGCCGATCGTCATACCCCCGAAGAAGTCCGTCCGGAACTGGGTGCCGATGTCCACCGCGAACCCGTTGGCGCTCGAATGCCAGATGCGCTGACTGATGTACTTGGCCGTAACTCCGACGGAGAACCGGTCCGTTACCGCGCGGCTGAAGGCCACCGCGATGGCCAGGTCGGCGGCGTCGAACGTCTCGCCCGTCCCATCCTGTCGATCTACGGTGCGCACCACCATGTCCGGGACCCCGAGCATGGTCATGGAGACACCCACGGTGCCCAGGCTTCCGAGCTTGAAGCCGACGCCGACGTAATCGAATGCGATGTCGGCCAGCCACTCGCTGTGCGTTACCAGTACGCCGCTGGACTCGAGTTGGGCGAGCCCTGCCGGGTTCCAGTACAGCGCAGACACATCATCGACCGACGCAACAAACGCCCCTCCCTGACCCATGGCCCGTGCCCCGACGCCGACTTGGAGGAACTCTCCGGCGGTCGTGCCCACCTTGGACACGCCTTGGGCGGATGCCCCGGCCGGAGTCAGAGCCAGACCCGCAAGCCCCGCCAAGACCACCAGGCAGGCTTTCAGGCCACTTCGGATTCCGTGCATGGCGCGGTCAACCGCGCGTGCGCGCCTCACTTGATTACCGCGAAGCGGCCGATTTTTTCGCCGACGCCAGGCGCCGTGACGTGATAAATGTAGACGCCGAAGGCGATGTTCATTCCGTCCCGCGAGACGAGATCCCAGGCGAGCTGCCCGTCGTCTCGGACAGAGTCGTGCTCAAGGGTCTGAACGAGACTTCCGGTCACGGTATAGATCCGGATGGTGCACTGCGCGGGCAGGTTCATGAAATAGATCCTGCGCTCTCCGCGTCCAGCGCGAAAGGGATTGGCCGGCTCGAAGGTGTTGGTGGCGACGTACGGATTCGGGACGACAATGATGTCATCCAGATCGATCTTGGCCTTATCCGCTGAGTAGGATCCCGGCTGGAGCGAAAACGTCACCTCATCGCCGGTCTGGAACGGTTTGGTGGTCCGAAAGCCCAGCCTGGCGCCGACGCCTGGCGGAGTAACCGGCACGTCCGGTTCCAACTGGGGATCGGGCGGGACCAGCCTTATGGACCAGTTTGAGGTCCACTTGCCGCCAGCGAGTTCGGGTTCGGTCCCCGGGGTTGCGCCGGAGACGATCGCGATGAGTTCACCGTGATCGTAGGCCCCATTCCGCGTGGCGGGATCGTCCTCGAGGATGACAAAGGGCTGGCGTTCGCCGCTCGTGAGGTTTGAGATGTAAAAACGTGTCGGAATCTCCAGCATCCCGAATGCCAGGCGGAGAGACGTATCAGCCACCGCTTCGGTGAACACCATTTCGAAGTCAGCAGGCAGCGCAATGAATCGGCTGGCGACGGCCGGGTTGGCCGAGGCGGGACGCACCGTGGGCGTGAACGTGCCACCCTCACCTGTCCACTGGATGGTAGAGTCGATGAGCGCCACCTTGGTGTCGTTCCGGATGTCGATGACGAAACCCTCCAACGGGGGAATCTCGCGTCGCCCGTTGGTGATGGTACCCGCTTCGACCGTCGATCCCGTGGTCCTGTTGGTCAGGAGGTAGCCCACGTCAGGGTCCGTCTGCCACGGCGACGCATTGGTGAAAATCAGTTCGTAATCGGCCGGTTGCTGAATGACCGCTGGTGAGGTGATCTCGATTCCCACCGATCCCGTCCCAATCGCCCGCGTGACCTGGGTGTCTAGGACCGGTGCGACGTACCCGGCCGCGGGTGCCCGAGGGGTAGCCACGGCCGTGTTGACATCGGTGGCAATGTTGCCTGCCACATCGTTCTTGATGACCGCCGTCGTCAGGCTCGGTGAAAGGCCGCGCACCACTCCATCCTCACCGGCCTGTACCGTTCCGTCCGCGTTCCGCGCGATCAGACCACGGTCATACGCCACGATCGCGTAGTAGTACGTCTGGCCGTTTTGAACATCGGTATCCACAAAGCTGTGCTTCAGGCCCGTGTCCGCACCCATGTTGAACTGGACACCGTTTACCGCGACCGGATGCGGCCCCCGCAATCCATTGACCAGATCAAACTGGGCTATGGGCTTCTGGTAGATCCGGTTCCCGAAGGAATCCGTGATCTGGAGGTTCTCCTCGAAATTCGGCTCCGTGGATCGGAAGACCAGGTATCCCTCGAAATCGAACTCGCGAAGGAACGGATCGAAAGACTTCTCAGCCCCGTCGTCCCAGACCAGCGTGACCTGCTCGTCTCCCGGAATGACCGTCACGAGGGCCTTGTTCGGGGGCTTGGCGAAGCGGTAGTCCGCGTTGTAGATCTGCTGAACCGTCTCTTTTTTTCTCGCGAGCGAGGAATTGTCCATGGCCGTGGGATCGCTGAAGTCCTTTTCGGCGAACATCAGGGCCATTGAGAATCGTTCGGTCTGGTGCGCCTTCAGCGGAAACGGGCCCGAAGAGAAGAACATCCCCAGGTTTCGGCCACCCTCCAGAATCACGTCGTCCAGGGGCGGAAGCGCCCGTGAGAAGATGCCGTAGTTCTCGTCATCGTCCAGGAGTTCGTAGTCGTGCACGTTGAATACGGCGAAGCCGGTCAGCCCGATCTGATCGGACTCGTCCTTGTCGAGGGCATCGAAGTTCGGCTCGCCGGCCGTCGGGCGACCGTCCCCTTCTCCGACATCGCGACCCGGATAGTTGACCGCCTCGGGTCCCAGTCCATCCGCCCCGACGTCGTCGCGCAGATCCTCGCCTGCGTCCCACTGGCCGGTTTCGTTCAGGTCCTGGAATCCGAGCCAGTCCATCTCCTCATCACCCGTCCACCACCGGCCTTCCGCATACGCGGGGCGCGATGCGAGCCCCAAGTAGAAGGCCTCGAATGCGGCCTGATCGTAGTTCGCCGAGACATAGGCATCGATGGATTCCTTCCCAATAAGCAGCTGCCCGGGACCGCTGTCCCGCCGCTCGTCGGTGATGCCGTCCTCGTCGTTGTCCACGCCGTCCGTGAAGTTGCCCGGTGACTCCAGGAATGCATACCCGGCCGTTCCGACGGGACCCCACATGCCTGGCGTACCTCGACCATCGAAATCCCAGGAAAAGGCCAGGTCCAATTTGGTGTTGTAGGCGCCCTCGTCGTCGCCGGAATCATCCGTGCCACCGACCCCCCAGTCGATGTACTGCGAGAAGAAGACATCTTCGTAGTCCACCTCGCATTCATTCGTAATCTCATACAGCCAAAAAATCACGTCCTGCGCCAGCGGGTGATTCCACTGGAAACCGCGTGCCGAGACCTCCAGCCCGAGTCCTCCGCGGGACTCATCGCCCGGGCACGGAAAGAACCGATGTGGCTCCTGGGTCCACTCCCGGTCCGGCGCATCATCGAAGACGAAATAGGTCTCGACATCCGCATTCTCGATACCTTTCCCGAAGAAACCGTTCCACTGACCGGCCCAGTCCACTGGACGATCGGGCCATTCGCTGGGCCAGGTTCGCGGATCGTCGCTCCTCGCGGGCGACTCCTGTTTGGGATTCGAGTATCCGGGAACCGGCGCCCATCCCCAGGACTCCTTCGACTGCGGATCGCGATCGGTAAACTCGCGGTAGTTGGTGCTCTGCGGCCTGATGATGTTGCCCGCGCCGTCTCGCGTCCTCGCTGACACGATCAAGGCCACGCCGTCCACATACGAATGGCCGGACCCCTTGGGCCACTCGCCGGACGGTTGATCCGGCCATCGGGCAATCTCGCCGTGATTCGCGAACAGCGTCCGCACCCTGTTGCCGTCCAGGACGCCCCACTGGGTCAGCCTGGTGTTGCCCTGATTGGGATCGGGGACACGCTGTGCCGACGCCCGGCCGACTGGCCCGATTGCGAGGAGCAGCATACATCCCGCCCCGAGAATGCGTTTGATTTCCATGGCTTAGAAGCGGGTTGTGATGCCAACTGTGATCTGGCGGGGGGCCGAGTAGAAATCAGGCCGCCGGAGGAACTCGTCCTTGGTATTCAGGCCCTGCGCTTCGCCGGAGAGGAAGCGCAAGTTGGGGAATGCCCGACCCGTGTCGGAATAGATCTGCTGCTCGTTCTGCGTGTCGAGAACGTTGAAGATGCGCGTGAAAACGGAAACGTCGAACCCGGATAGCGAGAGGTTCTTCATCGCATACAGGTCCAGGTTCGACGTGCCGCGCCGGCGCCCGGAATTCTCCAGCCCGATGCGCTCATCGGCAAGCGAAGGTGTGTAAGGCAGCCCCGATCCCGCCTGACCGGTGAAGGTGGCGAGCCAGTTTCCCGGGTCGCCGATCGTGAGGGTGATATTTAGCTGATGGCGGCGGTCCCAATCGAGCGGCACGAGTTGCTTCTCGGACTCGATTCCCGCTGCCTCGTCCAGGAGCACGGAGCGGGGGTCACTCGCGTTGCCCTGGGCCACCTGGAAGGTGTAGTCCACCTTCAACCCGAACCCGTCGGCCATGAGACGCTCTGCTGTAAGAATGAACCCCTTCACCTGTCCGTAGTCCCGGTTGATGAAGCGGCCGTACTTCTCCAGCTGAAAGGCCTCGTCAAAACCGGGCTTGATGACCTCGATGCGGGATCCCAGCAGATTGCGGATGTCCTTGAAGTAGGATGTCGCCTCCAGTACCAGTCCGGATACCTCCTGCTGGAGACCGATCTCGTAGGCCACCGTGCGTTGAGGCTTCAGATCCGGCATCCCGAACGCCCGGTTCAGGCCCTCCTCCGGGTCGTAGATGTAGTCCGGATTGGTAAACAGGAACTCGAAAGGTGGCATCTGGAAGAAGTGGCCGTACGCCACGTGGACCACGCCGCGCTCCGAGAGCGGATACGCCAGGCCGATTCGAGGGGAAAGCTGCCACTTGACCTGCGTGGGAATTCTCGAGGAGGTCTTCGGCCGCCCGTAGTCCTCCAGCACCTCACTTTTCGGGTCGAAGTAGTCCAGCCGGATTCCCGCGTTGACGACCATGAAGTCGAACTCCATTTTGTCCTGAAGGAATGCGCTCGCCTCGACCGGGTGCTTCGTGTAGAGAACATGGTCCGGTGTCCCGGCCAGGGGCACTGCCGGAGCGAAGCCCGTCGATGCGTTGTTCTTGACCTCGAAATCGTCCAGAAACAACTGGTGCGCCTTGTATTCGATGCCGGTCTTGACCAGGTGTTGGCGAGAGATCTGGCTCGTGAAATCCACCCGTCCCACCCAGGTCTCGGTTTCCCGCTCGAAGTGGCTCATGTTGGCGCCACCGCGGTAGAAGCTGAAGTTGCCCGCGAGCTGGCGCAATGCGTTGTCCAATGGGTACCGCGTATCCAGCGGATCCTCATAGAGGTACGACGCCACGCTATTCCTGAAGAACGCGCCCTTCACGTCCATGAAACTCGACGTGCCAAAGACATGGGTGTAGGTCATGGTGGTCGACCAGGAGTCGCCGTAGGTGGTCGGGCGCCCATCCGGGTTGTATCGGAACAGGTGGTCATATCCCTGCCCCTTGTCCCGCTGAACGAGCACATTGGCTGTCAGTCGATCGTTGCCGAACAGCCGCGTGGTGATCTTCAGTTGACCCGTTGCCTGGTCACCCCAATTCATGGGTGCGTACGAACTGTCTCCGAGTGCGGGAACGAAGACCTGGCGACCATCGACATCGACCGTCTGGCCCTGCCCGGAAACCGGGCTGACCGGCTGAACCACTCGTTGTCCGTAGAGGAAGCCCTCGTTGCTCAGGAGGCGGCCCGACGCAAAAAACGTGGTCCGGCCTCGAAGTCCCGGAACCGGTCCTCCGAGCGACCCCTGCATTTCGTAACTGTCCGTCGGCGAGAGCTGGTCGAGCCGCTGGAACCGATCGGAACGACCGGTTATGTAGTCACCCACATAAGCCCCCACCGAGCCCTTGTACTCCTGCGATCCGTCTTTCGTGACGATGTTCACCACGCCGGATTGGGCCTGACCAAACTCGGCATTGAACGTGCCGCTGATGATCTGTACCTCCTGAATCGCGTTCAGCTCGACTTCAAACGCGAAGGTCTGGTCGTAGACGTCATTGATCGGAATGCCGTCGACCATATAGGAAACCTCGCCGACTCTCCCGCCGCGGAAGTGCCCGTCAACCACGCCTGCCTGCTGGTTTACGACATCCGAAAAGCTCTGGACGGGAAGGCTCTCAAGCTGGTCCGAAGACACCGAGGTAATCGACGAAGTCAGGTCTCGCTCCACGGCCGCGCGGGTTGCCACGACTACAATTTCCTCGCCTTCGATGATCTGCTCGCTGAGTGCGATATCCAGTACAGTGGTCTTGTCGACCTGGACACGGACCTCCTGGACGGTCACCAGGGAAAACCCGATGAAGGAAGCCTGGATGCTGTACGTACCCGGCTTCAGATTGAGAATGTAATAGTAGCCGTCTGTATCGGTCGAGGTACCCTGCGTGGTCCCCGCGATCAGCACGTTCACACCCGGGAGGGTCTGTCCCGTGCCCGCGTCCGTGACGGTTCCAGCGATCTTACCCGTGGTCTGCCCGGAACTCGGGAGGACAACGGATGCAGCCAAGAGGAATCCTGCCGCCACCCGGACGGCCGCCCACGATAACGTTTGTGTCACGCCTCGGTCCCGTTTTACGACCGCACGATGGCGCCCCGGGGGAGCCCCCCGGGGCGGTCGCGCAGAGACTATTTCATCAGGACCATCGAACGTGCAGTCGGCGCGCCATTCACTTCGATGACGTATAGATACACGCCGCTCTGGAGCGCCGAGGCGTCGAACGTCACACCGTGACTACCGGCCGACAAACGTGTCCCGGTCAGGAGGGATGCGACCCGCTGACCAAGCACATTGTACACGGCCAGGCTTACCTGAGACTCAGACGTGAGATCGAACGTGATCGACGTCGTGGGATTGAACGGGTTGGGGTAGTTCTGGAACAGCGCGAAGTTTTCGGGCAGTTCCCCACCGAGGAAGGTGTCTTCGATGCCCGTCCCGATGAGTGTCGTACCGCTCAGCGGCACGATGGCCACGTCATCCCAGTACGTTTTGCCGTCGAAGGCGTGCCAGTAGCGCAGGCGTGCCTCGACGCCCACCGCGTTCTCGGCGGGATAGGCCACGTAGGCATACTGCTTCCAACCGTCAGCCGCCTCCTGAATCAGGCGCGGAATCAGGTGCTCGTTCGTCCCCTGCTCCATCACCACATCCGTGCCACCGACCTCACCCCAGCCGGCCGCGCCGCCATCCAGGTTGTCGTACCACAGGACGGTCAACCCAAGGTTGTTCTGACCCGTCCCGATCTCCGTCGGATTCGTGTTGCCCTCGCGCTTCACCCAGAAGCTGAACAGCACCGGCTCTCCGGCCGTCACGGCTACGCGGTCCGTTACCGCTACCGTCTCCAGCTGATTCGTCCCGTTCGACTCGATCAGCAGGCTCTGCGTGCCCGAGTGCGCCTCGGCATCGGTAACGTGCATGAAGTGGGTCCGGCTGGTCTCCCAATCAGGCTTGCCCGCGGCCATGCCGTCCATCCAGTAGTACCACGTGTCGCCGGCATCCATGTTCGCATTGAACCAGTCGCCGGCCCACCCATCGGCACCGGGTGCATTGCGGATGAAGAGATCTTCGAGGTAGGCCGTACCCGTCGCGTTGGCCCCCTGGCGGAAGGTCACCTTCACACTGGTAGCCGCCTTCTCAGAGGGTAGCGTGATCGCGCCAAGTGTTTCGCTTGACAGTTCGACCCAGTCCAGGGTAGAGGCCGAGGCCTGGGGCAGATCCAGTACCACGGGGGCACCCAGAACATTCGTGCCGCCGGGTACATCAAGAAACTCGAAGACAAGCTGGAACTTGCCCGCGTCGTCGGTCGGCCCCGTGTTCACGCCGTCGGTGTAGACCCAACCGCCAATGATGATCTCTGGTGTGCCGCCGGCGGGAATGCCGCCGACCCAGGCACGGACCGCTTCGTCCATCACCCAGGCGCTTGAGGCTCCGGAGAGCTTCAGGCTCGAACCCGGGGTCCGGGTCTGCTCGGTGGTCCACTCGGCACTGGAGCCAGACGGAGCCCAGTAGGCTGGCTTCATCGTCTCGAAGCCGCCGTTGGATAACAGGTTAGCGGCCGAATTGGCCGACACCAGCCGATCCACAGCGCTCTGTGCGAGCACCTGGGAAGGCATCAGAATCAAGAATAAACCGAATAGCGCGCCCGTGAGGCACCCTGCCTTTTGTAGGAGTGTCGGCTTTTGTAAGAGTGTTGTCATTGGTCACCTTTGTGTATTGCCGCGCATGATCGCGGTCTGGCGTGTTGATGTGTCCGTTGCGCCCGGGTCAGAGGGTGCCGATGGCTCAGGTTGTGTCTCGTATCACGAGTTCCGTGGGTAGTGTAATGCGATGCGGGTCGCGCCCCGGCCTGACTTTCCGGGACCGGGATTCCTCGATCAGATCGACCAGGTACCGCATCGCGAGCTCGCCGAGGTGATCGGTTTGAACCCGCACTGTGGTCAGCGCGGGCTGGTTATGTTTGGCCTGGGGCACATCGTCGAACCCGACTACGGCGATATCGTCCGGCACCTTCAGTCCCAACCCGGCGGCCTGATCGATCACGGCCAGAGCGGTCGCATCGTTGATACAGAAGGCGGCTGTAGGGACGGCCCCATTGGCAAACAGACGTTTGGCCAGTACCGTGCCGGTGGCATAGTCCGACTCGCCCTCGCTGGCAACAATGAACTGGACCTGATCCGGGGAAAGTCCCGCCTCGAAGCAGGCCAACTGGAATCCCTCACGCCTGGCATGCAGGCTCGGATGGTCCATGTCCCCGCCGACCAGGGCGATGTGCCGGTGGCCACGGTCGATCAGGTGGCGTGTGGCTGCATGAGCTCCGCCGCGATTGTCGATGACCGCCGCCGGGAGGGTGTCATGCTCGAAGTCGATGAGCACGACAGGCACACCCGAGGTCGATGCTTCGGCCAGGAATGCCGGGGCGACCTTGCCCGCCACCAGGATGCCGTCCACGTTCTGCTCCCGAAGAAACCGTGGCGTGTGTTTTCCCGGCACATACTCCGTGGGGATCGTGGTCAACAGTACGTACAACTCGCGATTGTTCGCCTCGAACTCCGTCCCTAGATATACACCGGTATAGAACGGCTCGGTTCGACGAAAGTGATCGTCACGAACCACGAATCCGACGTTGCCGGTGGTCTTGGATGGCAATGCCCGCGCTGCCGGCCTTGGAACGAAGTTCAGCTTCCGTGCAGCCTCCTGAACCCGTTCTCGGGTTTGGTCGCTGACATAGCCCTTGTCATTGATCACCAATGAGACGGTCGATATGGATACACCTGCCTGAGCAGCGACATCCTTGATCGTCGGCCTCTTCGTTGTCGAACCAGTGCTCACACGAGATGTCGTAGAATTTCTCGAAACGTTTCGATCAACGTAATCACGTATGGAGAACATGTCAAGACCATTCGGGCTCACCCTGCAATTTCGATGTCGTGGCGACCCGTTTGGGAATCCTACCGAGAGATCCTGACGAGAGCGGTTTCGCTATCGAGCGTCCAGACCACGCGCGTCACTGTGACTCCGTCCGCGCGGTCTTTCGCTACCGATGAGGCAGGGAGCGCAGCGCCATTCACGTGAGCCGTCGTAAGCGGACCCGGACCAACCACCTCCAGGGCCACACGCTGTCCGACCGATCCCCTGACGCCAATTGCCAGGCCGTGTCCGCCATCCTCTCGCCGTACCCACTCCACGATACACGAGGCCGCGGCCAAGTACGGCCGTGTTGCCGGACCACGCTCCAGGTCAATTCGCCCGACCGGACCCGTGAGGACGGCCGATGCGCTCTCCACACCGTCCAGAAGGATGCGTCGGAAGCTGGACCCGGACCCTGACCATGACACCCGCGCCTGCCGGTCTTCCACCGCAAGGTCGTAGGCCACTTCGCCGAAATCGTGCGGCAGGTTTGGGCTGAACGAGAGGTTCCACGGTGTTTCCCGGACACCCGCCAGCTGATAGAGGACGTGCAGGTACCACCCGCCGGCCCACAGAAAGGTGGGCTTGTCCACGGAACCGTAGGTCGGGGAGTCCGGATCGGCATTGCGGTATTCGTAGAATGCCGGCTGGCCCTGGGGACTGTCCATCACGCCCGACACGCTCAGGTATCGCTCCAGTACCATCCGAGCCTCGTCCACTCGTCCCGCCGCAATCAGCCCCATGGCGTACCAGGCGTTCCCCTGGGGCCAGACCCCACCGTTCATGTAGAGAAACGGCGCGCCGACTTCTCCCTCCTGGAAATGGTAGACGTCCTTCAGAAGGTGGTAATCCGCGGGCATGGCGTTGCGCATGCCCACCTGCTCATCCAGGAGCTCCCGTCTGGCGGTCTCCAGCAGGGTATCCCGCCTTGACCCGTCGAGAAGGTCGAAGGCCGCCGCGAGCAGCGACCCCGTGTAATAATGTCTGTCCAGCGAGGTCGAATCCAGCCCATTCAGGAGATACCCTGCCTCCTCGTCCCAGAGTTCGTCGATCAAAGCCCGCCGCATCTGCCGCGACGACTGCAGCATGGGGCCGAGCAGGTCAGTGTCCTGGCCCAACCGTATCGAGACGAACGCGTAGGCCTCAATGGCCCTGATGGTCAATGCGGTCAGATAGGCTCGGGGTCCGTACACGTGCCCGATATCCCACCAGTCGGGCCGCTCGGCGTACATGAGCCCGTCGCGCTCGTTGGCAAGCATGAGTGACATGCTCTTTTTCAGTGCAGGGTAAAGCGCCCCGACCGTGGCCGTGTCACCGCTGTGTTTGAGATACGAGGCGGCAAGCACGTTGACCCACAGGTGGTTCCAGTTGTCCGAGTTGGCCGGTTCAACCACGTACGTGCTGTCACGCCAGTAGCGCGCGTGGGGCAGGACCGAATCCGCGGCGACCAGAGAGTGCAGGTACCACAGATCCTCCCGAACGCGGTCGGTGTCGAAGAAGACCGCACCCAGGTCTGTGAGCAGGAGGTCGTGCGTGAAGAAGAAGTTGTATTCCGCCGGGCTCGGCATGGGTACCACCTGACCGTCGAGGTAGTGACGGTCGGCTCGGAGAAGGGCACGCGCCAGCTGATCCGTCTGGCGCAGCCCTGGATCGGGGAGTTCGAATCGGCCCGAGTCGCGGACATAGCTCCGGATCCCGTCCTCGTATGCCGTCACCCGTTCCTCCCATTGTCCCATGGCCTTCCGACGAATGGCGTCGACCTCCCCCTGCGGGCCTGTCCCGATGAGTTGGGTTATCACGAGCGAATCGCCAGGCGCCAGGTTCCGGGCGTAGCCAAACCGGGCCGTGCCGGTGTCCGACTGCGGTTCCGGCAGAGCCCCCACGTTGGAAACGAAGAGTGCCACGGAGTCCGTATCTGCCTCATCAAAGGAGGCCTGGAAAGTATTCCCGCCGTCCTTGTATTCGGTGCGGGTTGGCTCACGCACGGTGTACGCGTGCGACGTCCTGAGGACCATCGCCAGGTCGGAATCGACACGAAACGCGGCCCGGCGGCCCGTTAGATTCCGCAACGTGAGGCGCATGACGACTACGGGGAGTTCGTCTGCAAATCGGTACTCCAGCGTCGCCCCATAGTCCGCGCTTGTCTTGTGGAAGACCGCGCTGTACGGGGTCCATTGGTAATCCCACGGTTCCGTGCCCAGCGATTCTGTCTTTCCGTCAACACCGACCGAAACCGTCAGTGGCCGGGAGTCACCCCGCTTCCAGTAGTCGGTGCTCAGATCCAGGCTGTTGGCCACCGGGTAGTAGAAGCTGATGCGGGAGGGAAGGGGCCGGCTGTCGTGAAACTCGGCACCGGCGAGTGAGCCGCCTACTTCGACCTGACCGAAGTGGCCGTCGAAGGCCACCGCAAGCGTGTCCACCTGGCCCGCTTGAGCCTGGGACATTCCGACGGGCAGCAGGCCGGCGAGCATGAACCGCCAACCAGCTCGGGCCCGCATTGCCAGGGCGAGTTTCCTACTGATGCATCCGTCCATCGTCTTCCTCTTGCTGTGTCAGACCACAAGATGGTCGCCGGGGCGTTGGCAAGTCAGGCCCGCCTCTCGGTGCGCAGATCGGGCTGACCTACTCTCGAGCGCGTGTCCTCGCCACCTGCCCTCCATCGCCCTGCCCTTCGCCTTCCTCAGCGTTGAGTAGCGGTCCTCGAGAGTCCGTCTTGTCATGGACCGTCTCGGCCTGATGAGAGGCAGCTTCGGCTGTGGCCGAGTTCCCGGCAGTGACTCCCTCGAATCCCGCCATCAGCCCACGGAACTTCGTAAAGAGCTTATCCAGGTGCCTGCGTAGCGCCCAGCGTCCGGCAGCAAAAGTCCCTGCGCTGAGCAGCAGGACCAGTGAGAGACCGGTGAGCTCCGTCAACGCCGGGATGTCACTTGCCACAAAGACGGACGCAATCGTTACTGGAATAACCGGCAGATAGAACAAGAATGCGGTCATGGGGCCATGCCATCCAACGTTGACCTTGGTCTTTCCCCGCTCCCTGGTCGCGGTCACCTGTCCCGAATTCGCACTATCCCAGGGCGAACTCCACTCGAAGGTAGACTCTCGGACGCTGACGTCTCCCTTCGCCTTGAAACACGCTCGGATGGAAGCCAGCATATCCTCCCACTGGCCTGCCGTTATTTCGCCGTCCAAGACGATGCTCTTGCTGAACGAAAACGGCCCGCCGAGGAAGGTCCGTTCAAGGCTATCGCTCCCCGCGCCGAGTTCCGCCACCGCCCCTGTAATCCGATCAGGGTCGATCCCGGCGTCTGCGCCGAGCTGCCGTAATTCATCGATCGTCAGGCCGACCGTCGAAGCTGCCTTATCCCCGTCCGACTTCTCCGTCGCCTTCTTCAGGATGGCTCCAATTTCTTCTTCGTTGTAGAGCTTCATTAGGTTCATGCGGCGGCGTTAGGGGATAGTTCATGTCATACGCGCAGGTGCGGGTAGAGGTGCAGGGTTTTCCGTCCCGCTACAGCAACGTCAACGATCGTTGACGCTCCCTGGCTCTGGTAGGAGCACCGATAACAGGCTATCAGCGCGACGACCCGGAAACGGGGTCCGCGCGCGACGAGATCATCTCAATAAGATCCTCCAGGCTCCCCAGCGCCTCGATTTCCTGGGTCGAGACGAGCGTCTCCAACTCGCCCCCGTTCTTCAGGACAATGGGAAACTGGAACTCCCCCTCAAACTCACTCTCAAACTCGTCCTTGTGGAGAAACCTGAAGGTATGGGGGGATGACACCCTGAACGCCTTCCATTCTGCCCGCTCGGTGAGTGCCCCAAAGGTCAGCGCGCAGAGATTGCATGCGTAGGTGCTTGGACTGAGCAGCTTGTGCCCGGCGTCGAACAGCGAATTGAGCAGCCCGCCGTTTGCGTTATAGACAAATATCAGTTGCACGATGGTTCACATCTTTGGTCAGCGGTGGGCAATAAGCGCTTCGGCCGGAGCCTGCGCGGCCAACTCGCGGTGGAGTGTCTCGCGGATGGGCGTCGCGTTCATCTCACACATGGAGACCATCCTGCCGTCCACCGGCAGCTTGAACACGCAGGCGTCCAATCGGGCCCGCCCCAATGATGTCTTGAGTTCGTCAGCGTCCATGAATTTGTGCGCCACCACCACCAGCGGTCGGACGGATACAGGCCGGCCGATAAGCCAGCGCCCCAGAAACGGAATCAGAAGGGAGCGAATTCCCCAGAGCCGGTACAGTCCGTAGAACGGAGCCTCCAGCAATAGACCGGGGCTTCGGGCCAGGACGCCGAGGAGCTTGGCGACCGTTTGAGAGCGCGTGGATTTCACGGTCGAGAAACCACCCAAATGCGCCATGGCCCTTTGAAGGAACCGGAGGTCCCATCGTTTGCCCTCTCTCGATGCTTCCACAATGTGGTGCAGTCCCCCGTAGGAGAACACCACCCACGGGGCGACGATGGAGCAGGAAGGATGGCCGAAGTGCATCGCATGTCGATTCAGGAGTCTCCCTGTGCCCTCGCAGACCTGCGCCCAGACGGCGTCCAGCGTCAGCCCGTCCGGACGCTCGTCCTTCGTTCGACCAACCTCGGCCACGGGCTGAAAACTCACCATGCGGAAGCTGTCGAGGTTGTCCAGCATCCATTCCATCACGGCCGGAATCTGAGGAAGGATGCCCTCGGTCACCGTTACCATGTGGGCGGTATCCAGTTTTCGACCGGTCTGCGCCCGGACGCTCTTGATGAGGGCTGCAAACTGGTCCCGAACGGGGTGGAGCTCCTCTTCGAGCGAACCCACCCGGTGTCCCTTCCGGCCCTTCTGGGTACCGTCGATGTGGATTCCGATTTTCTCCAGGCCGTAGGTGCTGACCAGGGTGGAGAGGTAATCGGCGTCATGGAGGAGGCGCTGTCCATTGGTCATCACCATGACGTCCAGGTCGATGGATCTCGCGTAGGAGACCATTCTGCCCAGCCGCGCCACAGGAAGTAGCGTGACTTCTCCCGATGTCAATTGAACCTTCCCCCCGGGGCCCAGGGCTTTCCGAAGCGCGTCCAATTGGAGCTTGACCTCCCCGAATGGCAACGGCCGGGTGTGGTTGGCGAGATCGCTCAGGTAGCAGCTGGTGCACGCAAAGTCGCACTTCTCCATCACCCCCCAGGTTGCTCCGCAGGAAGGTGTGGCAATGCCCGCGGCCTGCTGTGGCACTCTGAGTTCCGGAGAGAGCGAATCCCACTTCAGCCCGTTGAGACGCAGCTTCTCCGCGGACCGGGGTTCGGTGAGCAGGGAGAGCCAGGTTCCAATTTTGCCGGGGCGATTGATGTCCATCGGAAGTGCGTCGGGAATCGGAGCCTTTCGTTACCGTCCAGTTTCCTTCACCCGCCGTCTGGCATCCTGAACCCAATGCGCTCGAGTAGCTCCGGGGACAGGCCGTAGTCCAATGCCAGTTGATACCCCGAGCCCACGAATCCGAACCCACCCTCGACGTTGGACAGGGTCCCGGGTTGAATGAGAACATCGGGATCGAATTGACCTCCTGGTGGAATCCAATCTGCGCTCGCGGCAACTGCGCGAAACTCAAGGCCGAGGAATCTGACTCCGAAGGCTGTATCGACGCGGCCCCTACGACGGAGACGGGACCAAATTTCCCGGAGGTGCTGACTGTAGTTCACTGTGTACACCCATTCATCTCCCATGCGAACCTCCGAGCCAGCCAGGTCAATCGGCACCCGCAAAGGCTGGACGACCAGACTGTCGCTCGGCGGGGGAAGGACCGATACTGGCTCGCTAGCTCCGGGCACAAGGACTGGAAGAACCCGCCACGCCGCGGGAAGTCGAGCCTGAATCAGGTAGACCAGCTGGCTCCCGTTGAGCCTCGGTACCCCGGGCGTCACCCTTATATCCTGAGATACCCCAAAGTCATCATACGGGACGCCCAGGCTGACAGACGCCTGCCCAGGCACGACCACGTTGGCGGAGGCCGTGCCCTCAGTTTCGAGGGAGCTCACTTCCAATCGATGCCGCGATCCGTACCGAGGCCGGAATGGAGCCCAGAACACGTGAACCGGACCATCGTCCTTAGCGACGACAGAATCTCGCCAGACCACTGACTCCCCGAACTCATCTTCGCTCACCAGCTGGGCAAACGGGTCGTCGGTCCAGGGTCTAAGTGTCGGGTGGATCGGGAATACCATCACGGCCTGAGTGTCAGCAACCGGATTCAGAACGCCGTAGAGCGAAAAATGGTAGTCGCCATCCACCCCGAGGTCGACGGTCGACTCACAGCCGGCCAAGGCGCAGCCGACGATGAGGATCCAGAAGCGATATGTGCGGTGCCGGCTGTGAAGCAAGGTGATGGCCCTATCGTGGGGCCGGGTAGGAACCGGGTTGCGAGTGGCCCCGGACCAATCTACGCTCCCGACGGGTGATCGGGCCGAAACCCCTGGGCTTGCCGTCATGAAAGCGGTCTCAGTTTGGTAACGCCCGAGCCCGGAGACACTCGTACTTTAGCATTGGTCGCCTTTCACGCAGCATCCACAGACACCTTCCGACATGGGTTCACCTTCCGCAGACCGGCACTGGCAAAAGGTTCTTAGTCCTGAAGAGCTGCCAGAGGGGCGGGTCACATCGGTAACCTGCGGATTGGTAACGGTCTGCATGACCCGATTCAAGGGGAAGTACGGGGCGTTGGATAACAAATGCCCACATCAGGGCGGGCCCCTTGGCGAGGGTTCGATAGAAAATGGGTTACTGAGGTGTCCGTGGCATGGCTGGGATTATGATCCCATTTCCGGAAAGGCCCCTGGATTTGACGATGGGGTTGAGACCTATCCCGTCGAGGAGCGGGAGGACGGGGTCTATGTAGGACTACCGGTCGCGGAGCCTCATGTGCGCACCGTTTCCGACGTCATGGCTGAGTCACTGACCAATTGGGGAGTGACCTCAGTTTGGGGAATGGTGGGACACTCCAATCTTGGGCTGGCAGACGGATTACGTCGTGAGCATGAGGCTGGAAAGCTCCGCTACTACGGGATCCGCCACGAAGGGGCAGCCGCGTTTGCGGCATCGGCGTATGGCAAGCTGACAGGACGTCCTGCGGCCTGCCTGGCAATCGCCGGACCGGGCGCCACCAACCTTCTCACGGGGCTGTGGGACGCCCACGTGGACCGGGCTCCCGTGATCGCTCTCACGGGCCAGGTCGACACACAGGTACTCGGCCCCGGGGCTTTCCAGGAGGTTGACCTCAGGGCAGCGTACGGGGGAGTGGCCCAGTGGAGCCAGACCGTCCTGTCGACTTCTTGGCACGCAGAGCTGATAAATTTGGCGTGTCGATCCGCGATTCTCAATCGCGGCGTGTCACACCTGATTTTTCCTGACGAGGTTCAGAACGTGCATGCCGCAGAGGATGCGCCCGTGGGAGGGCCGGAAGGCCGGATTCCTGACCGCGGAATCGCCCCGGCCGAGGCCGCGCTCGATGCCGCGGTGGCCGCAATTCGGTCCGCGAAACGCCCGGTGATCATAGTCGGTCATGGCGCACGGTTCGATATGGACGGAATCACCGCGCTGGCGGAGCGGCTGGGCAGCCCGGTCCTCACGACATTCAAGGGGAAGGGATTAATCTCGGATAACCACCCGCTGGGGTGTGGTGTGTTGGGCAAGTCCGGGACGCCCATCGCCAGTTATTTCATGAACGAGGCCGACCTGCTTCTGGTCTTCGGCGCCTCCTTCAGCAACCATACCGGCATCACTCCGAAGATCCCAACGATCCAGGTTGATTTCGACCCAATGGCGTTGGCTCGTTTCCATGCCATTGACCATCCGCTTCTGGGCGCGATCGGGCGGACCTGCGGGCTCATGGTTGGCGCCCTTGCCGGCCAGGATATCGCCGCCGAGGATCGGACTCCTCAGGTGGCCGAGCGGTGGGCCATCTGGCGGGCGGAGAAGACGAAGCGCCTGGACGAGGACCGCGGTAATGGCATCAACTCTGCTGCAGTCTTCCGAGCCCTGACGAATGTCCTTGATGAGGACGCCATCATTGCCGTGGACGTGGGCGACAACACGTATTCGTTTGGTCGGTACTTCGAGGCGACCAACCAGGCCGTTCTCATGTCCGGCTATCTGGGATCGATTGGTTTCGGACTGCCCGCGGCCATGGGAGCCTGGGCGGCGACACAGGAAGACGACGAACGTTTCGCGGGGCGCCAGGTGGTTTCGATCTCTGGCGACGGAGGGCTGGGCCAATATCTTACCGAACTCACGACCGCTGTTCACTATGACATGAACATCACGCACATCGTGCTGAACAATGGCCAGCTTGGCAAGATTGCCAAGGAGCAGCGCTCGGGTTCGTGGGATGTCTGGCAGACCGATCTTACCAACCCGTCCTTCGCGAAGGTCGCTCACCAGTGCGGCGCCATGGGATTGATTGTGACCGATCCTGGCCAGCTTGAAGACCGCATGCGGGCCGCGCTTGACCATGATGGTCCAGCGTTGGTAGAAGTCATGACCGATGCCCTTTTGATTTGAGCGGTGACACCATCATGAGTTGGAATAATTTGAGTGGCGTCGGGAAGGCGGAATTGCGGGCGGCCCGGGCCGAACTGCACTGGTTGTCTCAGGCTGCGGCTCTTTACGCCCTTGCTGTCCTTCCCAAAGAGGAAGACTGGAGCCACTATGCCCTGAGATGGGATGGAACCCTCCAGAGAATGGCCACAGCCGATGGGGCGGTTGCCATCAACCTGACTCGGGGTACCATTGAGCTTGAGAGCGAGGAATTGGATCCGCGCGGGATGACCCTGTCGGAGGTGCTCGACTGGTTGAGCGCCGCGGTCGGAATACAGGGCCTGGATCAGGCGGACCTACCGCACGAGATGCCGGCGCACCCGCTGGGAGAGGGCGGGGCTTTCGCGCTGTCGGATGGCCGGGCCATGAGCGAATTGTACGGTTGGTATGGCGCCGCCGCAGAGATCCTCGAAAACCACGGGGAGGTACACATCTGGACTCACCACTTTGACATAGCGACCGTTACCTACCGTGGAGAAGTGGGACGACAAGTGCTGGCAGGATTGTCGCCCGGCGATGCTGAGTATGATGAGCCGTACTTCTACGTGACGCCGTGGCCTCATCCAGAGGAGGGCGACCTACTTGGACTCCCGTCCGGACACTGGCACACTAAAGGTTGGATTGGGGCGGTTCTGACCCGCTCGGAGTTGGATACCCACCGAGACAAGAAGGCAGCGGCAGCCCTTTTTGTGGCAGATGCAATTCGGGTCTCGACGGAACTCGTGAGCACGAAGGGCTCAGTCTCGTAACACAGGTTATTACTCGATGTCCGAACACACGCCTGAACGAGGATTCGACCTTCTCATCCATCCGTCGACGAACAAATCGACGGCCTTCACTCTCGAAGAGCGACAACAGCGCGGTTTACAGGGTCTGCTTCCGGCGCGGGTGAGCACCATGGCGAGCCAGAAGAGGCGCATCCTCGAAGGTCTCCGTCGCAAGGCCTTTGACATCGAGAGATACATTGCCCTGCGTGCGCTTCAGGACCGAAATGAACAGCTTTTCTACCGGACGCTCATCGATCACATCGACGAACTGATGC
Organism: Bacteroidota bacterium; assembly: GCA_029262855.1. Lineage (GTDB taxonomy): Bacteria > Bacteroidota > Rhodothermia > Rhodothermales > UBA10348 > JABDJZ01. The sequence continues at coordinate 67,746 of JAJCYP010000110.1, read as the reverse complement.
CATTGGTCTACACACCGACTGTGGGACAGGCATGCCGAGAGTTCGCACACATTTTCAGGCGACCGCGAGGGTTCTACGTAACTCCATCAGATCGCGGCTCAATTCGAAAAAACCTTGACAACTGGCCTGAGTCTACCGTTAGCGTGGCCGTCGTGACCGATGGAGAACGAATTCTTGGGCTTGGAGATCTTGGGGCGAACGGCATGGGCATCCCTATTGGAAAGCTCGCGCTGTACACGGCGTGTGCCGGCATCGAGCCTGCTCAGTGCCTGCCGATAATGCTGGACGTTGGAACCGAGAATGAGGAACTCCTCGCCGACCCGATGTATCTCGGAGTGCCAAAGCGCCGTCTGCGTGGCGAGGCATATCTCGATCTGGTGGACGAGCTCATATCGGCCATCCAGGACAAGTGGCCGGAGGCCTTGATTCAGTTCGAGGATTTCTTGACGCCAAACGCCTACGGGCTTCTGCGGCGGTACCGAAGTCGCGCCTTTTGCTTCAACGACGATATCCAGGGCACGGCGGCCGTGGCCCTGGCCGGTGTGTATGCATCGACCCGCATATCCGGGTTGCGCTTCGAGGATCTTCGGATCATGTTCCTGGGAGCGGGCTCGGCGGCGACCGGGATTGCCGACCTAACTGTGGAGGCCTTGATTGATGCGGGGTTGTCGCGCGATGCCGCCACCGAGCGCCTTTCTTTCGTCGATCTCAAGGGGTTGCTCGTCTCTTCGCGGTCGGATCTTCAGCAGCACAACCTTCCCTACGCCCGCGATCAATCGGAAATGGGCTTCATGCAGGCGCTCGAAACCATCCGGCCTCACGTCCTGATTGGAGCCACGGGAGCGCCGGGGACCTTCACGCGCGAGATTGTCGAAAAGATGGCCGAGATCAACCAACGACCGGTCATTTTCGCGCTCTCGAACCCAACGTCCCGAGCCGAGTGCACAGCATCGCAGGCATACCTCTGGTCGGGCGGTCGAGCGCTCTTCGCCAGTGGAAGCCCCTTCGACGCCGTGGAGATAGAGGGCCGCCTCCACCAATCCGGCCAGGGCAACAACGCCTATATCTTCCCCGGAATCGGGCTGGGCGCCATCGCCTGTAAGGCTACTCGGATAACAGAGTCTATGTTCTTGACGGCTGCACGAGCGCTCGCCTCCTGCGTGGCCGAGTCGCAGCTGGATTCCGGGACGCTCTACCCGCCGCTGTCGAAGATCCGGGCCGTGTCGGCACACATCGCTGAGTGTGTCGCGGAGAAGGCCTACGACGAAGGACTGGCCCGCCGGCCGCGTCCCGACGACCTATCCCCCTACATACGTTCTCAGATGTACGACCCTTCCTACCAGAGCGAAGGGTAGCCCCGGTGAAATCGGCCCTGACAATCCATCCAGAAGGCTGTCTCGCGCCGCCAGCATCTTTTCCCGCGTTGGCCCAGCCAGCCGATATGAGGTTCACGGTGGTGCATTATGAAGTGGCTCGACCAAGCCGCTGGTGTAACGTGCGAGGATTCGGCGGCTCCCAACTTGTGGTGTTAACTGACGACGAGGCGGAGAAGGGAAGATGTCGAGGCGGGTCAGAGCAGGTCTTGTTTGTCTCTTCCCACTGTTGTTTTGGGGAGGCTGCGCGGCCTCATCGAAGGCCCCCGATCTGGGTACGCTCTACAATCGTAATGCGCGGTTTCACGCTCCGGACCGCAACCCAATAATCCTGATTCCGGGGATCCTGGGATCGAAATTGAAGGATGCAGATTCCGGCCGGTCTGTCTGGGGGAAACTGTCCGGAGATTACGCGGATCCGTCCACCCCCGAAGGCGCTCGCTTGGTGGCCCTCCCCATGCGTGAGGGGGAGGCCCTGGTCAACCTGACCGATCACGTCTACCCGGACGGAATATTGGACAGGGTTAAGATGAGTGTGTTGGGTTTCCCGATTCAGGTTAAGGCCTATTTTAACATCCTGGGGGCGCTGGGTATAGGGGGCTACCGAAATGAGGGCGGAGACATCGGCTCCATAGACTACGGGCCATCACACTTCACCTGCTTCGAGTTCCCGTACGACTGGCGGGCTGACATTCCGCAAACAGCAGCCAAGCTGGAGGAGTTCATACTGGAGAAACGGAAATACGTCCAGGGCGAGTATGAGCGTCAGTTTGGCCTGAAGGACTACGACGTCAAGTTTGACATTGTGAGCCATTCGATGGGGGGATTGGCGCTTCGATATTACCTTCGGTACGGTGCCGAAGACCTCCCGGCTAATGGCTCGGAGCTCGAGATCACCTGGGCCGGGGCCCAGTATGTGGACCGCGCTGTTCTTGTCGCGCCTCCCAATGGCGGGGGTATCGAAGGTCTGGAGTATCTGATTGACGGCCGCGACCCTGGTCGGACGATTGCTACGTACCCCGCGGCCGTGCTCGGTACCATGCCAGCGACTTATCAGCTGCTGCCCCGTCCGCGCCACATGGCCCTGGTGGATCGCCTCCACCCGGACGAGCCGGTCGATTTTCTGGATCCAGAGCTATGGAAGGAAATGCAGTGGGGTCTGGCAGCACCCGATCAGGATCAGGTACTCCAATGGCTCTTGCCGGAGGCGGAATCGGCCCAAGACAGGAGGCGCATTGCGTTGGACCACCAGGTCAAGAGCCTGAAGAGGGCTAGGCAGTTTATGGCTGCACTGGACAAGCCTTCGGTGCCTCCGGAGGGTCTTCGGATGTACCTTATGGCTGGCGATGCCGAGCCGACACCGGCAAAGATGGAGCTTGACCGAAGTACGCATCAGGTCCGCACTGTGCTTGAGGCTGCCGGGGACGGAACGGTCCTAAGGAGCAGTGCCCTCATGGATGAAAGGAACGATAGCAACTGGGAGCCCAAGCTGATCTCGCCGATCCGGTGGACTCAGGTCCACTTCATATTCTCAGAGCACCTCCACATCACAATGGATCCGGCATTTACAGACAATCTGTTGTACTTGCTTCTGGAGCATCGGGACTGACACCGATGTGCGAGAATGCCTGAACGAAAGCAGAAGCAGCCGCTGTGGCGAGCTGAGCGTTCTCCAGAACGACACGAACGACCGGATCTACTTCTTCTTATTGGGCCGGCGGGCCGCGGCCCTGACAGATTGGGTTCCGACGCTCGATTCCAGCGAGAGCTTGGGGAAGGGCGAGACCCGTCTGTTTCCGTATGAGGAGATAGATCTACATCGGGACGGAGAGGAGGTGGTACTCGTGTTCTGGTGGACGGCCGTCGAAGATCACGGGGAACGGCGGCCGGGAAAGGTGCAAGAGATAGTCGTTGCGCTCTAGCCGGGCCAACGGATTTGATGGCGGGCCCAACAAATACACACCGGATGTGTTGTTGGGCGAAATGCGCACCCCCTCTACATGAACGAAGCTGTCGTCATCGGGGCAGGTCCCGCAGGATTGATGGCCGCCGAAGAGTTGGCTCGCGCGGGTCATTCCGTCCTGATCTGCGACGCCCTGCGTTCTTTTGGACGCAAACTTCTGATGGCTGGCAGGTCCGGACTCAATCTCACCAAGGATGAACCTCTTGAGACGCTATTGGCGGCCTACTCCGAGGCCGCCCCTCGTCTACGTCCGATCCTCGAAGCCTTCGGTGCCAAGGCCATTCAGGTCTGGGCGCAAGGGCTGGGACAAGAGGTGTTCACCGGGTCGACGGGCCGCGTTTTTCCTACAGCGATGAAAGCTTCACCTCTCTTGCGCGCGTGGCTGGAGAGACTGGATGGGCTCGGCGTGCAGCGACAAGTTCGTTGGCGCTGGCAGGGCTGGAAGGATGGCGCGCTGCTCTTTGAAACTCCAGACGGTCCGCATTCCCTGAACCCCAACGTCACCGTCCTGGCGCTGGGCGGCGCGAGCTGGGCGCGGCTGGGGTCTGATGGGGGATGGGCAGATCAGTTATCCGCACGTGGAGTCCAGTTGGCGCCCTTTCTGCCTGCCAACTGCGGGTTGTCGATAACGTGGTCCGATCACATGGCGCCACTGTTCGGGCAAGCGGTCAAAGGAATCGCCTTGCACGCTGGTAGCCACGTTTCGCGCGGCGAGGCGATGATTTCTGCTCGCGGCTTGGAGGGTGGCGGTCTTTACGCCATTTCGCGATATCTGCGGGATGGCTCGGCTCTGACCCTTGATCTGTTGCCAGATTGGACTGTCGATGGGGTTTCCGCAAGGCTTGCCCGTCCTCACGGAAAGGCCAGCCTGACCAACCATTTGCGAAAATCGCTGCACCTGGAAAAGGTGCACATTGCTTTGTTGCAGGAATTTGGGCGCCCCCTGCCGGACGATCCCTCTGTGCTGGCTGCTCTGATCAAAGCGCTTCCGATCAAACACGATGGACCTCGCCCCATTGACGAGGCAATCTCGACCGCAGGCGGTGTCTCCTTCGATGCGCTGGATGACTCGCTGATGCTACGGGATATTCCCGGCACCTGGTGCGCCGGTGAGATGCTCGATTGGGAGGCTCCGACAGGCGGGTACCTTCTGACGGCCTGTCTTGCCACCGGGCGCTGGGCGGGCAGGGCCGCCGCCAAAGCGCTTTAGCGTGAGCTCGTCGTCCAAAGCGGCCAGTTCGCTGGCCATGCGCCGCCTCAATCGTACGTCCGCGTCAACGGCACGCTCCATCCGAACACACCGTCGCGCTTGTAAACCACTCCGCGTTTCATGACAAACGACACAGTCTTCAGCACGAGCGGATCGTCCAGTGGATTGCCCGATACCGCGATCAAGTCTGCGTGCTTTCCCGTGCTGACCGTGCCCTTGTCCTCCTCCCAGCCCATAAGCCTGGCGCCATTGACTGTGAGTATGCGCAGTAGATCGGCGGGAGAAATTCCCGCGTCAAGGTAGCTGTCGATAAACGAGATCGTGCGAGAGCCGCGAGTAAAGTCATCCATTTGATCAGTCACATCGGCACCGAAGGCGATATCGATGCCCGCGTTGTATCCGCGTTTCAACCGATCGATGCGCTGATCGTACTGAATCCTTGCAAGCGCAGTGTCATACCCAGCGAAATAGCCCGCCTGGTCCGGTGGAAAGTCGGTGCCGACGAGGAAGATGCCTTTCTCCTTCATTGCGCGGAAATCGTCCGCATCCAGTGCCCATGCGTGCTCGAGTGAGTTGACGCCTGCCGCGATCGCGTTCTTCGCTCCCTGTGCCGTCGCTACGTGCGCTGCAAGCTTGACACCCGCCCGCTTCGTCTGCTCGACCGCATATGCGATGTCTTCCGCTGAATAGATGTACCGGTAATCGTCAACCACGATCTTGATCAGGTCCGTTCCGTAGTGCAAGTTCTGGTGGATCGCCTTGCGCATTTCGTCATGCGTGTCGGCGGTCAAGTATTCGGGTTCGCTCAGCTCTGGATGTTCGGGCTGCAGCTTGAATTGTCCCCCGAACGGCGCGATAATTCGGCCGACTCCCTGCATGTCCGGTCCCGGAATCCATCCCTCGGCGATGGATCGCTTTAGATCCAGGTCCGCGTAGTTCCCGTTGTTGCCGAGGTCTCGGATTGACGTAAAACCATGCTCCAACAGGGAGCGGGCGTTGGTCACTCCCTGGATCGCCCGATAGGCCGTTGTTTCAATGACGTTGGTAAAGAAGAAGCGCCCGAAGTCACGCGGTTGCTGTGTCGACAGCGCCAGGTGCGTGTGGGCTTCGACCATTCCGGGCATCACTACGGAATCCGAAAGGTCTATCACATCCGCGCCGGCCGGGATCGAGATATTCGGACCGATCGCAACGATGCGCTCGCCATCGATTCTGATGATTTGGTTCTCAATTAGCTGGCCCACCTCTACATCGATCACGCCACCGGCCCGGATGTACGTGTCTTGAGCCGGTGAGGCTATGACAAAGGCGAAGTTGAGAACAAGGGCGAGGACGAGTACGCGGTTCATGTTTCTTTCTACGGATTCAGGGAAGTAGTAACATAGTCTAGCAGTCGGAACACCTGACATCGGCCACAGCTTCGCCATTTGCCAGAGCCCGCACCCAGTCGACCAGGCGCACTCCACCCGTCTCCAGCGTGTAGAACTCGGGATCTCCCAGCACCGTGTGTTCATCCCCAGAGGCCAGATAGGCCTTGAATTCAGGGTCAGCGGAGCGAATGCGGGCGTAGTTCCGCTGCAGTCCTCCTGCGACGTCCGGGGCGCTGCCATCGGGCTCCGGTCCCATGAAGAACGCCTGGACCTCGTCGTGCGCGAAGTCAAAGGCAGCGAACTGCACCTCGGGGTGACGCATCGCCGCGATCTCGTAGTACTTCAAGAAATGAAGGCTGTCTGGCGAAAGGCCGACATACTCAGGCTCGTCTGGCAGCATCAAGTCCAGTCCCCACGCCGCTGTCAAAGGCCCGCCTATGTCGGTTCGGTACCCGCCAGATCCGTCGCCGAGCTGGACTACCCGCGCGTCCGGGTAGCGGGTGGCAAGCCAATCTGTATAGAAGGGCGAGGGTATCGAGCCCGCACTGCCACCGGTAACGAACAGCTCGCCGCTATCCGGGAAATTCGACGCGAGCCATTCCAATGCCGCCCGACTGTTCACCGAGCCCCGGTGCTGGATGGTGATCTGACGGGCATCGCTACTGTCCGTCGCGGGAACGTCATAGGTAGTCTCCTTAGCGCCGAGATGGACATCTCCGGTGCAATACGGGATCATCACCATCGTCCAATCCGCAAAGGGGTTCTCCGGGTTATCCACCGCAAATATTCCGTCCCACTTCTGCGGACTGTCCTCTTCGTCAACGACGGGTTCATAGGTGGGCTTCATCCTCAGGTCGCAGTTCTCTCCCGTTGAGCACGCACCGCCTCCCTGGAAATAGACCATCACACGTTCGGGGGATGCGGGCCGGACCCAGTAGGCGAACTCTGTCCCCAGAGAACAGATGGTGTCGCCGCCAGGGCGGATCTCGTTCCAGCCGGCAGTCAACGATGCGGCTACGGGGGCCATTGGCTCGGGCTGAGCGGCGGGCTGACAGGACGAGAAGAGAGTGAGAACAGCAATCCAGCGCATGGAATCAAGGTGGGGTGAAGGGAAGAGATTATACGGGATGCGCCTCCGTCAGGTGAGCGAGTACCTGGACGCCCTCAGGAGAGATTTGCATGCACGCGCCCTGAAGCAGAGTGTACCTGAGGCGGGAGCCCCGAGTCCGTCACTGGGCCGAACCCGCTAGCTGACGCCCGTCGTGCCGACCGGTTGATCCCAGGCTGGCTCCTGGTCGAAGGCATCTCTTAGATTCCATTCCTGACGAATCACATGCCCGCTGCCGACCACGGCAAAAACGCGGTGGCCCTTCGTAGAGGGCAACCGTACGCTCGCCGAAAGGCAAAAATGACGCCTTCTGTTTGGGACTGGTGCGGCGCGGACTGCCCGAGACTGCTCTGCAGCGAATCCACCACCTGCACGACCTGTGCACTATCGAGATTGAGCCTCATTCCGTTCCGGCTGAGGCCTCGGATGGAGCCCAAATTAACCTCCGTCGTGTCTACCCCCGGGTTGACGGCTCGAAGCACCTCCCCCGCGAGGTCATCATTCCTGCCGGTGCGATGGTCTGCGGTAGCGGCATTCAGGACAATTCGTCGTGACTTCGAGCGGCCGTTAAGATTATCTGTCTTCGCTGCCGATCCCCAGAAGCGCCAAAACGTCTTCTGACCACAGGGGCAGCCGTTTCGCTGGTCCACGCATATTGGCCTTCCGGGCGACCTGCTGATACCGGGCCAGGAGAAGCCCGTGATCGCAGGTCGCTTCGATCAAAGCCTCCCTTCCGAGCTCCCGCTCAATGAGCGCTCCCATGAACCAGCCCAGTGTGTAGAAGCCCCCCTGGGGTACGGTGTCCGTGTTCACGAACGCCATGCCTCGCTGTTGGGCTTCGTCGCCCTCGACCTTTCCAGTCGCGACATCCGTCAGGAACGTCTCGACACGCTGCATGTCGATCTCGAGGCTGTCCTGCCGGGCGTTCCAAGACACAATGAGTTCCGTCTGCTCCGCAGGATGTGTGGGCTCATCCGGGCCGCCCGCCGCGGCCAGTACCGCGAGTCCCTCGCCGAATCCGCTGAGCCAACCTTGGGCGGTTGCTACGGGCCCTTCCGTCTCACCGTCGTCGCTCTGACATGCTCCGGAGAGGCCCACGTGATGCAACTCATGGGCGAGCGTAGTGGCCATCTCACGGGCAGAGATGTCTGGTCCGACCCATAAGAAGATCGCGGGATTGTCTGTCAGGTCCCACACGAAGCTGTTGGTCTGCTTGCGGACGATCAGATACACGGTGGCCTTCAGCTCTACGTGCGCAGGCAGGTACTTCATGGCCTTTCGTCCGACGTCGTTCGCATCGACCGACATCCAGGAGGTCAGCGTGCGCTCGCGTGCTTCGAGCCCTTCGAGAGCCTCATCCGACTCAGCCCACTCCAGAAACGACTCGTCGGAATATCCCCGGTCGATTCCGAGCAGCTTGTCAATCCCTGTCTCGCGCGCGAGAAGCCGCCGGTAGGCCTCGGTCTCGAAGACTCGATCCCACTGCTCACGGTTCACGGCCTCCCCACTCTTTCGAAGTGTCAGAAGGTTGAGCGTTCCTCGTGCCTGGTTGGCATCCAGGCGAACGTCTGCTGTACGTAGCGGCTGGGCGCCGATGTCGGACAACCGGGGTTGCGCCACACAACAGAGAAGGAAACTGGCCAGAATTCGCCGACCCATCAACGTACGGGACATGGCTGTTCGGATTATTGATCTCCTGGGTGGTAATTCAATCCTGGTACGGGAGCCGGGCCGTTCGTTGCATTTGCACAAAATATTGCGCGGTCATTTCACGAAACCGACGGGGTACCGTATCTCCTTCGACGCGCTGGATGACTCTCTGATGCTACGGGATATTCCCGGCACCTACTGCGCCGGTGAGATGCTCGATTGGGAGGCTCCGACAGGCGGGGACCTGCCGACGGCCTGTCTCGCCACCGCGCGCTGCGCGGGCAGGGCCGCCGCCCTGGCTCTTTAGGTAGAGTGGCGGTTCGGGTGTGTGCAGGCTGGGCTTTGGCGACGTCATCACCCCGGAGGCCGAGGACGCCAAGTTCCCCACCCTCCTCTACGAACCGCCACCCATCCTGAGAGCCTATCCCAAGGAGGCGTCAAGTTCAGGAATCAGATCGGGCAGGAGCGCTCAGGTTCGGCCTCTCCAGGGGAATGCGCAACCCCAACGCTGAGGGGATCCTGGAAACGAAGCCACTCCCTCGTCGCAGCGTCGCTGATCAATGCCCTTTCGAGGGCTGCCCATGTGCTACCGCGCCACCACCACCGCGCCTGCCTTCTGCCAGTCGCCGGCGCGCACGGAGTATTGATAGACTCCCGGCGAGAACCCGGACACGTCAATCGGGACGACGGAGCGGCCGGCCTCCAGGCGGAGATCGCTTCGAAGGACCTCCCGCCCAATGATATCGTGCATAGTGATCTCGACGTTCTCGGGTATTGGTAATGCTACTTCGATAGAGACCGTGCTGGCGCATGGGTTCGGAAACGCTCCGTTCACCTCGAATGAACCTGGCACCTGTTCCCCACCGAGACCCGTGAGGGCCCCTCTTGTCAAGAGGATGGTCTGCGTTGTGCCGTGGGCTGTTGTGTCCGGGTCCGAGGCTGAGACCCGGTGGTAGAGTGCTTTGACCTCATTCTGGCCGGCACCCGTCGCACTCAGGAGCGCCGCCAATTGTCCATACGTGGTCCTAACGCCCGTGGTGTCTATTGAGCCGATGAAGAATAGCGTGTCGGCAAAGTTGGCATCGGATGCAAGGTGCCAGGAATACGAAACAGGGTCTCCTTCAATGTCGCTAACCGCTGTCCAAGTGACCCCAAACGGTGTGGCCGGATCCCCTTGGATGACCATCGAAAACACCGCTCCCGGCGCAATCATCGTAGGCACCGGCGGAGGGTTGTTTACGGGCAGGACGTTCATGTACACCGGGGGGGAGTCCCGAGTCAAGCCCGCGCAACTCAAAGTGGCGCTGGACTCGTGGTGTACCTCGGCGATCACATCGATCTTCACGTAGCAACCGACCTCGCACCCGAACGAGTTACAGCTGTCGGTGTAGCTGATGCCGTCTTCGAATTGGAAGCGCCCCTCTTCGTCAGTCTCCAATTCGATGTTCTCCTCCCTGTCGTACCGGAGGGAGACGTCAACCGCGGCCAAGGGCACCGGCAACCCGGTACGTGCTTCAACCACTACCCCTTGAACCACGATTTCATAGGAGATGGCCGTCTCCCGCGCCGGATCAATCAGAGCCAGGTCACAATCCGAAAGACCCGTAAGCAGCAATAGGGTCAAGAAGTGCTTCGTGCTCTCACCTCCTCTCGTGTCGGGGTTCTATGGTTCCAATCCTCTCTTAGGGCTCCGCCCACACGGTTGGTGTAGGGTTTTGGTGCTTCGTTGCGTGAAGCATTCCCGGCGAGTGCCCGGTCCTCTTTCCGATTGAGCTAACATCAAACCCCACAAGGTCGGCTTCGGCCGCGGCTCGTAGGACGTCCAGGGTTGAGCGGTCATGTGAAAACACGCGTTCGGATGATCGAAAGAACGACCCTCGGCTGAATGAAAATGTTGGCCGCGGGCCGAGGCCGCTCTGCACCACCCACCTCAGAACTATAACCCTGCAATCGCAGGATAGTATCCTGATTTTGCCTGGTTACTGAGCACTCCCTTGATACATCGGCGGCTCGGACCTCAGGTCGAGTTGCTGCTCCGCGAGTTCCCCCGAAAAAGTGATTACGGCATCCCATACATCGTCGCCATCCTGCGGCCAGGCTACCTCGGTAGCCTCCCTGAAACTAGATTGGGGATGTCACCAGCCTGGACCTCGCCATGCGTTTCATGCCCCTTCTCCTTGGACTACTCCTTTTCCTCCTGATCTCGCCGCCCAAGACTCTCGCACAGCACCAGGACTTCACCGCGGATGAGTTCACTTCCAGGCGCGCGCAGGTAGTCGAGGCTATCGGACCGAACGCCATCGCCGTGATTCAGGGCGCCGCCGATGTGGACGGATTCAAGTACTTCCGGCAGTCCAGCAGCCTCTACTATCTGACGGGAATCGAAACCTGGCACAGCTACCTCGTGCTGGACGGGCGCTCGGGTCGGTCCAGTCTGTACCTGCCGCACCATGACCCAGGACGAGAGCGAAGCGAAGGAGAGACGCTCAGCGCCGATGACGTCGACGCGGTTATCTCCATTTCCGGGGTCGATGAAGTGCTTCCGATTGAGCAGATGGGGCGAGACTGGGTATACCGGTATCTGGTCCGCTCTCCACACCCGGCGCTGTATACGCCGTTCAGTCCGGCTGAAACCGGTACGGACAGTCGCGACGAGCTACTCCGGTATCGGGCGAATGTGACCAACGACCCCTGGGACGGACGCCCGTCGAGGGAAGGCGCCTTCATCGGACTGATCCATGAGCGGTATCCGCAGTTCGAGGTCCGCGACCTCTCACCGACGCTGGACGCGATGCGTGTGGTCAAGAGTCCGGCAGAGATCGCCCTCATACGGCGGGCGTCGGAACTGGCGGGCGAGGGCCTCATGGAAGCGATGCGGTGCACGCAGTCCGGTGTCATGGAGTACCAGATCGAGTCCTGTGCGCGATTCGTCCATCAGGCTGGTGGCGCGCGCCGTGATGCCTACACGGCCATCGTGGCCGGTGGGACTCATGCGTTCATGGGCCATTACCACGACAACGATGCCCCGCTCGCAGACGGCGATCTGGTGCTGATGGATTTCGCTCCGGAGTACCGCTACTATACCAGCGACGTTACCCGTGTCTGGCCGGTCGATGGCACTTTCTCCAGCGAACAACTGGAACTCTACCTGTTCATCGTGGCCTATCGCGAGGCGCTCTTTGCAGAGCTTCACTCCGGCGTCACGGTGGAGCAGGTCATCAATCGCTCGGCAGCCGTCATGCAACGGTACGTGGACGAGCACAAATGGTCGCGCGAGGTTTACCGCGAGGCCGCGCAGAACGCAGTCGCATTCCGCGGGCACATGCAGCATCCGGTCGGCCTCGCCGTGCACGATGTTGGCAACTACAAGTCGACACCGCTGCGTGTGGGAGAGGTGTTTGCCGTCGACCCCATGATGTGGGTGCGTCCCGAGAGTCTCTATGTGCGGACCGAAGACGTGGTGGTGATCACCGAGGACGGGTTTGAGAACTTCACAGACTTCCTTCCGGTGGAGCCGGGTGCGATTGAGGCCGTGATGCGCGAGGACGGGATGCTGGGCCGGCTATCGGACGGGGTGCGCGACCGGTAGCTGTCCATCAGGACCGCATCGCCCATTGAGTCGTTGCACACACAGCAGTCAGCCCCAGAGGAGATGGACAAAAGCTCGATTTCTGTCACGACGTTCAAAGAAGCAGAGGCAGAAGATCGTCGCTATTGGTTTTCCAAGAGTCCTTCCGAACGTCTCCTAAGCCTCGAATTCCTTCGGCGGATGAACTATGGACACGATCCAGCTACCGCAAGCGTTCAGCGACATCTTGAAATTATTGAACGCTCATGAGGCGCGGTATCTAGTGATCGGTGGGTTTGCGGTGGCCTACCATGGGTTTCCTCGGGCCACCGGCGACATCGACATCTGGATAGACACCGAGGGCGCCAACCCCGATCGGGTCCATGCGGCCGTCGCCGAATTCGGGTTTGATATGGAGACCCTCAAACCCTCCGACTTCGCGCACCCTGACCGAGTCGTGCGTCTGGGCTATCCGCCCATGAGGGTTGAGTTCATGACGCGTATCCCTGGCGTCACGTTCGCGGATTGTTATCGTGATCGGGTGGGCGCTGATTTTGCCGGCGTACAAGCAGAAATAATCGGCTTGGCCTGTTTACGGACGAACAAGGCCAGCACCGGACGTCTCAAGGACCTGAACGACCTTGAGCATTTGCCCAAACCGCAGCCGCCAAGCTGAAGACGCGGAAGTGACCGAGCACCGCACGCTGGCTGAGGTTGCCCGCCGCGTCCCTCACGGAGTCGTTTGCCTTCTTTCAGCCCTCCGCTTCCACGACCTCACAACGCAGGATCCTGTTGACTTCTGGCTCGCTATCGAGCAGAAGGCGCGACGACCCGAGTCGGAGACACTCTCGCTCCGCATCGTCTACATGTCAGGCGCGGCATTCACGGAGGGCGTCGAGACGCATGAAGTCGAAGGGGTCCCTGTGAAGGTATTCGGCCCAGCGAAGACAGTGGCCGACTGCTTCAAGTACCGGAGCCGGGTCGGCCTCGACATAGCCATCGAGGCGCTTCGCGACTCTCGGCAAAGCAGCCGCTTCGACACTGACCTCCTCTGGCGCAGCGCGAAGCTCTGCCGGGTCTCCAACGTAATGCGCCCATACCTTGAAGCTGTCGCGTGAGTTCGTTGTCCAATAAGGCGGCATCAGTGCACCAGCGACTCCTCAACAGAGCGCGAGCAGAAGGAGAGGACTTCCAGACCCTTCTCACGCGCTACGTGCTGGAGCGCTTCCTCTACCGACTCAGTCGATCGCCGCACCGCGACCGGTTCGTGGTCAAAGGTGCGATGCTCTTCGTTCTCTGGGAAGGCAACTTCCACCGGGAAGGCACGATGTTCTGGACGTCGACGGGCTGGACGGCTACCGCTCGATCTCGACGATTCCTCGCAGCCGATCCATGGACTCCGGTTGCCCGGTCATTTCGAGTAGTGGCTCCAGTTCGCGCAAGACCAGTTCCCAGTCCATCGCGCGTCCACTTCGCTGGGTGATGCGCTTGAGATCCACCCAGTCCTGCCCACGGCCGGCGACGGTCTTGAGGATAGTCGTCTTCGGCCGAGCAGCAGTGCAGGGGCATCTCGAGGCCGACGTCGACATCGACGGCGCGGTCCAGCATCCGACGCTCGTTCGGCAGGAACGCGAGTGAAGCGTCCACCCCTTGCCCTGCCTCGGATCGGCCCAGGTACATGCGGGCGACCTTGGCCATACCCCAGGCGTCTTCCTCGAGCGAGGTGATCGTCCGACCCAGGACCTCAACCACCCGCCGCTCCTGCCCCAGAGGACACCAGACAGCCAGATCGATGTCGTCGGTGTGCCTTACCTCACCCCAGCGCTGCAGAGCCAATCCGCCTATGAAGCAGAACTCGAGCCCTCCTTTCTTCAGGGCTCGCTGCACGCTCAGAGCGGACTGAAACAGTCAGACATTCGGCTCCCGGACTCCGTGCACGCGGTGCATCTGACCCAGCCAGTCCTCGCGGCCTAGGTTGCGCAGGTCCCTGACCCGATACTCCTCCGCGAGTTCGTAGCCCCGGAGCTTCATCGCCCACTGTTCTTTCGGGTCCACCATCTAAATATAGACAGCACGCGAGGCCGGGCGTAACGGAATCCCTGTCGCGCACGTTGCGCCGGGTGGTTAGTCCCTTAAGCCAAGAAACGCCCCAACGCCCGATAGTGTCGTTGGGGCGTTTGGAGGAGGCCTCCTGCGCGACCGGACTCGAGAGCCTCGCTAAACGGGTGGGTCCACCTGGGCGGTAGAGATCAAACCCAGCCTATCACCAAGGCCCAGGCGCGGGTTCCACCACGCCCGGGAGGACGTACAACCGGACCGCTCTTTCGTCGTCTACCCGGGCTCGGAGACCTACCCGATTTCGGACGACGTACAAGCGATCCCTCTGGAAGAACTTGCGCACCTGGTTGCGGCGCAATAGCGCCAGACCGCAGCTTGCGTGCATACTATCTTGGAGTCACAGGCCGCACTCTGATCGCGCCCGATGGAAACCAACATTGACTTTCTGGTCGTCCTGATCTCTGTGGGGCTGACCCAGGCCCTGCTGCTGTCTCTAGCCTTGCTCTCGCTCAAGCGAGGCAACCCGACAGCCAATCGGGTTTTTGGCATCTTCCTCCTGGTGGTCTCACTCGAGATGGCCTATGGCGTGCTGTTCCACTCTCGGTACATCCTGGTCTTGCCCCACCTCTTCCAGGTGACGGCGGCCATCCCATTCCTGTATGGTCCCCTCCTCCTCTTCTATTTCAGGGCGCTGACTCGACCGGGCTTCCGAGTCGGAAAACTGGACCTCCTGCACCTCCTTCCCTACGCGATTTGCCAGGTTTATTTCGTCCCTCAACTGGCACAAGCGGCCGACATCAAGATGGACGCCTTGATTGGGCTCTTCCTTGGGGCTTCGACCGAGTCGTATGTGATCGGGAGCTTGGTCGCGGTGCATTATCTGGCGTACCTGATCATCTTATCAGGCGTCCTGCAGGCCAATCGGCATACACTAGCCAGAGTTGGGGGAGCCTCGACGGCCGCTGGACTCCGAAGGCAACGACTGATGCTTGGCCTGACCAGTGGCTTTGCGGTCTTGTGGGTGTTCGAGGTCTATGATCTCATTTTTGCATTCGAGGTCATATCCGTCTCTGACGTCGTGCAGTTTGCGGCGATTAGTCTGTTCCTCCTTGCGGCGGGCTACGTGGTGGTAAGGCATCCAAATGTTCTGTCGGGGGAAGAGCTGGCATTACCCAAGTATGCCAGCTCGACTTTAGATCCGGGGAACGCCGAGGCACACGTCCGGCGCCTCAAGTCCGTAATGGCCGAGGACAAACCATATCGGGACGGTAGCCTGACCCTTCCGGTCCTGGCCCGATCTATCGGCGTGTCACCCCACCTCCTTTCACAGCTGCTAAACGGACACCTCGGAAAGAACTTCTCCCGGTTCGTCAACGGATACCGGGTAGAGGACGCGATGCAACAGCTGGAAGACCCGGCCTTGGAGCACTTCACCATCGCGGCGATCGCGCAGGAGGTTGGCTTCAACTCCCTGTCGTCCTTCAATACCGCATTCAAGGCCGTGACCGGCATCACGCCCTCGCAATACCAGCAGCGCTCCCGTTCCGCCCCCTCCAACTCCTGAGAGTAGCGACTACCGACTGGATAGAGTCGACTGACGGATTTATCAATCCGGCCGATCTGGGCATCAGGACGCCCTAACATCGCCGTCGAACAAGACTCCCGAGGGAATAATGCGCTCTTCACCCCACGCCATGCTAGTTGCCACGATCGCGGCGCTTGTCCTGGCCTTCACCCCACCACCCGCGTTGGCGGCTGCCTCCAATACCGGCCGAGCATCGCTGGATCGCGAACTGTCAGCCGATGTACCAGCCGCGGGTGTCGAAATCGTTCGACTGATCGGGCACGACGGCGAAGTGGCCATCGAAGTCGGTGACACAGAACACATTCGCATCCGGGTGCACATCAAGTCCAAGAGGAAGGGCCTCATGCGCAGTTCGTCCCGCGGCGATGCTTACGTGGAGGATGCACGACTGGAGACCTCCATGCGCGGCGGGCGGCTTCAGGTTGAGCTCTCGGGAGGACGAGGGCGTGAGGAGGTCACCGAGACCTGGACCGTTGTTGTACCTGCCCGCCTGGCCGTAGAGGTGCGGATGGCCGCGGCACGCATCGCCATCGTTGGCGTGGCGGGCGGAGTCGGCGTGAAACTCGGGACAGGTGACCTGAAGGTCGACGTTCCCCGGGGAGCCATAGACGCAGACGTTACCGTCGGCAATGTCGAGGTCAACACACGCACCGACTCGCACGGCGAGGTCGATCTTCGTTCAAGGGTGGGCGACACCGACCTTTGGTTGGACGGAAGCCGAATCGATTACCCCAACCCTCCGGGTCCTGGCAGCCGCGTTTCGATACGTGGTAGCGGTCGTGATCGAATCAAGGTCTCCGTCATGGTCGGAGACGCAGATCTTCGCCTCGGGACGCGACGATGAGTGACCTCTCCGCCCGGTGGAAAGTCTTGGTTGTGACCTTGCCGCTCCTGCTCCTGGGGCTGCTTTGGCTCAATCGGAACTACCCGCTCACGTATATCTATCGGGTACTCGCTTTTCAGGATGCCGACTACGACGACATTCACCGATTCCCAGCCAGCCGCATCGCCCCCGCCGAGGAGCCCGGACCCCTGCCGTCGACAGCCGATCCGAGAGCGGTGGGCGTCATCGAGCAGCACCCGGACGTAAGTAGTCTGGATACGTTGATCCGCGAAACCCGTACGACGGCATTTCTGGTCGTCCATGCGGGCAGTCTTGTTGTCGAGCGGTATGGGGAAGGAGACACCCGGGAGTCGCTTCAGAACTCGTTCTCGGTATCGAAGGCGATAACCTCAGCCCTTGTCGGCCTGGCCGTTCGCGACGGTGTGCTCGCGCCGGAAGACCCAATCACACGCTTTCTCCCGGAACTCGAGGCGCGCGATGAGCGCTTCGCAGACATCACCGTGGAGCACCTCTTGGACATGCGTTCTGGTGTCCGGTACGAGTCGGGCGTACAGTTCCCGTTCGTGACGGCCGACGACCCCTTGGCATACTACTTCCCGGACCTCGAGTCGCTCCTCCTGGAACGCTCAGAGATTGAGATGGCGCCAGGCACGTTTGAGTACAACCACTACAACCCTCCACTCCTCGGACTGATTCTCCGGCGAGCTACCGGGCTCACGCCTTCCGCACTCCTCGAGCGGGAGCTCTGGAAACCGATGGGAGCCGCTTCCGCGGCAGGCTGGTCGACCGACGATCTGGGCTTTGAGCGGATGGAAAGCGGCTTCCACGCGACGGCCCGAGACCTGGCCAGATTTGGGATGCTTTACCTGAACGATGGGCGGGCACCAAACGGGACCCGGCAGATTCTCGAGGAAGCTTGGGTTTGGGATTCAACCGTTCTCAGAGACACCATGGAGGTAGAGTCGTTCGATGGACAACGCTGGTGGTATCGAAACGGTTGGTGGGTCATACCCCGCCCTACTGGGCGACCCGACTATTGTGGAATCGGCCGGTTCGGCCAATTCATCTGCGTATCGCCGCAACACGACGTGGTCTTCGTCCGGGATGGTCCCGACCGCGGGGACTGGGGCGACGCCGACTGGACCGAGTTGTTCTACTTCGTGGCAGAGCGGCTATCAGAGCCGAACTGAGGCAACGGGCCTCGAGCCGCCCCGGTGCTCGACTTCGGGCTCGCCAAGAAGGACGCCTCCACGAAACTGACGCAGATGGGGTCCACGGTTGGCACCATTGCGTACATGAGCCCGGAGCAGGCACGCGGCGAAGAGGTGGACCACAGGACGGACCTATGGAGCCTGGGCGCGGTGCTGTGTGAGATGCTGACCGGGAGACTACCGTTTCCGGGCTCGTGTGGCAGGCAGTGGACGAAATAAGGGTCACCTCTGCACGATCAAGCCGCCCGCTCCGTACTCACGCCACGCCTCACGACCCGCTGAGGAAGCTCAGGTCATCGAGGTCTTTCGGCCTTCCGCTCGCCCGCTTGTTCACCAGGAGTTGCGGGAGCCCGATATACTGCATCGGGACTCGCTCATCACCTTCCAGAACCAGTTCGACACGCTCTCGACCGCTCCAAGCATCAGCGAAGGAGATGCCGGATATCCTGGTCAGCAGATCGATCCGATTCGGTGGACGACCGAATTGCAAGACCTGATCATGACGGCTGAGGTCACTTGCCGTCCTGACGCCCGGAATGTCTCCACCCCAGAACTCAGCCAGGGCAACAAAGAGACCCTCCGTGTTTTCCGGCGCCAGATCGTAGAAGAAGTCAACATCTCCGGTCAGGCGGACGTAGCCGTAATAGATAACTGCCTCTCCTCCGACGATGAGATAACGCACGCTGTGCTTCTGGAGCAGGCGTATGAAGTCCGCCGTATCCGGCGAGAAGTGCGAGGCCGCTATCTGCCGTGGCATTTCCGAACATCCGGAGCATCCGCGGGGAAGGCTCTCATTTTCAGGATTCGAGCCGCGCTCATCCGCTCTTGAGGCGATAGCGAAAGGTGCTGTTCACGATCCCACCTGTCGGCCGCCTCGAAGCTCTCGGCTTTGTTCACAACACGCTCAATGGAGCGATTGGGCGGGGACGGAGACTTGTGAGCATTGGACACGGGTAAGAAACCGGATCCCATACAGGCGGGTTCCGCTGGGCATCTTTCTCCTGGCGGGGGGCGTAGTGGGGCGACGCTGTGCAAACCCAACACGAAACGCCCTAACAACCATATAGGTCGTTGGGGCGCCTGGAGTCAATGAGCGGACTCGAACCGCTGACCTGCTCATTACGAGAAAATGGTGATGGGGGCGAAAACGGTCCAGAATAGCCGTATTGGCCGATTAGGGTGTGCAGATCGGGGTAGATCAGGGTAGGTTTAGACGGTATTTCGGGAACCCCTTCGGGAACGGATCCCTAGCTGTGAGCCCCATCGCTGGACTGTAAGCGTCCTCTCGAACGCCAACTCATGCCGCCGCGGACAGCCGAGAGTAGCCTGGTCCCCGTCCAGCCGCTACTGGTCGGCGCGCGCTTCGACCGCCCGATGAATGATGGTTGCCAGGCGCGTGTCCTCCCCGATCTTGCGGGGTGCGCCAACCGCTAGTAGGTAACGTCGGTCGTCACTGACCGAGACCTCCCTTGGGGTGAACATATCCACGAAACGCTCAAGAACGGGGCGGCGCTCTCCTGACGCCAGATCCAGGACGCTTAGACTGATGGTGTCGTTGATGTTTGACCTGGAGCGTTCTGCTACCAGGAGCGCGTCATTGCCGATCCAGCTTGCCCAGCCTAAGTACCCGCCGTTTGCTCCCGGTGTCTGCTGATCGAGAATGATGCGAACGGTTCCGTCGGCAATTTCCAGAAGCTCCAGTCTCACGTTCGTCACATCATTACCGCCCCAGTTGTGTCCGCGCTCGATCAGTATCTGAGATTGGTCCGGAGAAAGGGTATGCGAGAAGTAGCGGGGGCCCGGCGAATCTTCGACACACCAGACGGAGTCAGCAACCCCAGTCTTCATGTGGATGCCCATGAGCGATCCGCTCCGCGTTCGATCCTGGATGCACGCAGAACATTATCCAGCATCCTGGTGAGCCGATCCGTTTCGTAGGAGATTGTTTCCAGGTCCGTTCGCCATTCCATGTCGGACCCCGGACCATAGGCCAGCATGCTGTCTGTCAGGAGTCGAATGCCCGCGAGCGGGGTTCGCACCTCGTGGCTGACGGATGAAACGAACCCCGCGCGGAGTTGGGCGAGACGTCGTTCGCGGCGCGCGTCTCGAAACAGATTGAGGGCGCCGAACGCCATGACAAGCGCTACGAGCCCGAGGGCAATCATCCAGAGGAGCGATGATGTCGCGGCTGCGTCTGTTGCAATGGAGGCGTGCAGGTAGGGGAAGGTTGGTGCCAGCGTGTACGTCTGGGCGCCCGACGTTATGGCAACCGAATCGATACCCCGGATGCTCGATGCGATGGCGCGCGCCGAATCGATGCGAATTCCAACGAAGGCGTCATCAATGCGGCGGATCATCCAGGTTGAGTCCGGGCTGAGGCGCCAAGCCTCAATGCCCTCGAAGCGATTGCGAACGTGCGCGAGCAGTTCGTGCTCGCCGGCGGCGAAGCCATCGACACCCAGATCCCGCGCGTAGGCGATCGCGCTGAAGGTCAGCCACTCCTCCGAGGAAAACGTGGTATCGCGCCGGTCCGTTGCCTCCATAGCCCAGAGCGACAGAGGGATCCCGTATTCGTCCACGAATCTGGTGCCGGACGACACCTGTGCAAGCGCTGCCTCCGTGGCTTCTCCCCGCTCGGCCGCCTCGCCAATCTCCAGAAAGGCCTTTTGGTCAGGGTGCCGGGCGCGTCCGGAAGCCTCCCGATACTCTCTTGCCGTGCCGCCCTCTCGAAGCCTGTTCAGCGTTCTTTGGAATGCCTGCTCCCTGAAGGTGGAGGAAATCGGTGGGAAGGGGAGGCGGTATTCGCCATCAGCAATCCTCCCGAGGTTTAAGACGCCATTTGAAGCGGGGTACCGCTGGCTTGATTCTGGATCTACTGCATGGGCCCGAGACGCGAGAAGCGCTTGGAGTGAGTCTGCCGCCTCACGCGCTGCGAGACGGGCCTGGTCTTCCATCCGACGCTCGCCAAGTTCACCGTGTTGTCGCACCAGCACAGCACCAACCGCAGCCAGCGCCAGCCCTGGAATTACGACGGTCGCGAGCAGCAATATGATCGAGCGAATGGGCATGCGTCTGGCGAGGCTCAGTCCAATGCTACGGCATTAACGGCGTGGACTTGTCGACGAATTGTCTATTTGCCGGGGCGGACCACGAGGGTGCTGTCGAGGGCTCTGTCTCGAAGGTTGAATTTCTCTTCGAGGATGATGCCCTCAGGGCTTACGAGAAGCGCCTTAGGATAACCAAAGCTTCGTAAGTCCGACGGGCGCGGCGGCGTTACCAACGGTAAGGTTTGCTCCTCCAAAGGTAGCGGCGCAGGTATCGACTCACCTTTTCCCGTTCTCACGGCTAGGTCTCGCGAGCAACATCCTCAAGTGGAAAAGCCGCCTCGTATTCCACTTCAGGGCCTGCGTTGATGGCGGCGGAAGTGGAATCTGGCCCACGATTCCACCCGGACGGGACGATTCTTATCAATTAGGTGGAATATGACTCTCAATCCCATTTCGACGGACAAGACCCACAAGAGCGACCGCCCCAGGAATTTGCCCCGGGCAGCAAGGAACAAGCGCATTTCATGGACGCCCAACCGGCTCTGGTCGACCCTGCGATCCGAGGACAAGAAGCAGGTGGCAGCGGGCCTCGGCTGCAGCCTGTCCAATGTTTACTCCCGGCTGCAGAGGTTTAGGGCGACTTCGCCGGGTGGATCAGGACCCCGCCACTTCGTTGACCGCGAGATTTACCGCCACATGGCGCGAATGCTGCAAGCAGCGCGCTACGAGATACTAGCCGCGGTGGCCTTCGTGTCCGCCTCTCCGCCGCCGGTCTTCGGTCAGCTTCTCGCCGCCGCCAGCCGCGGCGTCGAGGTGCGGCTGCTGTTCCGGAGCGACAACCTGACCGGGGGCATCGTGAAGGCCTCGCAACGCTCAGGGGTCGACTTCCGCACCCTCTCCGACCTGCACGCGAAGTTCCTCGTCACCGACACGACGGCCATGAACGGTAGCGCCAACTTCACGCAGGCGTCCGCCGACCGCTCCTCTGAAGTGGCCACCTTCTTCAGCGATCCGAGCTTGGTTCACGATCTGCGCGAGGTGTTCTTCGGATACTGGCGTCGGGGCCGCAGCTATTGAGATCGGTCCACCCGGGAGCAACACTCCATCACTACCGCTCCACCCAAACGCAATAACGCCGCTCCCGGCATCGGAAACGGCGTTTTACTGGTCCTCCAGAGTGGAGCCAATGAGCGGACTCGAACCGCTGACCTGCTCATTACGAGTGAGCTGCTCTACCAGCTGAGCTACATTGGCAAGATGACGAAAATAGCACCGTCCGAACAATTCCCCGCACGACGGGATCCGGTGCACGGTTATTTCAAAGTATCGCCCTTCCGGCGCGTGGGCTAAACCTCGGCCTTGCTACCTTTCCGGATGTTCACACTGGAGCACGTTTCGAAGCGGTACGGCGAGACCACGGCGGTCGCCAGACTCTCGCACACCTTCACGACGGGACAGACCACGGCCCTGATCGGGCCGTCCGGTTGCGGCAAGTCGACGCTCCTCCGCCTTTGCCTTGGGCTGGTCCACACGGACACGGGACGGGTCTTGTTTGGCGATTCCATCCTTGCGCCGAAGACCGTCAACGCCATTCGGCATCGGGTGGGCTACGTGATTCAGGACGGAGGCCTCTTCCCGCACCTTACCGTGCTTCAAAACGCGGCGCTTCTCCCGGGCCGGCTGGGCTGGGCGAGGGACCGGATCCGCGCACGTGCGGAGGGGCTTGCCCGCCTCGTTCAACTCGACACGACCCACCTCGCCCGGTATCCCCTCGAACTCTCCGGAGGGCAACGGCAACGTGTCGGCCTCATCCGCGCGTTGATGACGGACCCGGATGTCCTACTCATGGACGAACCCCTGGGCGCGCTGGATCCGATGATCCGCGCAGAACTGCAGTCCCAATTGGTCGCAATGTTTCGGTCTCTTGGAAAGACGGTGATCCTCGTCACCCATGACATCGGCGAAGCGGGGCTCTTCGCTCAAGAAATTCTGCTGATGAAATCGGGCGGCATCGTCCAGAAGGGCTCCCTCAAGGATCTCGTCCGGACACCGGTCGACGGGTTCGTCCGTGCGTTCATCAACGCCCAGCGGAGTCCGCTGGAGTCGCTTCGAGATCGACAAGAGTGATCCGCCCAGGACTCATAGCGATCCTCCTGCTCGCCGCCACGACTGCGGCCAGCGCCCAGGATGTCCAGGTAGGCTCCAAGAAGTTTACCGAAGCGGTCATCCTCGGGGAGGTCGTAACGCTCGCCTCCCGAGCCTCAGGTGTCACCACCTCCCACCGCCGAGAGATCGGCGGGACCCGCGTCCTCTGGAGCGCCCTCCTCGCCGGCGAGATCGACGCCTACGTCGAATACACGGGCACGCTGCTTCAGGAAGTCCTGTCGGGCCGATTCGCCACAATGGCCGATGCGCTCGACAGCCTCGAGGCGCTTGGAATTGCTGCGTCGGCACCACTCGGATTCAACAATACCTACGTACTCGGAATGCGTGCCGCCCAGGCCGGTGACCGCGGCATCACAAGCATCTCGGACCTCCGCGCGCACCCCGACCTCCGCCTGGCCTTCACCTCCGAGTTCATGGATCGCCAGGATGGATGGCCGAGCCTGCGGACACGCTACCAGCTCCCGCACACGGGCGTCCGGGGGCTCGACCACGACCTCGCCTACCAGGGCATCAACGCAGGGCAGATTGACGTGGTCGATCTCTATTCAACCGATGCCGAGATCGTAGCCTACGACCTCCGCACGCTGGAGGATGACCTGAACCTCTTCCCTGAGTACAGGGCCATTGTGCTCTACCGGGCGGACGCTCCGGAGGCCTTTGCAAAGGCCATCCGAGATCTGGAGGGCTGGATCTCCGAAGACGAGATGATTGCGATGAACGCGCGAGTCCGGATCGACGGAGAATCCGATTCCTCGGTCGCTGCCCGCTTCCTCCAGTCGCTGGGGATTCAGGCAATCGCACAGGACGCCACCCGGATGGAGCGCCTCAAGCGGACCACGCTGGAGCATCTCTACCTCGTCGGCCTCTCCCTTCTCGCCGCGATTCTCCTTGCCATTCCGCTGGGCATCCTGGCTGCGCGGGGGGCCATCGCAGGCTCCCTCATCCTGGGCGTTGTCGGTGTCATCTACACCATCCCCTCGCTCGCCCTGCTGGTCTTCATGATCCCCCTGCTGGGCATCGGCGCGGTCCCCGCCATGGTAGCGCTCTTCCTCTACAGCCTCCTTCCCATCGTCCGAAACACCCACGCCGGACTGACGGGAATTCCGACGCCGCTCAGAGAATCGGCCGAGGCGCTCGGCCTTGGCGGCTGGACGAGGCTCCGAAAAATCGAACTACCCCTGGCCAGCCCTTCGATTCTAGCGGGTATCAAGACCGCCGCCGTCATCAACATCGGGACCGCCACCCTCGGCGCACTCATTGGCGCCGGCGGCTACGGCCAACCCATCCTGACCGGAATTCGGCTCAACAATGTGGAACTGATTCTGGAGGGGGCCGTGCCTGCGGCGCTTCTTGCCCTTGTTGCGCAGGGACTGTTTGGCCTCCTGGATCGCCTGCTCGTGCCACGAGGCCTGAGAATCCAACCTGACCCACCCTGACTATGCCCTCTGCCCTGGAGCAACTCCGCGCCCGACTGGCCAAGATCGACGATCTCGAAAACGCGGCGGCCATTCTGGAGTGGGATCAGGAAACGCACATGCCCTCCGCCGGTGTCGAGGCGCGGTCACGCCAGGTATCCACGTTGCGCCAGTTTGCGCACGAGCTGCACTGCGAGGACGAAACAGCCCGCCTCCTGCAGACGGCCGAGCCCGAGACGGAGATTGACAAGGATCTTCTGAGGGTTGCCACAAGGGATTTCCATCACGCAACGCGCATCCCGGCAGATCTAGTGGGCGAACTGTCCCGCGTGACGGGTATGGCCCGCGAGGGCTGGAAGGAAGGGAAGGCGAACGACGAATTCAGTGCCTTCGAACCGCACCTGGCGGCCGTCATCGACTGCAACCTCCGGAAGGCCGAGGCGCTGGGATACCCGGACGAGCCCTACGATGCCCTGCTCGACGAATTCGAGCCCGGCATGCTGACGAGCCAGGTGTCCACGGTCTTCGAGGCGCTGAGATCTGACCTGGTTGAGCTGGTGGGCCAGATCGCACAGAAACCCACGATTGATGAGGGCGTCCTCACGCGATACTACCCGGCAAAGGCCCAGTGGGACCTCGGCGTCCGGGTTATGACTGACCTCGGATACGACTTCTCCCGCGGCCGGCAGGATCGCTCGGCCCACCCCTTCTCGACTACGTTTTCGGTCACCGACTCCCGAGTGACCACCCACCTAAACCGTCACCATTTCAATCCGGCGTTCTTCGGGAGTCTTCACGAGGCAGGACATGCAATGTACGAGCAGGGGGTCGACCACGAGCTCGATGGCACTCCATTGCAGGACGGCACCTCGCTGGGCATTCACGAGTCGCAGTCCCGCCTGTGGGAAAACCTGGTGGGGCGAAGCCGCCCCTTCTGGGACCACTACTTCCCGGCGGTTCAGGGCTACTTCCCCGCAGCGCTGTCGGGCGTTTCCTCCAGCGATTTCTACCGCGCCGTGAATGCCGTTCGCCCGTCCCTCATCCGGATCGAGGCGGACGAGGTGACCTACAACCTCCACATCATGGTCCGCTTTGAGTTGGAGCGGGCCATGCTCTCGGGCGAGGTGAAGCCGGCCGATTTACCCGAGGCCTGGAACGCCCGCATGGATGACTACCTGGACGTCACGCCCACAACGGACTCGGAGGGCTGTCTGCAGGACATACACTGGTCTCTGGGGACCTTCGGCTACTTCCCGACCTATGCCTTGGGGAATCTGATATCCGCGCAACTCTGGACGGCCATGGAGCGGGACTGCGGCAACCTGGCGGACCTGGTTGCCAATGGAGAGTTCGCCACCCTTCTGGGCTGGCTTCGCCAAAACGTCCACCGCCACGGTCGCCGAAAAAGCGCAAATCAGATCCTGGGGTCAACCTGCGGCACGGGGCTGGATGCGGGCCCCTGGATGGACTACGCCCGCGCCAAGTTCGGCGAACTCTACGGGCTGGCCTAGCGCGACCGCTTGGCGTAGCAGCCTATCGAAATTGGACTGTGCCCGAAGGGAACGCGGAAAGCGCCGTCATTGACAGCGCCTCACCGCCCGTCACACCGGCCGGAATCGTGGCCTCCTGAATCCGGATTCCAAACGGGGTTCCCCCGGTCTCCTCCGGCTCAGGCTCCACGGTGATGAAGACACCAAGCCCGCCAACGTCCAGCGGGAAGGTGACACCCGGCGGTGCATTCATCGTGAACGCCTCGCCCGGCACGGTGAAGGTCTCAGCCCGGTTGCTGAAGGGAGAGGCCGAATCCCGTTCACTGGGACTGCTGAATCTTCCCAGCGAGACCGGGCCGATGGACAGCTCCGCCCAAAGCTCATACACCCATCCGTTCCCCAGCGTCGGTGCGGTCATGGCCGGGGCGTAATTCCCAGGGGTCCCGAGCCAGAAGCCGAACGATTCGTTGCCGGCATCGATGTCCGTTGGGGTTCCAATCGTGTAGTTCGTGATCACTCCGGACAAGTCGGTGAGGGCATTCGCAAACGTCAACGTTGCCCCGCTGCCAACAACCGCTCCCCGCAAAATGAGGGTCGCTGACGGCTCAAGATCCGTATCGCGACGCCCCTCGATGCTGACGAGGAACTCGGTGGAGGGCTGCATATCGAAATCGCTGATGAACGTGTTCGCTCTCAAGCGTCCCGCCTGGTCGATCAACCGACCTTGCTCATCGTAGTTGAATCGGGCGACCGACTCCCAGTTGCCGGACACGCGGGCCCAGGCCTCATAGGCGGCACCATCTTCGAGACTTGGCATGGCGTCCAACAGGATCTGCGCCTGGAAATACTGAGGGATTTCCTCAACAGTGGTACCGGAATCGCAGGCAGAAAGGACGAGCAGGGCGGCCAGGGGAAGGACGGGGCGCATGGCGAAAGACTTGTTTCTGGAGCGGGCAGACCTACGCCGAAACGATGGGGCAGTTCTCGGCGTAGGCAGGCGAACCTTTGACTCCCCCGATGGCCGAACCGCTCCCCGACCCTCTCCAACAACCTGACTACCCGAACCGGGCTTCCCTGGAAGCCGTTGTGCGTGAATTGGAAGGGCGCCCACCGCTTGTGACCTCCTGGGAAGTCGACCGGCTCAGGGGACTGCTGGCCGAGGCCGCCGCGGGCAGGCGTTTTCTCCTTCAGGGTGGTGATTGCGCCGAGCGATTCGACGAGTGTCGAGCCGAAATCATCACCAATCGCCTGAAGGTGCTCCTTCAAATGAGTCTGGTGCTGATCCATGGGTTGCGGCTTCCCGTCATACGCGTGGGCCGATTCGCTGGCCAATACGCCAAGCCGCGATCGGCGGATCGCGAGGTGGTTGGCGGTCGCGAAATGGCAAGCTACCGGGGCGACATCATCAACTCGCCCGCCGCCGACCCGGCGACGCGAGAGCCTGATCCCCAGCGGATGCTTCAGGCCTACGGCAATTCGGCATTGACGCTGAACTTCGTCAGGGCCCTGGTGGACGGTGGCTTCGCTGACTTGCACCACCCCGAGAATTGGGACGTGGGATTTGTGCATCACGAAGGACTTCGGGAGGAATACCAGGCTATCGTCGACGCAATCGTTGGCGCCCTCCAATTCATGGGTACGGTTTCGAACACGTCGCTCGGCGACGTCGAGCGAGTCGATTTCTACACCTCCCACGAAGCACTCCTCCTGCCGTACGAGGAGGCCCTGACCCGTGACGTGTTGAAGGGCGGGCGCTTCAATCTGTCGACTCATTTCCCCTGGATCGGGCTTCGCACTTCCGAGCCGGGCGGAGCCCACGTGGCCTACGCCGCGAGCATCGAGAATCCGATTGGAATCAAGGTGGGTCCCGACACAGAACCTTCCACCCTCAAGCGCCTGCTGAACGCACTCGACCCTGACCATGAGCCGGGGCGGATAACGCTGATCACGCGATTCGGCGAGGATCGCGTGGCCGATTCACTGCCCCGCCTGATTGCCGCGGTTCAGTCAACGGGCCGGTCTCTCCTCTGGAGCAGCGACCCGATGCACGGCAACACAGAGGTGACAGCAGACGGTTTGAAGACCCGGCGATTCGGGGGTATCCTTCACGAACTGGAACAGGTTTTTGAGATCCACGATCGCTACGATTCCGTCCTTGGCGGCATCCATTTGGAACTCACCGGCGAGAACGTCACCGAGTGTGTCGGCGGCTCGGCGGGCCTTACGGAGTCGGACCTGCAGCGGGCGTACCGCTCGCATGTGGATCCGCGCCTGAACGCCGAGCAGGCCCTCGAGATGGCCTTCTCTGTAGTTCGGAACCGGAGACAGTAGAACGGACCTCGCGCGGCGCTCCGTCAGGCTCCCGCCTCGGGCTCTCTCACCGTGCGTATCCAGGCCCCACCCAAGACGTCTTCGCCTTCGTACATCACCACGGCCTGACCGGGCGCGATGGCCTTTCGAGGCAACAGGAAATCCACCTTCACAGAGTCCGGACCCGTCTGGTTTATCAGACACGGCGCACCTACATCCTTGTAGCGGACCTTGGCCATGGCGTGCTGGGTGTCGATGAGCTCATCGTACTTGATGAGGTTGAGCCCATCTGCCGTCAAACCGTGACGATCGAGTGCCTCGACCGGCCCGACCGTAATGGTATTGGAATCGGCATCGATCCGGGTGACATACGCCGGGTAGCCAAGAGCAAGGCCCAGTCCGTGGCGCTGCCCGATCGTGTAGTAGGGGTACCCCTCGTGCTGGCCGAGCTCGCTACCATCCACATGGACCATCCGCCCCGGCCCGATGCGTGTGTCCAGATCGGGGACGCGGTCCCGGAGGAATCGGCGGTAGTTGTTGTCCGGGACAAAACAGATCTCGTAGGAGTCCGGCTTGTCGGCAACGCCCAGCAGGCCAAACTCTGTTGCCATCTCCCGGATTCGGGGTTTTCGATGAGTTCCGAGAGGCAGAATCGTGCGGGCGAAGTGCTCCTGAGACACGCCCCAGAGCGCATAACTCTGGTCCTTATTGGTGTCTACGCCCGTCATCAAGACGTGGCGCTTCAGGTCCTTGTCGTGACGGACTCGGGCGTAGTGTCCGGTGGCAATCGAGTCGCAGTCCAGCGCATCGGCCCGCCTCATCAGGGCCGCCCACTTGATGTACGTGTTGCACAGGACGCACGGGTTCGGCGTCCGGCCGGTCAGGTACTCCTCGGTGAACTTGTCGATCACCCAATCGCCGAACTCCTCCCGGATGTCGATGATGAAGTGGGTGAAGTCATGCTTGACGGCGACCGCGCGCGCATCATTCATCGACTCCAGTGTGCAACACCCCACCTGCTTGCCGTTCGCTGCCGGCGCGGAATGGGCGTAGTCCCAGGTCTTCATGGTGATACCCACCACGTCAAAGCCCTGCTGCTTGAGCATCACTGCCGCAACGGAGGAGTCCACTCCTCCGCTCATCGCCACCAAAACGCGTCCGTGCTTGCTCATTGTCTGTGATCGGTGAGATCCGGATCCGACTCTTGCCCGAAACTATGGGCGTACAACCGGGGGCGGGCGCGGACCGTTCCGTATTTTGCCGCTCAACCGAGCTGCATCAATGGAAATCCTCATTCTTAACGGCCCGAATCTCAACCTCTTGGGGACACGGGAGACCGACATTTACGGATCGGGCACGCTGGAGAGCCTGAAGCAGGACCTGCGCCGGTCCTATCCGGGGTTTGCGTTCCGATTTGCGCAGAGCAACCTGGAAGGCGAACTGGTGAACCACCTGCATGACGCCGCCACCGACGCTCTGGATGGTGTTGTCTTCAATCCGGCCGGATTCAGTCACACCTCCGTGGCCCTCCGCGACGCGGTGGCGGCCATCGACCTGCCCGTGATTGAGGTGCACATCTCCAACATCTACGCCCGCGAGGAATTCCGGCACGCTTCGCTGACCGGTGGCGCTGCGATTGGGGTCATCTCGGGGCTTGGCTTCGAAGGGTACAGCCTGGCGGTACGCTACCTGATAGACTCGGCCCGCACGTGAGTCGCATCCGGAAGCTGGCTTCGGAGACGGCCATCTACGGCATCTCCTCCATTCTTGGACGTGCAGTCAACTTCCTGCTCTTCCCATTTTACACGCAGGTCTTCTCTCGTCCCGATGAGTACGGACCGGTCGTGGTTGTCTACGCGGCCTTCCTCTTCCTGAACATTCTGTACCAGTACGGAATGGAATCCGCGTATCTGCGCTTTGCCTCCGAAGACGGTGCCAATCGCCCCCGGGTCTTTTCGTCCGCGCTCTGGTCGCTTGCCGGCAGCGCCTCCCTCTTCTCGGCAGCCCTTTGGTTCTTCCAGGACACAGCGGGCCTGCTGATTGGTCTGGCGCCGGACGCGGTGTACCTGCTCGGTTTTGCCGCGGCCATTCTCTTTCTGGATACCACAGTTGTGGTCCCGTTCGCGGAACTGCGCCTGTCCAATCGGCCCGTCTACTTCGCGGTGGTTCGCTTCGCCTCCGTGCTGGTCAACGTCGGCGGCAACCTGCTGCTCATCCTGGGTGCCGGAATGGGCGTCGAGGCCATTCTGCTGGCGAACGTGGCATCGTCCGCGACGTCCCTGGTCCTGCTTCTCCCCGTGATCCGAAGCAACCTGACCCTCGATCTGGATCGAACACTCTGGCGCAAGATGCTGCGGTTCGGCCTCCCCTTCCTGCCCGGCGGACTGGGATACGCGGTCTCCGAGCGGATCAACATCTTCTTTCTCGAACGATTGCCTCCGGAGCGGGTCCTGGACATGTATGGGTCGGCGATGTCTGAGAGCACCCGGTTAGCCATTCTCGGCGGCGACACCGAAGCGGCCGGTGAGTACGTGGTCGGGGTCTTTGGTGGAATGATCAAACTGGGCGTGCTGGCGGCGCTCGGCGTGCAAATGTTTCGCTACGCCTGGCAGCCGTTCTTCCTGAACCACGCCCGCGATGAGGACGCCCCCGAGCTGTTCGCCCGGATCTTTCTGATTCTGACGGCTGGGCTGTTCGGACTGGTGTTGGCCGTCTCGTTCTTCGCCGCCGAGCTGGTGGCCATCCCCCTCCCCGGAGGAGGAACACTCATCAAATCGTCGTACTGGGCCGGGCTTGTGATCATCCCGCCCGCCCTCTTGGGGTACGCTTTCCAGGGTTGGTACTACCACTTTTCCGCCGGGGCGTATATCGAAAAAAAGACCACCTTCTTCGTGCAATGCACCCTGGCCGGAAGTGTGGTGGCGCTGCTTGTGAACTACCTGGCAGTGCCCGAATTCGGAATGCTTGGAGCCGCCTGGGCCACGGCCAGCGCGTATGCCACAATGGCCCTGGCACTCTTCTTTCTGATCCGTCCCCACTACCCCGTTCCCTATCCCTGGGCGAAGTCAATCGGCCTCGTGGCCCTGGCCTGCGTCCTTCTCGTGACCTGGGGCCGGACGCCCTCGCTTCAGATCTGGTGGGCCGAGCTGCTGGCCCTGGGCCTCTACGGTGCGGTGGCTGGCGCAACCTTGGTGGCTACCCTCCGTCGTTAGGGGTCAACTCTTCCGTAGCCTCATGCTCTTCCGAACTCTGACCGTACTGCTCCTTGTCCTTATCGTTGCTGCGCCGGTTGATGCCGCTGCCCAGTCCCTCGACCTTCCAGTCCGCGGATACGGGCTGTCGATTGGCGATTCCCGCGAGCACGTCGGACTTCGTCTGAATTTTCGAGACCGCCGACTCAGGTCGATGAAGGGCGTGAACGTGACGATCTGGACACCATCCAACCCGGCTCGGGCCGAGGTCCGCGGCGTCGCCATTGGCCTTCCGATGACCGGTGGAAAGAATCTCCACGGCGTATCGATGGCGCTTTTTGGTGTCGGCGCTGAGGAATCCCTACGTGGGATCGCATTCGGCGGG
This sequence comes from Bacteroidota bacterium, assembly GCA_029262855.1. Classification (GTDB taxonomy): domain Bacteria; phylum Bacteroidota; class Rhodothermia; order Rhodothermales; family UBA10348; genus JABDJZ01. The sequence continues at coordinate 35,802 of JAJCYP010000110.1, read as the reverse complement.
ATCGGAGCGGGGGCCGGTGGGTCGGCCACAGGGGTGATGATAGGCGGCATTGGAGCGGGAGCGGGCGGCAGCACGCGCGGGATCATGATTGGCGGGATCGGAGCTGGCGCCGGCGGTTCAGCGACTGGTGTGATGATAGGGGGCATTGGAGCGGGAGCCGGCGGCAACGTCCAGGGTCTGGTCTTGTCCGGAATCGGGGCTGGAGCCGGCGGTAACTTTCGCGGGATCAGCGCATCCGGAATCGCGGCCGGGGCCGGCGGGGATCTCACCGGGATTCACGTGGCCGGTGTGGCGGTCGGTGCGGGAGGCAACGCATCTGGCATTCTGGTAGGCGGCGTGGCGGCGGGCTCAGGAGGTGAACTGAGAGGCCTGGCCATCGGAGGAATCGCCGTGGGTGCCCCGGTGATTCGTGCCATCGTGCTTGCAGGCCTGACGGCGGGAGGCGAGGACGTTTCGGGAGTCGTCATTGCCCCCGCGTACTTCTCGGTCACCGAGAACGGCTATATGAACGGCCTCTCGGTTTCTGCAGTCAACAGAATCCGCGGCAGGCAGCACGGCCTGACCATCGGCATCATCAACATTGCCCGCGACCTCCGGGGCGTACAGCTGGGTCTTCTGAACTACGCCGGCTCCAATCGCCGCGGACTGCGGCTGCTACCGCTCGTGAACATGCAGATGCGTTAGGGACTCAGTCCCTGAGTGCGTTGCTCAGAACCTGAGCAGGGTGCAGGGCCTGACGTCCGGTGAGATCCGCAATCTGGGCGCGGCAGCTCGTTCCGGCGGCCGCAATCACAGTCCCGGGGGCTGCTGCCCGGACCGCCGGCGCCAGGCGATCCTCTCCAATGGTCCGGGAGACCTCGCCGTGCTCGTAGCCGAAGGAGCCGGCCATTCCGCAGCACCCGGCGTCGATGCTCTTCGCGGCACCGCCCGTCACCTCGTAACAGGCCTCGATGCCCTCGAAGCTGCCGCAGGCCTTCTGGTGGCAGTGCCCGTGCACCAGTACGTCTCCCGGCTCGTCTGACCAGGACAGGCTCTCGAATCGCTGTCGATTTGCCCTGACGAAGGTCTCAAACTCAACGGCTGCCTTGGCTACCGTCAAAGTTCTTGGATCGCCGGGAAGCAGGGCCGGAAATTCGTCGGCAAACGTGAGAATGCAGCTGGGCTCGAGGCCGACGATCGGCACGCCGGCATCGGCAAATGGAAACAGCCGCTGTACCGACCCAAGCGCCCGGCGTTGGGCCTGGGTGACGAACCCCTTCGAGAGGTAGGTGCGCCCACAACAGACATCGCCCACGGGAATCACGTTGTAGCCGGCGGCCTCCAGGACGCGAGTAGCCGCGCCGGGCACCTCGGGGTGCTGGAAGTTGCTGAACGTATCAACGAAGAGTGCCACCGTACTGGCGGGGTCCCCGATGGCAGCCGCTGAGCCGCCTGTTCGGGCGAAGGCGTGGCGGGCAAACACGGGCGCAGGTCGGGATGGATCCAGACCCAGGAGGCGGACCATCACCTCTCCGAGTTTCGACTCTGCCATTCGGGAAACCACGGGGCCCATCGGCCCGCAGAGCATCCTGGCGTACCGAGGCAGATTCGCCATCGCCTTGACCCTGGCCGGGGCACCGTTTCGTTGCCAGTACCCGTCAAGCCACTCGGTCTTCATCTTGGACATGTCGACCGCGCTCGGACACTCCCGCTTGCAGGCCTTGCATTGGAGACAGAGTTCCAGAGCCTTGTAGACTTCGCTGTCGCCCAGCCCGTCCACCCGGCCGGTCATGGCCATGCGCAGCACGTTGGCGCGACCCCGGGTCGAGTCGACTTCCTCGCGAGTCGCCATGAAGCTCGGACACATGGTGCCCTCTCCGAGTTTTCGACAGGCGCCGTTTCCGTTGCACTGCTCCACCGCACCGGCGAAGCTCCCCTCTTCCTCGAACACCATCGTGGTGGCCACGGGAAGCGGTTGGTACTCCGGGCCGAGCCTGAGATGCTGCGTCATCGGCGGGGCATCCACCACACGGCGCGGATTGAGGAGGCCCTCCGGATCGAAGATGGACTTGGCCTGCCGACAGAGCTGATAGAGTTCGGCGCCGAGAACCTCCGGGTTCAGCCAGCTGCGCACCAGGCCGTCTCCGTGCTCGGAAGAAACCCAGCCTCCGTAGCCCTTCACCAGAACGGCTGAGCCCTGCGCGATATCGCGCATCTTCGTCACGTCCGCGGGGTCCTTGGTATTCATGAACGGCCGAACATGCAGACATCCTGCCGAGGCGTGTGCGTACATCACCGCCGGCGTCCGGGTCTCGGCCAGCAGTGCCTCCAGCTGGTCGATGTAGTCGGCCAGGTGCTCGACCGGCACGGCGGCGTCCTCGATGAACGCGACAGGCTTGTGGTCACCTTTCACCCCCATGATGAGTCCGAGTGCCTCCTTACGTACCGACCAGGCGGTCGCGATATCGGCCGGTTCTTCCAGACGGATCACCCGCACACCGGGCAGACGACGCTCAAGACGATCCAGTCCGTCGCGCACCTCGGAGAGCGAATCGCCGAAGTACTCGGTCATCAGGACTGCTCCCGGCGTTCCCTCAATGAAGTTCAATCGCCGGGCGAATTCCGGCATGGACTGGCAGCGCTCGATGGCCGCGCCATCCAGGAGTTCGACGGCTGAGGGGCTCGTCTCCAGAATCTCCGTGGTAGCCTCCAGCGCTTCCCGTCTGGTGCGGAAGTGGACGGCGCCGAGCGAGGTAAAGGCGGGCTTTCTGACAAGGTCGAGGGTGATCTCGGTCGCGATGGCGAGCGTGCCCTCACTCCCGCAGAGCAGCCGCGCGATATTTCTTGCTTCCGGAAGCAGCTCCTCAAGGCGGTATCCGTTGCATCTGCGCCAGTGGGACGGCATGTCCTCGCGGATGGCTCGTTGTCCATCCTCCGCCAGTTTCCCCAACTCGGCGTAGAGGCGGCCCTCAAGGCCACTGCGGCGAGCGCGCTCCTCCCAGCCCGCTCGATCGACGTCCGAGAACGTGGCGATGCTGCCGTTGGAAAGCACCGTCCGTGCGGCGTGCACGTGCCGGATCATGTTGCCGTAGAGAATGGAGTGTGTGCCGGTGGAGTTGTTGGCCATCATTCCGCCGATGGTCGCGCGGGAACCACTCGCGGGATCGGGACCGACCATCCATCCCTTTGGAGCCAGGTATCGGTTGAGGACGGCCAGCGTGACGCCCGGCTCGACACAGACTCTTCCCTCTTCGAAGAACTCAACCAGCCGGTGCAGGTGCGGGGTGAAGTCAATCACCAGGGCATCATTGACCGTTTGTCCGGCCAGTGAGGAGCCGCCTCCGCGGGGCATGACAGGAATCTGCAGAGCGGATGCCGCGGTGACTGCGGCTTCCACGTCATCCAGCGACCCAGGAATCAGTACACCCTTCGGGATCACCTCGTACATGGAGGCATCCGTGGCGTAGAGGGCGCGGCTCAGGGCATCCAGGCGAAGCTCCCCCTGGATCCGGCCGGACAGTTCGTCCTGTAGTTGGCGTAACCGCTCGTTTGCTGGCATGCCGGGAAGATGGGTCGGGGCCAAACGCCGCGCAACCGGGGCCGGACTATTCCGGCAGCAATCTCACGGGTTCTCCCCGCACGGGGACGACGATCTCGGCGTCTGGATTGAAGAACTTGATGTTGTCTGCCATCCATTCCCTGGCTTCGGAGTCTCCGTGAACCAAAATGATTCGGCGAGGCTGAAGTCGCTCGACCAGATCGAGGAGATCCCGCCGGTGACTATGGCCGCTGAATCTGAAGCGCTCCACCTGACAGCGGAGATCCTGCATGCCGCGGGCCTCATCAAGCACAACCTCATCGTTCTCCGCTACGAGCAATCGGCCCGCCGGCGAATCCTCTCGGGCATAGCCCACCAAAAGGACAGCGTTTTTTTCGTCTCCAATCATCTCCTGTGCAAGCTTGTTGGAGATGGTGCGCTCAAACATCATCCCACTGCCCACCACCAGAATACCCGGCGCCTCGAGGGCGTTCTTGAGCCCATTATGGCCGCGCGGCAGGCGTTTCTGATCCACCCCATAGACCTCGAAGTCCTGGTTCATGCGCGGCGTGGTGAACCGGGTCTTGTCATAGACATCCGAGATGGCGCGCATCATTCCCGCCGAGTAGACGGGGATGTCATCCTCGATGATGCCCCGGTTCTTAAACCGATCGATCATCGCAAGGACTTCCTGACTGCGGCCGAGCGCAAAGACCGGGACAAGCGCCGTTCCACCACGCTCCAGCGTCTCTTTCAGCGCCTCGCCAAACCGGCGCTCCTCCGACTTCCGCGTGTAGGTCTCCGCTTCGGGATCGGCGCCCAGCGTTGACTCGAGGATCATCGTGTCGATGGGACCCTCGGGGTAGGACCCGCCGGGCAGAATCGCCTGGGCCGTGAGTGAGGTGTCGCTGGTATAGAAGATGCGATGGACATCGTCCCCATCCTCGATTTCGATCTCGACGCCGGCCGCGCCCAGCACGTGTCCCGCGTCCCACAGCCTTCCCTCAACCCGCGTGTGCCCGCGGACACCGGTCAGATCGAACGGGATTTCCAGGTGGTGTCCCAGGTACAGATATTCGTAGGCATCCAACTCCTCGGCTCCGAACAGGGGCTCGGTGGTCGTGGAGCCTTCCTGCAATTTCCGGGCCTGCAGGCGGGCGGAGGAAGGAAGCAGGACGCCGGCCAGGTCCCTGGTGGCACGCGTCATGTGAACCATCACGTGCGGGAAATTCTGAATCACCACCGGCAGGGATCCGAGGTGGTCCTGATGGGCGTGGGTAATCAGGACGTGATCCACCCAGGTGTCTGTGCGATCCTGGACGAAATCCAGATCGGGGACCGAATCGAGTCCGTCTTCCTCAGGGTCAGCCCCGGCATCAAGCATGATGCCCGTGCCGTCAATCTGCAGGTAGTGGCAGCTGGCACCGATTTCGTCCGTCGAGCCGAGACATACCAGATACGGCTCTTCGAAGCCGTCCGTGCGTGCTGCCATCAAGTGGCGCCGTTCGAGACTACCGTGCTCTCGGCCTCAAACTGCTTCCAGTCGTCAAGAAAGCGCTCAAGACCGCTGTCCGTCAGCGGATGCTTCAACAGCTTGCCGATGACGCTGAACGGAATCGTGGCAACGTCTGCGCCGGCAAGCGCCGCGTCCACCACGTGCATCGGGTGACGAATCGAAGCCGCCAGGACTTCGGTCTCGAATCCGTAGTTGGCGTAGATATGGACGATCTGCTCGATCAGGTCCATGCCTGAGGTCGAGATGTCATCCAGACGGCCAATGAAGGGGCTGATATACGTGGCCCCGGCCTTCGCTGCCACGAGTGCCTGAGTGGCGCTGAAGCAGAGCGTGCAGTTGGTCTTGATGCCCTCATCCGTGAAGGAGCGGATGGCCTTGATGCCTTCGGCAATGAGCGGCACTTTCACGACGACCTGGTCGTGCAGGCGCGCCAATTCACGGCCCTCACGCATGATCCCAGCATAGTCGACGGCAGTAACCTCCGCCGAGACATCGCCATCGACGAGTTCACAGATCCTGACGATGTGGTCGTGGAAATTCACGCCACCGACCTTCCTCATCAGCGAAGGATTCGTGGTGACGCCGTCGAGCACGCCCATGGCCTGGGCTTCGCGGATTTCGTCGAGGTCGGCGGTATCAATAAAAAACTTCATCGGAGAGCGGCGGGTGGTACTGCTGGTGCGGAGGCGGCGGACTCGGAGCCCACGGCCATGGAAGCGCGCAGGCCGGGACCCTGAGGGCCCCGGCCTGCGCTGTTCGCTCCAACGTGTGGATGCTGGCCGGGTTCGCGGTCTAGCCGACCTGACTCAGTACCATCATTATCGCAACGAATCCAAGGAGGATTGCCGCGGCAATCAGGACCTGCTTCTTGAGCTTCTTGTTCATGTGATCTCGGATGGAATGGTTCAGTATAACCGCCCGGCAACGATTCGCAAGCACTCAGTCGATGCCCAGGCGAAGTACCTTGCCGAATCGCCTTCCCGCCAGTTGGCCGGACTGGATCGCGGCTTCTCCACTGACCCAGACGTAGGCGACACCTCGGCTGAGTTGGTGCGGCTGCGTGTAGGTTGCGGCATCGGTAATCGACGCCGAATCGAACAGAACCAGATCGGCCACCATGCCCTCGCGGACGTAGCCCCGGGTTTTCAGGTTCATGACGTCGGCCGGCAGACCCGTCATCGACCGAATGGCCGAGGGCAGATCGATGATGCCCCGCTCGCGGACGTAGAGCGCAAGCTTGCGCGGAAAACTGCCATAGTTTCGAGGGTGAGGCACGCCGTCGCCCATGGCTACCAATCCACCGTCCGAACTCGTCATGACCCAGGGCCGCGCCATGAAGGCCTCGACATCCGAGGCAGCCATATTGTGGGAAACGATACCCGCGTCGCCAGCGGCCATGAGCTGCATCGCGGTTTCCACGGGATCCAGTGCGCGGACCTCCGCGACCTCCGCCAGCGTGGCGCCTTCGACTGACGGGTCGGGAGCGAATCGCCGAAACTGGATCCGGTCCGGGCCCCCGCGCCGCTCCAGATTTTCGGTGATATCCGCGTAGAGCAGGTCGTGCTGCTGCGCGAGTCGAACGCGAAGTGAGTCGCCGGCAAGCAGTGGCCGCGAAACCAGTGCGGTCAGGCTGGTGGCGGAGGCCTCGTACGGATACTGATCGGCCCAGACATCCACGCCCTGCGCGCGCGCGGCCTCGATCTGGGCGATTGCACGCGCTGAGTATCCCCAGACGTGGGGGCCAAGTGCCTTGATGTGCGTGACGATGCCGCGAGTCCCCGCACCGCGGGCCACCTGGATGACCTCGTCGATGGCGGCCAGGAGTCCAATGGAGTAGTCGGACTCATCCCGGACGTGGCTGGCGTATACACCCCGGTCGCCCACGACCGCGGCCAGGCTCACCACTTCGGACAGGTCCGCGAAGCTACCCGGCGTGTAGAACAGCCCGGATGAAAGGCCAAAGGCTCCGGCATCCATACCGGCCTGCACCAGGCCCTCCATCGCCAGGACCTCGGATGGGCTGGCATGCCGATTCGCCATCCCCAAGACCTCGCGCCGTACCGACCCGTGGGGTACCAACTGGGCGACATTGACGCCGGGCGCGGCTGCTTCGAGAGCCTCACGCTGACCGGCCATGTCGATGGGTCCGCCTCCGTCCGGATTCGCAAAGATGGTGGTGATGCCCTGACGGAGCAGCGGCTCTCCCGGTGCCAGTTCCGGAGTTGCGAGCGCCCCTGCGGCGTGGGAATGCACGTCGATAAACCCCGGTGCGAGCACCAGCCCCGTCGCATCTATTTCGTTTCGCGCGGTTGCGTCAGCCAGCCCTCCAATACGGGCGATTCGCCCTCCGCGTATGGCCACGTCGGCGATGATGGACGGTGCCCCGGTGCCGTCGTGGACCTCTGCGTTTCGAATGATCGTGTCGTACTCGGGTCCGCACCCGAAGAACAGGAGCGCAGCCAGAACCGCGATCGTGCCACTCTGCCTCACAGCCAGGCGCCGCGGGCGTGGAGGAACTGCAGCATTTCCTCTACATGTTGGGCATCCGACGCGTGGGTCTCGGCGGCGGCTTCTTGCCGCGCGGCGGCCTCTTGCTGGGCGGCCGCCCAGAGGCCCTGATCTGCGGCCACTTCACGATAGGCATCCCGAAATGCCATGCCATCGCGAACCTTCTTGAGCGCAGCGGCCGTGGCGTGCAGGGCTGGAGCGTCGGCTGCCCGGGCCGCCTCGGCCTGGAACGTCACTCCGGGCAGGAGCGCGTTGATGGCCTGAAGCAAGTCCTCGGTCTTGAGGACGGCGCGCATTACCGCTTCCTTGGTCAACTGAAGATCCCTGTGGTAGCCGGACGACAGGTTCGCCGGCAGCGTAAGCAGGAGATGCAGTTCGGCAACAATACGGTGGTAGGTGCCTCTTGCGAGTTCCAGCACGTCCGGGTTCTTCTTCTGGGGCATGATCGAACTGCCCGTGCTGAACTCTACCGGAAGCGTGACGAATCCAAACTCCGCCGTGTTGTAGAGCACCAGATCAGAGGCCAGTCGGTTGACCGTGCCGGCCACCTGAACCATCGCATGAACGACCGCCGACTCGATCTTTCCCCGGCTCAACTGCGCCGTCGTAGCGTGCTTCTGGAGGGTCTCGAATCCGAGGCGGTCTGCTACTGCCTGTCGGGGAAGCTCAAGGTGGGGGACACCATACCCGGCTGCAGATCCAAGCGGCGAGGCGTTTATTCGGCGCCGAGCTTGACCGAGTATCTCCAGGTCATCACCCACCAGTTCCGCATACCCCAAGGCCCAGAGCGAAACGCTGGAGGGCATGGCCCGCTGCATGTGCGTGTAGCCGGGAAGGAACGTGTCGGGATGGCGCGCGGCCAGATGGCACAATCGACTGCCAAATTCCAGGGTTCTGGCGCCCACGGTTTCCATTCGATCCCGGAGGAACAGACGCAGGGCCGCCAGGACCTGGTCATTCCGGGACCGCCCGGTGTGGATCTTCCGGCCGGCGTCTCCGGTGATCTCAATCAGGCGCCGCTCAATAACGGTATGACAGTCTTCGTCTTCCGGAGTTACGGTGAGTTCGCCCTTCAGGTGCAATTCCCGTAGCGTGTCCAGCGCTCCGGCCAACGCCTGGAACTCGGCCTGACTCAACAGGCCGATTTCCGCCAGGCCCCAGGCATGGGCTTCGGACGCCACCAAATCAAACGGAAGAAGCAGCTGATCCCAGAGATAGTCGTCGCCGACCGTGAAGCGCGTCACCCAGTCTTCGGTCCTGACGCCGCTCTTCTTCCATATGGGTCCCTTGCCGCTCATGCCCCAAAGTAGTGGAGGATGGTGTTGTGATAGACATCCACGGCCCGGTCCAGTTCTGCCAGGTTCAGACGCTCGCCGGCCGTGTGGGAGAGGTCGCTCGAGCCCGGTCCCATCTTGACCGTTGGGACATCGCTCAGAAAGATCCAGTCCGAGGCGGTCGGGGACCCGAACGGGCGCCCTCCTGAAGCTGCGACGGCGGCCCGGACAATCGCCTCGTCCGGCGACGTATCTACCGGGATCAGACGGTCCGAATGGACCACCACGTCGGACTCTACCTGAGCCCGAACCAGTGCGACCAACTCGTCGTGTGTGTAGGCCGGCGTCGATCGCACATCAACGTGCACCGAGCAGAGGTCAGGAATCACGTTCCTCGCCGTACCACCGTTCATTACCGTCGGGGTTACGGTCACCAGGCCCAGTGCCGCATGAACCCGATCCGGCTGGAATTCCGCGAGTCGAACCACGTCCCGGGATGCCGTGACTACCGCGTTCTCACCTAGGTGAGGTCGCGCTGCGTGCGCGCTCTTTCCCTTGGCGTCCAGGCGGAGGATCAGGACGCCCTTTTGCGCCACGCAGGGTTCGAGATCCGTGGGCTCGCCGACTATGGCCGCTGAGATGGGCGGCAGGTGTGGCCGGGTGACTTCCAGGCCATTGTAGGGCCAACCACTCTCCTCGCAGGCGGTGAAGGCAACGACGACCCGCCCTCCCTCGGGGCTCCACCCTTCGGCGTGGAGACGAAGGACGGCCGCAGTCATCGAGGCGACACTCCCCTTTGCGTCGACGGCTCCCCGTCCATAGAGCCATCCGTCCACAATAGTGGCCTCAAACGGCGGATACGGATGACCCTCCGAGGCCGGGACGATGTCCAGGTGCGAATTCAGGAGCAGGGTTTTGGGACCCCTCCCAATCGAAAACCAGACGTTGTTGTCGAATCGTTCCACCGACAATCCGGCCTCTTCGACTATCGCGGACAGCGCATCGGCCGCCGCTCCCTCGGACCCACTGGGCGACTCGATCGAGACCAGCCGCTCCAGAATGGTGCGCACCGCTAGGGGTTGACCTGGTTGCTTCATGCCGTGATATGGGTCGCGTTGGCGCGGTCGGTAATATCACCCGCTCCGGCGACCCAGACGTCCTTGACACCGCCGGCGATTGCCTCGAGCGCCAGTTGAATCTTGACGCGCATCCCCCCCTCGATCCAGCCGGCATCGACCCCCTCGTCGAACATCTTCTGATTGCAGGTCTGGATTCGCTTGTCGAAAGGTCCGGGACCGGTCCTCAGGCCACCCGACTCGGTTACCAGCAGGAGTTCGACTGCACGCAGCTCACGGGCGATGGCCACCGCGACGGTGTCGGCATTCACGTTGTAGACCTGCCCCGCTTCATCGATGCCGATGGGAGCAACCACCGGGAGAAACCCGGCGCCCAGGAGGGTGCGCAGGATCTCCGGCTGGACCGAAACCACGTCGCCGACCCATCCGAAATCCACCGACCGCCCCTCAATGATCCACGGCGGGCGCTTCGCGACCCGCAGCAAGCCCCCATCGGCACCGGCAAGGCCTACAGCCCTCAGGTCGGCCCCCTGCGCTTGTGCTGAGAGGGCGAGATTGATTTCGCCGCGCATCGTCCATCGCACGATGTCCAGATCCAGATCCGAGGTCACCCGCCTTCCCTGGACAATCTCGGGTTCGTGTCCCAGCCGACGGGCCATCTCGGTGGCCTGCGGCCCGCCGCCGTGGACCAGAACTACGTCGGTGTCCGCCATCATCTCGCGGAGCGCAGGCCAGAAGCGGGACAACCCGTTCACGAGTCCCCCGCCAATCTTGATGACGCAAACCGGCCTCATAGCGGCAGGTCCCAGATCTTGCTGAGGATGGCCTGCTGGGCAAAGAGTCGATAGGCGGCCTGCCGAAGATGGAGGGCCTGCGGTCCGTCCAACACGGCATCGTCCACGACGACGCCGCGGCGCACCGGAAGGCAGTGCATGAAGGCGCCGTCACGAGTTCGCCGCATCCGGTCGGCCGTTACGCGCCAGTCGCTGTGTAGCGCTCGCGCCGCAGCCTCGGCCTCCGGTAGGTGGTAGACCATGGATCCCGACCACGACTTGGCGTAAACGACATCGGCTCCATCCAGGGCCTCGTCCATGCCGCGAGACACGGATACTCCGGACCCTGCCATATCCAGAACCGCCGGATCCAGTTCAAATCCCTCCGGCGCCGCGACGGTCACGTCCATCCCCAAGCGCGCGGCGGCCAGGAGGGCGGAGTTCGGCACCGCGGTCGGCAGGGCCCTGGGGTGATAGGCCCATGTGAGGACGAACTTCTTCCCCGCCGGATTCCCGTCGAATCGCTCGGTGATGCAGGCGGCGTCGGCCAGCGCCTGGCAGGGATGGTAGTAGGCGGACTCCAGATTGACGACGGGGACCTGCGCGGCGCGCTCGAATCGTTTGAGGTGCCGTTCCTCCCGATCCGCTTCCCGACTGGTCAGCGATGCAAAAAGCCGGACGCCAATCGCATCGAAGTACTGGGAGAGAACGCCTGCCGCATCGTGGATGTGTTCGGCCTCTCCCCCGTCCATCACCGTGCCGTCCTCCCAGGCGAACCCCCACGTGCCCTGCCCCGGGACGATGACACTGCTGTGGGCTCCCAATCGAGCGGCGGCGATCTCCATGGAGGTCCGGGTGCGAAGCGATGGGTTGAAGAAGAGCAGCGCCAGACTTCGTCCCTTGGCCTGGTCCTGACCCAGCGTACGATCGGCCGCGAATCGCTGCGCCAGCTCTATGCAGGCTTGCCAGACAGCGTCTGATTCCAGGTGCCAGTCGATCAGATTGTTCACGCGACGCCCGGCGCCTCACGCATGCAGGATTCCAGGATGTCGGTGAAGTTCTCGATCTCATCCAGCGGAGTGATGGCCGGCGGCATGACCCGAATGACGTTGGGATGATTGGAGCCTGCGACAATGATCCCGTCCTGAAGCAGCGCCGATACAACAGGGGCAACCGGAAATCCAAGATCCAGTCCCAGCAGGCATCCACCGCCCCGAATTTCCTTGATCTTGGGTCCAAGGCGATGGCGAATCGTCACTTCAATACGCCGTGCCTTCTCCATGATATCGTCGTCCCGGATGGCTGCGAGCGTGGCCTCAACCGCGGCCATCGCCAGCATCCCGCCGCCAAATGTTGTGCCCTGGTCACCGTAGCGGACCGTGCCTGCGATGGCATCGGAGACCAGCACAGCCCCGACCGGCACGCCGTTGCCGAGGCTCTTGGCCATCGTGATCAGATCGGGGAGAACGCCATAGCGCTCGGAGATGGAGAAGGTGCCGGTTCTTCCGACCCCGGTCTGTATCTCGTCGAAAATCAGGGCCGTCCCCGCATCATTGCAGGCCTCTCGAAGAAGTCGAAAATAGCCGGCCGTGGACTCTGCCATCCCGGCCATGCTCTGAATGGGCTCGATGATCAGGCCGGCGTAGGCTCCCTTCCGGAGTGCGGAAAGGGCTGGACGCGCATCGCCAAATGGGACGAAGGTCGTCGGTCCCATCACGTCCTTGTAGGGCTCCCGGTACTTCCCGTGTGTGACCGACAGGCTTCCGATGGTCCGGCCGTGGAAGCCGCCCTCCATGGCGAGCATTTCGGTTCGGCCGGTGGTTTTGCGGGCCAGCTTCAGCGCCGTCTCGTTCGCCTCCGTGCCGGTGCTGCAAAAGAACACATTGCGCATTCCGACGGGGGCCAGACTGGCCAGCGCTTCGGCGGCCCGGGCACGGACGGGGCTGTAGACGGCGTTGGAATAGAACGTCAGCTGGTCCAACTGGGCCTTTAGCGCTGCCGTCACCCCCGGGTGATTGTGGCCCAGAAGCGTCACGCAGTGTCCGCCGTACAGGTCCAGGTAGCGTTTGTCTGCGGCGTCCCAGATCCAGCACCCCTCCCCCCGAACAACAGCGATGGGCTTCTTGCGGTAGGTCCTGATCTGGAACCGCTCCTCCAGTTGGACTATGTCGGTGTGCGTCACGCTGGCTGGGGATTGTTGGCGGGTGCCCTGTCCGCGGCAGCCGGGACGAGCCCGGCGGTCTCCCGCCACCCGGCGACCAGGTTCAGATTGTGGATGGCCTGCGACGCGGCTCCCTTGAGGAGATTGTCCAGGCCGAATCCGACCACGGCGGACTCACCCTTGATAACCCAGCCAATATCGCAATACGGCGTTCCCACAGACCATTTCAGTTCGGGCAACCGGTCAGGCCAGAGGCGCACCAAAGGGCGGTCGGCGTACGCATCCTGGAATACCTCTGCGAGATCGGCTGTCGACCCTTGGATCTGCGCGGTGCCCCAAATGCCGCGCGTCCAGGGGCCGGACACGGGAACGAAATCCACGTGCGAGTCGGGCCCGAAAAGCTGCGCCAACTCGGCCTGATGTTGATGGTTGAACACCCGGTAGGCTCGCACATTCCCCTCCCGATCCGGAAAGTGCGTCGTGGCCTTGGCGCGCGCGCCTGAGCCCGAGGCTCCGGTCAGCGCGGTCACGGCGGCCCTGACCATCCCATCGGCCCTCGCGATTGGGGTCAGGCTGAGCGCAAGGCCCGTTGCGAAGCAGCCTGGATTGGCAATGTGCCTGGTCCCGGCCGGGTATGGGCTCCTGAGATCGGCCATGCCGTACTGGAACGTCCCAGCCAGCTCCGGGGCGGGATGGTCGCGCTCATACCGGGCCTCGTAGTCGGCCGGATCGGGCAGGCGAAAGTCTGCGCTGAGATCCACGATGTATCCCTCGAAGCCGGCATCCACGAGGCCTTTTACGGCCACGGCACCCTGTCCATGCTCTGCAGCCACGAAGACGACATCCGCCGAATCGACGTCAAAACTGTCTGGCGTCGAAAACTGGAGCTCGGTCGTACCGCGCATCGCGGAGTGTACATGCCAAAGCGTCTGCCCGGCGAACGTCCGGCTGGTGACCATGTCCAGACTCAGACGCGGATGGCCCAAGACCAGCCTGGCGAGTTCGCGGCCGGTGTAGCCAGCGCCGTGCAGTATGGCGGTGCGGAGAATCATGGGTTGGGCTGGCCTGCCCCTTGAGCCTCGGACACGCCCGGTCCGGCAGTCCGGGCCAGGAGGGCGTGCACAGCGGCAATCCGGGCGAAGCCACGCGCGTCACGCCCATCCCAGAGCTCGTTCGTTTCCCCGTACGTGGCCACGTTCGCGTCGAACATGGAGTGCGGACTCGTGCAACCGAAGACCTGAATGCCACCCTTGAACAGGCGGAGTCTGACCTCGCCGGTCACCACCGTCTGCGACTGGTCAATGAATGCCTCGATGTCACGCATGACGGGATCAAAGTACTGACCCTCGTGGAGCAGCATCCCGTAGAAATCAGCCAGGTGGCTCTTCTGGTATTGCTGCCATTTGGAGAGGACTACCTTTTCCAACTCCCTGTGCGTGGCAATCAGTATGGCTGCGGCCGGCGCCTCGAACGCCACCCGTCCCTTGATTCCCAGGATGGTGTCTCCGACGTGGATGGCCCGACCGACGCCGTGCTCGCCGCCGACCCGGTTGAGGTGCTCCACCAACGAGACGGGATCCAGGGCGGTGCCGTTGACAGAAACGGGAACGCCGTCTCGGAAGGCCAGGACCATGTCCAGGGGCTGATCGGGCGCCTCCGCGGGCGAGGTGGTCCCGTAGGCTTCATCCGGCACCGGCTCTCTGGTATCGAGCGTTTCGCGGCCTCCGATCGTGGTACCCCAAAGGCCCGAATTGATGGAGTACGTGGTGGTCGAAGCGGGCACGTCAAAGCCCCGTTCCTTCAGGTAGGTCGTGGTATCCGCGCGAGAAAGGCCGTGTTCTCGAATGGGCGTGATGACCTCCAAATCGCCCGCCAGAATCCGAAGTGCCACATCGAAGCGCACCTGGTCATTTCCTGCTCCTGTCGATCCGTGTGCGACCGCCCGGGCACCCTGCCGGCGCGCCTCCTCGACGATCATCCGTGCCTGAACGACGCGCTCCGGACCCACGCAAAGCGGGTACACGCCGCCGCGCAGCACATTGCCCTTAATGAGGTACGACAAGTGATCGTCGAAGAGACGCCGACGACCGTCGAGCAGGATGTGGTTGTCTGCCCCCAGTTCGAGTGATCGGGCGTGAATGGCCGAGGCCTCGTCCGGGGCGACTCCGCCCGTGTTGACGGTCACGGTGATCACGGGCTCACCGAACTGCTCCTTCAGAAACGGGACACAGAATGAGGTGTCGAGGCCGCCGCTGTAGGCTAGGAGAATGCTCATGGTGCTGGTCTGGGGGTGGCGGAATACTACTCCGAAGCATCGCTGTGGAGCCGGCCTCCACGTGAAAAACGCGCCATCAGGATCCCGGAAGCGTTTTTTTAGTCGAGTGACGGAACGCCTTCCCATAGGCGGGCCTGCATGTCGCGCGATCGCTTGAGCGCCCGACGACCCTTGGGGGATAGCGCGTAGTAGACTCTCGGCCGACCGCCAGAATCGCCGGGACGAGGCTTCTTGCGCAAAAAACCGCGCTCAGCCAGCCCATCCAGGGAGACCCAGAGGCTTCCGACCGTCACTTTCTTGTCGGCCCGGTCTTTCAGTTCCTCCAGAATGGTGGTACTGTAGGCGCCTTCACCCAGGCAGTGGATGGCGACCAGTAGCATTTCGTCGGCTCGGGTTAACTGTTTCATGGCACCGGGGTCTGACCCATGGTACTGAATACTCGGAATAGTACCTGCCGGGATGCTTCAGCTGTTGCGCCGCGCGCGCCTCCAGAGCAGCGCCACCATCCAGAAGCAGAACAACTGGATGTGGACTGGCACCGCTGGACCGAACTCCAGGAATGCGCGCCGTGTGAATGCGTGCGCCGGCTCAATCGAACCAATCACCTGCCCATTCTCCAGCACGTCAAAGGCCCTCCGTAAGGAAGATCTCGGGAGCAGTTCGAGCTTCAGGCCAGACGTCTCAATGAGGATCTTGCGGCGAAATACGGAGAGCTTCCGGGCATCTGCCAGGATTTCCTCGCCGTCTTCCAGCGTCCAATATCCGCTTGCCGGGCCGTGCTTCCGGACTTCATAGGTTGTACCGGCCCAGGCTATGGCACCCTGCTCAGTCGCTATCCTGAACTCGACCTCGCCGCGCGCTCCCCCCTCGCCAGTGACGTAGAACTGTTTTGAGAAGGCCGACCGGGGAGTACAAAGGAGCATCTTCGAGCGCTAGAAAATGGCCTGGAAGATGAACATGACGACGCCCATCGCGAGAATGTAGGACGCTTCAATCATGATGGCCTTGTCACTCTTGTTGACGTATTTGCCGTTGCTGATGATGAAGAGCGTGACAGTGACCGTGATGAGGATCGCGGTCAACAGCGCCATCGAAGCCGCCGTGACACCCCAGAGCCAGGCGAGGCAGAACGTACCCAGGGCCTGCGTGATCATCGCGCCGGCGGGCATGTCTTTGCCATCTCCAAGCTCGACGCCGCAGCCTTCGGCCCACTGTTTTCCGAACAGAGGTCCGTACCAGAGCCAGCCAAGAAGGAAGGAGGCGACAAAACCGCCTATGACAGCGATCCAGCTCACGCCGGCAGTTAACTCAGCCATTTTCGAACCTCAACGGGTTGATGTCGGGGAGTCTTCCTGTTGGAATTCGTCCCCTTGGGGGGGCATCGCCAACGGCGACGACGCCACCAGAACGCGTCCTGTTGCGCGGCTCCGGCGAAACAAAGTACGATTGACGTCCAGAAACGCCAGTCTGGGGCCATCGGCCGCCAGCACGACTCGCGGACCAAGTGGTCTCACGGTTCTCTACCGCCGCGGCAGATCCCCTTCGCCCTTGGTCGGCAGCTGGGACTGACCCTCGAGATACACGTCCACGACACTGGCAGCCTCCCGCCCTTCTGATATGGCCCACACAACCAGAGACTGACCGCGCCGGGCATCGCCGGCCGCAAAGTATCCGGGCCGGTTGGTCGTATAGGCATCCCCGCCGACGGTACCGTGCGGCCCGCGCTCCAACCCGAGTTTGGCTACCAGACCATGCTCCGTGCCGGTATACCCGACGGCAAGAAGTACGAGTTCGGCCGGCCACACTTCCTCAGTTCCTTTCAGCGGGCGGAACCCTGACTCCGTCCGTTCCGCTCTCATGGTCGTAACGGACTCTACGTGGCCGTTCCCACCGAAGGATGTTGTCAGCACCGACCATTCCCTCTGGACGCCTTCCTTGTGCGAGGAAGTGGTCTTCAACACCATGGGCATGTAGGGCCAGGGTTGATGATCCGGACGTGCTACCGGGGGAGTCGCCAATACCTCGAACTGCGTGACCGAAGCCGCTCCCTGTCGATTGGCGGTTCCGACGCAGTCGCTTCCCGTATCACCACCCCCAATGACCACAACATGCTTGCCTGCTGCGCTGGGTGCATCCTCATCGGGAATGCCCGCTACCTGCCTGTTTTGGGCCCCGAGAAATTCCATTGCGAAATGCACCCCGGAAAGGTCTCGGCCGGAGATACTAAGATCCCTTGGCACCGTCGACCCCGTGCAAAGCACCACCGCGTCGTACATGTCCAGCTCGTCACGGCCCACATCGGTCCCAACCTCGACTCCGCATACGAACCGGATACCCTCGGCTTCCATCACGTCCAATCGCCGGTCGATGACCCATTTTTCGAGTTTGAAGTCAGGGATTCCATACCTCAGGAGTCCTCCCGGCCGAGGTGCCCGCTCGAAAACGACCACCCGATGGCCCGCCTGGTTGAGTTGATCGGCGCACGCCAGTCCCGCGGGGCCGGAGCCGATGACGGCCACGTGCTTGCCGGTCCGTTTGACGGGCGGGCGCGGTTCGACGCCCCCGCCACGGTATGCTTCTTCGGCAATCGCCCACTCAACCTGCTCAATCGAGACCGCCTCACCTCCAATCCCGGCGACACAGGCGCTCTCACAGGGCGCCGGGCAGATCTGGCCCGTGAACTCGGGGAAGTTGTTCGTTTCCCGAAGCCGCTCGTAGGCCTCGGCCCAGCGACCCTGGTAGGCGAGGTCATTCCAGTCCGGAATCAGGTTTCCGAGGGGACATCCCGAGTGGCAGAACGGAATCCCGCAATCCATGCAGCGAGCAGCCTGAACCCGGGCGTCTTCGGCGGTCGGCGTAAGGGCAACCTGACGGTAATCGCCGAGCCGCTCTTCCACGGGTCGCAAGATCACATCAACACGGTCGTACTCCACGAATCCGGTAGGCTTTCCCATATCAGGCTGCTGCAAGATTTGCTTCGGACGCCTGCTCTTCCTCGATGCGCGCGAGGGCGGCCTTGTATTCCAGAGGCATCACCTTGACGAACTCGCGCACCGCCTCGTCCCAGTTGTCGAGGGCCCACCGGGCCGTATCGCTTCCGGTAAGCTCACGATGCTCCTGGACTATGGCGTGCAGTAGCGCGATTTCTTCGGGATCCGACAATTCCAGCAGCTCGACGCCGTTGCTGGTGCAGCGACCGGTTCGGAAGTCGCGTGTGCCATCGAGGACGTAGGCCACCCCGCCGCTCATGCCAGCCGCAAAATTGCGGCCGGTCGGTCCCAGAACAACCACCCGACCACCGGTCATGTACTCGCAGCCGTGGTCCCCGACACCCTCGACAACGGCTTCAGCGCCGCTGTTTCTGACTGCAAACCGTTCGCCGGCGCGGCCTCGAATAAACACCTGTCCGGAAGTGGCCCCGTAGAGTCCCACGTTCCCGACGGCAATCTGCTCGTGAGGACGGAAGCCCACGTCATCCGGCGGAGAAATGATGACGCGCCCACCCGAAAGCCCTTTGGCCAGGTAGTCGTTGACTTGACCCGTCAGGCGGGCGGTGACCCCAGGCACGGCGAAAGCCATGAAGCTCTGACCGGCGGATCCCTCCAGGTCCAGGGTAATCGTGTCGGGCGGAAGTCCCTGCGGACCCACTGCCTGCAGGACCGACCGGCTCAGCAGGGTGCCGATGGTGCGGTGCGTGTTGTCAACCAACCTCCGAATCCTGATGCGCTTCCTGTGCTCGAGGGCGGGGGCCGCCTCTCGGATAAAGGCCAGGTCCAGTGCCCCCTCCAAGTGATCTACCTCCTCCCGTTGATCAAACGCACGAATCGAGCGCTGCGTCCTGGCCGGCGCAATCAGTCGGCTGAGATCCAGCAGGCCCGCTCGCGGGTGCCTGACCTCGCGTTGCTCCAGGAGATCCACCCGTCCAACCATTTCCTCCAGGGTCCGAATCCCCAGGCTGGCCATGATGGTGCGCAGCTCCTCCGCTACGAAGTGGAAGTAGTTGACAACATGCTCTGGCTGGCCCTTGAACCGTGCACGGAGCACGGGGTCCTGCGTCGCAATCCCTACCGGACACGTGTTGAGATGACACTTTCGCATCATGACGCAGCCCATCGCCACAAGGGGAATCGTGGCGAACCCGAACTCGTCGGCGCCGAGAAGCGCTGCCATCGCGACATCCCTGCCCGTGCGCAATCCGCCGTCGCACTCGACCGTGATCCGGCCCCGCAGCCCGTTTCTCACCAGCGTCTGATGCGTCTCCGACAGCCCCATCTCCCAGGGGAGGCCGGCGTGGAGGATGGAGTTTCTGGGCGAGGCCCCGGTGCCTCCGTCGTGACCAGAAATCAGAACCACGTCTGCCTTCGCCTTCGCCACACCCGCTGCGATGGTCCCGACGCCGGCCGCGGACACCAGTTTCACGCTGATGCGCGCCTCCGGGTTGGTGTTGCGGAGGTCGAAGATCAGTTGCGCCAGATCCTCGATCGAATAGATGTCATGATGCGGCGGGGGTGAGATCAGGCCGACATAGGGCGTGGAGTGTCTTGTTCGGGCAATCCACGGATAGACTTTCGATCCCGGTAACTGCCCCCCTTCCCCGGGCTTTGCGCCCTGCGCCATCTTGATCTGGATCTCGTCGGCGCTGCCCAGATAGGCCATCGTCACGCCGAACCTTCCGG
This sequence comes from Bacteroidota bacterium, assembly GCA_029262855.1. GTDB lineage: Bacteria > Bacteroidota > Rhodothermia > Rhodothermales > UBA10348 > JABDJZ01. The sequence goes on along the minus strand of JAJCYP010000110.1, from coordinate 16,026 downwards.
AGGCAACCTGCTTGATGCGACTGCGGGTGGGGTTGCCGCGATCATACCGCTCCGGGTCTTCCCCGCCTTCGCCGGTATTGCTGCGACCGCCGAGCCGATTCATACCCTCGGCGAGTGTCTCATGTGCCTCGCCGGAGATGGACCCGTAGGACATGGCGCCGGACTTGAATCGCTTCACAATATCCGGCCACGGCTCCACCTCGTCGATGGGAATGGCCGCCACATTATCCGAGAAATCGAGCAGCCCCCGAAGCGTACCCAGCTTTGCGGACTGGTCGTTGACCAGGCTCGCGAAATCGCTGTACGAATCGGCGTCATTGCCCCGGACGGCCTCCTGGAGCCGTGCGACGACCATGGGGCGCAGCATGTGGTGCTCGCCTCCTCGACGCCACCTGTAGGTCCCACCTTCCGAGAGACTGCGGGAATCCGACGGCGTCCATGCATGATCGTGGAAGGTCTGGTAGGTTCGAGCGATTCCCTCCAGTTTCACGCCGCCGATCCGGCTTGGCGTACCAGCGAAGGCCAGATCGATCACTTCCTGGTGGATTCCCACGGCCTCAAAAATCTGTGCGCCGCAGTACGACTGGACGGTGGAAATTCCCATCTTGCTCATCACCTTGAGCACGCCGGCGTTCAGTGCATCCAGGCAGTTCTCCTGGGCCGTCTCGTCGGAGAGCGAGTCTTCCGTCAGTCGGGTTGCGGTTGCCAGAGCCAGCCAGGGATGGACGGCGTTTGCGCCGTATCCAACCAGCGTGCAGAAGTGGTGCACCTCTCGCGGCTCGCCACTGGCCACCATGAGCGAGCAACGGGATCTCCTGCCGGTCGCAATCAGGTGGTGATGCACGGCTCCAACTGCCAGCAGGGAGGGAATCGGCATACGGCTCTCTGACAGCGCACGGTCTGTCAGAATCAGAATGTCCGATCCCGCATCGACGGCGGCGGATGCGCGGTCGCATAGTCGGGAGACAGCCTGTTGCAGTCCCTCGCCATGGGTGCCCGCCGGCACGAGACTCTCCAACTCCGTGGTGCGCGCTGTGCCTTGGATGCGGTTCAGATCGTCGCTTGAAATCACCGGTTGATCCAGCCGAAGCATGCTGGCATGCTCGGGAGTCTCAGAGAACAGATTGGCCTCAGCTCCGAGGTTCACATACAGCGAAGTCACCAGCTGCTCCCTGATGGCGTCGAGCGGGGGATTCGTCACCTGAGCAAAAAGCTGCTTGAAATAGTCGAACAGCGGCCTCGGGTGATCGGAGAGGACAGAGAGCGGAATGTCCCGACCCATCGATCCAAGCGGCTCCTTTCCGACTTCCGCCATGGGGACCAACAGCAGTTCGAGCGACTCTCTGGTGTATCCGAAGGCCCGCCACATCTGCGTAAGATCCTCAGGCAGACGGGCCTCATTCGGCGCATCGGCCGGGAGGCCACCGACCGGCTTCAGGTTCTTTGCTACCCAGTCGCCGTAGGGTCGCTGGCCGGCCACACTGGCCTTGATTTCCTCGTCTTCCACCAGACGGCCTTCCTTGAGGTCAACCAGCAGCATCTTTCCTGGTCGCAGCCTCCCGTTTTCCTTGATGCGCGAGGCCTCCAGATCCAGCGTTCCGGCCTCGGAGCCCACGACCAGATAGCCGTCATGCGTAATCACGTAGCGGCCCGGCCGCAGGCCGTTTCGATCGAGGAGCCCGCCGGCAAATCTACCGTCTGAAAACAGAACAGCGGCCGGACCATCCCAGGGCTCCATGAGGCAAGAGTTGTACTCGTAGAACGAACGCTTCTTTTCGTCCATGAGATCGTCGTGCTCCCAGGCCTCGGGCACAAGCATCATCATGGCGTGAGGAAGGCTCCGGCCTGTCATTCGAAGCAGTTCGAGGGCCTGGTCAAACTGCTGCGAGTCAGATCCCCCTTCGGACAGCACGGACCGAATGGCGTCCAGATCCTTTCCGAATTCGGGCGAGGCAAACAGATGCTGCCGAGCCCTCATCCAGTTGGCATTGCCCCTGAGCGTGTTGATCTCGCCGTTGTGCGCCAGGTAGCGGAACGGGTGCGCCAAATGCCACTGGGGCAGCGTATTTGTCGAGAAGCGCGAGTGGACGATGGCCACCGCCGACTTGAAGGCCGGGTCCTGAAGGTCTTCGTAATAGGAGGACAGCTGGGCGACTGTCAGCATGCCCTTGTAGACCACCGTCCGGGACGACAATCCCGTCACGAATAGCTGTCCTGCGTGGCTGTTCTCAAGCCGTCGACGCGCCACATAGAGTCTGCGTTCAAAGGCATCTCCTGGCTCGATGTCCGCTGGTTTCTCGAGAAACAACTGCCAGACCTCAGGCTCTCCTCCCAACGCCGACTCTCCCAGAACCGACGACCGGGTGGGGACCCTTCGCCACCCGAGTATCCGCAGTCCGGATTCGCTTACAGAGCGCTCGATGCTCTCGCGTGTCTCGGAGGTCCGATTGCCAGCTCCCGTCTCCAGGAATAGCTGGGCCAAGCCGTAGTCGCCTTCCGCTGGAATGGAGAACCCCAGTTTCCGGACGTCTCGAGCGAGATACGCATGCGGGATCTGGACGAGTATCCCTGCGCCGTCCCCGGTCTCCGGATCTGCCCCGGTTGCCCCGCGGTGCTCCAGGCGCCGCAGGATCTTCAGCGCCTGGGAAACCACCTTGTGCCGCTTCCCGCCATCTATCCTGCAGATCATCCCGACGCCACACGCGTCATGCTCGAAATCGGGCTGATACAGGGTTTGGTGCGGCTCGCTCACGGAAATGGCAGGTTGGGGAGCCTATATCAATAAGGGTTCGGGTCTTGTTTCACAACTTATTAAGGCATTGGAAGCGCTTTTGTACAAAAAGAAACCGTTTCCGAAGACTTTGGAAGCGTTTCCAATGCTGCGAAAGGGCGCCGCCTCAGTTTTTTCGGCCCAGCAGCGGGATGGCCGTTGCTTCCGCATGCGAGGTCAGACGACCCGAGGAGCGCGCCAATCGTCACCCTTCCAGAAAGACGCCGTTTTCGAGGAAGTGAATTGCCTGCTCGATCGCGCGCGTCTTTCGCATGATGAAGGGGTGCGATGCCGGAATCGCCAGGAAATCGGTCATCCCTTCCAGCCGCGCGTTCTCGACGGACACCTTTCCATCGTCGTCTCCTTCGATCAGGGTCGAGAGAATGAGGTTGATGGATCGGGTACCCGCTATGACGCCCACCTCGTAATCGGGCGGCCCCAACTGCCGGGGCAGGCTCGTACTGTCCGTTCCCATCTCACTTCCGGCCGGACCATTGACCACCTCAAAGAGCCACCAGTCTCCAATCTTGTCTACTATCTGGCTGCCCCCGTTTGGCGGACTCAGCATGACCACTCTGCCCATGCGGTCCGCGAGTTCCTCTTCGGCCAGGTATCGGACAATGAGACCACCCATGGAGTGGGTCACGAAGTCGATGGACACCTCACCTTTGCCGGCGCATTCCTCGATCTGTGGGAGGACGTACTCCGTGGCCAGCGTCTCGATGGTGTGACTGCGCGACGGGTAACTGATGTTGCAGGTCTCGAAACCGGCCTCGTTCAGTTTCCGCTGCATTCGGTTCATCGACGCACTCGTCCTCGCCAAGCCGTGGAGCAGGACCACGGGATGGTGCTCTGCTGGAGCCAACGCCGTCAGGGCCGCACCGTCCGCGATGGGATTCAGGTTTCCGTCAAAGGTGGGCGTGATCGCGAGGACCGCGCCGACCGACAAGGACAGAAGAAAGAGCGCTAGCGTGGTTCTCATCAAGCTGCCGGAGGAAGTCTGGAAGGCCTTCCACCGGCCGGGTTACATAGCAAAAGAGGGTGGGTACGGCTGAGGGCCGTATCAGTTGCCCGATCAGCGCATGGCCGTCCTGGCGACGACGACCGCCACTGGTTCGGCGTCCCGCGGGAAACTGAGCGCCCCGGGGTAATCTCCCCGGGGCGCCCGATCTCCAACAGTATCATTCGCCGTTGCCCGAGCCCATTCCGAGCGCGGCGCCGATGGCGGCGCCGCCTATGGCGGACATCACCGTGCTGCCAATCACATCAACCAGTACTGCCATGAGACCGCCCGCATACAACGTGGACATGGCGTACATCCCCGTGGCATAGCTGGATGCCACGAGGAAGCCGATGACAGCCGCAGCCTTTGCGCCGGTTTTCCAGGTGGAGATACTTGCCCACTTGGAAAAGATGTAGGTAAAGAGGATGGCCATCAGGGCGGTTGAGATGACCAGCCAGAGCCAGTCCGGGGGATCGACCATCGCGGAAGCGTCCATGTTCTCGGCCATGTAGCCCGAAAGCAGAACGCCGTAGATCAGGAACCCGGCGAGAAAGAGAGCCACCGTGCCTACGGCCGTGGCAGTGAGGAATCGCTTGTCCATGTGCACCTCCAAGAGGGGTTGAGTGAGGACTTGAGGGAGTTGCTCCAACGAGTGGAACAGCCCCAATCTCCGATTTTCGGGTGCCTTGCGCAAATTGCCGCTTCAGACCTCGACAGCCACCGCCTCCGCTCCCTCCTTCACGAGCCAGTAGCTTACCCCGTCCGCCAGCGCCTGCCAGCTGGCCTCAATGATGTTGCTACTCACCCCAACCGTGTTCCACTTTTCACCGTGGAAGTCATGCTCGATCAGCACGCGGACCTTGGCGGCGGTCCCCTCCTCGGGCGTCAACACGCGCACCTTATAGTCGGACAGTTTGATGTCCGCCAGAGCGGGGTACGCCCCCAGCAGCGCCTTCCTCAGGGCCTGGGAAATGGCGTCGACCGGGCCGTGTCCTTCTGCGACCACGTGCTCCCTCCGCGCGCCCACGACAATCACTGCCGACGCCTCGGAATGCTCGCTCCCGGGTCCTTCCATTTCGGTCCGAACACGCAGCCGATCCAACTGAAAGAACTCGGTCTCCTGGCCCGCCCCCGATCGGAGCAGCAGTTCGAAGGATGCCTCGGCCGCTTCGAATGCGTATCCGGTGTTCTCCATCTCCTTGATCCGCTGAACCGTGCCGCGGGCCACCTTGCGTCCTTCCAGATCAATCCCGAATTCCTCGGCCTTGTACCGGACGTTGCTCTGCCCCGACAGGTCTGAAACCAGAACCCGACGCTTGTTGCCAATGGACTCGGGCGTCGTGTGTTCGTAGAGTCGGGAATCCTTCATGACGGCTGAGACGTGGATACCTCCCTTGTGCGCGAAGGCACTCCGGCCCACGTACGGCGCGCGATCGATCGAGCTGATGTTGGCCTGGTCGTCCACGAAGTGGGAGAGCTCGGCCAGACTGCCCAGCGCATCTGCCGGAAGGCAGTCGAAACCGAGCTTCAGTTGAAGTGCCGGGATGACTGTGCACAGATCTGCGTTGCCACACCGTTCGCCGATTCCATTGATGGTCCCCTGGACGTGCCGGGCACCCGCCTCGACCGCTACGATAGCGTTTGCGGCGGCGCAACCGCTGTCATTGTGGGAGTGAATTCCGATTGGGAGCGAGAAGCGTTGGCCGACCTCGGCCATGGCCCGGCCAAGAATGCCTGGCAGGGTGCCCCCATTCGTGTCGCAAAGGACAAGCACATCCGCCCCGGAAGAGGCTGCGGCCTCCAGAGTCGCCAGCGCGTACGCCTGGTCATTGGCGTAGCCGTCGAAGAAGTGTTCGGCGTCGTAGATGACGCGTCTTCCCTGGTCCTTCAGCCAGGCCACTGAACTGGCGATGAGCTCCAGATTCTCCTCCAGGGTTACGCCCAGCGCGACCGTCGCATGCAGCGTCCAACTCTTGCCGAAGAGTGAAACAGCCGATGTACCGGCATCCAGCATGGCGCGGAGGTTGGGGTCGTCCTCGGGTGCGAACTGGACCCGTCTTGTGGACCCGAATGCACAGATCCGGGCATGATTCCAGTCCTCGTCGCGTGCCCGCGAGAAGAACTCCATGTCTTTGGGATTCGAGCCGGGCCACCCGCCCTCGATGACATCCACCCCCGCCGCGTCCAGGCGCCGGGCGATTCGAATCTTGTCTGCCGCAGACAGGGAAACGTGCTCTCCCTGCGTGCCGTCACGCAGGGTAGTGTCAAAAATCTCGACGGCCTTCGATGGCCCAAGTACAGCCATGGTTCGGGTTTGTTGTGGCGTCTCACGCCAACCCGGGGGCTTACGTGGCGCCGTTCTATCAGGTGCTAATCAGGCCCTTCTGCCGGGCATACTCGAAGACATTCCCTGCCTTCAGAATGTCAGCCACATCGCCCAGCGGGTTGAGCAGGAAGTCTTCGCCCGTGGTGTGGTTGTGCAGCGTGGAGCGAACCGTGTCGATCTCCACCTCATCGCCGGTCCGAATTCGTTCGGTCAGCGGGACCCGCGTCTCGAAAGGCACCACGAACCCGCCATCCACCGAGTTGCGGTAGAAAATCCTGGCATAGGATTCGGCCACGACGGCTTCGCAACCTGCCTCGGCGATGGCAAACGGAGCGTGCTCCCGGCTGGAGCCACACCCGAAGTTCGAGCCACCGATGATGACCTTGTACTCGCTTTCAAACGAATCCTCAGCCGTGAAGGGCTGACCGCCCTTCGGCAGGCCCTGCTGGTCGGCCGGAACCCCGCTGAGGGCGTATCGCCCGTACATCTTACGCTCTTCGGGGATCGTCAGCGAGTACACCAGGTGCGCGGCCGGAATGATCTGGTCTGTGTCGATGGCGTCTCCGACTACGTACGCCTTTCCGCGGATCACGTCTTTCAAACAAGCACCTCTCGTGGATCGGTGATCACACCATTCAAGGCAGATGCGGCCACCGTCAGTGGCGAAGCCAGATAGACGGCGCTCATTTTCGATCCCATGCGACCGGGGTAATTGCGATTGGTCGTAGAGATCACCACTTCCGTTCCGACCGCGCGTCCGAACGTGTCGATGGGACCGCCAAGACAGGCGCCACAGGAGGCGTGGCCCATCATGCACCCGGCGGACTCAAAGATGTCCCAGAGTGTCTGGCCGTCGATGGTGACTTCCTTCATCCGTCGCTGCACCTCGGTGCTCGCCGGCACCACGTAGGTAGCGACCTTCACTTCCAGACCCTTCAGAATCCGTGCAGCCGCCTCGAAGTCCTCAAGCTTTCCGCCCGTGCACGATCCGATGTAGCACTTGTCCAACCTCGTCCCAACCACTTCGGTAACCGGCGCCTTGTTGTCCGGACTGTGCGGCTTGGCGACAACGGGGACCATCTGGGACACGTCGAACACGTACTCCGAATGAAAGCGTGCGTCGGCATCGCCGTACACAGCCTGGAAGGGTGCATCGGTGCGGGCGCGGACGAAGTCGAAGGTCACCTGATCGGGCGCGATGATCCCGTTCTTGCCGCCGGCCTCAATCGCCATGTTTGTAAGCGTCATGCGCTCCTGCATCGAGAGGTCGTAGACGGCGCCTCCGTCAAACTCCAGCGTCCGATAGGTGCCGCCGTCCGTACCGATCTCGCCGATCACGGCCAGAATCAGATCCTTCGCCATCAGGTACGGGGGCAACTCGCCCTCGAACACAAACCGCATGGTCTCGGGCACTTTGACCCAGATCTTCCCGGTCCCCATGATGAGCGCGGCGTCGGTATTGCCGACCCCCGTGGAAAAGAGTCCGAAGGCCCCAGAGGTACACGTGTGGGAGTCGGTCCCGAAAAGCACGTTGCCGGGACGATTGAACCCCTCCTCGGCCAGCGCCACGTGGCAGACTCCCTTGTAGCGGGACGTACCGACATCGTAGTAATGCTGGAGATCGTGCTGAGCGGCAAAGGCCCGCAGGAGTTCGATATTCCGCCGGGCGTGCGGATCCTCGGTAAAGATGTAGTGGTCAGGCAGGATCACGAGTTTGTTCTGGTCCCAGACCTTGGCGTTCTCACCGAACTCCCGCTTGAAGATGTCAATGGTGGGCGGCCCGCAGACATCGTGGGTCATCAGGATGTCTACATCCACCCAAATGTTGTCGCCGGGCGCGACACGCTCGCGGCCGGCGTGCTGCGCCAGGATCTTCTCCGTGAGCGTCTGTCCCATCAGGCAACACCGCCCTCGAAGGCGCGCATGATGCCGTCGCCGACAAACCGGACCGCTTCTTCTTCAGTACGAAACGCGGCCAGACTGTTCAGGGCGTTGATGTAGGCCTGGGCAGAGGCCAGGACCACGTCGGTGCCGCTGGAGCGCCCGTTGAAACAGGGGCCTCCGATGCCGATGAGCACGGAGACCTCGCCAAGCGCATCGGCTCCTTCGGTGACCGATCGAATGTTGTAGTTGATCAGGTCGTGGCTCTCATCCACGGCGTGATCGATGGCTCGGTAGAGGGCGTCGATTGGCCCGTCGCCGGTGGCTCCCCGCTCCACGATTCGGCCTGTTCGGACGTGCCGGATCCGCACCAGAGCTTCCGGGTCCGCATTCGTCGCGACGGAGGCGGACGCATACTCGAGTTCGTAGTGCGGCGCGTTCATGTTGGGGTTGTCTTCGTGCACGAGGTGGTAGAGGTCTGATTCGCCGATTTCTTTCTTGGCATCGGCGAGTTTTAGGAAACGGTCGTAGATGACATCGCGCTTGGACTCCGGGACCTGAATTCCCAGTTTTGTCAGGCGCGAAAAGAGGCCGTGACGGCCGGAATGACGTCCGAGGCGGATGGCCTCGACTTGCTGGCCGACGTCCGCGGCACTCATGATTTCGTAGGTCTCGCGGTTCTTCAGCACGCCGTCCTGGTGGATACCGGCCTCATGGCTGAAGGCATTCTTACCGACGATGGCCTTGTTGGCCTGCACCGAGAACCCGGAGAACGTTGAGACCATGCGGCTGGTCTCGGTTAGCAGTTTGCTATCGATGCCGGTGTCGAGTCCGAAACGATTCTTCCGCACCTGGAGGGCCATGGCGAATTCCTCGAGCGCCGCGTTTCCAGCCCGCTCACCGATGCCGTTTATGGTGCACTCCACCTGGCGGGCTCCGGCCAACACCGCTGAGATCGAGTTCGCGACTGCCAGCCCGAGATCGTTGTGGCAGTGGGTGGAGAAGATCACCTCGGGGCCGAAGTGGCAGCGCTCCATGAGTTCGGTGAAGAGGCCGGCATACTCCGACGGCGTGCAATAGCCCGTGGTGTCCGGAATGTTGATGGTGGTCGCGCCCGCGTTGACCGCCGCCTGGGCCACTTCCACGAGATAGTCGATTTCGGTTCGGCCGGCGTCCTCGGCGGAGAACTCCACGTCATCCGTGTAGGTACGGGCGAGCTTGACGGCGTCCGCCGCCATCTCCTTGATGGTCTCCCGCTTCGCGGCCAGCGACTTGCCGTAACGGTCGTCGGCAAACTTACTTAGGAGGTGGATGTCGCTCGTGGCGATGAACGTGTGGATACGAACTCGCTTGCCCGACTCGAGCGCTTCTCCAGCCGCGTGAACGTCGGCCTCCTTCGCGCGGGCCAGACCACAGATCACGGGCCCTTCGACCTCGGTGGCGATTCTCCGGACTGCCTCGGCCTGACCCGGGGACGAAATCGGAAATCCGGCTTCTATGATATCCACACCCAAACGCGCCAACTGATGCGCGATTTGCACCTTTTCAGGTACGGTCATCGATCCCCCTGGGGCCTGCTCGCCGTCGCGGAGGGTGGTATCGAAGATGATTACCCGGTTTGTAGCGGAATCGGCCATGCCGTATTGGTCAGCTTTAGGTTCGTGTGGTGGCGGCAGATGTTACCGCCCACTTACAGATTCTCTCGGTCATTTCGCGAGTACCCACGAAACGCAAATCGCGCGCCAGATCGGCAGTCACCAGACCGTCATTCAGCGCCCCGTCTACTCCCTGGCGAATTGCAGCGGCCGCGTCGGGCTCGCCGAGATGGTCCATCATCATGGCGGCACTGAGGATCATTCCGATGGGGTTGGCCTGGTCCAAACCGACGATGTCAGGAGCGCTTCCGTGAACGGGCTCAAAAATTCCAACGCCCTCTCCTACGCTTGCCGAGGGGAGCACGCCCAGAGATCCCGGCAGGGTGGCAGCCAGATCGGAGAGTATGTCTCCGAACAGATTGCCGGTCAGGATCACATCGAACTGCCGCGGATCGCGAACGATCTGCATGGCGGCGTTGTCTACGTAAAGCTGGTCGAGGGCAAGCTCTGGGAATTCCGCCGCCAGCACCTCCTCCACCGCGGCCCTCCACAACCGCGAGGATGCCAACACGTTGGCCTTGTCCACCGAGGTGATACGACCTCCACGCTTGCGAGCCCACTGGCCGGCGATTCGCGTGATCCGCTGAACCTCGGTCTTTGTGTAGAGCATGGTGTCTGAGGCCACGTCCTCGCCCTCGGTCCGAGGGGTGCCGAAATAGATCCCACCCGTCAACTCGCGGACAATGAGCAGGTCGACTCCCGTGACCCGTTCCTCCCGAAGCGGTGAAAGCGCCGCCAGCGCACGTGGTACCGCGACTGGGCGAAGATTTGCGAACGTGCCCAAGCCCTTCCGGAGAGCGAGCAGTCCCGCCTCCGGCCGCTTATCGCCCGTCCCGTGGTCCCAGGCCGGTCCTCCGACCGCCCCGAGCATCACCGCGTCGGCGTCCAGGCATCCCGTGAGCGTACCGGCTGGCAGCGGCTGGCCGACATGATCTATGGCCGCACCGCCAACCGGATACTCGGCGGTCTCAAGACTAAACCCATGCGCATCGGCGACGGTCTCCAGGACCTCCGTGGCGGAGGTCGTGACCTCCGGCCCTATCCCGTCTCCGGGAAGCAATGCGATTCGGTATGAACGAGATCCCCGGTTCATCTTCAGGCTTCCGCTTCTGCGCGATCCATCGGCGAGGCCGCCGTATCCGCGGCCGCCTTCGGACGCAGCCAGTGCATCATGCCCCGAAGCCGTCGCCCAACCTGTTCCAGCGGGTGTGTATCCGTGCTTACCCGGTAGGCGGCCATCCCAGTTCCCCCGGTTTCACACTCCCTGATCCACTCGCGGGCGAATGCGCCGCTTTGGACCTCGCCAAGGATGCGCTGCATCTCTGCCTTGACCGCGGGAGTGACCACGCGGGGGCCGCGAGAATAGCCGCCGTATTCGGCCGTGTCGGAGACCGAGTAGTTCATGTACTCGAGGCCACCCTCATAGAAGAGGTCAACGATCAGCTTCAATTCGTGCAGGCATTCGAAATACGCCAGTTCCTCCGGATAGCCGGCCTCCGTGAGCGTTTCGAAGCCGGCTTTGATGAGTTCAGCCGCACCACCGCACAGCACCGCCTGCTCGCCAAAGAGATCCGTCTCCGTCTCGTCCTTGAAGTTGGTCTCGATCACGCCCGCTCTGGTCCCACCGATCGCGTCGGCATAGGACAGCGCCAGCTCCAACGTGGATCCCGATGCGTCCTGAGCAACTGCCACCAGGCACGGCACGCCGTTCCCCTCCGTATAGGTTCGTCGGACCAGGTGGCCCGGCGACTTGGGGGCGACCATGAACACATCCACCCCTTCGGGCGCCTGGATCTGGTCATAATGCACGTTGAATCCGTGCCCAAACGCCAAGGCCTTCCCGGGCGTGACGTGCTGCTGGATCTCGGCCTCGTACACCGCCTTCTGGTGCTGATCCGGAATGAGGATCATGATGACGTCGGCCCAATCCGACGCCTCAGCAACCGACTTGACCTTTAGTCCCTTGGCGGCCGCCTTTTCGGCGGAGGCGGATCCCGGTCGCAGTCCCACGCACACATTGACTCCGCTCTCCAGGAGATTCAGCGAGTGTGCATGTCCCTGGGACCCGTAGCCGATCACAGCGACGCGGCGGCTGCGAATGAGATCGGGATTGGCTTCGTAATAGACGTTCATGTTCTCTTGGGCGGGTTTTTTGGGTTCAGGCCTCAAAAGCCAGATGCCTGCGCATGGCCACACGGCCGCTACGCGCCAGTTCGTTGATGCCGTGCGGCTTAATCATGCCTATGAAGGCATTGATCTTGGACGTCGGTCCGGTTACCTCGAACGTCATCGTCTCAGGCGTGATGTTGATGACATTGCCGCGGAAGATCTCCACGATGTCCATGAGCGCGGGACGCGTTTCCGCCTCATAGGAGACCTTGATGAGGCAGAGCTCCCGCTCGACGTACTCCTGGTTCGTCACGTCATCAACCACCAGCGTGTCGACCAGATTGTTGAGTTGCTGAAGCACCTGGGCAATGATACGGTCATTACCTGTAGTGACAAGCGTCAGGCGAGAGACACGATCCCGGTCGGTCTCCCCAACCGAAACGCTCTCCAAATTGAAGCCGCGCGCGGAGAACATGTTTGTTACCCGATTGAGGGCACCAATCGAGTTCTCCAGCAGGACCGTGATCACGTGACGGTGCACCATCGGCGCATCATCCGCATTGACCGGCTCACCGGCGGCCTTCTTGCGAATGATCTGTTGGGACGTCAGCGTTGCTGTATCTGTCATGGTGTGTTCGCTCAGGCGGAGAGTTCAGGATCGAACCGCTGCGTGATCATGTCGTCGGTGGCGGCGCCCGCGGGCACCATGGGGAATACCATCTCCTCGGTGATGACCTGGAATTCCATGAGGACGGGGCGATCGTTGATCTCCCAGGCCTTGTCGATGGTGGCCTGGACATCTTCCGGCTTGTCGCATCGAAGCCCCTCGCACCGGTAGGCCTTGGCCAGGGCCACGAAGTCCGGATTAGTAGTCGTCAGATCGGTGTGGCTGTAGCGCTCATCGTGGAAGAGCTCCTGCCACTGCCGCACCATGCCGAGGAAACTGTTGTTGAGGATCACAATCTTCAGAGGCAGACCATGTGCGGCGCAGACACCCAATTCCTGACTGTTCATCAGGAAGCCGCCATCGCCATTGATGGAGATGACCGGGACATCCTGACCCCGCATGCCGAACGCCGCGCCCATGGCCGCCGGGAGTGAGAACCCCATCGTGCCCAGTCCTCCGGAGGTGATGTGACTGCGCGTCCTGGCGTACGAGAAGAACTGCGCGGCCCACATCTGATTCTGACCGACGTCGGTGACCACCACCGCGTCACCGCCTGTCTTCTCCCGCAACGCCTGGATGATTTGCTGGGGCCGGAGCTTGCCGTCGGGCACGAAATCCATCGGACAGTCCTCGCGCCAGCCGTCAATTCGTGCCAGCCAGGCCGAGGTGTCCTTGGCTGAGAGCAGGGGCTCCAGCTCCTCGAGCACGAGACGGACATCGCCGAGGATGGGGCAGTCCACGGGCACGTTCTTGGAGATGCAGGCGGGGTCGATATCAATGTGGATGATCTTGGCCTGTGGTGCCCACGCATCGAGTTTCCCGGTGACCCGGTCATCAAACCGGGCGCCCACCGCGATCAGCAGATCCGAGTTCTGAACGGCCTGGTTGGCATACCACGTGCCGTGCATCCCCAGCATTCCCACGGAAAGTGGGTCCGTCTCCGGAAACGCGCCCAGACCATGAAGCGTCGTGGTCACCGGGATGCCGGTCTTCCGGGCCAGGGCCGTCAACTCCTTCGTTGCGCCACTGTTGATGGTGCCGCCGCCTACGTAGAGCAGCGGCTTTTCGGAGGCCATGATCATTTCGGCCGCGCGCTCGATCTGCTCCCGATTGCCCTTCCCGACATACGAGTACCCGGGCAGGGCTACCTCATCGGGATAGTGGAACGGCGCCGTGGCCAGCAGGACGTCCTTCGGCAAGTCGACCACCACCGGTCCGGGGCGCCCGGTCCTGGCGATGTGATACGCGGCCCGGACGGTTGATGCCAGGTCGGCGACATCTCGAACCAGGAAGCTGTGCTTCGTGATCGACCGGGTGACACCGATGGTATCGCACTCCTGGAACGCATCGTTTCCGATGAGCGCCGTCGGGACCTGCCCGGTAAACACCACGATCGGTACCGAATCCATGAATGCATCTGCGATACCGGTCACACAGTTGGTCGCTCCGGGACCACTCGTGACGAGGACCGTGCCCACCTTGCCGGTGGCCTTGGCATATCCTTCGGCCGCGTGCGTTCCGCCTTGCTCGTGCCGGACAAGAATGTGCTCCCAGCTCGGCTGGATGCGGTGCATCTCATCGTAGATCTTGATGACGGCACCGCCGGGGTGGCCGAAGACATACTCGACGCCCTCGGCCTCAAGGCTTCGGATGAGAATTTCGGCGCCACTGACTGGCGTCGGATCGTGCCCCGGGGCGGCACCGTCTCCTCCGGCATTGAGCGGGAAATGAGTAGCTGTCGTCATGTTACTGGGCCAGGGCTGGGGAATGTTCGGATGTCTTGGGGGATTCGCCGGCGCCCGCGGGCTGCGCCCATTCGGGCCGAGGAATCTCGAGCACGGCCCCTTCGGAGGCGCTGGTCACAAACCAGGTGTACCGCTCGAGGTAGCCGCCCCTGATCTTCGGTTCGAACCGTGGAAGCGCCGCCAGACGCGAGGCGATCTCGGACTCGTCCACCAGGAGTTCGAGTGAGCTGTTCTCAATGGAAATACGAATCCGGTCACCAGGCTGGACGGCGGCAATCACGCCGCCGGATGCCGCCTCCGGAGAGCAGTGGCCAATCGACAGACCGCGGGTACCGCCAGAGAATCGACCGTCGGTGATCATGGCAACCGATCGGTCCAGACGCATCCCCGCGAGCGCCGAGGTTGGCTGGAGCATCTCCGGCATTCCCGGGCCGCCGCGTGGACCTTCATAGCGAATCACGACGACCTCGCCCTCCTGAACTTCGCCTCCCAGGATGCCCTCCACCGCGGCGTCCTGGGATTCGTAGATGCGGGCGGGACCCTCGAAGTCCAGCATGTGGTCGGCAACCGCCCCGGTCTTGACCACCGCTCCCCGCGGGGCAATGTTGCCAAAGAGAATCGACAGACCACCGGTCTTGCGGAAAGGCGCCTTGGCGGTGCGAATCACGATGGGATTGGAGTTCCTCGCCCGTTCCAGCGTGTCGGCCAGCGTTCCGCCGGCGACGGTCGGCCGGTCGGCATTCAGGAGTCCCATCTTGTGCAACTCCTTAAGAATGGCAGGCACCCCACCGGCATTCTCCACGTCTTCCATGTGGACGTTGGGCGTGGCTGGCGAGACCTTGCACAGATAGGGGACCCGCGAGGAGATCTCGTTTATGCGCTCCAGATCATACTCGATGCCGGCCTCCTTTGCTGCAGCGAGCAGATGAAGGATCGTATTCGTCGAGCCGCCCATCGCCATGTCCAGAGCGAACGCGTCATCCAGCGCGTCCCTGGTCACCACCTTGCGGGCCGTCAGGCCTTCGTCCACGAGATCCACGATCCGCCCCGCGGCCGCCCGCGCGAGTTCGTGACGGCGCGGATCAACGGCCAGAATGCTGCCATTCCCGGGGAGCGCGAGGCCGAGCGCCTCCATGATGCAGTTCATCGAGTTGGCCGTGAACATCCCCGAGCATGATCCACAGGTGGGACACCCGAACTGCTCGAGCACATCCAGTTCCTTCTTGCCGATCTCGCCAGATTTGTACTGCCCGACGCCCTCGAAGACCGAGATCAAGTCGATCTTCTTTCCGTCGGGCGTTACGCCCGCTTTCATCGGGCCACCCGAAACAAAGATCACCGGGATGTCGAGACGCAGGGCCCCCATGAGCATCCCGGGCACAATCTTGTCGCAGTTGGGGATGCAAACAAGTCCATCCAGCCAGTGCGCCGCCGCGACGGTCTCGACAGAGTCAGCGATAAGCTCCCGGGACGGCAGCGAGTAGCGCATGCCGATGTGCCCCATCGCGATCCCGTCGTCGACGCCTATGGTGTTGAACTCAAACGGGACTCCGCCGGCCTCGCGCACGGCATCCTTAACCACTTGCCCGAAGGCCTGGAGGTGGACATGGCCCGGGATCAGATCGATGTAGGAGTTGCAGACGCCGATGAACGGCTTGTCGAAGTCCTCGTCGCTCTGTATGGCGCCGGTGGCCCTGAGAAGGGACCGATGCGGGGCGCGCTCATACCCCTTCTTGACTGTATCGCTTCGTCTTGGCTGTCGCATGAGATGCGGTTTCGGGTCGACCCGATAACCGTCTCTGTTGCCTTGGACTGTTGCGGATCGACTGTGAGGTCAGGTGATAATGAGTAGTACGAGCCCGAGGACTGA
>JAJCYP010000109.1 GCA_029262855.1 Bacteroidota bacterium | reverse complement strand
CACGGATATGCTGGCAAGCATTGCTGGCATTTCTCCGATGCTCGGGTTTCTCGGGACGGTAACGGGCATGATTAAGGCCTTCCAGCAGATTCAAAATCTGCAGGGCAACGTCAACCCCAGCGTACTGGCCGGCGGCATCTGGGAGGCGCTGATTTCGACGGCAGCCGGGCTTGTGGTCGGCATCCTCGCGCTCTTCTGCTACAACCTGCTCCTGGGCAGAATCCGCCGACTGATCAACGACATGGAGCGGACAGCCACCGACTTCATTGATCTCCTCCAGGCACCGGCACCGGCGCGGAGGGTGAATTAGTGGCGGGAATCGACTTCTCCACGGATCGAAAGCCTTTGACGGCATTCAGCCAGGCGGGGCTGGCCGATATTGTCCTGCTCCTACTGATCTTCTTCCTGCTGACCTCCAGCTTCATTCCACAGTTCGGGATTCGCGTCAACCTGCCCCAAACCGAGACGCAGGCCCCCAGCGATCCGCAGTACGTCGCCGTTGCCATCACGTCGGACGGCGATTTCTACGTGGAGCAGAATCGAGTCCCTCGAGAGGCGCTGTTGGATGCCATTCGAAATGCGGTGGGCGACCGGACCGCGATGCTGGTCCGAGCCGATCGGGACGCGACTGTGGGCCAATTTGCGGCCGTCGCGAGCATTGCGCAGGCACTGAACCTGAGAGTGCAGATGGCCAGCGAACGGGCGGGGCGCAGGCCTTAGTTAGCAGGGCCCAACTCAGGCCTGGAATCTTCAGAGGCTGATGGGCGCTGAGTACCCGTACCCCTCGATAGTCGTCAATAATGTCAACTCCGGTCTCGCCATCAATCGCGGCCTGCGCGCCCGCGGTGCGCACTTCCTGGAGCAGCAGGCCGACACAGATACCTGCGCTAGGGCGCTGGTGGGCTCAAGACAAATCATCACTCCCACGAGAAGCGCAGAGGCCTTCATTATGCGTGGGCAGAGGTGAGTGTTCGATTTCATGACGAGAATAATCTGTCTGGTGGCCCTGCTGCGGATGGCAAGGAAGGTGCCACATGACAAAACGCAGCTTACGAGCGGCCCGAGCCCTGATTTATGAGATCCACGGAAGCTCCCTCCGGATCCGAGGGCTTCTGGTTCCGAAAACCTGAGTCCACCCTGGCCAGATCTTTAGCCCGCTCGGTGGGGCGCAGGTCCGGCGATCGTCCGGATCTACTGCTTGAATCCCTTCATCCAGGCTGATGTGAATCTCTACCAGAAAATGGCGTAAAGCGCCGCCGTAATGCCGATAATTCCGAACGCCGCCCCTGCGAATACCGGGTCGGTCTCCAGGATTCCACGCCCGAGCTTGATGGCCTTATCGTCATCTTTGCCCTTGTTCTCCCAGTAAGACATCAGAACGATCAGGGCAACAGAGGCGAGGAATGCGACGCCCATTCGGTCGATAAACGGCAGACTGGGCAGCGAAACCTTCATGAGCACGGAGATGGGGATCGAGAGCAAGGCTGTCGTGAGGGCTGCGTTAGCCGTTGATTTCTTCCAGAAGAGGCCCATCATGAAGACGGCCAGCACGCCGGGGCTCACGAACCCGGTGTATTCCTGGATATACTGGAATACCTGGTCAAGGCCCGACAACTGGGGTGCCAGCAATGCGGCGATCACCAGACAAATAGCTGCGGCTGTCCGTCCGACCTTGACCAGTTGCCGCTCGCTGGCATCCTTCTTGACATAGTTTCGATACAGATCCATCGTGAAGATGGTCGCGGTCGAGTTCATCATCGACGCGAGGGAAGACACGATGGCCGCAATGAGGGCGGCGAACGTCAGGCCCTTGAGCCCCGGGCCCACGTAGGTATTCAGGAGCCAGGGATAGGCTTCGTCACCCCGGGTGATGGGGGCGTCCAAGGCGTAGGCCACGATGCCGGGAATGACCACGATCAGTGGGAGGACGAGCTTCAGGTAGCCAGCAAAGGCCACGCCTCGCTGAGCTTCCTTGAGGTCCTTGGCAGCCAGCGCGCGTTGAATGATGTACTGGTTGCAACCCCAGTAGAACAGGTTGGCAATCCACATTCCACCCAGGAGGACTGAAAGGCCGGGGAGCAGGTCGTAGGCATCCTGTAGTTGTCCGCCGTCGTCCGTGAACATGAGCTCTCCCTGGAAGAGAATCATGTTGAAACGATCGCCCGCCTCGCCGAGGAGTCTGGACATACCGGCAAACGCCCCTTCTCCTCCGGAAAAGGCGTCGAGAGCGAGATAGGTGGTGAGCAGTCCTCCGCCAATGAGGAATATCACCTGCACGACGTCGGTCCATGCCACCGCCTTGAGTCCGCCGTACACCGAGTACACGCCGGCGAAGGTTGCCAGTCCGAAGACCCCCCACCAGAGTGGTACGCCCATGATGCCCTCCATGGCCAGAGCCCCCAGATACAGGACCGACGTCAGGTTGACGAAGACGTAGACCAGGAGCCAGAAAACGGCCAGAACGGTCCGCACACGAGCATCGTAGCGAACCTCCAGAAACTGCGGCATCGTGAAGATGCCCTTCTTCAGGTAGATCGGAAGGAAGAAATACGCCACAATGAGCAGCGTGATGGCTGCCATCCATTCGTATGTGGCGATTGCCAGCCCCAGGCGAAATCCGGAGCCGGACATTCCAATGAACTGCTCCGCAGAGATGTTTGAGGCGATGAGCGAGGCTCCAATGGCCCACCATGGCAGCGATTTCGAGGCCAGGAAGTAATCCTCGGTGTTCTTCTGATGGCCCTCTTTCTCGCGGGAAACCCAGAGGCCCATGAAGACAATCAGGGACACGTAGCCGCCGAAGACAAGGTAGTCAATGGTCTCGAAATTCATCTTCCTGAAGTCGGTTGTGGGAGACGGGTAGGTGCCGGATCAAGCAGTCGCGATCGCGGCATAACATAGACATTGTCCCCCAACCACGCCGACGCGGCGGCCTCGCACACGATTGAATTGGCAGACGGCAAAACCAGCCCTCGTTGTCCAAAAATAGCTATGTAATCGTTTACATTTAGCCCTTGACATTCGCGGAGGTCCTGTTTTACTTAGGTCTTGCTGCTTACACGTCCTGGTCGCAAAGTCATTACCCACACAATTGGACTGATGAACCGGACTACTCCCCACTATTGGGAACTCCCCTCCGGAGCCAAACGATACTGGAATCACCGCCGGTTGGCGACTGAGAATCCCATTCATCGAGATACCCACAACGGAATCCCCCCACTAAAAAACTAGGTTCAGAGATGGTCAAGAGACTACTGCTGTTCAGTGTCTGTCTGCCAATGATTGTCGGGCTCGCTTTTGGGCAAGCGCGCGACATCACCGGAACGGTCACCGATGCCAAGACCGGCTTTGCCCTGCCCGGCGTCAACATTTCCATTCAGGGCACAACAACCGGCACGGCGTCCGCCGTAGACGGTTCATACACGATCCGAGCCGCAACAGGCGACGTGCTCGTATTCTCATTCATAGGATTTATTTCCGAGCAGCGCACAGTCGGCGGCGGGAGTACGATGAATGTGTCGCTGTTGGTCGATGAAGTGCTGCTGGACGAAGTGGTCGTAGTGGGCTACGGGACTCAGAAGCGCGCGGATATCACGGGCTCCGTTGGCTCCGTCGATGCTTCCGAGGCCAACGTTGGTTTGATCAGTTCTCCAGAGCAGTTGCTCCAGGGACGGGTTGCCGGCGTCAGCATCATCCAGAACGGCGGTGAGCCCGGCGCGCCGGTCACCGTTCGAATCAGAGGCGGTACGTCCATCTCTGCATCGAATGAACCGCTCTACGTTATCGATGGCGTTCCGATCGATAACTCGTCCAGCGCCTCCAGCCTGATCTCGGGGGGAGGCAATACTCCCGATTCGGGCGCCAAGAACCCGCTTGTCTTCCTGAACCCGAACGATATCGAGTCCATCGACGTGCTGAAGGATGCTTCGGCTTCGGCTATCTACGGTTCTCGCGGAGCCAATGGCGTGATCCTGATAACGACCAAGAAGGGTCGCTCCGGTCAGACTATCGTGGACTATGACGGATACGTGTCTACCTCCGACTTCGCGGGCAGCCTGGATCTGCTTAGCGCCAGCGAGTATCGGAGCTTTGTACAATCCCAGGGTCTGCCCACTGTTAACCTCGGTAACGCGGATACGGACTGGCAGGAGGCGGTTACGCAAACAGCCATCTCGCAGCAGCATAACCTCGCGATGGGCGGCGGCACCGATGACACGCAGTACCGGGCTTCGGTGAGTTACCTCAACAACCAGGGCGTCATCAACAACTCGGGTATGGAGAGGGTATCGGGTCGCACGAACGTCAATCATACCGCGTTCGATGGCAAGCTTCGCCTTGACATGCGGATCACGGGATCCTACTTCAACGATAACCGGGCTGCTTTCAACCAGACGGGCGGCTTCGAGGGCGGTCTTCTAACGAACGTCATGAAGTTCAATCCGACCCTGCCGGTTGTAAACGCAGATGGCTCATTCTTCGAGGTGCTTGGACAGACTTCGGTGCGCAACCCGGTTGCCATGGCCAGTCAGGTGCAGGACAACACGAAGACGACGAGGGTGCTGTCGAGCATGCGTGCTGACTACAGCCTGTTCGATGACTTCACGGTTTCGGCCAATATTGGATTGGACCGGTCTCAGTCGAGTCGGTCGTATTTCATCCCGGCTGCGAACCCGTTGAAGGCCGCCGTCGGCGGCGAGGCACAACGAGGCGAAAATGAACTCTCGTCCAAGGTGTTCGAACTCACCGGTAACTACGCGAAGGTTTATGACGGCGGACACGATGTGCAGTTGCTCGGAGGCTACTCGTTCCAGGAATTCGTGAACGAAGGATTCGGCGCTCTTTCCCAGGGATTTGTATCGGACGTGTTCTCTTTCAACAGTCTGGCTGCTGGTCAGTCCTCCACGTTCGACATCAGATCCTTCCGGACCAAGAGCCGGCTGGTTTCCTTCTTTGGACGACTCAACTATTCCTACAACAGCCGGTACATCTTCTCGGCATCCCTTCGTAGGGACGGCTCCTCGCGATTCGGTAATGACAACAAGTGGGGTACATTCCCCGCCGTTACCCTGGGCTGGCGTCTCTCCTCCGAGAGTTTCATGGAGGACGTCGACTTTGTGGACGATCTCAAGCTTCGCGTTGGATACGGAATAACGGGAAGCCAGGAGATCGGAAACCTCCGATCGCTGCCCATTTTCGGTGCTTCGGGCAACGCCGTCATTGGCAATGCAGAGGTATCAGGTGTGGCCCCGACCAACCTCGCGAATCCGGACCTGAAGTGGGAGGAGACCTCGCAGATAAACGTCGGCCTGGATTACGAACTCTGGAACAGCCGCGTATCGGGCTCAATCGAGTTCTACAAGAAGACAACCGATGATCTGCTTCTGGAGTTTGAAGTGCCGCAGCCGGCGGCCGTGCCGACACGGCTGGCCAATGCGGGCGAGATGGAGAACACGGGGATCGAGTTTTCGATCAACGCCTTCGTCTATGACAAGGAAGACCTGACCGCTGAGTTGGGGACCACGTTCAATGCCAACTCCAACGAGGTCATCAACCTGGGCGGTCGCGAGCAGATCTTCACGGGTCGCGTCTCGGGTGCTGGACTGTCGGGAATCAATTCCCAGCTGATCACGCCAGGTGAGCCTTTTGGGACGTTCTTCGGTCCGACGTTCCTGGGCTTCGACCCGGCGACGGGCTCGCAGATGTTTGAAGAGGACGCACAAGGAAATCGCGTGCTCAGCATCATTGGCAATGCCCAGCCTGACTTCACCTACGGGTTCACCGGGAACGTGACTTGGAAGCAGGTGGACTTCAGCTTCTTCCTCCGCGGCGAGCAGGGCCGCGACATATTCAACAATACCGGCCTGGAATACACGTCGAAGAACCTCGCGAACACAAACGTGAACTTCCTCCGGGAAGCTCTGGAGGATCCTACGCCCCTGGCGGAGGCTCCGGTCTATTCGTCGCGCTGGATTCAGGACGGGTCGTTCCTGCGACTGGAGAATCTGACAGTTGGCTACACATTCCGCAACCTTACGGGCGCGAGTGACTGGATTGGGACGGTGCGTAGGGCACGCATCTATCTGGCAGCCAATAACCTGTTTGTGCTGACCGATTACAATGGGTTCGATCCCGAAGCCAATACCAATGCGGGGACCTCCGCCGGGAGCGTCCCGATTGCGTCACTGGGAGTTGACTATACCAATTACCCGAGAGCGCGTACATTTACGGTTGGAGTCAGCCTCGGCTTCTAGGCTTCAGGCCTCAGACGAGGAGTTCCAACACATCATATAGGAAACATCCAATGACCAGAATACTATCTAAATCCTGGAGCCTTTGGCTGGTGGCGGCGATTTTGCTCGTCCCTGTCACTACGGTGCTTCAGGGCTGTACCGATCTGGATGAAGAGACCTTCGGCGTGATCACGCCGGATCAGTTCTTTCAGACCGACGAAGAAATCATCGCAGCCCTCGCCCCGGTCTATGCGCAACTGCGCTCGATGATGTGGGCCTATCACAACATCAGCCAGGTGTCATCTGACGAGGCACTTGTTCCTGTACGCGGCACGGACTGGGATGATGGCGGAGCATGGCGCGAACTGCACGTCCATACATGGACGGCGGCCAACGGCGATTTCAATTCGGCGTGGACGGATGCCTACACGGGGGTTGCGCGGGCGAACGTGGTCCTTGCGAACCTGCCTGACGGTTCCGATCCGTCTATCGCAGCCGAGTTGCGCTTCCTGCGCGCCTTCTACTACTATCAACTGATGGACCTCTTCGGAGGCGTTCCGGTGGTCACCGACGCTGTGGTGGACCAGGACAATCCACCGTCTCGTGAATCCAGGGCGGCCGTATTCAGCTTCATTGAAAGCGAGTTGAACGAAGCGCGTACCGACCTGCCCACCTCTTGGGATGGTGCTAACCAGGGCCGTGCCACGCAGGGTGCAGCAGATGCGTTGCTTGCCAAGATCTATCTGAATGCAGAGGTCTTCACCGGTACTGTTTCGGGATCCGGATTGGCCAGGGGAACCGCAAGATGGGCCGATGCCATCACGGCGGCCGATCGTGTCCTCAATTCGGGGCAGTATCAGCTAACCGGTGATCAAAGGGACAACTTCCGCGCGGGCAATCACACCTCGCCAGAGATCATTTTCTCAGTCGGGCATTTGGGAAAGGGAGGCCTTGGACTCACCTTCATCATGCGCGGCCTGCATTACAACCAGATTCCGCAGACGCCGTGGAACGGCTTCTCGACGCTCGCCGAGACGTACAATCGATTCGACGAAGATGATCAGCGCCGGAACATATTCCTGGTTGGACAGCAGTTCGCGGAGCCTAATCAGGGTTGCCTCGGAAACGAATGCTTCACCACTGGCGCTGCCCTGGAAGACCGGGTTGGTAATCCCCTCTCCTTCACGCTGGATTACTTTGATCCAAGCGGAAATCCAGTTACGGACGTCGCGGTCAACCTGAACGAGACCTCCGGGGCACGCGTGATGAAGTGGGAGATCGATTCTGGCCGTGTCGGCGGTGATAACGGAAACGACTACGCATTTTTCCGCCTCGCCGAGATGTATCTGATCAAGGCGGAGGCCATGAACGAGATGGGACAGACCGCTGGTGCCATGGCCATCGTGAACCAGTTGCGTGCGCGCGTCTTCGACCCGGATGAGCCGGTGGCTGCCACTTCACAGGCCGATGCCCGCGAAGCCATTTGGAGTGAGCGTCAATTTGAACTCTTCTGGGAGGCCACACGTCGTCAGGACCTTATCCGGGCTGGTAAATTCACCGACGCCTGGGAGTTTAAGCCCGCCGGGGGTGGTCACCTCGTTTTGGGTCCGATTCCTCAGGTCCAGATCGATTCCAACCCCAATCTCACGCAGAACGCGGGCTACTAAGTCCGAATGATGAAACAGGACACTGTCCTGTGAGTGGGAGAAAGCCCAACCGGACGTGTGCCGGTTGGGCTTTTTTCCTTCCGCCTACCCTTCCCCAGTCAAGACGAGACGGTCATGATGAGGCGAACGATTCTGGCCGGTGTGCTGGCTTCGGCCCTGGGATGCGCCGGAGCTGGCTCTGTCCAGACAGGCGATGCAGAACCAGGGGTATCCGGGGATCAGATCGAGCGCTTGCAAACGGTACGCGTACAGGACCTCGTCATCTCCCGGGTACCCGGGATCAGGGTCAGCCAGACTGCAGAAGGGTATCTTATGGTCCGGGCGCGTGGCGTCGCCTCGCTCACCGGTGAGGATCAATTGCTTTTCGTTGTGGATGGCATTCCCGTCAGTCCCAACGCCGACGGGACACTTCCAGGTGTGTCAATTACCGAAATTGAGTCCATAAGTGTGTTGAAAGAGCTCGCAGACACTTCTCCCTATGGGATGCGGGGCTCGAACGGCGTGATTCTGGTCAAGACCAAAACGGGCGCCGGGAAACGCTAGTGCGGAAGTCGGTTGGGATCTCTGTGGTCTGCCTGACTCTTGTGGGTTGCTCGACCGGAACACCGGATCGATCGGAAGCGCCAGCGATTTCCTTGTTGTTCACGTCCCTGGCTGCCTCGTTCACGGGTATCGGTTTTGAAAACCGGCTGGAGGATTCCCGGCGGTTGAATGTCTTTACCTATAGGAACTTCTTCGACGGCGGAGGAACAGGTCTGGCCGATTTCAATGGGGACGGGCTCCTCGACATATTCCTGACGGCCAATCAGAGGGACAATGAGCTCTACCTGAATCGCGGAAACTGGGCATTCGAGGATGTAACGGACGCCGCCAGAGTGGCCGGCTCGCACGGCTGGAGCACGGGGGTCACCATCGCGGACGTGAACGGTGACGGTCGTCCGGATATCTACGTGTCGAACTCGGGAAACATCCGGGGGGATACGCGCGAAAACGAGTTGTTCATCAACCTTGGCCTGGATGAATCAGATGCCCTGCGGTTCGAGGAGCAGGCGGCCGTGTGGGGCATTGCGGACGCCGGCTTCGGGACGCATGCGGCTTTCTTCGATTATGATCGTGACGGGGATCTGGACCTGTATGTGATGAACAACTCATCCCGGGCCATATCCGACTTTCAGGAACGTCAGATACGCGCCACTCGGCATCCGGATGGGGGAGACCGCCTCTATCGAAACAACAACGGACTCTACGAGGATGTCAGCTCAGACGCCGGCATCAATGGCAGCGAGATCGCATTCGGGCTTGGCACCACAGTCGGCGACGTGGATCGGGATGGCTGGCTGGATATCTATGTGTCCAACGACTTTTTCGAACAGGATTACCTCTACCGGAACGAGGGAGATGGGACCTTTTCGGAGGAAATCCAATCGGCCATGGCACATATAAGTCAGTCGTCGATGGGGGCAGACATGGCCGACCTGAACAACGATGGCTGGCCGGATCTGTACGTGACGGATATGCTACCATCGGACGATCGCCGATTGAAGACGATGTCCACCTTCGATAGCTGGCCAGCTTTCCAGTACGGGCTGCGGAACGATTTCCATGCGCAAATCATGCGGAATACGCTTCAACTCAACCGGGGTAACGGCACGTTTGCGGAGGTGAGTCCGATGGCCGGCGTTTCGCGTACGGACTGGAGTTGGAGCGCCCTGATCGCGGATTTCGACCTCAACGGATTGAAGGACATCTTCGTCACGAACGGGATATATCGGGATCTGACAGATCAGGATTTCCTGACCCTTTTTGGGAGCGAAGACCGGATGTCAGAGTTTCGCGGTTCGGCGGCACCCGACTTCTCGGAGGTCATGGGCAGCATACCTTCGACCCCCCTTCCGAATGTGATGTTTGTCGATGCGGGGGGTATGCAGTTCTCTGACGTGGCCGCCGAATGGGGCCTCGCGGCACCGAGCTTTTCAAACGGCTCGGCATACGGCGACCTGGATAACGACGGGGACCTGGATCTTGTGGTCAACAACGTCAACCAGCCGGTCGGCATATTCCGGAACGAGACGGATTCGTTGTTTCCCGAGCGCAGCTGGATTCAGTTCGAGCTGGTCGGTGCGGCGCCGAATACTGCCGGCGTGGGGGCTCAGATTGATGTCTGGGCCGGCTCGGTCCACCGATATCTGGAACAGATCCCGACGCGCGGTTTTCTTTCTTCCGTTTCCCCTGTTCTGACATTCGGGCTGGGCGAGCAACTCTCTATTGACTCCGTTCGTGTATGGTGGCCCCATGGCCGGGTTCAGAGACTCTTGAGCCCGGCTGTCAATGTCAGGCACACGCTTTCGCAAGCGGATGCCTTGAGCCAGGATGCTGCGCCACGGAGGGCCGCCCTCTCCGGGTCACAGATGTTCGTGGACGTCACCGGCAGCGCCGGACTGGGCTATGTGCATGTGGAGAACGAGTACAACGACTTCGACCGGCAGTCGCTGATACCGAAAATGATCTCGCGTGAGGGGCCGCGGATGGCCATCGGTGATGTGGATGCTGACGGCCTGAAGGATGTGTTTATCGGTGGGGCGAAGAACGCTCCAGGCAGCGTGTATCGCCAGGCGGGGCCGGGCTTCGAGCTTCTGGCCTCGTTTCCAGGTGAGGCGATCTCAGAGGATGTCGATGCGGCATTCTTCGATGCAGATGGGGATGGCGACCTGGATCTCTACGTTGCCTCCGGCGGTAACGAGTTTTCAAGGATGGCCCCGGCGCTCGCGGACAGGCTCTATCTGAACGATGGGAAAGGCGTTTTCACTCTCGCGCCGGGTAACCTGCCGCCCAACCATGTCAGCTCATCGGTTGTCGCTCCCCATGATATTGACGGAGACGGCGATACGGATCTCTTTGTTGGCAGTCGGATGATTCCGTGGCAGTTTGGGATCCCGCCGAAGCACGCTTTCCTTGTCAATGATGGCTCGGGGCGCTTCTCGGACGAAACGTTGAGTGTTGCGCCGGCTATCCAGTCGATCGGAATGGTCAGTGATGCGGCCTGGCTGGATGTGACAGGGGATGGACGCGAAGACCTCGTCACCGTCGGTCCCTGGGCTGCTCCGTCGGTCTTTTCGCCAAGCGTGGGAGGCTCCCTGGAGCAAACGGAGGTAGCAGGGCTTACTGAGGTCAGCGGGTGGTGGCTTAGGCTCGAAGCAGCAGACGTCGATGGCGATGGTGACACGGATCTGCTCATGGGCAATCTGGGCCTGAATACTGAATTCAGGGCCTCGCTGGAGAGCCCGATGGAGATGTTCGTTTCGGATTTTGACCGGGATGGGTGGATGGATCAGCTGCTGGTGAGTGGAGGCAGACTGGTGCCCCTCCGCCCCGATGTGCTGGGGGCTCTGCCGTCTTTCGTCTCGCGAATTCCAACCTACGCCGCCTATGCAAGCCTGACGGTGGATCAACTGCTGACGGCGGAAGAATTGGCTCGGGCAGAGCGCTTGGTGATACACGAATTGGCGTCGGTCTGGATGGAAAGAACGGCATCCGGGTTCACCAGACATCGACTGCCCGATGAGGCGCAGCGGACCGCGACATTCGCCTTCGTCTCAGGAGATATGGATCTGGATGGCGAGGTCGAGGTGATAGCCGCAGGAAATTACCTGGCCATGCAGCCACGAATAGGCCCGCTGGATGCGGGTCAAGGACTCGTCATGCATTCAGGATCGTCGGGGCTGGAGCCGTTCGAGACCGAACTGACATTGAAGGGGGAAGTGCGCGACCTCCAGGTTGTTGCCGGGGCCGGAGGGGTGCGATACCTCGTCGTGGCGCGAAGCGACGGCCCCGTCTCTGTATGGAGGCTGACCGATAGCAGGGAGATTCAATCGACTGACGAAACGGACTGATCCCGGCGCGGTAAGGCTACCCATGAGTGTGCCTCGTTTATCGGTTGTCCTGCTGCCCCTGCTGGGTCTTGCCTGTGGTGGCCCATCCACGCCCACCCTCTTTCGCTCGGTGCCCGCCTCAGAATCCGGCATCGATTTCAGGAATGACCTGACCGAAGCGCCCGGCGTCAATATCCTGGAGTATCTCTATTTCTATGATGGCGGAGGAGTCGGAATCGGTGACTTCAATGGAGACGGTCTGATGGACATATTCCTGACGGCCAATCAGGGGTCCAACAGACTGTTCGAAAACCAGGGTGATTTCCGATTCAAGGATGTCACCGACAAAGCCGGCGTTTCCGGCACCGGAGACTGGACCAAGGGAGTTGCTGTCGCCGATGTGAATGGGGACGGCCTAAGCGACATCTACGTCACCAACGTCAACCACGAAGGACTGCGCGGGCGGAATGAGCTTTTTATCAATCGGGGAGAGGCAGTTTTCGATGAGGTTGCCGAGGACTACGGCCTTGCTTTCTCGGGATTGGCCACGCATGCCACGTTCTTCGACTATGATCTGGACGGCGACCTGGACGTCTATCTGGTCAACCACTCAACCCACAAGACGGGTGTCGTTGGAGGAGCCGTATTCAGGTCAGAGCGTAGCGAGGAAGCCGGAGACAGACTCTTGCGAAACGAGGACGGCCGCTTCCTGGACGTCACAGAACAAGCGGGAATTCGTTCCAGTTTCCTGGGCTACGGCCTGGCGGTGGGGACATCGGATCTGGATCGGGACGGCTGCGCGGACCTGTATGTCTCGAATGATTTCCACGAAAACGACTACCTCTACTACAACAATTGCGATGGTACGTTCACCGAGTCCGTGGTCTCGGCCATGGGCCATACCAGTCGCTCCTCCATGGGAAACGACATCGCAGACCTGAACGGTGACGGCTGGACGGATATCGTTGTGGCCGATATGCTCCCGCCCGACGCTCAAGGGATGCGAGCCGCCGTCAGCTTCGAGGACCACGAAATCTATCGCGCAAAGGTGGGAGTTGGCTTTCATCACCAGGATGGAAGGAACACCCTGCAGTTGAATCGCCAGGGCCGGCATTTCAGCGAAGTCGCCCGCTATGCCGGGATTGAGGCAACAGATTGGACATGGGCCGTTTTGGCCGCCGATTACGATCTGGATGGACGAACAGACCTGTTCATGACCAACGGGATCCTTCGGCGGCCGAATGATCGAGATTACCTACGATGGATTTCGACTCCGGAAGGGCAGCAATTGCTCGTTGGCGGTCCGGAGACCCTTCGCCAGGCACTGGATCGCCTGCCGTCCGCGCTGGCAGCCAACGTCGCATATAGAAATGAGGGCGCGATCCGATTCTCGGATCAATCAGTGGAATGGGGGCTGGCTGCACTTGGGGCGTCCACCGGGGCGGCGTACGCAGATCTGGACAACGACGGTGACCTGGATCTGGTGGTCAACAGTGTGGACGCGGAGGTGCTGGTTTATCAGAACACCGTCGGCAAATCTGTCAGCCACGGCTTGGGCCTCGCGCTTGAGTCACCCGGCAAGAACTCGCAGGGTGTTGGCGCGCGAGTGACCGCGTTCTTCGGTGATGGATCCACCGTCCTGGAACAGTACGCAAGCCGGGGGTGGGCATCCTCCGTAGATCCGCGACTCTTCTTCGGCGTGGGCCATTTGACCCGAGTAGATTCCGTTCAGGTGAAGTGGCCGGATCGTACCACCCAGACCCTGCTCGGGCTGCCCGTGGATACGGTGTTGGTGGTGCAAAAAGACTCCCGTGCACCTCCTGACCCTGGGGATTCCATGATAAAGGGCCAACGAGCCCGGCGATCATTCACCGCCGGTATCGCTCCGCCTTTCATCCATGAGGAGAATGAATTCAGTGATTTCAGTCGGGAGCCTCTGATTCCTCACCTGCTCTCCGCAGAAGGTCCGGCTCTGGCTGTTGGTGACGTGAATGGGGATGGCCTGGATGATGCGTTCGTCGGCGGCGCAAAGTGGCAAGCCGCCGGTCTCTTCCTGCAGAATCCCGATGGATCCTGGAGGCCAACGGGCGCTGATATTTGGAGGGCTGACAGCCTGTTTGAAGACGTGGACGCTGCTTTCTTCGATGCGGATCGGGATGGCGATCTGGACCTCTACGTGGCCAGCGGGGGGAATGAGTTCTGGGGGCAAAACCGAACCCTTCTGGATCGACTGTACCGGAATGATGGATCGGGTGGTTTTGTGCGCGATCTCCAGGCGCTTCCAGAGGGCTTCCAGAACAGTTGTTGTGTGCGGCCATCGGACTATGACCGGGATGGGGACATTGACCTGTTCGTGGGCGCGCGCGTCGTGTCCAGGCAATATGCGGTCTCGCCACGCAGTAGATTGCTGGAAAATGACGGATCGGGAAATTATCAGGATGTGACGGATCGCATCGCGCCCGACCTCGTCTCGGCCGGTATGCTGACCGACGCCAGTTGGGCGGACCTCACCGGAGACGGCAACCTGGATCTTGTCGTAGTCGGCGACTGGATGCCGCCGAGGCTATTCGCTCAGTCGTCCGGGAGGTTTGTGGAGCAGACGCAGGAGGCGGGCCTGTCCGGGTTAACCGGGTTATGGCAAGGCGTGGCCACCATCGATGCGGATGAGGACGGCGACCAGGATCTGATTGCAGGCAATCTCGGTCTGAATGGAACCCTGGTTGGATCGGAAGATGATCCAGTGATGCTGCACATAGGTGATTTCGACCGGAATGGAAGTCCGGATCCATTCGTCTCCTTCCTGTTTGGAGGAGTACGCATTCCGTTTGGTGGTCGGGAAGCGCTACTTCGACAGATGCCAGCCCTGGTGACCACGTTTTCGTCCAACGCGGATTACTCCATATCGACTGTGGATGCCGTACTCGGAGATACACCGTCTCGATCGATCCCTGTCATGGAGCATCGTTCATTATTGCTTCGGAATGACGGGGCTGGCCGATTCGCGGTGGAGCCATTACCTGCGGAAGCCCAGCTCTTCCCGATCTCATCCGTTCTGGAGGTGGATCGGCTGGAAAATGGAGGCCTGGTGCTTCTCTTGGCTGGAAATTTTACCGGAGTCTCGCCTCGGAGAGGCCGTTTGGACGCTGGATGGGGCATCCTGCTGGAGGTTGGCTCGGAGAGTCTGTCCGCTCGCCTGCCCGAAGGTCTCTACCTTGGGGGGCAGGTGCAGGCCCTCAGGGCCATGGACGGGCCGGGTTCGACATTCCTGGCGGCGGTCAACGATGCGCCTGTCCTGCTATACCGGTACGAACACTAGTCGGGACCAATTCCGAAAAGCGACGTACGATATCCATGCGACGTGTTGTCCTGCTGATTCTTGGCCTCCCGCTGCTGGCGGCGTGTGATTCGTCCGGTTCTGCCGTGGAAGTGATGCAGACATCCATTTCCGGAACGTGGGTGGGAGAGGTGACATCGTCAGGGGTTGCCATGCCCGTTTCGATTGAATTGACCGAGGCGGCTACGTTCGTGACAGGTAGCGGGAGTGTAACCGTGAGAGGTGATGCGCGCGGGTTTAGCGTTTCAGACCCCGGGAGTTACCTACACCCGTTGTTGAGTCTGTCTCTGATATTCGACAATCCCCCGCCGGGCACTTTGGCTGGAAACGTCAGCGAAGACAGGATGGTAATCAGGGCGACCATGACTGGTCCTGGTTTTTCCGGGATCGCCGATCTCGAACTCAGAAGAGAGTGACATGCCATGCACCAGAAGCTGACAATCGGAATTCTGTTGGTATTACTTGCCGGATGTGCGGGCGCCTCAAGGTCGCAGGGCGATCAAGCGAGCCAGCCCACGGGGGATGCTCCGCCGGATGCGGTCGCTGGGGAGGTGGATAATGATGATAGGCGGCCGGGAGACTTCGACAGCGCGAGTGGAGAAGAGGTGGATATGGAGAGGGCTCGTAGCGGTAAGCCTCCGGCGCGAGTCAGTGACATCCTGAAAGGGCGAGTCTCTGGAGTCAGGGTGACAGAGGGTCCCAACGGCGTGGTCATAAGAATCCGGGGGGCTGCCGGGGATCCGCTCTACATGATCGACGGTGTCCCGGTGACGCCCCGGCCTGGCGGCGGAATTCCCTTTCTGAACCCCTACGACATAGAGTCGATCCACGTTCTGAAAGGGGCGTTCGCAACAGCTCAGTACGGCTCGCGCGGGGCCAACGGAGTCATCGTAATCAAGACGAAGATTTAGGGCGCGAGCAGAGAACGAGCGACGGTCGACCCGGCGGTGGCCCCGGCGCGGGCGCCGCCTCAGACAGGTGTGCATCACTTCTTGAACGGCCTCCTCTAGAAGTCCGTATCGGCCTTGAGCCTTTCCAGCCAGTCGGGTTCGAGCGATGCCAGACCCACCTGGAACGAAGCATTCATCCACCCGAATCCCTCTCGCGTGATGTAATCAAACTGGGTCCCGACGTTGCCGTACTCCACGAATACATCGTGAGTGGCCAGGACGACGTCGTATTTCTCCGGAATGGTGCCATTGAAGTCACGCGCGTTGCGGGCAATCATGGTCAGCCATTTCGTCGTCAGACGCTGGGAGTCTTCCGAGAAGCCGTAGTCTGCCAGGCCTTTCCAGATGAGCATCTGATGCGGCGCCCACCCATAGGGATAGTCCCACTGGCGCTGGGGCCGGTCCGGTCCGGTCTGTCCAGTGGATTCGGAACTGGTGGACGCGATTCCGCCGACGGTTTCC
Organism: Bacteroidota bacterium; assembly: GCA_029262855.1. Taxonomy (GTDB): domain Bacteria; phylum Bacteroidota; class Rhodothermia; order Rhodothermales; family UBA10348; genus JABDJZ01. Next base: position 20,478 of record JAJCYP010000109.1, on the reverse strand, counting down.
AACGCGGGGAGTGCGTTCGCAACCAATCGTGCGGCCTGCTCCGCGGATGCCATTCCCGCCCAGAGCGGATAGAGGGCGGTGGCGCTCTGGAAGCCGGTTCGCCGGTTGGTCTCATAGTCATAATCGAAATACCAGCCCGCGTCCGCGTCCCAGAGGAGGGAGTCCACCAGTTCTCGTCGACTGTGCGCCCGCGCGCGCCACGCGGATGGAGTGTGGCCCTCAAGTTCTCCCTCGAAGACCGTTTCGATGGCGTTCGCGATGTCCAGTTCGTAGCGGTACAGGAGCGAATTCAGATCCACCGTATTCAGGCTCGCAGCCCGACCCTCCAGCCGGTAGCTGGTGTCGTGACCCGATTCTCGTACAGTGCGATCATGAACGAAATACGCATCCAGTTCCTCCGAGATGATCTCCCGGTTCAGGTAGCCCTCCGTGAAGGACTCCAATTCGACTCCGGCGGCTTCTGCGTATGGTGCCAGATGAGCATCGTAGTGTCCTCTTTCTGTTTCTGGAGGTTTCCCTATTCCCGCTCCATAGTATCGGCTGAGGCCTGTTCGCGTCAGCCGGTCACTTCCGGTCCAGACCGCTTCGTATTCGTGGATGGCAGTCAGGATCGCCGTCCGGAACCAGGTGTCGCGTGCCGTCCCGGGCTCCATGGCATCGAATACCGACGTGGCCATGGCGGTAAGGAAAGGGGGCTGCGACCTCGTCAGGTAATAGCTGCGGTTGGCATTCAGGATCCGGCCGTAATGCGTGATCTCATAGACGAAGTTGTCTACCATGGACTTGGCCAGATCAACACGCCCGTCCTGCAGGAGTCCCAGCGCCTCAAAATAACTGTCCCAGCCATACATCTCGTTGAAGCGACCGCCCGGAACCACGAATGGTATCCCTGAGAGTGTGCCACCTTCCGCCTGAAGGCCGAGCACGAGAATACCTGGCCTGTCGTTTATGGAGCGGACATATTCCGGCGTTATCTCGCGGGGGAGTCGAACCACGTCCAGGTCCAGGTCCGGGGTCTCCGAGGCGATGCCGCTGAAATAGGAGTATGCGGTCGGGTCCGTGGCTGGCACGTAGATCCGGGGCCGGACCGCGTCACTCTTGGTGTCGACTGCAATCCGACTCAATCCCTCTGCGTCAATTCGCCGAGTGAGCCCGTCCCAGTAGTAGTCCTTGATCATCCGTGAGATGCGGGCGACCGGGTGCTCGAAGAGACGCGCCAGGTTGATCGTGGTGACCTCCGAATCCCCATCGGTGGCCAGCGCAAGCTCCTGCAACAGATTGGACAGTGGGTAGGTGCCTTCGATGCTGACCGAACGCGCTCCGTCGGCGGAGGTCAGGGTCATCGACCTGGGGCCTGCGTCCTTGATGGTAATCTGCCGGTCACCATCGGTGTCCTCCTGTCCGACCAATGTCTCCAGACTAGCCGATACATCTACCGAAATGCTTCCATCGAGGGGCTGCAGCTCCTGTGGCCGACACGCGCCCAGAAGGGGAAGGAGGGCAAGAATGATTAGCCGTTTCATGGACGTGTTTGGATGGGGTCGAGCGCTCTCACGCCAAAGACGCATGTCTGTTGCGGAGTCGCTACCGAAGGCAGGCCGCCAGCTGTGATTGGGGGATAACCGGCATGCCCCCTCGGTGACTGGCAACCTGGGCAGCGTAGTGATTTGCCACCTCCAGCGTCGTCTCAAGACTGGCGCCACGTACCAACTGGTGTGTCATTGCCGCCACGAAGGCATCCCCCACTCCCACCGCATCTCCACTTGATACGTCAATGGCTATCCCCCCGCGGACGGCCGTGTGATTCGCGGTAATCAGTTCGGCGCCCCTGGCTCCGTGAGTTACGCAGACCAGGGCCACTCCTCGCCCCAGGAGCCAATCACAGGGCTTCGCCACGGAAAATTTGGAAGCCAGGGTGTCTCGCTCGGAGTGGGAGATTTTCACTACGTCCGCCGCGTCGATTGAGGCCAGGATCACCTCCGCAGAAACAAACGGCGGGCGCAAATTCACGTCCAATACCTTGATACCCCTGGTAGCCGCGAGAACAGCTTGCGTGGTGGCTCTTGCCGTCTCATGACGCTGGCCCAGGGTCGCGAAGCAGATCGCGTCCGTGGACGCGGCCAGCCTCAGAAGCTCGGTGGTAGGCTGAAGGAAGTCCCACGCGGCCTCTTCGCTTACTCGATACGACGGCTCTCCGTCTTCAAAGGAAACGAAGACCGTGCCGGTAGCGTGCGCCTGATCCATCTGCAGGAAGGTCGTGTCCACGTTCCTGTCTTGCAGATACGCTTTCAGGACCCGACCGTCCTCGTCGTCTCCGATCCGGCTGGCCACGACACCACGGTTTCCAATCTGTGCCGCGTGGAAGGCGACATTGCCTGGCGCGCCGCCCGGACGGCGACTGTCCTCGAACACGTCAAGGAGGAGTTCACCAATTCCGAGGACTATGGGGGGAGAAGAGGGCACGATCAGGCGGCAGGCCCGGTAGAGCCGCGAATCACCAGTTGGCACTCCAGGGTCTCCGTCCGGACGACCCGTGCCGGATCATCGACCCGGGCCAGCAACAGACTCGCCGCCCGCCTTCCCATTTCATACGAGGGCTGACTGACGACCGAAATGGGTGGTTCAAAGGCCGTTGCCCAGGGAAGGTCGTCAAACCCGATAAGAGCCACGTCCTGAGGGATTCTCAGACGCAAGCTGCGGATGGCCTGAAGTGCGCCCAGGGTCATCATGTTGTTCATCGTAAAGAGGGCACTCGGCGGATTCGGCAGCTTGAGTAGCTCAAGGGCCAGTTCGCGCCCGGAGTCGATGCGCGAATCTCCAAACTGTACCAGGGATTCGTCAAACCGGAGTCCTTGCTCCCTGAAGACACTCTCGAATCCGGCCAGGCGCTCACGACTTGTCGAGAGAGCAGAGCGACCGACAATGCCGCCGATCCGCGTGTGTCCGAGGTCAAGCAGGTGAGTAGTGGCCGCTCGGGCCCCGACCTCGTTGGCCGCGAGGACCATGTCGAGATCGACTCCTGGCGGCGGTCTGCGGTCTACGCAGACTACCTGTATTCCGGCGGCGAGGAGTTGGCGGATTCCTTCCGTGCCCGTCCCGCTTGGGGGGAGGATGACCCCGTCCACATCCTCGGATCTCATGGTCTGTAGGTAGACAGTCTCTTTTTCCGGGTCCTCGTCGGAGTTGCACACGATCAGTGCGTGATCGTTCTCATACGCCACGTCTTCCACGCCGCGCGCGATGTCGGAGTAGAAAGGATTCTGCAGGTCCGGAATCAACAGGCCGATCAGTTCTGTCGCCGCCTGAACCCGGAGTCGGCGCGCTACGCGACTGGGGGAGTACTCAAGCCGTACAATGGCGGCTTCCACTCGGGCTCGAGTGTCCTGCTGGACCCGTGCTGGCTCGTTGAGAACGCGCGATACGGTCGCGGTCGAGACGCCTGCAGCGCGGGCCACATCGAGCAGGGTTGGCATATTAACCGACTGTTGGAAGGGATCGGAAGCTAGGGGGAATCCACCTCGATGTAAACGATTACATCGTCAAGAAACGCAAGAAAAAGGGGTTCTATACTTTTAGGCATCAGGTAGTTGTCAGCGGTTCAAGGATTGCCCCCTGCCGCGGCTCCAGCGACACTTCAGCGCCATCGACTTTGGCGGTTGACCCCCGTGTTCGAACGAGTGGAACTGCGGACTCCGGCAATGTCACCACTCTTGTCGCATCCGAAAAATTCAGCCCTACAAAGAGTCGATCTGATCCGGCAGTTCTAACGAAGCAGAAACACTCCGAATCCCCCCCTTCGAAGGTTTCGAAGGCTCCGAACGGCCGGATTACCCATGGGCAGCTTTCAGGTCTGGCTGTTCCTTGAGGAAGGAGTGCAGGTAGTACTGGCCCGTTACCTCGTCCAGGGCCCACGCCAGTCCGCCAAAAACAGACAGCCCGTTGTTGGGTGGACTGCCGTCCGGTTTGGGGTCCCGCCAGACGTACCAGTCGCGCTTTGCGTTTGCATCGGACACGTCGTACCCGAAATCTGCCATGGGGGACCGGTAAAACGGCGACAACCAGATGGCGTCCACGCCCAGGCTTGCCACGTAATCCAGCCGCTCTGTTATCCCGTTCAGGTCACCGATCCCGTCCTGGTTGGTGTCGCCGAAACTCCTTGGATAGATCTGATAGATGACTCCGGTCTGCCACCACGGCGCACTCGATTCATGCATGATCCGAAAAGGCGCCTTTCGGCTCTGGTTAGGTGCGCGGCGTACGTTTTGCCGGAAGTTCGGCGGCCCTACCGAGGAGCGCAAGCACTCCCGTCAGCTGTCGCCGACAATTACGGTATCCCTTGGAATCCAGATGCCCTCGTGGCGATATCCTGCACCCACGAAGCCGAAGCCGTTCGCTACGTTTGACATCAGACCGGGCTGAACGAGAACTTCGGGATGGAACGCTCCGCCGGGGGGATCCCACGCCTGGTTGGCAACGATCAGACGAACCGTCAGGCGCGATATCTTGAGAGGCGCGTCGCTTCGGCGGAACCCTCCATCGGCGAGTTCGCGGGCTATGTCTCGGATGTCGAGTCCGGCGCGGACGCCGATGGTCCAGCCGTTAACCGCTCTCTCGGCCCTGTTTTCGTAGGATCGCACGAATTCGGTATCTACGATGCCACCGAATCCCAGATACCGAACTCGGTAGGTGATCTCAATTCGAATCAATCGGGGCACCTCTCCCACCACATCGACGCGGAACAGTGTGGGCGGCTGATCCGCTACTTCCGGCAGCACCAGTTCCGTTTCGGGCGGGACGGAGACATCTACATGCGTGCTGCCCTGGTCTCCGGATACGTCAATGCTGTACGGGGTGTCGAACAGAGCCTGGAAGTCGGACCAGAATACATGCGCGAAGCTCCCGTTCGCCTCCTGAAACAGGGAGTCGTTCCAGAGGCGGACCTGCCCCGTCCGAAGGTCGGTCGATTGCATCACGGCCTCCAGCCGGGGGGCCACCTCGGGGCGAAGCACTCCCTCGATCGGAAATACGCGCACCCATTGCGTGTCGAGTTGCGGGCTGAGCACACCGAACATCGTGAACGGCTGGTCTGCGCCGGTAACCCCCAGCACATCCTCCTCGCAGGCGGCGATGGAAGCGAGCAGCGGAAGCGCAAGCGCGACGGCGACCCAAATAGGAAGTGACCGCCTCATCATATTTCGAGTTTGATGCCGAATGATGGGATGAAGGGGAGCTGGTCCGCTCGCTCAATCGTAAAAACGTCCAGAAAGAGGAGATTCCGCCGGTCGTAGACGTTAATTACACTCAGTTGGAGGTGCACAGCGCCTGACTTCGTCTCGATCCTCCGTTCGACCGAAACGTCCAGCCGATGGTAGGCGGGAAGCCGGGCGTTGAACGGCGCCTCGTAGATAACCCGTCGGGATCCCGGGACGTCTGCGATATTTCCGATATCGCTGACGAGTGCGAATCCATCGAATCCGACGGCTTGGCTGAACGGTAGGCCCGACCCGAACTGCCATCGCAGGCTGGTCTCCAATCCCTTCACACGAAAGACCCCCAGCGCGTTAATCTGGTGCCGCCGATCGTGCGGTGGATTGAAACGGAGTTTTTCGGTGCCGTACCAGAGAACCAGGGAGGCTTGCTGTGCGGCGTACGTCGAATTCGAGTACCCGTAGGTAACCGATCCGTAGAATCGGCTGGTCCGGGTTTCGACGCGCGCATCAAAACCGCGCGTCTTTCCGCTGGCGGGCTGAAGCCGTGTGGTGAAACGCGGAAACGCCGTCCACTCGGCGATGAACAGATTCTCCAGACGCTTGTAGTATGCCTCCACCGACCATTCGAGCCACGAGGTCTGCGTGACCCGGTATCCCAGGATCAGATGCCTGGCGAGCTGTGCCCGGCCCCCTCGGACATCATCGCTTCGATCGCTTTCCATCGGGACGTTTGTCCACGCCGTGAACACGCTGGCAGCGTCCCTCCGGTCGCTGAGGCCCAGAACCGCCTGGTGATAGATGCCGGCCGCGGCACTTAGTTGCTGGTCGCGAAACTGCCAGACTGCCCGGAGGCGTGGTTCAAGGAACGGAGCGAATCGCACATCAAAAAACTGGACGCGCAGACCCGGCTGGAGCAATATTCCCGGGCCGAAGCGGTACTTGGCTTCTACATACGTTGCGGCATGCTCCAGGTTGGCATCCTGTGCCTCGATATTCTGGTAAAGCCCGCCGATGGTGCTCTTGATCCTGATCGTGCGCAGCGACAACCCCCAGTCGACGCTGGTGCCTTTTCCAAAGAAGGTCCCGTCGACCGCGACATCCAGGTTCTCTATCTCGCTGCTCCTATCGGGAGCCTCCGCGGGTCCTTCCTCGGTATGCAGGCGGGACCACGAGACGCGCAAATCGGCCGTGAGAGGCAATGCCCTTGGAATCACCAGGAGACGAAGGCCGGCTGCGCTGTTTTGCCAGGCAACTTCACGGACTTCCCGATCCGACTCAAGCGGGTTGAGAGTCCCCCGGTCGAATGTTTGGATACCCATGATCGACAACCTGGTGCTCGGGCCGAGCACGACATGGAACTTTCCAAAGGCGTCGCCAAATGTAAACGGCAGCGACTGAGCGACGAGCCGTGATGCGGCCTCTCTCACGACGGAGCGCCGTACGGAGCCAAGAAACGAGAGCCGATCCCGAATGAGAGGACCCTCCACTCGCAGGCCGCTGACAAACGGGGACAGGGTTACCGATCCAGCTCCCCGACGCATATGGCCATTGCGCGTATTCACGTCGATGACGGAGGAGATGCGCTCTCCAAAGCGACTTCCATAGCCCCCCGCGTATATGTCCGTCCGCCCGAGAATGTCCGCGGGAAAGGCCGAGAAGAAGCCCAGAATGTGAAAAGGTTGATAGAGCATCACACCGTCCAGCAACACGAGATTCTGGGACGGCTCACCCCCCCGCAGGAAGAGCTGCCCGCCGCGGTCGCCAAGAGAAACGACGCCCGGCAGGGAACTCAGCAGGTTTACCAGGTCGGCGGACAACCCCGGCGTGGGGACGAGTTCCACGTCTGCGGGACGAACCGTTTGCTGGCCAGCGGTAACTCTGGCCGCGCCAGTGGTTCGCTTCGATTCGACAGTCAGCTCCCCCACGAGGCCCCCGTCCGGATCCAGGGCCACGTTGAAGGAAATACGATCCTCAGCGGCCAGGCGCAGCGTATCGAGCCGGGTGCGGTAGCCGATGTAGGACACACGGAACAGCCACAACCCCGGCTCGAGTCCATCGACCCGGAAACGTCCCTCTCGGTCGGTCACGCCCCCTTGTGCGGCCCCGTCTCGAAGCAGCGCAACATTCGCCGCTTCGAGTGGCTGACCGCTATCGGAGTCTGTTACGAAGCCAAATACGGTTGCCGTTGTTCGCGCGGAGTCCTGGGCAATCGCGGTGCCCACGAGCATGCCGACTCCCAGCGCCAGGAGCACAAAACGTAGGATGCGCGGGTCTATCACGGGTGGCGTTGCGACGGCTTTCGATACGTGACGCCGGGCAATTCGACGAGTTGTTCCCGTCACGGCACCTTCCTCTTCGGCCCCAAAGTAAACAATTCCGGTACGAGAGCGCACGCCGACCCGGGGCAAAAACAGGCTGGACGCTATCTTGGATCGTCACGAACAGCCCAGAGCGTCATGCGGAGTAAAGTTGCAGTCCTCATTCTCGTTGCTGCCGGGTGCACTTCAGAGAGACCCCGCGAAGTGCCCGCCGCCGACGCGACAGAGCGGGTCTGGTTGGGTCCGGATTTCCATGCGAACAGGCTCCAGGACTGGAGGCTCTCGGATGGTCGTATCGTATCGATCGAGGGCGGTGTTCTTGTTTATGACGGAGTCGACGGGCGACCAGGTGAAACCGCGATCGATCGATCGGGAAACTCCCTGCGGTCCCGCCGAGACCCACACCCTATCGGGAAGCTCAGCAAAAGCGAGCACTTGAGAATGCCCCGCATACGAGACCAAGCTCAGCGAGTTTTCCTCGTCTTCGAGGCTTAGTAGCCCCGCAGTTGAGGACGCAACAAGGGCGGTGCCATCACCTGCAATCGAAATGTCAGTGGTTCGCGCTCCAACTCGCTCAGATGTCCAGTTTAGACCAGCCTCACGCGTACGACCGACTTTGCTACTTGTCAATAAGGCGAGATGACCATTCTGCACCTCTACATCCCCCATCAGAGCGCCCCGCACACGAACGAAAAACCCGATTCCCGACCAGGTGATGGGCAGGTCGTAGGCCTTAGGATTCAGCGCTGCGACCAGCCCCCGCCTCGGTACTGGACCGCCTCGCCCATGTGCTTGGACAACACCTGTTCGGAGCGGTCCATGTCGGCGATTGTTCGGGCAACGGGCAACGCGTTTGGTGCGATGGTGCGATGCAAGCCCCGCGCTGTCAGGTGCAAGCTGGTGGCGACCTGCCGAAGAAACTGGAGGGCGTCGCCAGTCATGCAGTGACCGTCAATTCCTTCCCGCGGGCTGACCTGCGTACTGCCGGGTCTCCGGCCCAGACCGCGTGCGAATTCCCGGGTCCGTTCTACGCGCTCCGCAACCGCAGCCGAGGTTTCAGCGGCAGCCGATGCGTGGAGGTCGTCAAAACCGGTGGGACCGAGCTCGACGATGAGGTCGATGCGGTCCAGCATGGGACCACTCACCCGATTCCGATATCGGGCTACCTGAACGGGATCGCAGAGGCATCGGTTGGGCATGCCTGCAAAGCCACACGGACAGGGATGCGTTGCAGTTTTACCATTGCGAATTGAGGCCAAAAAGCCTGTTTTAGAACCTTCGTACGCCATCAACTCCGCAGAACTTGACAATCAGCTCGGGTGCAGAGTTCGACCCCGGACTGACGCAGGCAGAAGTAGCGGGCCGTATTTGAATAATCGGACGTAAATCGGGCATGCTCGCGTGCATCGTTTGACGCTGCTGTAACTCGCTCGAACCTCATTGCGGGCGAGAATCACTTCAAGGCCGTCTTGGCGGCCATTGTCAGATGGCACGCTCGCACATCTTGCAGTGCGGGGGCAAAGACCTCCTGCCCTCACCGCGTGTTCAAAATGAAGCGGAATATCCGACTTCTCCGATGGTTGTGACCATGACCAGGGCGTCCGACACCATGGGCCAATCGTCGCGCGTGGCTGGGCGTTTGTCGCTCGTTGCGGGGCGGCGTCTCCGAACACTTGTGCGACACACTCATCTAGAGAAGTTGAAAGACTCGCGTAAACGTCTCTCGTGATGTTGATACTCGGATGAAGAATAATCCTGGCGCCTGCTCTCCCATTTCCCACGAGATTCGAAGTACTCCACTCTTCCGGTCGTAAATCTTCACACCGCTAACACTGCGACCAAGCAGATCAAAGATGTCGACTTGAACAGACTCGAATTGTGGAAGCACCATTTCCAGAATAACGCTACCGGAAGACGGATTAGGGAATGGTTGTGAAAGAAAGATTTGGCCGGGAATGCTTTGGTCTCGTAGGTCAATAGAAACATCAACTACGCACCCCGAACTTGAAAAGGACTGAATAGACTGGATCCACAACTGGAATGCTGCGGCAGATGATTCGCATAATCCAGTTCCAAGAATATTGAGTGTACTAAGAGCAGTTAATGCTGTCAATGAATGCGGCAACACTCCTGTAAGACTATCATTATTCTCTACACTCAGTGCTTCTAGAGCATTCAGTTCACCAAAAGATGGAGGTATTCCACCATTTAGCTCGTTGTCGTTTAGCAACAAGACACGGATCTTTTTTAATTGCCCCCAAGACGCGGGAATCACACCAGACAAGTTATTGTTAGCCAAGCGCAGGTCGTCAAGTGCATCCATCTCAGAAAACTCCGAAGGTAGGCTTCCCGAAAGAGAGTTCTCAGCCAATAAAAGATTCTCCAGATTGTTGAGATTTCCGAAAGATCTGGGAATCTCTGAAGAAAAGACATTTGCACTTCCGTCGAAGAAGACTAGATTTGTTAAATTCCCTAGCTCTTCAGGAAGTCCTTCGGAAAATGTATTATTTCCGACCTCCAAACCATACAACTCAGATAGATTTCCTATCTCAGGAGGAAGCGCGCCCGAAAGCTGATTGTGATGTATGGACAAACTTTTCAGAAGCTGAAGGCTTCCGATCTCGGGTGGAATAGACCCTTCCAAATCGTTAGAAGACATCTGCAGATGTTCTAACTTGTTTAAATCTCCCAACTCAGAAGGGATGGATCCCGTCAACTGGTTCGACGCGAGTCGCAACTCCTTCAATCGGCTTAGCTGTCCTAAGGCCGACGGAATACTCCCTGATATAGAATTGAAGCTCAAATCAAGTATCGTCAGGTCTTGCAAGTTCTCCACATTTCTTGACAACTCACCCGACAGGCCGTTGTGATCCAGCTTAAGTATCTGAAGACCAGTTAGATCCCATGTACTTTCAGGTATGACTCCCTGCAAACCAAATCCTGACAGATTGAGTCCAATCACTCTGTTGCCGTCAACGAAAACCCCTTCCCACGCATTGATTGGATCGCTCATCCAATTGACTTGAGCAGACCAATTTTGTCCTCCCGTCTGCTGATACAACTCACTTAATGCGAGAGAGTCGGTTAACAGGGTTTGTGAGTTTGCGAGACCAAGCCCCACGTGGGATACGAGTAACACGATCCCCCCTACCTTTTTCAAGAGATAGGGGGGAAAGAGTGATCCGAACCGATTTCCTATGAATCTCAAATTGACTCTACTGCGGCTATTTCATCAACACGATTGTGCGAGAATCCCGATATGTATCAGTGACCATCGAATACAAGTAGGTTCCCGAGGGTAGTCGCCCATCAGAAGAGGAATTAATATCCCAAACAACGCTGTGGACTCCAGGCTCGACATTTTCGTTCACTATTGTCGAAACAAGACGCCCCAATACATCGAAGACGTTAATGGTAACGTGCGTAGTTACTTCTGATATCGCGAATCTAACCGTTGTTGACGGATTAAAAGGATTGGGATAGCTGCTTAGCAGTTCGGTTTTTTGTGGCACAGCTGTTAAGTTTTCGAGCGAGAAGTCGAATCCACGTTTCGGTGCAGTGCCGCAACTCAAGACATTCTCTACATCTATGAAATGATCGCAGAGAGCATTTTCAAGAACACCCGTGCAATCATGACCGGTGTCATCCAGATATTTACACTCCTCGCTGGATCAAGGTTTCAGGAAGGGCCTCTTGCCCGGCGTGAGGAACACGCCGGGTTTCACGCCTGAGAGTCCACCAGACGGCAAGCGAACGCGCAGGCCACAGGCCTTTGGATTCAGCGCCGCGTCCAGCCCCCGCCTCGGTACTGGACCGCCTCCGCCATGTGCTCGGACAAGACCCGCTCAGAGCGGTCCATGTCGGCGATTGTCCGGGCAACGCGTTTGGTGCGCTGCACGCCCCGCGCTGTCAGGTGCAAGCTGGTCGCGACCCGCCGAAGATACTGGAGGGCGTCGCCGGTCGTGCCGTGACCGTCAATTCCTCCCAGCGGGCTGACCTGCGTACTGCCGGGCGCCCGGCCCAGGCCCCGCGCAAATTCCCGGGTCCGTTCCACACGCCTCGCAACGACTGCCGAGGTTTCAACGGCCGCCGAACCGTGGAGGTCATCAAAGCCGGTGGGACCGAGCTCGACGATGAGGTCTATCCGGTCCAGCATGGGACCACTCACCCGATTCCGATATCGGGCCACCTGAACGGGATCGCAGAGACATCGGTCGGGCATGCCTGCGAAGCCACAGGCACAGGGGTTCATGCTTGCCACCAATTGCGTCCACGCTGGGAAGGTCAACGCGTAGGCGGCCCGGCGGATGTGTACGGCGCCGGACTCGAGTGGCTGGCGCAGGCTCTCCAGACAGTCGCGGCGGAATTCCGGAAGCTCGTCGAGAAACAGCACACCGTGCGTGGCGAGCGTCAACTCACCCGGTCGTGGCGGGTTACCACCGCCTATGAGTCCGGCCGTCGAAACCGAGTGGTGGGGTGCCCGGAATGGTCGATGGAGGCTGAGCCCGTCCGACTCCGTCAGCAATCCCGCGACCGAGTGTATTCGCGTCACGGTCAGCGCCTCCTCCTCTGACATTCGTGGTAGGATACCAGGCAGTCTCTTGGCCAGCATGGTCTTTCCCGCGCCGGGAGGACCCAGAAACAGCAGATGGTGCCCGCCGACTGCGGCAATCTCCAGCGCCCGCTTGGCCACGGGCTGTCCGCCAACGTCGGCCAGGTCAGCACGCCTGCCGCGGGGTGGGGCAACGGCCAGGGTCGGATTGTGCCCTTCCGAGTTACCCAGAGCCACGGCAACCGCCTCCTGGAGTTCTTTCACCCCGAAACTTTGGCATCCGCTAACCAGACGGGCCTCGCTCAGATTGGGAAAGGGGACGATCAGCCTTGCCTGGACCGAGGCCGCCAATTCCGCGATCGCGATGACCCCCCGAACCGGCCGCAGCCGGCCGTCCAAGCCCAACTCTCCAGCCAGAAAGGTATCCTTCAGGGCCTCAGCCAGGTCCGCGTTGCCTCCCGCCGCCAGCAAGCCAAGCGCCAGTGGAAGGTCAAACAGCGCCCCCTCCTTTCGCAGGTCGGCCGGCGCCATGGACACCGTGATGGCGCCCCGAGGAATTGGCAGGTCAGAGGATCGAATGGCCGAAAGCACTCGCTCCCGGCTCTCTCTGACAGACTTCTGGGGCAGACCTACCACGGCGTACCCCGGAAGGCCGGTCCGCACGTGCGTCTCGATCTCGACCGGGAGTGCCTCCACCCCGACCAGAGCCGCGGACCAAACGCTTGACAGCATCGCTTTTAGAGACAGAGGCCCCCGGAGACGATGCTGTCACATGCTATTTCCAGGAGACGCTGGCGGCCCAATCCTCGGCCATTACATCCACCTCGTCGGAGGTGATGAGAACGGGTCCGTTGAAACGGCCCTCTTGTTTCGAGTTCTCCAGTTTCAGCACGCCCCGTGGGCAGACGCTGGCACACATTCCGCAGCCGACGCAGGACGCCCGAACGATGTTCTGCCCCCGCTGGGCATACCATCGGACATCGATGCCCATCTCGCAATAGGTAGTGCAATTGCCGCAGGAGATGCACTGTCCTCCGTTGGTGGTGATGCGGAATCGTGAAAAGAACCGCTGGATGAGACCGAGTATCGCGGCCTGCGGACACCCGAATCGGCACCACACCCGGGCACCCATCAGCGGGTAAAACCCAACGCCTATCACCCCGGCCCAGACGCTTCCGAATACGAAGCCGTAGACCCGAGCAAAGCCGCCGGAGAACGACCCCAGCAGGCCCCCTTCCATGGCAGAGTTCACCCAGAGGACGACCGTCCCAATCGTGACCAGGACCAGAACGCCGTGAATCATCCACCGCTCGATCTGCCAGGAACGGACACTGCTGTCGGCAAGATGGCGATAGGGATCTCCTGCCGTCTCGGCCAGGCAGCCACATCCGCAGACCCAGGAGCAGTACCAGCGCTTGCCAAAGAAATACGTGAGGATGGGCACGGCGACGAAAGCCATGACCGCGCCCCAGATCACCATGAACCGCCCGAGTCGGCCGGGATGATCCCAGATCCACCCATTCCCAAAATCGCCCGGCCAGAGATACTCGGGCTTCAGGGGCCAGAAATAGGAGAAGTAGAACTCGGGCTCGTTGAAGGCCACCAGAATCTGGGGGATCAGGTAGGCGAGGACACCCTGCGCCAGGATTACGGACACGGTCCTCCAACGCTGGTACCTGTCGTGCCGGTAGCGATAGAGCGCCCGGATACCCATGACCAGAACGGCCAGACTGTACAGCGTCCCGTACATGAACCACTGATCCGCGGCCGCGCCTCGGATGGTGTAGGACACCGGATCCATGGTCCTGATCAAGCCCTCGAGGGACTGCGGAAACCAGTAGAGCAGCACGTAGAAACCGGTCAAGACAACCGCAGCAATCCAGGCAGCACCGCCCCGGCGAAGCATGGGCGTGTTGTACACCCCGTGGTTTCGAATGCCGGCCGGCCCCGATCCGTATCGAGCGCGGGCCAGAATTATGGTGCCGGCGCACACCGCTCCGGTGGAGACCGTCAGCAGGATCCAGTCGGGAACGATGCGCCAGAGGCCCAGCAAAGCCAAGAGGCCGAGCGCGAGGCCACCAAAGACCAGGCTCTTGCCCAAGCGCGAGCCGGACATCGCATCTCCACTCGGGCGGTCGGCCAAAACGGCCGCCGAAGCGAGCAGTCCAATCGCCGCCACCAGGACCGACGGGTGATTGAACGGAAACACTCCAAAGAGAAAGACCGCCATGAAAAGCAGCGCAAGGCCTGCCAAGACGGTCGGCACACGGCGACTCTCTTCCGGCGGACCAGAGGCGAGGGCGAGGGTGGGATCCAGACGATCGCTCATACAGCGACCTCCAAACGGGTTGAGAACTCGGGATCGAATAGGCTCCGATCGAAGTCCCGCAAGACTGCATCCAGGGACTCCCCCGTCCGGATCCAATGGGACCACACGTTTTGGCGGAGGCGGACCCCGAGAGCGTTGACGCCGACCACAGCCCCGTCCCCTTCGCGGTAGACGATGCGAATCAGGCGGGCGCCGTCCGAGAACACCCGGTCGGCCTGCCCGTCGGCAGGCACCGGCTCGACGACGCCGTACGTCTGATACTCCAGGTCGAAGAACTTGGCGGAGTTGAAGAAGAGCGGCGGCGCGTAGTCCGCGGGCGCTCCCAGTAACCCGGCCGCGACCTGACGACCATGACTCCGGCCCGTGTACCACAACTGCTCCACCGCCTTCCTTCCGGCGACGGGACTTCGGAACTCGGCGCAATCGCCCGCAGCGAAAACCCCCTCCGCAGAGGTCATGAAGGCCGAATCTATCAGGATGCCGCGGCCGGTATCCAAGCCCGAGGTGCTCGCCAGATCCGTATTGGGACGGACGCCGACGGCGAGACCGATAAACTGAGCGGGCATGCGGCGCCCGTCCTTGAGAAGTACCCCGGAGGCCCGGCCCGCAGAGTCTGTTTCGACCAAGTCCAATTCCGCCTCCAGCTCTAGCCGGACACCGTGGGCCCGGATCGCAGCCTCCACCAACTCCGACTCCTGTGTGGAGAGCAGGTAGTCCATGTAGTGCTCCTCGCGGACCAGAAACGTAACCGGGATACCGCCGGAGCTCAGCATCTCAGCCATTTCCACGCCGACAAGCCCTCCGCCTACGACAACTGCGGAATCAATGTCGCGGGTGGCGTTCTCCATCTCTGCGAGGTCTTCGAGTCCGTAGAGGCCCTGAACGCCGAGTGCATGCTCCCCTTGCCAGCCGAATCGATTGGGCCTGCTCCCGGTGGCAAGCAGCAGGCGATCGTATCTGACTACCTCCCCGGAGGCCAAATGCACTTCCCTGGAGTCCGCGTCCACTCGACTGGCGTAACCTCGAACCAGATTGATTCGGTTGCGAGTCCAGAAATCGTCTGCGTAGGGCTTTGTGTCCTCGTACCGCATGTCCCCCATGTAGATGTACATGAGTGCCGTGCGGGCATAGTGGAAATCAGATTCGCCCGAAATGATGGTGATCCGGTGATCCGAATGCTTCCGGACGAACCGGGCCGCAGTGACCCCCGTGATCCCGTTTCCGACTATGACAACGTGCATGGACCATTCTACCGATTGTGACTGCCCAGACCAACCCGGCACCAGCCCATTTGGAACACTTCAACCGGGATTCGGTGTGTTTCACCCAAGGCGCGTTACCGTACTTTGTCGCCATGGTATTCGGAATCACAGGAAACACCGGAAAGGACCTCATCTGGGAGCCCGTTGGGCGCCTGATCAGTCACCTGAATCAGCCTGGTCGGGCGTTCCGAGTCGATGATGCGATTTGCCCCAGTCTCGTGGAGCGCGGCTTGTTGGATGGAGCGCTGGCCTCCCGGGTCAGCACGGATGCACTCGGGTCCGATGCCGATGTGATTCTCTCATTCGGTGGCGATGGGACCCTGCTGAACACGGCCCATCAGGTGGGTGCTCTGGAAACGCCCATTCTGGGGGTCAATCTTGGCCGCTTGGGTTTCCTGGCGAGTCTGGAGCAGACTCAGCTCGAGTTCGCCATAGACCAGATGGAAGCGGGAAACTACCGCGTCGAAGAGCGAATGACGCTCTCGGCCAAAGCGGGCGACGTCCACCTGCCAGACACCTGGGCCCTGAACGAGTTCGTCATCCAGCGGCCCGGTGACGCGAGCCTGCTGGAGATAGACGTTTCGGTCAACGGTGTCCTGCTGAACACGTATTGGGCAGACGGATTGATCATGGCCACGCCGACGGGTTCGACGGCGTACAATCTTGCGGCCGGCGGCCCAATCGTCGTGCCCATGAGTCAGGCC
Organism: Bacteroidota bacterium; assembly: GCA_029262855.1. Classification (GTDB taxonomy): domain Bacteria; phylum Bacteroidota; class Rhodothermia; order Rhodothermales; family UBA10348; genus JABDJZ01. Next base: position 4,103 of record JAJCYP010000109.1, on the reverse strand, counting down.
ATTGTGATGACCCCTATTGCTGCCCACACGCTTACCGTGCGGCCGCTGGTGCTCCCCGGAAGTGTGACCATCGAAGCCAGTATTCCGGCTGGCGGCCCGTTCGTCTTCACCAGCGACGGCCGGGGAACAACCATTGAAGACGGGCGCGTTCAGATCGAGGTCCAGCGCGGGACGCACACCGTAAATCTCGTGCAGCTGGAAGGCCAGCACTTCTTTCAGACCCTCCGGACCAAGCTCATGTGGGGCGCGCGGAAGACGTGACAACACCTCCACGCGCTAACCCCGGCGGCCCGGAACCGCATCCCTTCAACATCCGGTGAAGCCCACTGCGCATGTTTGTTCGCCCCAAACATGGGCGTATATTTGCGCCCGCTGGTCAGGTAGCTCAGTTGGTAGAGCACTGGACTGAAAATCCAGGTGTCGGGGGTTCAAATCCCTCCCTGACCACCACGAAAAAAGCCCGTGATTGACTGATGTTCAATCACGGGCTTTTTGCTTGAGCCACAAGCGGTTCCGTGCAGGTGACCCGACCAGGTCAGCGCTTGACCTCGACCACGAGGTCCTTCTGCAGGCCCCAGAACGTTTCTGGATTCAGAATGAACAGCACGGACATCCCCTGGGAGTCTTGCACGCGATAGAGGTCGGCGCGCGCCCCCTGCTGGGTGAAAATTTTGGCCTCGGTTCCCGCCGGACCGAGAACGATTTCCGAGAGGCCCACGTGGGATTCGGTCATCACGTCACGATGGATGTCGCATAGGCTCGTCTTGTCGAGGATGGCGCCTCGGCAGGTGATTCCCAACTTGCGCAGATTCGCCGGACTCTCGACAATGAAGTAGACTCGTGAGAGTTCTTCCACCCGCTCCCGGTTTTCCTCGGCAACCTCGGTCTGCTGTGCAGCCTCGGTCAGGGCCTGCTCCAAGGCGCTTTCCATTGACCCGAGTTGCTCCGTAAGACTTGTGATCAGCGCGAGGCGCTCATCGAGTTGGGAGGTCAATGCGGCAACGATCGTCTCCAGGTTGGCGATGGTGGCCTTTTCCTGGCGGGAGTTCCACTCGGCGTCCCGAAGTTCGCCCGTCAAGCGGACGATTTTCGCCTTCTGATTGCTGAGCAAGTCCTTGATGGCGTCGAGATCACGTGCGATGGCCATGCGCTGCCCCTCAGACTCCGGAATCTCATCCCATAGGTTGTTCATCATGATGCCCTGGGCCCTGGCCACGCTTGCCACCCGCGATTGGATCTCTGCCATGACCTGGGTGAACTCCACAATCATCTGATCGCGCGGATCCTCGGTCGCCGGTTCCGGTGGCTCCTCGGCCCCGCATCCGATCAGGAGAACCAGCACAAATACGGTGAGTCTCTTCACGATTCCATCCTCTGATTTTGACGCTTGCAGAGTGGAGGATACGGCGATCTGCGTGCTTGGGGGCATGCGCGGGGCCATTTCACGAGGTGCATCAGCCTGGACGCGCTCGATCCCTCCGCCTCCATCCGTGACGATGGGCCGTTTCGGCGTCGATACCTATTCGCGCCGCCACAACTGCGCGTAGCTTCCCCAAATCTCCTAGCTTGAGAATTGCACAGGGCGGTCGATCCGTTCTATCATTGGTGCTCAACTGATTCCGGTCCGGTAGTTCAGTTGGTTAGAACGCCTGCCTGTCACGCAGGAGGTCGCGAGTTCGAGTCTCGTCCGGACCGCTTGAAAAGCCCTTCACCGCATTCGTGGTGAGGGGCTTTTTTCGTTTGGCCGGGCCTTTTGGTACCGCGCCTCCTGCGAGGCTCGCTTCGTCGGCCACTCAAGTGCTTCGCTCGCGAGGAAGTCCCGGATAGTCGTCTGACTCGATTCATGGTAGAATCGCGTTGCAGGGAACGCAATCCTCAATTAGAATGCGGCTTCACCTGCTCCGCCTACGACATGCTCTCCTGCCGCGTAGTCCGCCGCCATTTGGCCACAGCCTTTCTGCTGTTGATCCTCGCCATTCCGTGTACAGCAACGGCACAGACAACGCAGGCAGACTGGCCTCCCGAGCTGACTGAAATCTGGGAACCTGAGCCGGCCGTCGTCACCCCAGGCGCTGGCAACGCCCCTCCCTCCGATGCCATCGTGCTATTCGGAAGCGAGGACCTCAGCGCATGGGAATCCGCGCGAGGCGGTCCGGCGCCCTGGCGCGTGGCCGATGGGGCCTTCACGGTGGTTCCCGCTTCCGGCGGCATTCGCACCGTCCAGAAGTTTGAGAACGTGCAGCTGCATATCGAGTTTAGGACGGTTTCAGAGATTCGCGGCGAAGGACAGGGGCGCTCCAACAGCGGCGTGTTCTTCCATGAACAATATGAGGTCCAGGTGCTGGACTCGTACCAGAACCGCACCTACTCGAACGGACAGGCCGGCTCGGTCTACAAGCAGCATGCTCCACTAGTCAATGCCTCGAAGCCTCCAGGCTCGTGGCAGACATACGACATTTTCTTCGAGGCTCCCGCCTTTTCGCCCGATGGCCGCCTGATCAAGCCGGCCTTCGTCACCGTGGTTCACAACGGCGTCCTGATTCAGAATCACGTGGAAGTCAGGGGACGAACCGAGTACATCGGCCTGCCGGCATACGAGGCGCACGGTCCGGGTGCGATCGCCCTTCAGGATCACGGCAATCCGGTTTCCTTCCGCAACATCTGGATCCGCGAACTATGAAACGGCTGCTGATTCTTGCCCTGCTTCTGCTGATTGCCGCCCCCGGGGGCGCCCAGAATGTAGTTCTGCTCCGCCACGCCGAGAAGGCCAGCGACGGCACCTCGAATCCCCCGCTGACGGCATACGGAACAGCACGTGCCGAGGCGCTCATCGGCGTGCTGTCTGCTTCCGGATTGGACGCGGCCATCACGAGCGGCTTCACCCGCACAGTGGACACGGCCGCTCCGGCCGCCGCCCATTTCGGAGCCGAATCACTGGTCGTCGGTGTCAGCGATGGGATGGCCGTCCATCTGGAACAGACTGCGGCCGCCGTGCGGGCTTTCGGACAGGACGCAACGGTGCTGGTCGTTGGACACAGCAACACCATTCCGGCTCTGATCGGCGCATTGGGCGGCCCCGAGCTGCCCGATCTCGACGAGAGCGAGTACGACCTGCTCTATTTCATGGACCTCAACGGCGAGGCGCCAACGCTCCGAAGGATATACTGGCGACCGGTCGAGTAGCGCCCGGACGCGCCGGCCTCAACCGAATCGCCGGATCCAGTCCTGCATTTCCTTCCAGGTCAGTCTCACGCTAACGATGTACGGAGGCTGCCCCTCGACCCAGTGGCCGTAGGTGGTGGTGACCACGTCTCCGTTCGGTATCACCTCGACCCCGGGATAGGTCGAATCCCAGGAATTCTGGTTGTCCATGATCCGAATGCGAAAGCCTGCAGGTTCGCGTCCAACCATCTCAGCATAGGTCCCCACCCAGGCGAGCCAATCGCCTTTGGATTCCGAGCCCTCCGCCATGTCGCGAAACACGACGATCAGACGACCATCAGGCAGGTAGCGGAGCGTATGCCTGTCGCCGGTGAGAGCCAGCGGCAGCTCTTCGTGAGTCGACCACGCGGCGCCCTCATCGTCTGACAGACTCAGGAAGGAATTCCGCGTCCGGCTGTTTTCCCGTATCAACATCGCCAACTGGGTACCATCCGGAGAGCGGACAACACCGGGCTCGCAAAGATCGAGGTCCGGGTCAGTCACCAGCATGCGCGGAGCGCTCCAGGTGAGTCCGCCGTCGGCAGACTCTGACCCGTATGCGTAGAACTGTCCGGCCTCGCCTTCGGGCCCGATGAAGCGCCCGTCGTCGTGAAAGAAGGCCAGGTAGCGCCCGTCGGCCAGTCGCTCCATGGATCCCATCGCGACGATTCCGCCGAAATCGCCGATGGGTTCGAGTTCGCTCCACGTGGCTCCATCATCCTCCGAGACGGCAGTCCGAATTGGATAGAGTCCGGAGAACACGTTTATGGCCCTCAATGTCAAGAGGCCGTACGAATCCTGATGGGCGAATTTTCTCCGCCCGTGCCTCTTGATCGGCGTTCACCGTCGTCAGCGCCACCTCTGCGGAATGGTTCTGCTTTCTGGATTTGCAGCCTGCAGCT
>JAJCYP010000108.1 GCA_029262855.1 Bacteroidota bacterium | reverse complement strand
CTCGAGACTTTAAGGCCACTCCCCCCCGGATAGAGAAAGCATTACCAACCCTTATTTAGAACACCATGAGAACGCTATTTGTCCTGATTCTTGTACTCGCCGTCGGGGGATGCTCAAGCCTGAGCAACACGGAGAAAGGCGGCGCCATCGGCGCTGCTGCCGGAGCCGCCATCGGTGGACTGATTGGAAAGAAATCCGCTGACAAGCCGGTCACCGGCGTCATCGTTGGCGCTGCCGTCGGAGGTACCGTGGGCGCGATCATCGGCCGCCAAATGGACAAGCAGGCCGAGGAGTTGGAAGCGGCACTGGAAGGAGCCGAAGTTGAGCGCGTGGGTGAAGGCATCCTGGTCACGTTCGACTCGGCGATCCTCTTTCGCATCGACTCCGATGAACTGTCCGCGGCCTCGAAGACGCAGTTGGCCGGACTGGCCAACAGTCTGAAGGAATTCGAGGGCACCGAGATCATCGTGGCCGGACATACCGATTCCAGCGGTGCTGAGGACTATAACCTGGCCCTGTCGGAACGCCGTGCCCAGTCCGCCGCCGTTTATCTGCTGGATCGCGGCGTGGAAGCCAACCGCATTTCGACTGCGGCATACGGAGAGTCGCAGCCGATTGCATCCAACGAGACGACCGCGGGCCGCACAGAAAACCGCCGGGTGGAAGTGGCCATCTACGCCACCGACGAGTACCGCGAGAAGCTGGCTGCCGAGGCGGGCAACTAGAGCCACGAGGCCAGCGCCAGCGCTAGCGAATCACCAGCAGAGACTGGCGGGCAACGCGCTCCCCAGCGGTAAGCCGTACGAAGTAGGCGCCGCTGGGGAGCGCGCTTGCGTTCAGCTGGAGTTGGTGGCTGCCGGCGTCCTGGACCTCGCCGGAGGCGAGGTCCAGGACGCGGCGGCCGAGGGCGTCGTAGACGGTTGCATGCACGAGGGCGGGTGCGGGAAGTGTGTACCGCAGTTGAGCCGATCCTGACACGGGGTTCGGATACACAGGCTCAAGCCCGAATCGGGCAGGGATCCCCTCGGTATTCACGCCCGTGACGAGCGAGAATCCGAACCACTCCAGAATTCGGTCCAGCAGGTCAGTTCGGCTGAAGTCCCCGTCGTCCAGGTGGCCAAGAGCGTAGGACATGACGAACGTCTTTCCTCCGTCGACGGGTTCGTTCTGCACGGCCACCGTGGCCTCGCCGGTGGCGAAGGACTCAACGAACGCCGTCACGGCCGGCGCCTGGGGAACGAACGTATCGATCCAGGTCGTGCCCACCTGGGAGGTGCCGGTAAATACCATCCCCTGCGTGATGGCGGCGGAGCCTCCCACCATGTTTTGGACCGGGGTGTCCGCGGCGGTACCGTCCGTGGACGAGGCCAGGCCAAACAGGGCCAGGAAACTCGAACTCGATGCCTGGTCAAAGCCCAGGGCTTCGCCTCCCTCCAGATAGACCTGTCCGCCTTGCTGAATGTAGGCCCGCAGGGCGGCGGCCATGGACTCGTCCAATTCACTCGGGCCGGTGGAAAAGGCCCCGAGCGAAAGGAATACCGCATCGTAGCCGGCGAGCGGCGCGTGGACGGTGTTCGAGCTCGAATAGGCATTCTGCAGTCCGCGGACCAGGAAGTGGTTCCGCATGTAGTCGCCACTCCGATCGAACTGGTTTCGCCCACCCTGCCAGAGGTAGATACCCTGGTTGACGGACACGAAATCTTCCAGTGTCTTGGTGGTCTCGACCGTTCCGTCCGACACGGTCAGACTTACCGTATGGAGGCCGGGATCCGTGTAGACCCATTGCGGGGATGACGTCGTCGCATCAGTGATCCCATCGCCGTCCAGATCCCAAGCCCACGAAGTAATAGCTCCGCCCGCGGCGAAGGAGGCGTCGAAGAAGGATACGTTGACGGGTGGAACCCCGGCCCGCTTTGTCGCCACGAAGTTGGCGCGCAACAGATAGCCGCGACGCAGAAATACATCGCGGATGACCTCCGCGTTTGCGGCCCCGTTCAGGAGCGAATCCGCCGACATGAAGGCGAAGGCTGCGTCCGACTGCGAGGACGTTGAGCCCGTCATGGAGAGAGCCTCCAGAAAGAGCCGGTCCGTGGTCTCCCGCCCCAACTGCTCCCAGATTTCCATCAGAGCCGAAGCCCACATTTGGCCGTCGGTATGGATCTGGTCGATCAAACCATCCGGGTAGTGGGCGCCGTAGTCCGTCGTACGCCCAGAGAAAAACTCGTTGTGACCGTCCCAGTGAAATACCCACGCACGCTCTCCCCGAGAGGAGTCCCAGAAATTCAGGCTTCGGTGGTATGAGTTCGCCCAGTAATCGCCGGAGCCCTCGGAGAGCCCATCCACCTGGGACAGACCGCCACCCGTGAGCCAGTCGTGCAGCCCGTGGGCGAGTTCGTGCAGAATCACATCCACGTCCTCGCCATCATCCACCCCGCCCTCGCCAAAGCTCAGCAGACCCTCGGACGGGGAGTACGACGATTGGTCGTCCCCGCCCCACCCATGCGGGTCAAAGAGGACGCCACCCGAGAATTGGTAGGGCATCAGCGTGAAGCCCAGCGTCTCGTTGATGTACCGGAGCGACTGATCCAGATGGTGATACACGTTCACCGCCTCGAAGGAGGAGTCTGCCCGCGTGAAATGGAAGTCCGGGGTCTCCTGCGAGAAAACGCCATCGCTCGGTTCCTCCGCATCCACGATGCGTGCGTACGGGCCCTCCAGGAGATAGGTGGTCCCGTCAAAACTGACATCTCGGAGCGTGACCTCCACGAGTTGGTCCGTGAGGGCCTGGGTATTCGCATCGTCGCCGTCCGCGAAATCACCACCGTAGGCGGCGCCGGCGCGGCTCAGGGGGTCGGGGTCGAAGACCCAGCCGGAGGCATTGGTGCGGCGGGTGGTGGAGGCCTGGCGGCCGGGGCCGACGCCGCTACCGCCGGGCACCGCGAACGCTGCCGGCGCACTGCGGCCGTTGGCGAAGCCGCCGCGGCGAGCCGGCGAGCGCGCCGCCGGTGCGCTCGCCCCACCGCCGGTCCGAATCTCACGATGCCCCGGCGCCCGGTTTATCGCCGACAATATCTCCCCATCGGACGCATCGACCACGACCCGCCAGTCTCCGGCCAGCTCGCCGGGCGCAACCACGTCCACACGATGCGCAACGACTCCGCGCCCGCCCAGGGGAAAGATCCCCGTTTCCACGGCCTGCGTCCTTGGCACTCCGCGCACACCCAGGTAATCCCTCGCGAGGGCCGAGGCCTGGGAAGCTGCCATGCCTCCCGCCTTGCCGGCCGCAGGGATGCTCAAGCCCGGCCGGGCGTTGTTTACCACGAATACCACCCGCCCATCCTGCGCCAGGGAAATCACCACGTCCGACCCAAAGACTGGAAGGCCCCCGATGACCTGACGAAACCGGACCCGGCTGCCTCCCGGCGTCCTGAGCACCGAGGTAATCTCCAGGTCCACGCCGTCGACCTTCAGGGAAGCGGCCCGGTCCCTCAGGTAGTTGCGTGCCATATCCACAGGATCAGAGCCCGTGGCGCGATAGTCAGTCCCATGGAGCACGCGGGGAACGTCCGTTCCCGCCTCGACCACTCCGAAGGCCGCGGGGCGCGTGGCCGGGTGATCGACCGTGACCTGGCGGGGTTGAGCGATCACCGAGCCGCAGAGGAGGCCGGTGAGGCATAGCAGGAGAATGCGCATCATTCGGATCGGCGAAACGAGTGTCTATAGCGATCACAGCATCCTTCATCCAGAACCAGGGCTCCGTCGGTGTCCTGCACGACGGTGTGCCGCGGCGGTTGGCCAAGCCCGGTCCAGGAAATGACCGTACGCGACGGCGGCAGCGCGTCCAACCCGTAGCGAATGGTCGTCGCCTCACCTTCGGTCTCCAGCACGTATGTACCCGAAACCCAGGGATCGCGGTCGCGGCGGAGGACGAATCGCCCGTTGGTTCCGAACGTGACCGTCAGCGTGTAGCCTTCAGACTTAGGCGTAAGGGTCCTGCCCATCTTCCCACCGGACGACTCCGTCCAGACCCACGAGCCTTCCACACCCGAAGGTGCAGTCACGGGGGCGGGTGCGGACGACCGGCATCCCGCCAGCAAAGGCAGGAACAACAGGAGGATAATTCGACGCATCGCGAAAGGTCGTCAGCACCGGCGACCGGCGCAAACGTACATTTGCCGACTGCCCGATTGCGCACTCCAAAACCCCAAAACGGCCCTTACCCTGCATGTTTCCTGTCCTCGCTGCCGGTGCCGCTCCCCCTTTCTTTGTTGAGATCGCGCTTCTGATTCTGTCCAGCGCCTTCATCGCATACGTGTGCTACAGGCTCGGCATCGTCCCGATCGTGGGCTTCCTCATCACCGGCGTCGTGATCGGCCCCAAGGCCCTCGGCCTGGTCAACGATCCCGAAGTGGTCAATGCGGCGGCCGAGGTCGGCGTGCTGCTCCTGCTGTTCACGATCGGCATCGAGTTCAGCCTGAAGAAACTGGCGCGCATCAAGCGGCTGATCTTCGTTGGTGGCGGGCTCCAGGTGGGGCTGGCCGTCGGCATCACGACAGGCCTCCTTGTTCTATTCGGCGTGTCCTGGCAGGCGGCGCTTTTCACGGGATTCCTGGTTGCCCTGTCCTCGACCGCCATCGTCCTGAAGCTTCTCGGCGACAGTGGGGAAATGGATGAATCACACGGCCAGGTGTCGCTGGGGCTCCTCATCTTCCAGGACCTGGCGATCATCCTGATGGTCTTGCTCGTCCCTCTTCTTGCCGGCACCGGCGGGTCCAGTCTGGAGGTTCTCTGGGCTCTGGCCAAGGCAGGCGGCATTGTGGTCCTGGTTCTGGTGTTCGCGCGAAAGGTCATGCCACTCTTTCTGGAGGCCGTGGCGCGGACGTGTTCGCCCGAGCTGTTTCTCCTGACGGTGATGGGCATCTGCTTCGGGACTGCGTATGTCACCAGTCTGGCGGGCGTGAGTCTCTCTCTTGGCGCGTTCCTAGCCGGTATCGTGGTCAGCGAGAGCCGCTTCAGCGACCACGCCATGGGCGAGATCCTGCCGCTTCAGATATTGTTCAGCGCCACGTTCTTCGTCTCCGTCGGTATGCTGCTGGACCTCCGGTTTCTGGCGGCCAACCTCCCGCTTGTCCTGGGGGTCGGCCTCGCCATTCTGACGGTCAAGGCGATCACGACGGGGCTCAGTGTCCGGGTCCTCGGATACCCGACCTCGGTCGCCGCCGCAACGGGTCTCATGCTGGCTCAGGTGGGTGAGTTTTCCTTTGTGCTGGAACGCACTGGTCGCGAGGCGGGACTCTTTCCGGCAGGGCTTGAAGGGCGCGGCTCCCAGACCTTCATCGCCGTGACGGTACTCGTGATGATCGCCACGCCCGCACTGAACGCCCTCGGTGGAAAGATCAGGAGACGACTCACTGAGTCTGAACTACCGGTGGCCGAAGACCCCGATGAGGTCGTGCAGCACGGCCACCTTCCGGAGCTGAATAACCACGCCATCATTGCGGGCTTCGGAAACGCCGCCCGCAGGCTGGTACGTGCCCTCAAGAAGGTCGACCTGCCCTTCGTCGTCATCACGCTAAGCCCCGATGGCGCCCTCGAGGCCGAAAAGATGGGGATACCGGTCCTCCGCGGTGACTATGCCCGGCAGCGCACGCTGGAGACGGCAGGCATTGGGACGGCCAAGACCTTGATCATTGCCGATGACAACCCGTCCATCGCCCATCGGGTCGCCAAGGTTGCCCGGAGCCTGAGCAGCGACCTCCACATCGTTGTCCGAACGCGCCACGTCTCCGAAATCGCCCCCCTGCACGCAGAGGGCGTGGATTGCGTCATCGCGGACGAACTGGAGAGCATTGTGCAGTTGTTCGGGCAAATGCTCCGGGACTCCGGCTCCACGCCCGACCAGATTGAGGCGCTGGCCGACGAGATTCGGGGAGGCGACTATTCGGAGCTCCTCGATGTCAATGGCGCCAGACTGGCAGGCAGCGAACTGGTGTCCCTGGAGCTGACCAGGCCGGGATGCGAGCACAGCCAGGGTCTGGTACCCGTTCGTCCGAGCGCCCTCGGAGCGTGTGCGGACTGTCTTAAGGAGGGCGACGCCTGGGTCCATCTGCGTGTGTGCATGACCTGCGGCTACGTGGGCTGCTGCGACTCGTCGAAGAACAAGCACGCCACGCGCCACTACCACGAGATGGGGCATCCGATCATGCGAAGCCTGGAGGCGGGCGAAACGTGGGGCTGGTGTCACGTCGACGAAAAGATGCTCACCTGACGGGGCCAATTTTTGTCCCCTGTCCCCGCGTGACCCGCAACCGGCACACCTCTTGCCAAGCGCTCGGGCATGGCTCCAATCGTCTCTTTTCGCTCGCTGCTGGCGGTACTGGCAGGAATTATTTTCGCCGCGCTGCCGTCTCATTCCTCTGCGCAGGAATCGAGATGGGAGCTTTACGGCGCCGAGGAAGGACTTTCTCAGCAGACCGCCCAGGCCTTCTTTCAAGACTCGCGGGGCTATCTCTGGATTGGCACGCGGGCCGGACTCAACCGTTTTGACGGTACCCGATTCAGGAGATTCGGCATCGGCCAGGGGCTTGAGAACGACTGGATCAACGATATCACAGAGGACAAAAACGGCGTCCTGTGGGTGGCTACAAACAATGGTTTGAGCAGTTGGACAGAGCAGAGCGGGTTTCAGAACTTCGGTGTTGCCGATGGCCTTCCAGACAAGACGGTCAGCTCGGTGGCTCCGGATGGATGCGGCGGTATCTGGATCGGTACGCCTGCGGGCCTCGTCAGCTACGCTGACGGCACCTGGCAGCGATACGGGAAGAACCAGGGGCTTGATGCGGAATCAATCGTATCGCTGGCTCCCGGTCTGGACGGTAGTCTATTTGTTGGGTCGAGAAACGGACTGTTCTATTGGGACGGCTCCACATTTACCGCCATTGATCCCGGTCGCCTCGCGGGCCAAACCGTTTTGGGTCTGGATGTCGATCACCAAGGCGTGGCCTGGGTCTCGAGCGGCGCAGTCGTAATCGGATATCGGGACGGTGTCGCGGTAGATGAGCGCGCCGTACTCCCCGGAACGACCCTCCTCAACCTGGTTGCCCTTCGCGACGGTTCGCAATGGGTCCGGACCACCTGGGGCACAGCACTGGTGTCCGACGCCGATGTGCGCGAATACTCCACGGCAAATGGTCTCCCTATCCTGACCGTGATGTCGGTGTTCGAAGACCGGGAGGGCATTCTTTGGGCCGGAGGGATCGGTGGCATCGCAAAACTCATCGGGCGCCCCTTTGAGAACTACACCCAGGAGCAGGGCCTGGGATCCAATACTGTGTGGCAGATCACGCGGGATGACGTGGGCGACCTGTGGGCGGCCACGACTTCAGGCCTGAGTCGACTGTCATCCGGGGACTGGACAACGTATACCCGTGAACATGGCCTGGCGGGCGACTTCGTCCGGACCGTGCACGTGGACGGCGACGGTGTAATGTGGGTGGGGTCGGAGGGCGGCCTGGACCGTTTGACCGAGACGGGTTTCGAGAGCGTTCCGCTGCCCGTCGGTAGTCCAGAAATATTCTGGATGGACGAGGACCAGCTTGGCACGCTCTGGATTGCCACCCGCGGATCGGGCGTACTCAGGGCGAGTCGGTCTCCTGAGGGGACCCGGGAGTGGCGGCAGGTCGAGGTGCCGGGACAGCGCTTCTCCAATGCAAGAATCTTGGCTGCCCGGGATGGTTCCGTATGGATTTCCGGGGACCACGGGCTCTCACGCTGGGACGGCAACTCCTGGATGACGTACACGACAGCCGATGGCCTGGCAGCCAACGAACCTTACTTTCTGGCCGAGGATATGGAGGGTTTGCTCTGGTTTGGCTACCACTCCTCACGAGGCCTTACCAGCTTCGACGGCGTGCGGTTTGCCACCTACACCACCGCCGATGGCCTGTCCAGCGATGCCGTTTACTCGGTCGGAGCAGACCGGACTGGCAACGTTTGGGTCGGGACCTCCCACGGGTTGGATCGCTACGATGGTAGTCGATTCGTCTCATTTGGCACGAAGGACGGGTTCGTGGGATCGGAGTCGAACGCGGGCTCATTCTTTGCCGATGCCGATGGCACACTATGGTTTGGCGCCATTGGTGGCCTGAGTCACTACAACCCTTCGCACGACCTGTCCCTCGGGAACCCGCCCACCGTAGACATCGCACAATTTCTCTTCGGAGGAGTGCCATTGAGCGGCGATGAGACGGAGGCTCCGTATGAACGTCGAGATGTCTCCACGACAGTCTACGCGCTCTCCAACGTGAACCGCGAGGCGATTTCGCTTCGATACCGACTGATTCCGTCCACAACGCCGCTACTGCCGACGTTCTTTCAGGCGACCACTCTGGGGGTCCCGTGGCATGGCCTGAAGGGAGCTGACATTCAATTCAACAATCTGGCGCCCGGTGGCTATCGCCTTGAGGTTCAGGGCCGCAAATACGGGGGCGCATGGTCTGAAAGCGCGGAGGCTTCGTTCAGTATCGGCGCGCCCATCTGGCAGCAATGGTGGTTCGTTGTGCTCCTGGGCGCCGCATTGGCACTTGGCGCGCGGGCCGTCCTTGCCTGGAAGCTTCGACGGGTTCGGGCCAGAAATGCGCTGCTCAGTGAGCACATTGACCAGTTGGAGGAAGCCGATCGAATCAAGAACGAGTTCCTCTCCAACATGAGTCACGAAATCCGCACGCCGGTCGCAGGGATCATGGGTTTTGCGGCGGTTCTCCGCGAGGAGGTCGCGGTGCCGCACGTCGAGTTCGTCGACCATATCATGGCCAGCGCAGCGCGCCTTCAGCGAACACTGGACTCGGTGCTGGCGCTCGCGCAGCTGAGCAACGATCGGTTGCAGATTGAACTCTCCACCATAAACGTGGCTGCCGAAGTCGCAGCAGCGGTTCAGGCGATGAGACCGGCAGCCGTCAACAAGAACCTCTATCTGACTTTCCGGGACCTGGCGGGAAGCCCTGAGGCCTACACGCATGAGGGACATCTCGGGCGCATCCTGGACATCCTCATCTTCAACGCCATCAAGTTCACCGAAGAGGGGGGCATTGAAATTACCGTCGAGGCGGACGAGGAGCATGTTCACCTCACCGTGGAAGACACGGGAATCGGAATCGAAGAGGATTTTCTTCCGCAGCTCTTTGAGCCCTTTCGCCAGGCTTCGAGCGGCGCCTCACGGACGCACGAAGGCAACGGCCTCGGGCTGACCATCACCAAACGATTGGTGGAGTTGATGGGCGGCTCGGTCTCGGTGGAGAGTTCACCGGGCGAGGGCAGCCGATTCATCATATCCCTGGCCCGCCACACTCCCGGGGCTCCGCATCGCCCGCCCAGGTCAGAGCGTCCTCCGGTCAAACGTCAGAATTCCAGGACCCGGCTCAGAAGCTTCGTTCGGAAGTAGGCTAGTCGCCGATGACCGTCCCGGCGATGCCGACATCGTCATCTCCCCGCAATTCGTCATCCCGCGTCAGGCGAACGATCGGCGTGAGATTGCGCACGGCAGCGACCGTCGAGAACTCCCTCAGTTCGCGCCCGATGGCCGAAACCAATTCGTGCAGCACCACCCGCTCCTCCACCGTGCCCTCTTCTCGAACCAGAGAAAGCCTGTGGAGCGAATAGAGGCCGAACACGAACGAGATCAGGAACACGAAATCCCACTGCCGGAGACTGAGCACCTCGCCCGTGACCTCGGCGCCGCCGCTGATCCAGGTGACGGCCCAGGCCAACTCCTGGTCAACAAAGAAGTCCGCGAGGAAGCCTCCGATCAGCGGAGCCAGGCCAGCCGCGACTGCGATGACAAAATTCGATACGGCGAGGTAGTTGGTAGCCTGGCCCTTGGGCGCCAGCTTCAGACTGATGTTGCCGGTCGCGAGCGTGATGCCTGCCATCGCAATCCCCATGAGGACGTGCAGCAGGATCAGGAGCGGAAACGTGAACGCGTGTTTATCCGGGAGCGTGGTAAACGTCCAGCCCAGGATGCACAGCAGGCAAAGCGGGGCGGCCACGGCCAGCACGGACTTGTTTGACAGCCCGTCTGAGAAGCTGCCCCAGAGTCGCAGAAAGACGATGTTGATGATCCGCCCCAGCACGACCAGCCCGATCACCCAGGACAGGTCCATCTGCAGCTGAGTGAGCATGTAGGCCGAAAAGAAGGGGACGGCCAGGTAGAGCGCAAAACTCCAGGCGCCCAGAAATCGGACCAGATTTCGGAAATTCTTGTCGCCGAACGGCGACTTGATCAGCGCGATGAGGGACCCCTCGGAGGGCTGAAGCCGGGGCTCCGGGATCCGCGCCACGAAGAAGATGCCCAGGATGCCGAAGGCGAATCCGGCCGAGAACGTGACGGCGTATGCGTACCGTATGTCGCCAAAGAGATCCGGCGCCACGTGGTCAATGAAATAGGCGGCCGAGAGACTGACCAGGACGCCCGTCGCAGCGGCCATGCTGAATCGCCTTCCAAAGAAGCTTCCCAGTTGATTGCTCGGCACCAACTCGTGCATCCACGAATTCCAGCCGGTATTGGAGATGGCAATCATCAGCGAGGCCACAAGGAGTCCCACGGTCAAGACGGCCAGCGTCGCCGTCGGAGGGAGTACCAGCGGCAGGAACGCAATCGCCAGCCAGCAGCTTCTACCTATCGCGGACGCCACGACAGAAATGAGCCTTCGATTGCCCACTCGCCTGACCAGAAGTATGGCGGGCAGCTGAGCCAGCTGCGTGAGGTGCGGGAGTGCCGCCAACAGGCCAATCAGGGCGTTCGAGGCCCCGTAGTGGAGCGCGTACGCCACCAGGAATGTCGATCCCGTAAAGCTCGCGAGCGCCTGACTCGACATCCCGTCCCGCACGACGTTCTTGAGTCCGCGGTGCACCTCATCGTCAGTGAGGGGGCGGTCCAGGGGGGCCAGGCGCCTGGCCAGGGAACGGAATAGCACGTGCGTGTTGGAGAGTTCTACTGGGCATACCAGACGGGAGAACGAGGCGTCGTATCCCGGGATTCCCACACCCCAACCTTTCTTTTGCATGAGTCTACATGATTGGGCCCGTGCGGCCCTCCTGACCGCGGTCTGCCTCTTTCCCGTGGTTGTTTCCGGCCAAGCGCTTTCAGCGGATGAGCTCCGAGCGACCGTGGCTGATTTTCGTGCGGCCGAGCGTGGTCCGTACGAGGCCATCCGGTGGTTTTGCCCCGATGGCTCCGTGATCGCGGCGCAGTCGCGTTGCTCGCAGCCCGGTGGGATTCAGCATGCCACCTTCAATGCCCGCGCCGAACGGATCCGGGATCGGAACGGCATCTATCTCGGCCAGATTCTGGCGGGGACGGACCGGAAGGCCTTTCTCGATGAGTCCAATGGATTCAACCGGGCTCGCCAGTATGAACTGGAGCGCTTCCTCCAACTGAATGACGGGGGCTGGATTCTGGCCCGTGCCCGGTTCTATCGCGGCGCCATCCAGGCCGAGGACGAAGAGGCCTGGGGTCGAGACTACCTGACCGAGGTCCTCGGCAACAATGCCCTCGTCAATCAGCACTATTTCTGGCTTCGCCGTCAGGTTCGTACGCTTCCCCACAAGGCTGGAGAGCGCCTGGTCGACCGCGTCAGGGCCCGGGCAAAGACCGTCTCGGATGCCTTCCCCGCCTTTCTGAACCTGCGGGTCAAGATCCACGGCACGCCGGACGCCTCGGACCTGGCGGCGGTCCGTGAGTTCGCGGTCGCTCAGGCCGGGCGATTGCCGGCCAGCGTGAGCGCCGAGCTTCGCGCCTTGCAGGATGACCTGATCACACTCTATGCCACTCCACCAGCCGAAGTGGTCCGGCAGGCCTCGTCCGGCATCGTGGCCTCGTCTCCCGTCCTGCCGGGCGTTCGTGCATTCACCGAAAGGCTGGATGCAGGCGATTGGCTGGCGGCCGCTGAGGCCGGTTCTGAGTCACTCCTACAGCTTCGTGAACGCGCGTACGCCGTCCCAACAGGTGGAGCGCGACTGCTTCTCATGGACCTGTCCCTGGCAGTCGAGGAAGCCCTGTTCAGCATGGTCGCCAACTGGCAGCCGGCAACAATCCGCGAGGAGGCGCTCCTGGCGATGTATCTGTCCCGGGCCGCGGCGGGCGCCGGCTACCTCGAGCGTTGGGAATGGGAGCAGATCGCGCCCCGCTTCCCCGCTATCGGCAGTCAGGTGTCCGATTCGGACCTGAAGAGCACACTTGAGGCATCCCGAAGCAGCGTGGAGTGGGGCATTGGACTCGCCACGTCTACGTACGGCGGCGTGGTCCGCCTCTATGCACCCTTCGAGCCGCTCGCCAACGGATTCGTCGACGACCTCCTGCGATCCTCCGTCATGCTGCCTCTGGGGAGTATGGTCAGTCGCCTGGCCGACGAACACGCCCGGCGCACCGGGTCCAACACCCGAATCATGGGACTGGCCGGTGGAGGTGGAGTCCGCGGTTTGAACCCGGGATTCGCTCGCGGCATCCTCGAAGTAGTTTCGGGCGATGCCGAGCACGTGGAACTCCTTCCGGAGAGGATTTATGTGATGGACCGGCCCCCGGCCGAGATGAAGCCGGTTGCCGGAATCGCGACGGTCACCGAAGGCAATGTGGTATCCCATGTTCAGCTCCTGGCCCGGAATCTCGGGATCCCCAACGCCGTGGTGACACCCGAAATCGTCACCCTCCTTCGCTCCTACGACGGGGAGCCCGTCTTCTACGCGGTGTCGCCGGGAGGCTCTGTCCTGATCAAGCCAGCCGAGCAGATGACCCGGGAGGAGCGGGACCTTGTGGAAACGCGGTCCAGGGCCGATGACCGCGTGAGAGTCCCGACCAACCGCCTGGCGCTCGACCACACCGAGTTGACGGATCTTTCGCAGCTGCGCGCATCGGATTCGGGTCGCCTCTGTGGGCCCAAGGCCGCGAATCTGGGCCAGCTGGCGTCCATGTTTCCCGGACACGTCGCTCCTGGTTTCATCATTCCGTTTGGGGTGTTCAGGGCACACATGGCTCAGCGGATGCCTGACACACAGGGGACCTACTGGGAATACCTGCGGATGGGTTTCGCGCAGACTGAAGCGGGCCTCTCTGCGGGCCGTTCGGCGGCCATGGTAGAAGCAGAACTCCTGCAGCGATTGGCAACCCTTCGTGCGGCCATCGAGTCGATGCCGTTTCTCCCCGAATTCAGGCAGCAGCTGGCATCGGCCTACACGCGCTCCTTCGGTGCCGGGCTGGGTTCAGCTCCAACCTTTATTCGCAGCGACACCAACATGGAGGACCTGGCCGACTTCTCCGGCGCGGGTCTCAACCTGACCGTGCCGAAT
This sequence comes from Bacteroidota bacterium, assembly GCA_029262855.1. GTDB lineage: Bacteria > Bacteroidota > Rhodothermia > Rhodothermales > UBA10348 > JABDJZ01. Next base: position 6,104 of record JAJCYP010000108.1, on the reverse strand, counting down.
GTGGTCAAGGAGGAGGATGTCATGAACGGCATTCGCCGAGTCTGGGCCTCGCCGTACCGGGAACGCAGCTACAGCTGGAGGCAGAAGTACCTGCTCAACCCCGAGGACGTGTACCCATCGATCCTCATTCTGAAGAGCGTCGACGTCGAAAAGTCCGGCGTCATGATCACGACGGGGATTTCATCGGGGAATCCCGCAGACGTAACCGTGGCCTTCAGCCGGGGTGTCGGGGGTGCGGTCGATGGTCAGGCCGCCGAGACCTGGCTCATGGCCCCGCGTGATACGCGCCTCATGGCACCCTCCCGGGAGCCAACCTATCGCTCACTTCCAGTGGCAGGCGGTACCGCCGTTCAGCGTGCGTCGTTTGAGCGCCGCATGCTTACGGAAACGGACCTTCAGGTGCTTCGCACGCTGGCCGCCGACGTGAAGTCCCGCCTGCCGGGCATGCCCGGGATGCACTCGCAGGGCCCATGGGACGTGGAACTCGGCTTCCTGAATGATGCGCTGTGGCTGTTTCAGGTCCGCCCATTCGTGGAAAACCGGTCCGCCGGATCGACCAGCTACCTCCAGAACATGGACGCCCCGGCCAGCCGGATCAAGCGTCGCATCCCGAACTCACGATGAAACGGCTTTCCATACTCTTTCTGGTCGTCATGGTGGGGATGGCTGCGTCCCCGTATCCCATTGATGGCTACGAGAACACCGGCATTCGGCGACTCGAGCGCCTGCGACTGATTGCCGCGGGCCAGATCCCCGGTACGCCTCCCCCTCCAGGTGCACGCAAGAAGTGGGGCGACATTGAGCTGAACCGACTGAGCAATCCGGTTGGTGAGCTCCCTCTGCCCGACTCCGAGTTGCAGCGCAAGGTCTCCGCCGTCTTTGCAGGACTTGACCCGAGCTACGGCGTGGCGATCCTGGACATCACCGAAGGACGCCCAGTGCGGTACGCCGCGCACAAGTCGGCAACGCATTATGCGCCGGGTAGCGTCGGCAAGATGGCCATCATGGCCGGCCTGTTTGCGGAGCTCGCCACGCTGTACCCCGACGACGTTCAGGCGCGGAGAAACCTGCTGAAGACCCGGAAATTTACGGGTGACTTCTGGTCGGTCCCCAACTCACACGCCGTACCGATTTACAATGTGGAGACCAGGGCCTACTCGTCCCGAGCCGTCTATCCGACCGACGTCTTCTCGCTCTATGAGTGGGCCGATCACATGATTTCTGCCAGCTCCAACGCGGCGGCCAGCGTGGTCTGGAAGGAGGTCATCCTGATGCGTGTCTTCGGGGCGGCCTATCCCCCGTCTCAGGCCGACGAGGCCGCCTATTGGAAGAACACGCCGGCGCTGGAGAAGCAGGCCGTCGCTCTTTCGGTAGTCAACGATCCCCTCTTGAAGGCGGGCGTTGGTGAGAACGAATGGCGATTGGGTACGATGTTCACGGGAGGTGGCCAGCGGGTGGTCCCCGGATCCCGGAGCTACGGGACGGCCGCCGGATTGCTGACCTTCCTGCTTCGCATCGAGGAAGGTGCCGTGGTGGACACCTGGTCTTCGCTTGAGATGAAGCGGCTGCTGTACCAGACCCAGCGGCGCATCCGCTATGCGTCTGCCCCGGATCTGGCGTCAGCGGCCGTCTACTTCAAGTCGGGGAGCCAGTACCGCTGTCGCAGCGAGACCGGGTTTGCCTGCGGGAAGTACATGGGCAACGTGGACAATTACATGAACTCGGTGGCCATTGTCGAGACGGCCGACGGCCGGGTCTACATCGTGGCGCTGATGTCCAACGTGCTCAGAAAGAATTCCGCGGCCGATCACCAGGCTCTGGCCACCCGATTCGAGTGCATTCTGGCTCAGCCGGTGGAATCGTAGGCTACTGGGTCCCGCCTTCCGGGTGCAGAACACCCTCGATCACCGGGACCAGGTTGCGCAGGATTCGCTCACCGTCGGATGACTGAACCAGGCTGACCAGGATGTAGCGACGCCAGTCGGGACCCCACACCAGCACGGAGTCCGCATGCCAATCCCGCCACGTTCCGGATTTCCGGAAAATGCGGGCGCGGGGTGCGCGTTGAGACACGGCGTAGACAAACTTGTGGTTGATGCCAGGGGACACCAGCACCTCAAGCATGTGGTGCGAGCGCTTCGGTGACACCAGGCGCCCGGTCGCCAGGAGGTAATAGTACCGGCTCACCTGACTGACCGTGGCACCGTGCGACAGCCCGGCGATGGGGTCCGGAAGTCTGGGGCCGGTCTTCGCGTAGCGTTTGCCCACCCACAGTCCGCCGCCATACTCAGGGTCATAGAGACCGTACCGCTCCAGCGTCAGCACCGAGTCGATGTAGGCCAACCCGACACGATCAATGTTGGCCGTGGCCGCGGTATTGCTGGAGCTGCGGATCATGGCGTGGAGATCAGTCTCCACCTGGGGGGTGAGTTCTATGAGTCCATCTCCGATGGCCTGCTCCACGGCCAGAAGCACCGCGATCTTTGGGAGGCTCGCCGCATAGATCATCGAATTCCCGTTTACGCGGGCGAACCGCGGATTGGCAGGATCCGTGATGTCCACCAGGGCGACGGCCATCTCTTCGCGACCAATCAGTCTGTTCCAGCCTCGATTGGCGGAGAGCGCGGCTTCCAGCTTAGCCTGAAGCGCTGGGTCCACGGCCTCCCTGAGCGGAGTCCAGTCACCGTCGTCGACAACTGCGGGCAGTTGCGTGACGGGAGCCTGTGCGAAGGCAGCCGGGGCCGACGCGATAGGGGCCAAGACCAGCAGAACGCCGGCCAGGACAAAGCCCCGAAGAGTGGTCATGGTTCGTGGGCGCGCAGAGCACGCCGGATGTGATTCCGGCCTCAAATCTACATCGTTCAGAACGGATCCAGCGTTTGGTGTCCCCGGAAAAATATTTCCGGGGTTACCGGAACCGTCAGGGATTTGCGATTGGAAGATGATGCCTGGCATGAACAGTCGATTCCCGGTTTGGGCGACTCGTCTTCAATTCGTGGGCGACAGCGCGTATTGTGTAGTCCCCCAATCACGACACATATGAACACGCTGACCTTCGCCTCACTCACCGCCCTGCCCGGCCAACGCGTCCAGGACTACGTCAATGTCGACATCAAGGGCATTGTCGTCCGTTTGCCGGTTTATCTGATCAACGGCAGCGAGTCGGGGCCGACCCTTCTGGTCTCTGCCGGAATCCATGGCGGAGAGTACCCGTGTGTTGAGGCCGCCACCCGACTGGGTCGCGCGATAGACCCGGACAAGCTCCGCGGGCGCCTGATAGTCTTGCCGTCCGCGAACCCCATCGCCTTCAAGGCGCGAAGTATCTACGTCACGCCGGTCGATGGCCTGAACCTGAATCGGCAGTTTCCCGGCGACCCGACCGGCACGTTCACACAGGCGTGGGCCGCCTGGCTGTTCCAAAACGCGCTTTCTAAAGCCGACCTCTATATCGACATGCACGGCGGGGACATGATCGAGGCTTTGGTGCCGTTTGTGTCATTCAACATTACCGGTAACGAGGAGGTCGACGCCAAGGCTCGCCAAATGGCTGAGGCCTACGGTATCCGGGCGATGCTGGTAAAACGTGATGCCGGCGGACTGGCCGGAACCACCTATGCGGCTGCCGCCCGGGCGGGCGTCGCGGCGCTGCTGACGGAAGCGGGTGGTCAGGGTGTCTGGACGGAAGAGGAGGTGGACATCCTGCAGGACGGCGTCCGGCGCGTCATGGCTCGCTTCGACATGTACGAGAATATCGCGGACGCCGGCGAGGCCGCCGTGGAACTGGGCGGGTGGGAATGGCTCCGCTCCGAACACGAGGGCCTCTTCTACCCGGCCGTGGCCGTGGGAGAGATGGTGACCGAGGGTCAAGCCGTTGGGCACATCGCCGACATTTTCGGCAATGTCCTCCAGGAGGCTCATGCTCCGGTCTCCGGAGAGGTACTCTTTCTCGTGACCTCGCTTGCGATCAACGACGGAGACCCGCTCATGGCCATCGCCTACGAGTAGCTACCAGGCGATTTCGGCCTGCTGCCTGATGTCTCTGGAAGATGAGCCCACCAGAATGGTGAACGTGCCGGGTTCAAGGACCCAGCCCGATTGCGCGGGATCGTAGTAACTGAACGCATCCTCGCCGAGGGTCAGGGTCGCGGCGGCCGAGGCGCCCGGCTGCAGGGCGATCTTGTCGAATGCCTTCAACTCTTTCACCGGTCGGGGAAGCGCCGACTCGTTGTCGTGAACGTAGACCTGGACCACTTCGCTACCGGCCATCTCTCCGGTGTTGGTTACGGTGACATTGACGTTCACGCCGTCGGGAGTGCGCTCCAGTTGGAGATCGCTATACTCAAATGACGTGTACGAAAGGCCATGGCCGAACCCGAAGGCGGGCTCCACATCGTAGGAATCGAAGTACCGGTAGCCGACATACAGTCCTTCGGTATGATCGATGATCAGGTCCTCGGTCGGATAGGTAGCCAGGGCGTGGGCGGGACTCTCGCTGAGCTGTACCGGGAATGACATGGGCAGACGGCCGGAGGGATTGACGTCACCGAAGATGATGTCCGCGAGCGCGTTGCCGCCCTCTGACCCCGCGTACCAGGCCTGGATGATCGCCGGCGCCTGGCCCACCCAGACTCGCATGTCCACGGGGCCGCCACTCTGAAGTGCCACCACGGTGTTCGGATTTGCGGCGAGAACAGCCCGTAGCAACTCGTCCTGACCGAAGGGCAACATCATGTCCGGCTTGTCCAGGACTTCAGCATCATAGGCATTGTCCTCCCAGGCGTCGGTGTAGCCGTGGATGAGGCCGCCGACATAGATGACGGCGTCGGCACCGGAGGCGGCCTGAACGGCCTGCCGGATCAGGGCCGGGTCCGCGCCTGCCTCGCGGGCGATCTCGTAGCCGGGGGCGAAGCGAATCGTAACCGCATCGCCCAACGCATTCCGGAGTCCTTCCAGGGCCGTGACCTCGTAGAAGGCCTTGACCTGGGAACTGCCACCGCCCCCCGCGTGCTTCCGATCGGCGTTCGCGCCAATCACGGCCAGTGTTGAGATGCCCTCCTTTGCTAGCGGAAGCAGCCCGTCATTCTTGAGAAGGACAATCGCCTCCTCCGCAATTTTCCGGGCGATGCCCAGATGCTCCGGCGTGTGGTACGCGCCTTCGGGTCGGTCGCCGCTGAAGATGTGAATGCGGTGCATCACGCGGAGAATCCGTCGCACCTTATCGTCGATGAGCGACTCGTCGATCGTGCCGCTGTTCACCAGCGTCACCACGGTGTCGCCCATGTTGAACCCGCCGTAGTCAGGGTTCATCCATTCCTGACTGAGGTCCGTGCCCATCTCGATGTCGACGCCGCCCTGAACCGCAGCCATCGTATTGTTGACCGCATCCCAATCGCTCATCACGAGACCGTCGAAGCCGAATTCGTCTTTCAGGATGTCATTGAGCAGGTAGTTGCTCTGCGCCGACCAGTGGCCTCTGAACTTGTTGTAGGCGGCCATCACGGTGAGAGCACCTCCCTCCTGCACCGCAGCCTTGAAACCCGGGAGGTAAATTTCGCGGAGTGTGCGGTCATCCATCAGGACATCCACTTCCTGACGGCGATACTCCAGGCTGTTCGCGATGTAGTGCTTGGCACTCGTGGCGACGCCCTGATCCTGGACGCCCTTGATGTACCCGACGACCATGCGCGAATTCAGGTACGGATCCTCCGTCATGTACTCGAAGTTGCGGCCGTTCCGAGGGTCGCGAATAATGTTGAGTCCCGGGCCGAGGATGACATCCTTTCCCCGGTACGCCGTCTCCCTTCCCAGCACATAGCCGAACTGGTAGCCCAGATCGGGATTCCACGTGGCGGCCAGGGCCGTGCCTACCGGCAGGTAGGTGCTGCTGTCGCGCGCGCCCACTGCCTTGTCGTAGTAGCGGGTGTGCTCGTGCCGCACCCCGTGAGGGCCGTCTGACATGACCAGTTCCGGAATCCCGAGCCGCTCGACGCCCCCACTGGTGAATGCCGAGTTCGCGTGGATCATGTCCACCTTTTCCTGCAGCGTCATCTGACTCAACAGGGCCTCGACGTCCGCTTCGACATCGGCGGCCCGGGTGGCGTCCT
>JAJCYP010000107.1 GCA_029262855.1 Bacteroidota bacterium | reverse complement strand
AACAGCCCTGCGTCCGAGGTGACATCGCCTCCCGTGAAGTCAACCAGGACCGGCTTGCCGTCGACGCCCAACGTCTCAAACCCCAATTCGGCCTGCTCAGCGTGCCCCGAAAGTGCTTGATTTACTCGCCCGGACGACCGTCCTTTACTGGCAAGAGAGTTCATGCGGAAAGCCCCCGTATCCTTTATTCTAACTTCAAAAGGAATATAGCTTTACAGGGCCTGATGTGTGGGCTCTTTTTTATGCGCGTGAATAATTCAGGCTAGGTGGAATTTACCCCCATCATTCCATGTAAGGCCGCCGAAAACCGGGTGCCTAGGTGGAATTTACCCCCGCCATTCCATGCAGGCGGCCGAAAACCGGGTGTCTAGGTGGAATTTACCCCCGCCATTCCATGTAGGGCTTCTGCCCACGTCTCTACGCCTCCTGGGTGCGCCCTGAGGCCCCTCATGCGAAAGCGGCCTGCCGTTTTGGCCATCGGTGTGTCGCGGTCGACTGGAACGAAGCGAACTAACATCTGAGATCCCGACGGGGAGGAACCCCAAATTGCGAATCATGACGACACTAATAAGTCCGACAGACTGCTAGAGCGCGCCCTCGTCCAGCCAGACATGGATCCAGAAATTTCTCGGTGGGCTCGGACCGAGGGACCACGCATTGCTGCACTGCTGAGGGCAGGAGAACAGACGAGAGAACCCTGAGGTCAACGGGATTGGAGGGATAGAGCTGAAGTGTCGTCCCCCGTGTCCCTACCGCCCCAGCTCAAAAAACCCGCGCTCACCAGTCCGCCGGACCACCTCAACAACCGCCCCACTCTCAGCTTCCCGAAGCGCCGCAACCACATCCCGCGGCCCTCGCACGGCAGCCCCGTCAACGCTGACGATCACGGCATTCCGTGGCAACCCGGCCCGGGCCGCCAGGCCCCCGTTCTCGACATAGGCCACGTAGGCACCTTCGGTAAGCTGAAACAGCTCCTGAAAGCGGTCGGTCAGCTCAAACAGCCCCATCCCGAACTCGGGGACTTCGACAATCTCCCCGTGGGGTGCATCTCCCCCGTCATCGCCGTGATCCGGGCCGACCTCTGAATCGGGCGCGGGAGCGTCAGGCCCGCCAAACTCGGCCCCGCCGCCAGCAGCCTCATCCAACTCCGCAAACCACTGCTGCGTCGTCGGGTTATCCCGCCCGAGCAGCTCGACATCAAAGTGACGCCGCCCGCCGTCGCGCCAGACCTCAATCCCGAGCGCCTCGCCCGGCCGGTACAGCGCAATCGCCGACTGCAGCTCATTGGGCTCAGAAATCGAACGCCCGTCAATCGAAAGCAGCACATCCCCGGACCTCAAGCCGCCCAGATCAGCAGCAAGCCCATGGAACACATTATTAAGTAGCACACCGGTCACATCCGGCAATCCCAGCGCCTGCGCCCGATCCGAATCCACGGGCCAAATATCGACCCCGAGGTATCCACGCTGCACCTCGCCAAACTCGATCAGATCGCGAATCACGCGCTCCACGAGTCGCACGGGCACGGCGAACCCGTATCCCTCGTACGAACCGGACTCTGTCGCAATAGCGGTCGCTATCCCCACGAGCTCTCCCCGCAGGTTCACCAACGCACCACCGGAATTCCCAGGATTGATCGCGGCATCCGTCTGGATAAACGACTCAATCCCGAATGAGTCGTCGATGATGTTGACCTGTCGGCCCAAAGCGGACACGATCCCAGCCGTCACGGTGGACGTCAGCCGAAAGGGATTCCCAACAGCCAGCACCCACTCGCCCACGCGAAGCGCATCCGAATCGCCGAGATCAATCGCCGGCACGTCTGACGCCCCGATGAGCCGAAGCACCGCAAGGTCCGTGTCGGGGTCGCGGCCCATCACCTCGGCCGGATACTCCCGCTTGTCGGACAGGGTGACGCGGATCCGGGAAGCGCCCTGGATTACGTGATTGTTGGTGATGACGACGCCATCAGAACTGACGATAACCCCGCTGCCGGCAGACTGGCTGAAGCCGCGCCCTCGGCGAAAGAACCCGCGCGCCGAGCCGGTCTCGACCTCAATGAACACCACCGAAGGCCGCACGAATCCGGAGACGGTCTTGAAGGCCTCGTTCATGGTCAGGGCATCCACGTAACCGCGGGTAACCAGAGTTTCGGGAAGCACCACCGGAGGAAACGCGGCGCCAGAGCCGAGTCGGACGTTCTCCACCTTGGGGCGTGAGTCGGCATCGTCGCCCGAGCCGCCAAGCCACAGCGTGCCGAGCACTCCAAGGAGGAGTCCAACGATGACGAGGCTGCTGTAGAACAGCGGCCGTCTGAAGTCTGAGCGGGAGCTATCGAGCGGAATTGGTTGCATGCGGGGCCTCGGCGAGCGTCAATCTACATACGCCAAGAGAACGGAAGGGTTACCTGGCGCAACAACGCCTCAGTCTTCAATCAGCCCTGAAGCCAACTCCTCCACCGCCGCCCGACTCATCCTCGCGAGCTCCTTCCGATCCCGCCCCGCCGTCGCAATCGCCTCCCCAATCCGAACCTCCACCTCGATACTCCGCATCGTCAGCCACTGAAACGCACTGTCTGCCATGGGCTGCCCGGGCTGCCATCCCACCCGCAGGCGCTCCGCCGCCGTGGCAGGACGACCATCAACCCGCACCGCGCCGTGATAGACCGGCAGCACGGCCCCATCCTCCATTCCGCCCACAGCCGCGAACCCGGCCGTCTTAAAGTCCCGAATCGAGAGCCCGTCCCCGGTCGTCCCTTCGGGAAACACCAAAACCCGCACGCCAGCCCGCATCGCAAAGCGCAGCTCCTCGACAAACTTGGACGTCGCCATCCGCCGGTCCCGTTCCACGAAGATGATCCCGACCGTCCGGCAAATCCAGCCCATCACCGGCCACGTCCCCATTTCCGCCTTGGCGGCAAATGCTACCGGGAGCACGGACGCCAGAATCCACGGATCGAGTAGCCCGTGGTGATTGGCCACCACCAGCATCGCTCCGGATGTAGGCTGCTCACCCACCTGCCGGACGGTGATTCCGAGGATCCGGCAGAACTTTCCACACGCGTTTTTCTGCCGTTCCGCTCGGTAAAGAGGCCGCGCGTGGCGGGGTTGGAACTGCACCAGGAAGGCCAGTTTTGCCGTTTCCCACACCAGCGCCCGGGCAAAACGCGCGGCGCGCCAGTAGGCGCGAAACGTGCGGCGAACGGGCGGCGGGAAGCTCAACGCCCCTCTGAAAGAAATACCACTCGCCCACCGACAATTGTTCGGAGCACGCGTGCTCCCGCAATCACATCGTGCTCCACGAAGCGGATATCCCGGTCCAATACAACGAAATCTGCGAGCTTCCCAACCTCCAGCGTCCCCACCAGGTCCTCCTGCCAGCCGGCCCAGGCGTTCGATGCGGTGTAGGCCCGGAGCGCCTCCTCAACCGCGATCTTCTGGGACGGCACCCACCCATCCGGCTGCAACCCGTCGATCGTCGCCCGGGTGACGGCGGCCTGAATCCCAAGCAGGGGACTCAAAGGGGCCACGGTCCAGTCAGAGCCGAACGTCAAAGCGGCCCCCGCGTCGAGCAAGGACCGAAAGGCATACGTGCGCTCCGCCCGCTCGGGCCCGATGCGCTTCTCCGCCCATCGCCCGTCATCCACGGCGTGGTAGGGCTGCATGGAAGGAATGACGCCCAGATCAGAAAACCGCTCAATCGCCGCCTCAGAAAGATGCTGGGCATGTTCGATCCGCGCCCGCCGTTCCCGAGCTCCGTTGAGCGCAGGCAACTCGGCAAACACGTCCAGCAACCAATCATTGGCGTGGTCGCCAATGGCGTGAACCGCGAGCTGCAGGCCGGCGGCATCGGCAGCCAGAATCCGTGACCGCAGGACGGTGGTGTCGGTCACCACGAGTCCGGTGGAAGAAGGCTCGTCCAGATATGGCTCATGAAACCAGGCCGTCGTAGACCCGAGCGACCCATCGACAAATCCCTTGACGCCGCCCCATCGAAGCCACTCGTCGCCCCGCCCTTCCGCCGCAACCAACTCGGCCAGCCGCTCCCAGCTGGACAGAGAGACAATGTTGTAAACCCGCACCCGTAGATCCGGAGCAGCGCGAAAGGTCTCGTGATCCACCCAGCCCCCGAACGTGCCCACATCATGCACCTGGGTCATGCCCATCGACGAAGCATGATCCATCGCCCGCTCGAGTGCCTCCAAACGTTCCTCCGGTGTCGGCTCGGGCACGGCGCTCCAGATCAGGTTCATGGCTTCATCCTTGAACACGCCGGACAGGGATCCATCGACACGACGCACAATCTCGCCCCCAGCTACGTCCTCCGCGGACTCAAGAATCCCCGCCAGTTCAAGCGCGCGGGTATTGGCCAGCGCCATGTGCAGATCCAGCCTCGACACGAATACCGGATGATCCCCACCCACAGAATCGATCCACGCCCGGTCCGGAAGCTCCCCTCCCCAGGCCTCGTGATCCCAATCGCCGCCCAGAATCCACCGCCCCTCAGGAAGCCCGGAAGCGAACTCACCAATCCGGCGCGCAAACTCCTCGGGCGAATCGGCATCACGCAAGTCCACCGAGGCGAGCTGCATCCCGCCTTGCAGAAAGTGGGTGTGGTTGTCGATGAAACCGGGCACCACGAAGGCGCCGTCCAGATCGACCACCTGGCCGGCTCCCACAACAGCCGCATCCGCTGCGGACCCCACAAAGGAAAGGCGGCCGTCGGTAACGCCAAGGGCCTCAGCATCGACGCCCGCTCCCGTCCAGATGACCCCGTTTGTGTACAGGACATCGACGGGTTCGGAGGAACTGCAGGCGGCCAAAGTCAAAACCAAGGCCAGGAAGGCGACGCGCATGGTAGGGGCGGGCTAGCGATGCGCAATGATAGACAGCGCCTCATCCCCCGGCAACTAAGCCGACTCCCCCGTCCCCGTCCCAGGCGTATCCCGGTCCCGCCGCGTGGGCGGCCGATCCGCCGAATCCTGTGCCCCAACCGAGGACAACGCCCGAGGCCCCAAACTCGCCGCGCAATCGTCCTCGACAGCCTGAACCGGAATCCTCACCGTAAACGTACTCCCCACCCCCTTCTCGCTCTTGACCTCGATCTCCCCGCCAATCAACTCCACGAGCCCGTCAACAATCGTCAGCCCGAGCCCAGTGCCCGTATACGACCGCGATTCGCCTCCGGACTCCTGAACAAATTCCTCAAACAGTCGCGGAATGAACCGCTCATCAATGCCAATCCCGGAGTCCTCGACAACCACCTCGACACAGCCGCCTGCGGTACCAAAACCGTCGGGGCACGCACGGGCCGCAAGGACAGCAACGCGGACATTGACCCCACCGGCCTCGGTAAACTTGAGGGCGTTGTCCACCAGATTCCAGAGGATCTTGCGCAGCGCGGAGACATCCGCCTCCACGGTGATGTCAGACACGCCGCGAACACGTAGGAAGAGCCCCTTCTCCCTGGCGCGAAAGTGCATGGGCGCCACCAGGGTGTCGAGCAGTACGCCCAAATTCGTGGGTTCCGGGTTGAGCTGACGGGTGCCGGCGCGCAGTTCGGCCAGCTCCAGCAGATCGTCCAGCGTACCCATGAGCCGGTGGCCGCTCTCCTGAATGATGTCCAGGAACTCGCGATAGGGCTTGTCCTTGGGGATTTCGTCGAGCAGGATATTGGTGAAACCGAGGATGGCGGTGATGGGCGTCCTGAGCTCATGCGATGTCTTGGCCAGGAACTCGTCCTTCAGCTTGTTCGCCTGGACCAGGCGGGTGTTGGCACCCTCGAGCCGCTTCCGGTACTCCTTCTCCTGTGCGAGTTGGAGCGCCTGTCGCGCGGCTTCCTTCTGAGCCCGAACCATCACCTGATACCGATGGGCAAACCAGATCAGGCCTACGGCGAACGCGGCATAGGCCAGGTAGGCCAACCAGGTCCGATACCACGGCGGGAGCACGGTAAACCGGAAGGTCAGCGTCGACGACTCGTAGCCATGCTCATCGCGCGCCTTGACGTTGAACGCGTACGTGCCTTCCCGGAGGTCCTCGAGCGTCGCTCTGGACGCCGGGCTCCAGGCGCTCCAGGCACCATCCTCGCCGACGGACCAGGCGTATTCAATAGTCTCGCGTCCCGAGGGGTAGACGGCTGAGAAGCTGGCTGTCAAAGCGTTCTGCTTGAATGGGAGCACGACGGGGAGCATGCTCCGCCTTGCGGTCACGACTGCTCCCCCCTCGTCCGTTTGCAACCCGGCAAAGATCAGCCTGTGATCACGACGGGTGCGGACCTCCCGGAGAATCACATGGAATCCGGAATAGAACGCGCCGTCCACTTCGGGACTGTACCGGACCACGGAGCCATCCCGGTTGAACCAGAGGGACCCGTCTTCGTGGGCAAACAGCTGCTCGTGCCGGAGCCTGGTAAATTTCAGCGCCGGCGTCTTGTGCAGCGTGTATCCCGCCCCGCCGCGCGACGCGCCGGGCATGGCGCGCTCGATCCGGTCGGGGTATCCAATCCACACCGAGCCGTCGGGGCCTTCTACCAGATTCCAGACTTCGTTCAGTCCGACTCGGTCCAGGGGCGAAAGCTCCTCATCCCGGGCAAACCATCCGGCGGCCATCTTGTAGATGCCTTCGGAATCGTCGGCGTACACACGAATTCCCTCGCCAACCCTGACCACCTCCAGGCGATCGTCGGCCGGCAGTCCGTCGGCCTTTCCAAATTCCTTGAGGTCCCAGCCGCGGCCAAGGTCGGTAAGCCGCGACAGGCCGGTCGACAGCGTGGCGTACCAGATGTCGCGCCCGGAGACGGCTACGGATCGCACGTCGTCTGCGGCGTGCTCGTGCCGAACCTCCATGCCATCGATGATGGCGAGGCCGTCGCGATGACCCGCAGCCACACCGTCCCTGTACGCCGCGAGCGCCATCACCTGCTTGTCGCGAAGGACGGTGTTCACGAGCCGGCCATCCTTCCAGATCTGAACCCCATCGTCGGTACCGGCATAGATCACATCACCCACGGCCTGGACCTGGTAGGTGGTCTTGTCCTGGAGCAGGCGGGTCTTGGCACCCGGCCGGTCCAGTCTCGTGGTTTCGAGACCCCGGCCTGACGCCACAAAGAGGGTATCGGCGTGAATCGTCACGTGGCTGGCCGCGTCCAGAAGCAGGTCTGCCCATCTGGAACTGATTCCGGCGGGCTCGAAGAAGTAGAGACCGTTGTTCTGGGTGGTGGCCAGGAAGCCGGACGGACGGATGGGCGTGATGGAGGTGATGTAGCTGTCGGGCAGCCCGGTCTCCTCGGTCACCCTCGAGGTCACCTTCCCCCGTGCATCGAGGCCGATGAGGCCGGCGCCGAGGGTTCCCAGGATCAACTCGCCATCCTTCGATTGCGCGCCGGTGTAGAGCCAGTATTCCTTCAAGAGCGAATCAGCCCCCGTCGGGAAGGGCGTAACGCTCCCGCCACGAAGCAGGTGAAACCCGTTGTCGCGCGTGCCGACCAGCCAACCCGAGCCGCGTCGCTCCAGGACGAACACCCGCATGTCGGCGAAGTACTCGCCTCCGGGGATAAGGCGCGTCACGCCGTCGTCGTATTGAACCAGACCGACGCCGCGCTCGCGGAGCACCAGCCCGATATCAGTCAGGAAGGACGTGTGAAAGCTGGCCTCCGAATACAGCGTCGCCAGGTCGTTGCCGTCCCACACGAAGAGGTGATTCGGCGCCTGGAAGTAGACCCTTTCGCTGTCGGCACGCGTCGTCCAGACATTTCCGAATCCGGCGTTCGCCTCGCCAAGCATTGAGCTGAGACTGACGAACCTGAAGCTGGTCGAGTCGGGATCCAGGTAGCCGAACTCGCCCTGGGCGCCCGCAAACACGCGGTTTCCGGGCCCAACGGCCAGTGACCGCACGGCCGTTACTCTGGGGGTCTTGACCACCTTCCACTCGGCCCCATCGTATACAAGAACGCCGCGCCCGTTCGCCACGAACACGCGGCCCGTGCCATCCTGAACGGCGTCCCAGTTCTCGTTTGACTCGACCCCGTGCGTGCTCAACTCGGCGTAGGTAAACGTCCGACTCTGACGAGGCTCGGCCGCCACGGGCAGTTCCTGCGCGCCGGCGGCTCCGACTGGAACCATCGCGAACACGGCAGCGCCAAGGAGCGCCGTCAAGAGCCTTGATATACCGAAAAATGAGGGAATCGCCGTTCCTATGTTGGAGGTCTCACCCGCTGTATCGTCTGGACTGCCATGTCCTTGAGCGGATACGTGCGCGCAGAACCGCCGGAATCGGCGATTGGCTCAGTCTTCCCAGCCCTCGATCGTCTCCAGGATGGCTTCGACGATCTCTCCTTCGTCCACCGTCCTGAGGATCTCGCCGCGCTTGAACAGGTGGGCGCGCCCCCTCCCAAGCGAGACACCGAGATCCGCCCCGGCCGCCTCGCCGGGACCATTTACCGCGCATCCCATGATCGCCACCGACAGGTCCTTGGTGAACTTCCGCTTGGCGACGGCCGCCTCGACTTCCTCTACGATGGGAAACATGTCGCCCGCCAATCGCCCGCATGTTGGGCAGGCGATGATGTTCACGCCCGGCCGTCCAAGGCGCAAAGACTTCAGGATCTGGTGACCGACCTCGACTTCGTGCACCGAGTGGGTCGCGAGCGAAACGCGAATCGTGTCGCCGATCCCATCGGCCAGAAGCGCCCCGAGACCGATCGAACTCTTGATGGTCCCGTTCTTCAGCGAGCCGGACTCGGTGACACCGAGGTGGAGCGGATAGTCGGTACGCTCGGCCAGCAGGCGATACGCCTGAATCATGAAAAACACGTCACTGTGCTTGACCGAGATGATCAGGTCCTCGAACCCGTTCTTGGTACAGATGTCCACGTGCCGCATCGCGCTCTCGAAGAGCGCCTCCGGCTGCGGATACCCGTACTTGTCCAGGATGTCCTTTTCGAGCGAACCCGAGTTGACCCCGATCCGGATGGGCGTGCCGGCCTCCTTCGCTGCGATGAGCACCTCGCGCTCCCACTCCTCCTTGCCGATGTTGCCAGGATTGAGGCGCACCTTGGCCACGCCAGCCTCGATGGCCTGCAGGGCGTAGCGGTGGTTGAAGTGGATGTCGGCGACGATGGGCACCGTCGCGCCCTGGACGATGTCGCCGAGTGCGTTGGCATCCTCGGGACGGGGGACGGCCACCCGCACGATGTCGGCCCCAGCCTCGACGAGACCCGCAATCTCGGCGAGGCAGGTCTCGACGTCGTGGGTCTTGGACGTCGTCATCGACTGGACGGAGATCGGGGCTCCGCCGCCAATCTGAACGTTGCCGACCATGACGGGTCGGGAGTGTCGCCGGGGGCGCACTGTTGCCATGGTTACGTCTGCCATTGCTACTTGCCCGAGGCCTCGTAAAGAATTTTCTTCTCCTCCGGACTCAGCGAGTCATACCCCCGCTCAGAGATCTTGTCCAGGATCTTGTCGATGTCCGGTGTGGCCTCGGGAGAGGGTTCAGCCAGAACGTCTTCCCGCGTGGACCCGTCCATCCGGATGATCCGCGCCTTAACGACGCCGCCACCACCCGCGCGCCCAGCCCCATCGCCACCCTCCGAAGAGGACTTCCCGCGCGAGGCCAACCAGCCTTCCAAACGCGCCATCGCAGAACCCCGGGACTGCGTGCCGTAGCCACTCCGCGATCGAGAACCGCCGCGCCCATTGAAAAACACCTTCGCCCAGCCCGAGGTACCCGTCCCCATCTGCTGCAGCTTCGCAAAAGCCAAGCCCGCCGCGGCACCGCCGAAGTGCGCCGAGATCGAAGTCCCGCCGGCCGCCAGGAAGAGAATGTCCAACGCCAGAAGCCCCAACACCACGTGGCGAAGCTTCACTACGCCAATCAGAAAGAGCCCAATCGACTTATAGGGATAGAGCACGGCCAGCGCGGCCATCACCCCGAGCACGGAGCCGGAGGCCCCGTGTACGACGCCATTGAAGATCGGAGACCCAGGAAACGCGCCGTGGAGCAGCACGGTAAACAGCGCGCCGCCGAGGCCGCCATAGATGTACATCGCCGTCAGTGCATGCGGCCCCTGCAGTTCCTCCAGATCCCGCCCGATCCACCACAGCCAGAGCATGTTGAACCCGACGTGCAGGAGCCCGCCCATTCCGGGCTGGAGATGCAGGAACGCGTACGTCAGGAGCTGCCACGGCTCGAACAGGATATCCGGGAGCGACGGATTCAGGGCCAGATGATTCCAGACGAAGGCCCGCGCGGGTCCGATGTGGATGAAGACAATCTGCCAGAGCAGGTAGGCCACGACGTTGATGGCCACCAGCGTCCGAAGCGCTCGGGGCTGCGCGGCATACCAGATCTGGAATCGCTGAAATCCGTTCATTACGTCTGAAGCGCGTACGGGCAAGCCCGCACTACCAGTACATCCTGCGAGCAGGTTTCCACGGCAGTTTCCCTCGCCAGTACTGAATCAAAAAGAAGGCAAACACCATCCCGCCGAGGTGCGCGAAGTTGGCCACGTTGGTCCCGCCGACCACACCGAGATACAGTTCCAGCGCGCCGAAAATGACTACGAACCACTTCGCCGGAATCGGAAACAGGAAATACAGATATATGGGCTGGTTGGGAAACATCATCCCGAAGGCCATCAGGAGCCCGAACACGCCGCCGGAAGCCCCCACCGTCGGGTAGAAACCGGGCTCAATCGTCGCGACAATCAACTGGATCAATCCGGCACCAACCACGGCCACGGCATAGAACACTCCGAATCGCTGGGAGCCCCACGCGTTCTCGAGCTGGACGCCAAACATCCACAGCCCGAACATATTGAAGGCGATGTGGCTCAGGCTGGCATGCATGAATCCATACGTGACCAACTGCCACGGCCAGAACCGGCCCGTCCCCGGCAGGCGTTGACCGGGCGAAAGGTCCAGCGGCCAGAGGGCAAACCAGTTGGTCAGTACCGCGTTGGTACTCGGGACCATGGAGGCCAGAAACACCAGCACGTTAATGATCAAAAGATTCTTGATCACCGGCGGAAACGCCGAGAAACTCAAATTTGGCTGGTAGTTCTGCTGATACATCCCTGGGAATACCCTGAAATCCCGTCAGACGGCACGCGCCGCGCGAGATTGAGCGAGAATTGAACGTATGAGTATAGCGAGCGCACACGCCGCGTGTTGCACCCGGCGTGTTGCACCCGGCAAACGCGCGCGAACCACGCGGCCCGCCACCAAAGGTTTCAAAGCAGCTGAAGCAACGATTCTATCATCGCCTGGGGATTCTGGCCGCACCGTTTCGGGAGGGGGTAACTCTGGAGACCGGGGATGATTCGGTAGGTGCCGATCTCCCGGAGTTTCGCTCGCTGGCGGTGGTGCTTGGAGACCTTGGGGTCGTACTGCCGGACTCGGGGCGGGGGGTAGTGCCCTTGGTTCAGGTTCGGCCATCCGGAGATGGGGTATCTGCCGGGGAGCGCGTGGTGTCTCCGGCGGACTCGAAGCCGGGCCTGGGGGCGTTGAGGTTGAGTTCAGGGGGGAGCGTTGGGCCCGCCAATAGTCCGCCGGAGACACCCCAC
The DNA here is from genome assembly GCA_029262855.1 of Bacteroidota bacterium. GTDB lineage: Bacteria > Bacteroidota > Rhodothermia > Rhodothermales > UBA10348 > JABDJZ01. Next base: position 31,378 of record JAJCYP010000107.1, on the reverse strand, counting down.
GCTCCTGGTGGAGGGCTGCTTGTCGGAGGGCCGGCGCTTCGCGCGGCTCCGGTTGGCGTGCCGACGCGGCTTGCTCCTGCTCGGGCTGCCTCGCTTGTTTCGCGTCAGCCTCCGGCTCGGGCGGCGGCTCCGGTTCGGGTGGCGCCGCTGGTTCGGGATCCTCGGGGTCGGGTGGAGCGGGCGGCTGCGCCGGCCCCAGCGAAGCGGCGGCGGCGCTCGGTTGGGGTTCGTCATGTTTTTGTGGGCGTGAGTATTACGCTGATTGTCCTGGTGGTCGTGGCGGGGCTTTGGATTGGTGCGCAGGCCCGGGAGGTCGAGCGGACGCTGCCTCCGGTCCGGATGGATCTGGCTGGGGAGTTGCCTACGAAATCGTATATCTATGCGGCGGATGGAGCCCAACTCGCGGAAATTGGTCTGGAGAATCGGGTCTGGGTGGCGTTGAGTGAGGTTTCTCCTCACGTGATCACGGCGCTACTGGCCACGGAGGACCGGCGGTTCTTTCAGCACGACGGCGTGGATTATCGCCGGCTGGTACAGGCGGGATGGTTTTCCATCACGGGTCGTGAGCGGGGCGGCGCCTCGACGCTGACCATGCAGTTGGTCAAGAACGTCTATCCCGAAATCGCCCGACTGCCGCGCCGTGACCGGAAGGTTCGCGAGCTGCTGATGGCTCGCCGCATCGAAGAGGTCTACACGAAGCGCGAGCTGCTTGAACTGTACCTGAACAAGATGAGCTTCGGTCGAGGCGCGTTCGGCATCGAGGCGGCGGCCGAAACGTATTTCAGCACGACGGCCAGGGACCTTGACATGCTCCAGAGTGCCCTCCTGATCGGGCTGTTGAAGGGTCCCTCGCTCTACGATCCCGTGCAGAACCCGGAGCGCGCCCTGGGTCGGCGACGAACGGTGCTGCTCTCGATGGTGGCCCACGAGAAGATGACCCGATCGGTCGCCGACCATCTGGCCGCCGAGCCCCTCGCCCTCAAACTGGCCCCGCGCCAGATCCTGAGTGCCACGGCCCCGCACTTTACCGAGCACGTCCGCCGCGAAATGGAGGCCTGGGGGCGCGCCAACGGGCACGACATCTATCACGACGGGCTGCGTGTCTACACCACCATCGACCCCTACATGCAGCGTATTGCGCAGCGGGCGGTCGACCGACGCATGACGGAGCTGCAGGCCATCGCCGGCCAGGATTGGGCCGCGGGCGGAGTGCCGTTCGCCGACTTCTGGCAACAGAATCGCCGATTTGAAGAGCAGCGACTGCAGCGCTCCCACCGTTTCCTGTCCCTGCGGGCCTCCGGCATGTCGCCCGGTACGGCCTCCTGGCAGCTGCGTCAGAATCCGGTATTCATGGACTCGCTGCATCAGGCCGCGACACGTCTGGAGACCGGACTGGTGGCCATCGATCCTTTCACCGGACAGGTGAAGGCCTGGATCGGCTCACGCGATTTCGCCGTGGACCAGTACGACAAGGTGGGCGCCGCCCACAGGCAGCCGGGATCGACCTTCAAGCCGATTCTCTACGCCGCGGCCCTCGAGTCGGGCTACTCGCCGCACCATCTGGCCGAAGACGTGGTGCAGACGTACAGCGTCCCCCCGAACTACGACACCTGGCGGCCGACCAACTCCGGTGGAGGGGCCACCGGGCGGATCTTCACCCTGCGCCAGGCGCTTGCCAAGTCCAAGAATACCGTCTCGGCCCGACTGGTCCAGCAGGTTGGGCCGCGACGCGTCGTGGATCTCGCCCGCCGGATGGGTATCGAGAGCGACCTGCTCGAGGTGCCGTCCATCGCCCTCGGAACGAGCGAAGTCACGCTCCAGGAAATGGTCTCGGCCTACGGCACCTTCGTAGCTGAAGGCATGCACTACAAGCCCCAGGTCGTGACCCGCATCGAGGATGCGGAAGGCAACGTCATCGCCGATTTCGAACCGGTCGGGACCCGGGCGATTGCCTCTCAGCACGCCTTCACGATTGTCGACATGCTGCAGGATGTGACACGGCCGGGCGGCACTGGAGCGGGCCTCGCCAGTCGCTATCCGATTCCGGGCGAGTGGACGGGTAAGACCGGCACGACGCAGGACAATACCGACGGCTGGTTCGTGGCTCTCCACCCTGAACTCGTGACGGGCGCCTGGGTGGGCTTCAACCAGCCCGCCGTCCGATTCCGCAGCAACTACTACGGACAGGGCGCCCACAACGCGGGCGAGGTGGTGGCCGATTTCCTGCAAGCGGCCGTGCGCGATCCGATGTCCGGCGTGGGTCCAAGCCAATTCCAGCCGCCACCGGGATGGGTCTCGCCCTCGCCTCCCGCCGATCCCTTCGCCGGCGGTCTCATCGACCCCGTCCGCCGCTGGGACTACTACGGACAGCCCGCGCCGGGAGGCAGGCTGGATGACGCGCTGAGGCGCGGCGCCGACCCCGACCAACCTGGCGCCGCCCAGGAAGCGGCCGTTGCGGGCCCCCGCCCTGCAAGCGGAAGGGACGCCACAGTCAGAACCCAGCGCAAGCGATTGGTCTGGTAGGTTATCTTCGCCGCGTGGTTCTCTTTGTCTCCGATCTCCATTTCGATCACGCGCCCCCGCCGGATGACCCCCTGATTTCGGGTGGCGATGCGGCCGAGCGCGATTTGCTCGCCTGCCTCGACTGCCACCGGGAGGACCTGACCCACGTTATCCTCTTGGGCGATTTGTTCGACGCCTGGATCGAGTACCGCGATCTCATTCCCAAGGGACTCACCCGGCTTCTGGGTACTCTGGCCCGCTGGGCCGACGCGGGCATCCAGGTGACCGTGGTCACCGGCAATCACGACCCCTGGCACCGGGACTACCTCGAAAAACACCTGGGCTTCCGGGTTCTGAGGGAGTCCACCATCCAGGCGCTGGAAGGGCACCGGGTGGCCTTTGGGCACGGCGACCGCGAGGAAAATGGAGGCCGGCTCAGCCTCTGGCAGCGTTTCATTCGGTCACGGAGTGTGCACCGTCTGTATGCGGGACTGCTGCCGGGGGATTTCGGGCAGTGGCTGGCGCGGACGTGGAGCCGTGGGGCCCGGTCGTCCCGACTGGACCCCATGACAGTAGAGAGGGTCAGGGGGCATGCCGCAACGCTCCTCGCCTCGGGCTTTGCAGACGTGGCTGTTTTTGGGCACTGCCACTCGCCCGAACGAACCGAGCTTCCGGGCGGGGTCTATGTAAACGCCGGGTCGTGGGCGCTCAGCAGGACGTTCGCAACACTCGACTCGGCCGGGATAGAACTGCGAACGTGGAAAACGGGCATCCCTCTCAAAGAATTGGTCTGACCAAAACCCGCGGCACATTTCGTCGTATGGGCCAACGTGACGGTGTCCCCCGCCACGCCCTGCGACTCGCTTGCCCCCTGCCGCGACCGCGCCAGACCAACCGTAACGAATGTCCAAGTGGAATTTTTCTGACGACGAGGTCCGCCGCTACATGGAGGACCCATCCAGCCGCCAGCCGAAGCCGGGGGATTGGCGCGCGCGCCTGCAGGACGCCTGGGCGAACCCAGAGGTGCGGGTTGCCGCAATCGGACTCGGCGTAATCGTTGGCCTCGGACTGATTGTCGCGCTCTCAATCGGGGGCTATTTGCTCTCGATGAGGGACGAACTCCCACCGCTCACCGAAATAGAGAACCCTGAATTCCAGCTGGCGACAATCGCCTACACGGCAGACGGCGAGGAACTGGCCCGCTACGCCTCGGAAAACCGGGCCTGGATCCTGTACCGGGACATGTCGCCCTACCTGGTCGACGCGCTCGTCATCACCGAAGACAAGCGGTTTCACGAACACTGGGGGATGGACCTGTTTCGAACCGTTTCGGCGGTGAGCCAGACCATCCTCGGCGGGATCGGACTGCCGTTCGACAAACAGGGCGGGTCGACGATCAGCCAGCAGCTGGCGAGAAACCTCTACAACGTGCGGATCGGCCGCGTGCAGACGGTCGGGCGAAAGCTGAAGGAGATGGTGACCGCGGTGCAGTTGGAGCAGCGGTACACCAAGCAGGAGATCATCGAGATGTACCTGAACACCGTCGAGTTCGGGTACAACGTGTACGGTGTCGAAACGGCCGCACGGACCTTCTTCCGTAAGTCGGCGGCCGATGTGGATCTCAGCGAGGCCGCCATTCTGGTCGGCATGCTGAAGGGCATTTCCATCTATAACCCCTACCGGTACCCGGAGCGGACGGCCCGCCGCAGGAACGTGGTACTCTCTCTCTTGAGGGATGCGGGGCGGATCGACAGGGCGGCCTACGACACGCTCAAGACCAAGGAAATTGAGGCGTTCAACAGTTCGTACGCCATCACCTCGTCCATCGCGCCGTATTTCGCGCAGCACGTCTACGAGTGGATGGCGCGTTGGGGACGCGAAAACGGGTACGACGTCGATCAGGACGGACTGGTGGTCCACACGACGCTGGATTCCAGGATGCAGAAGCTGGCCGATTCCGCCATGCACAAGCAGCTCGAGTGCCTCCAGACGGTGGTGGATTACCAGTGGTCGAGAGCCTCCGAGTCCCTGTGGAGCCAGGACCCGTGCGCCTACGCAGAACTGGAGGGCTACAACCCCTTTGAGTACTATTGGGAGTCGAATTCGGAGTACCTGAATCAGATGATCCGCGAGACTGCGCGGTTCCGGACCGCGCGTGCGCGGGGGGCCAGCGGCAGCGAACTGATGCGCCAACTGAGTTCCGACGCGAATTTCCTGGACTCGCTCAAGGCCGTCAAGACCCGCCTGGAGACAGGCCTTGTGGCCATGGACCCCAAGACCGGTCATGTCAAGGCTTGGATCGGTGGTCGGGATCTCGCCACAGACTGGTTCGACCACGTGGACAAGGCCGCCCGGCAGCCGGGCTCGACCTTCAAGCCCTTCCTCTACACCGCTGCAATAGACAACGGGTGGTCGCCCTACTACACCCTCCTGGATGATTCCCTTCACTTTGTAGTGGATCCGGAAACCGGCCAGGAGTGGAATCCGGGCAACAGCGGAGCTGCGATGAGCGGCCGAATGATGACGCTTAGGGACGGACTGGCCCTATCCATGAACACCATATCCGCACGTCTCATTCTTGAGGTCGGCCCGCCGCAGGTGGCGTTCATCGCCCGCGTGATGGGAGTGAGTAGTCCTCTCGCTGAAGTACCCTCGCTCGCGCTCGGCGTCAGCGATGTCACGCTCTACGAGATGACAACGGCCTACTCCACGCTGGCCAACGGTGGCTTCCGAGTCGAACCCATCGTGGTGACCCGCATCGAGGATGCCCAGGGGAACGTACTCTTTGAGGCCGAGCAGTCACCGCGACAGGCGCTCAGCCCCGAGACCGCCAACACCATGGTGGACCTGATGCGCGGCGTCATCAACCGGGGTACAGGCCGGCGAATGCGATCCCAGTTCGGACTGGGCGATCTGGATCTGGCTGGCAAGACCGGGACCACGCAGAACAGCGCGGATGGCTGGTTCATGGCCATGCATCCGGATCTCGTGACCGGTGCGTGGGTGGGCTTCAATGATCGCCGCGTCACGTTCCGGACGAACTGGTGGGGCCAGGGCGCGCACAATGCGCTGCTGGTCGTCGGCGACTTCTATCAGCGGATGAAAGCGGCCGAGGCCGGGTTCATCCCTGCGGAGAATCGATTCCCGGATCCGCCGATTCTTTACCGGGATGAGGTCACGCCGTCCGATCGTTTCGATGATCGGCGCGGGCGCGGGAGAGTGGGCTGGTAGGGCTGCGTGCGCATCGCTCGTGTGCAGGTCGTTGAATCATCTTGGAAGAACGCGGCGTTCCTTCCTCAACAATCTAGTCAGGTGCGCCATGACCAACCAGACAGTCGTCAACCGCGACCCCGACATTCTCGGCGGGACCCTGGTCTTCGCCGGCACACGCGTCCCCGTCCAGAACCTCGTCGATTACCTCGCCGCCGGGGACGACCTCGACGAGTTTCTCGACAACTTTCCGAGCGTGAGCCGCGAGCAAGCCGTTACCTTTCTGGAGGAGTCGAAGAAGGCACTCTTAGCCCAGCTTGGCGATGCGAATCCTGCTTGACGAGTGCCTCCCGAAGAAGCTGAAACGAGGGTTGCTTGGCCACGCGGTGAAGATGGTGCAGGAGATGGGCTGGAGCGGCCGAAAGAACGGGGCGCTTCTAAGCGTGGCGGCAAGCTGACGACCCATGACGCACACATAGTAGCATTTATTGTTATTTTGTGGCGTTGTACATCATGAACCTTCGTGTCGATAGCGCTGTGAACATCTCCTTAACAAAGCACTTTGAGGGAATTGTCGATGATCTGATCCGATCAGGTCGATACGCGTCGGCAAGCGAGGTAGTCCGTGCAGGTCTGCGCCTGGTGGAAGAACAGGAGCAGGAGCGGCAAGCCAAATTGCGCGGACTCCGCCTCGCGATCCAGGAAGGGCTCGACAGCGGGCCACCAACGGAGTTCGACGCTGACGACATTATCGCTCGAGGCCGCGCACGAAAACGAACCGGTGCCGAGACTTGAGATCTCTCCGAAGGCCAAACGGGACATGGACGGCATCTGGGACTATGTGGCAGACCGGAACGAGGCAGCTGCCGACGGCCTGATACTTCGCATCCGGTCCGCGCTTGGCATTCTGTCTGAACACCCGAGGTTGGGGACTTCGAGGCGAGAGTTGGGGCCGCGAATGCGCAGCCACGTTGTGCGCCCCTTTGTTATCTACTACCGGCCGTTTTCCGACGGAATCTTAGTGGTCAGAGTTCTACATCAATCGAGGGACAGCCTTCTCGAAGCCTAGGCCTCGCTCCAAGTCCGGCACCCCGCCAACCCCAGCGCCTCCGCCGCACCCCGAGCCGCACCGGCCGATTCAAACACCCCGAACACAGCCGCGCCTGACCCGCTCATCGCGGCGTAGCCCGCGCCCGCGTCCCAGAGCGCCTGCAGCGCGGCCCCCACAGCCGGGAAAGCCCGTATGATCGGTTCCTGAAAATCATTGACGAGCTCGGCGCGCCATCGGTCCAGATCGTTCGAAGCAACCACCTTAACGATATCGGCACGTCCTTCTGACCGCGGCTCGACCAGAGCGTATGCCGGTCCAGTGGGCACGTGCACCTCGGGAACGGCGACAACCAGCGGATAGGGGCACTGCCAATCCACGGGCTCCAGCCGTTCTCCCCGCCCGGTGCCCCGAGCGGCGGCTGACCCCAGAAAGAACGGCACGTCAGAGCCGAGGGCGGCTGCGATGGCATGGAGGTCAGCCTCGTGCGCCCGCCGGCCTGGCGCCGCAGCACCCCACTCCTCAGCCAGCATCATCAACGCCGCCGCCGCATCGGACGACCCGCTCCCCAACCCCGCCCCATACGGCACCCGCTTCTCAAGATGAAGCCGAAACCCCTGCGTCACGCCCAACGAATCGGCCAATCCAATCGCCGCCGCCATGCACAGATTCCGCTCGTCGGTGGGCAGCGCGGGGTCCGAGTTCGACATCACCCGCTCACCCCCCGCCAGAGGCTCGTAGGAAATCTCGTCGCACCACGGGATGCGCAGGAAGACCGTGTCGATGTCCCGAAACCCGTCGGGACGCTTCCGGAGGACATGCAGTCCCAGGTTGATCTTGCAGGGGGCCAAAACGCTGCGCATGTCCGGATAATACGTTGCAGGAGCCGACAGGAAGGCGTAGTTTTCGGGTTCTGCGGCAGCCGGCCGCACGCACCTATCTCTCCTATCCTATCTCTCGCGGCCTATTGCTTACTCGGTACGGTTTTTCTGCTCCACGCATCACCGCGAGTCCTTTGGCCCTTTCCCGCCCCCCTCTTTTCCGACGGTTGCCCGCTGCCCTTGGCGCAATCGTCGCGATTCTTGCCGCGACCCTGCTGGCGCCGGCCACGTCCGCCCAGATCCTGACGTCCGGAGGCAGTTCCGGTATCTCCTCGGATAACCCGCTCGACATCCTCCGCCGGCGCATGGCCGAGAGCATGATCGTCTCGAGTCTCCTTCCCATGGAAGGCGCGGTCGATCCGGACGAGTACATGGTGGGCCCGGGCGACTTTTTTACGGTCGTCGTCGGCTCGGTCGAAGGATCCGCGGCTCCGATTCCGGTCTCGGCCGATGGGCGCCTTCCGCTCCCCGAGGCCGGTAGCGTCGACATCGCGGGCATGACGCTCGCGCAGGCCCGCGCCGCTGCCATCGAGGCGCTGCAGGGCGCCTTCGGCAACATCCCGGTCGACGTCACACTCTCCCAGCCCCGACAGTTCTACGTCCACGTCTCGGGGGCGGTACCCGTCCCCGGCCGGGTCCTCTCCCTCCCAGTGGGCCGCGTCTCCTCGGCCCTGGAAATGGCGTTCTCGGACACCACCCGTGCTCCGGTCACGAATCCGAGGTACCGCCCATCGCTCCGAAATGTCGCGGTCATTCACCGTGACGGTTCGGAGGACCGGCTCGATTTGATGCGGTACTACTCGGCCGGCCAGGTCTCCGAAAACCCCTATCTCCGCGACGGCGACGTGATTCTCGTCCCGGGCTACGATCCCGACTTCGAGTCGGTCTACGTGGACGGCGCGGTGCCTTTCCCGGGCGGATACGACGCGCGCCCAGACGACAACGTCCGGTCCCTCCTTCAGGCGGCGGGCCTCTTTCAGGCTCCCGCCCTCCCGGCCACGGTCCGGGTGCTGTCCCACGGCACGAACCAGGCACGAACCCTGCCGCTCCACGAGGCGCTCGGCCAGATCGGCGCCGCCATCGGACTGGCTCCCAGGGACCACGTCTCGGTGACCCGCGGCCGACTCGCGGGTGGCGTGGCGACGGTGGAAGGCATGGTCCAGCACCCGGGTACCTACGCGATCCAGGAGGGAGAAACCTCGCTCCGCGATTTGCTCGAACTGGCAGGTGGACTGCGGCCAGAGGCCCAGCAAACGGCAGCGTTTCTGGAACGTCGCGCGCTGCCGGACCCGGCCCTCGGCTTGAAGGCGGAAGACCGCATTATGCCCGAGCCCGATCTGGATCGCCTGATGCGGGCCGACACCCTGGCCATCCTCCAGCAACTGCGGCTGACGGACCTGGATTTCCTCAGCCGGGCATACTTCGCCCAAGAGCTGCGCACCCAGAACCGGGTGTCGGTCAATGTCGAGGAGATGCTAGCCGGCAACACGGCAGCGATCCTCCTGCGAGACGGTGATCGCCTGGTTATTCCGCGCGATGACAACACGGTCTTCGTCGCCGGACAGGTCATCCGGCCGGGCTTCGTTCTGGTCTCAGGCGGCCAGCCGCTCGAGTACTACGTGCAGGCAGCCGGCGGCCGGGGCCTTCATGCCTCCGACATTTACCTACTCCGCGCCAACACGGGCGAACTCATTCGGGACGAAAACGCTGTTGTGATGTCGGGCGATGTGGTGTTCGTGGATCGCCGCGAGGACCTGGCCGAGAACGCCGAGATGCAGCGATTGGTCATTCAGGAGCAAAGCCTCCGATCAGACGCGCGAATCCGCGTCGCCCAGACGGTGGTGCAGTCCATCGGTACCCTGGCCACGCTCGTGGCCCTCATCGTCAGCTTGACCCGCTAGCAGGATGGACGCGAATCGAACAGAGAGTGGGCTGCCACAGTCAGGACGGACGGACGATGAGCGCCGCACCATTGCCGAACGGCAGATGTGGCAAACCCTGGGCACGCTGTGGAATCGGAGGGGACTGATCATCGGTGTGACCGGCGCAATCGCGGTGCTCTCGGTGGTTCTCTCGCTGATGCTGCCCAACTACTATCGGGCGACCAGCCGACTGCTGATGCCCGAGTCCGGCAGCAGCGGCCTCGCGGGCGCCCTCCTCGGCAATCTGGGCTCCGCGGCCCAATCGCTTTTGGGATCCTCCGGCGGGGACTATGTGCGATACCTCGCCATCCTGGAAAGCCGGCGGGTACTCGAACAGGTAGTCAGGGAGTTCGACCTCGTCACGGTGTACGAGTACACGGACAGCGACACGCCGATGGAGGACGCGCTGAAGGACCTCGCGGACAACATCGAGTTGTACGTCGACAATGAGTATGACTTCCTGTCCATCGAGGTGATCGACAAGGATCCGGTGCGCGCGGCCGCCATGGCCAATTTCATGCTTGAGGAGCTGAACAAGGTCAATAACGAACTCTCCTCGGCGACGGCCGGCAACTTCCGGCGGTACGTGGAACTGCGGTACGAGGAGTCGGAGTCCAGCCGCGCTGCGCTGCTGGACTCGCTGAAGTCCTTCCAGATTCGGTACGGCATCTACGATCTGCAGGCGCAGACGGAGGCCTTCTTCGACCAGCTGGCTCAGCTCCGGGTGGCGGCCATCCAGGCCGAGGTTCAGTTTGAGGCACTCAGGAGCCAGCTGGGCGAGAACAACACGACAGTTCGTGGCCTGGAAGAGGTGGTCAAAGCGTCCAACCGCAAGTATCAGGCTGCCCTGGCGGGGCGCGAAATGATCATGCCGGTCCCGCAGAGTCAGGTACCCGAGGCAGTCCGCCTCTTCCTGGACATCGAGATGGAGAAGACCATCCAGGAGAAGATCCTGGAGTTCGTCGCCCCCATGCTGGAGCAGGCCCGCTTTGAGGAGCAGCAGCAAATGGAGGCGCTCCAAATCGTCGACGCGGCCGTTCCGCCGGTCGAGAAGGACAGTCCCAAGCGGTCGATCATCGTGATCGCGGCCACCTTGTCGGCGTTCATCCTTGTGGTGCTGTACGTCCTGCTCTCGACTTGGTGGAGAAGCAACAGCGCCGATCTTGCGGCCAAGCTGCGGCAGGCTTCCGAGCGGGCGGCCCGGGCGTGAGCCCCCTGGACTCGGGCACACCGCGCGTGGAGAGCCGGGATCCCCATCCCATCGCGCCCCGACCCGATGGCATCATCCGGAATATCACTTGGCTCGGGATGGGCAGCGCCGCGGTTTCGCCGCTCTGGTTCTTCTTCATCAGCTACCTCTGCATCCGCAATCTGAGCCCGGAAGCCTACGGGCTGATGAACTGGGCGCTGTGGTTGATGATCATCGCCGCGTCCGTGACAGACCTGGGTCTCAATGATTTCGTGACACGGGAAGTCGCCCGGAGTCGCGACCAGGCCTGGCGCTACTTCTCCAACTTCCTCGTCTTTCGGGGGGGCCTGGGGATCGTCGTCGTTGTGTCGGTCATCGGGATCGCGGCCGCCCTGGGAGCGAGCGACGAGCGCCTGACGGCACTCGGCCTGGCCGGCGTCTACGGCCTCTCGGTGTTTCTGATCGGATTCAGCCGCGTGTTCTTCCGGGCCTTCCATGTCCTCCGGTACGAATCCATCTCGGTGATGCTCGAGAAGCTCCTGGTCCTGACGGGCGGAAGCATCATGCTGCTTTCTACCGGGACCGCTACCGGAACGCTGCTGGGCATGACGGTGGGGATGCTGTTCGCGCTCGTGGGAACGCTTTGGTTCGTGGCCTTCCGCATTGCGCCCTTCGAGTTCAAGGTACTCAGCGCCTCCTTCCTGAAGCAGAACCTGCGTGTGGCGGCCCCGCTGGGCGTCTTCGCCATCGCGGTCATCGCCTACACCCGGATGGGTCCGGTCATCCTGGATTTCTTCGAAGGATCAGCCGAGGTCGGGCGATTCGGCGCCGCCTTCCGCATCGTTGAGGCCATGCTTCTCCTCCCGGCCCTCGCGACGGCGGCGCTTTTGCCCAGGATGTCCGCCTCCTGGGGCACGGGAAATCTCGCCGACTTTCGTCAGGTTGTCCTCAAGGGAGTAATGGGTATGCTGGCCATCTCTGGCCTCCTTGGACTGGGTCTCGGAATTGGAGGCAGCGCGATCATGGACTTCATCGTGAAGGACCCCGAGGCCTACGCCGGCGCCGGACGAACGCTTCAATGGCTGGGCCTGCTCTATCCGATGATGTGCCTGAGCTCGGTCCTCTCCATCTCATTGATCGCAGCGGACGATCAGCGCTTTCTGGGCCAGTTCATGGCGTCGGTCACGGGAGCGGTCGGGATCCTCTTCGTCCTGGCCATCTGGCAGTACGGAACTGCCGGTCTCCTGGCTGTTTTCATTGGCGGATCGTTTGGAGCCACCCTGGGACTTTGGACCCGCTTTCAGATCGTATCCGTGTCCCCGCCCCTTTCCAAATCCTGATTCTATGCGAACGATTATCGTCACCGGTTCGGCCGGACTCATCGGAAGTGCCGTAGCGGACTTCTTCCTGAACCGGCCCGGTGGAGAGCAATGGCAGGTTTGCGGCGTGGACAACAACATGCGGGCACAATTTTTCGGGGCCGGCGGAGACACTACGGTGAGCCGTGACCGACTGAAGCAACTGGAAGACTACCAGCACTTCGATCTGGACATTCGGGATCGGGAGGGCGTGCTGAATCTGATCGAGCGCATAAAGCCGGATGCAATCGTTCATGCTGCTGCACAGCCGAGCCACGACAAGGCCGCAGACATTCCCTTCGACGACTTCGATGTCAATGCGGTGGGGACGTTGAACTTGCTGGAGGCCACTCGCCGCCACGCACCCGATTCGACCTTCGTGCACATGTCCACGAACAAGGTCTACGGCGATGGCCCCAACCATCTGGATCTCGTAGAGTTGGAGACGCGCTGGGAGTACGCCGAGCCAAAATGGCAGTCCGGCATCGGAGAGGACTTTCCCATCGATCACACCATGCACTCCCTGTTCGGGGCATCAAAGGTGGCCTCTGATGTCATGGTTCAGGAGTACGGCCGTTACTTTGGGATGTCCACCTGCTGCCTGCGGGGAGGCTGCCTGACCGGACCCAACCATGCCGGAGTGGAACTGCACGGATTCCTGAGCTATCTGGCCAAATGTGCGGTAACTGGACAGCCGTACACCATCTTTGGCTACAAGGGCAAGCAGGTCCGCGATAACATTCACGGGCACGACGTGGCGCGATTCATCCATGAGTTTATTCGGGCGCCCAGAAGTGGGGAGGTGTACAATATGGGAGGTGGAAAGGGCAACTCAGTCTCCATGCTGGAGGCCATCGCCAAGATGGAAGCGGCCAGCGGCAACACCATGAACTACACCATGTCGGAGCAGGCACGAAAGGGAGATCACATTGTGTACTACAGTGATCTCTCCCGCCTTAAAGAACACTATCCTGCCTGGGATATTTCGATTGGGATCGACCAGATCATTGCCGAGATCATCGAAGGCTGGCAGCAGCGATCCGCAATATGAACAATGTAGCCCAGCACAAGAAAGTCCTGATCACAGGCGGCGCGGGGTTCATTGGTTCCCACCTTTGCGAGGCGCTGCTCGCTCGCGGCTCTGAGGTATTGGCGGTAGACAATTACTACACCGGCACCCGGCGGAATGTGGCAGGCTACATCGGCAACCCCATGTTCGAGTTGATGCGGCACGACGTTACGTTTCCACTCTATGTGGAGGTCGATCAGATCTATAACCTGGCCTGTCCCGCATCCCCCGTCCATTACCAACGCGATCCGGTCCAGACCACCAAGACCAGCGTACACGGAGCCATCAACATGCTGGGGCTGGCAAAGCGTACCGGCGCGACCATCCTGCAGGCCTCCACCAGTGAGGTCTACGGAGATCCCGAAGAGCACCCTCAATCCGAGTCCTACTGGGGGAACGTAAACCCTATCGGACCCCGGTCCTGCTATGATGAGGGAAAGCGCTGTGCGGAAACGTTGTTCTTTGACTACAACCGTCAGCACCAGCTGCCCATCAAGGTGGCCCGTATTTTTAACACCTACGGGCCCAGAATGCACCCCAACGACGGCCGGGTGGTGTCGAATTTTATTGTGCAGGCGCTGCAGGGAAACCCCATCACCATTTACGGCACCGGCAAGCAGACGCGCTCGTTTTGCTATGTGGCCGACCTGGTCGACGCGCTGATTCGACTCATGAATTCTGACGAGGAGGTCACCGGCCCCATTAACCTCGGCAACCCAACCGAGCAGACTATTGTCTCTCTGGCCGAGACCATCATTGAGATGACCGGCACTGGGTCCAGCATTGCCTACAAGCCTGCACCGCCGGATGACCCCTACATGCGCCAGCCCGACATTTCGCTGGCCCGGGACACGTTGAAGTGGGAGCCCTCCACCACGGTGGCCGAGGGGCTTCGGAAAACCATTGACTACTTCGACGACCTACTGACCCGGCAATCCGGTGGTGACAGGCTGCAGTGAGCGCGCGCCTCCTACTATTCGACCTCTACACCGGCGGGCACCATCGGACGTACCTGGAAATGCTCGCACGGTCCTGGGTGGCCGGCTCGGAGCGGGGTCTCCTGGAGATCGTCGTTCCGGAGGCATTCGCCCGCGAGCACCCGGACTTCGCCCAGTGGCTCGGCGCTCAGGAGTCCAGCGTTGTCAAGCTCGTTCCCATAGCGCTTCCGGAACCCCTTCGCGAAGGTCATATGGGGCTGGCTGACGTTTTGAGGCAGGATTTGCTTCAGGGGCGCGTGCTATCTGAGGTGCTCCAGAATCGCCGGCCAGAACGAGTTCTGGTCATGTACCTTGATCACCTTCAGGCTTCGCTCGCCCTCCGGCGGATCAAGCATCCCGCATCGGGTCCGATTCCTGTCTCTGGCATCTACTTCCGTCCTTCGTTCCACTACGAGGGCGAGCCGCTGCTGACTCGGCTTCGAAAGCGGGCGCTCTTGTCGGCCACGCTTGCCAATCCGGCAGTCCACAGTGTGCTCTGCCTTGATCCTTTCGCGGTCAGAGCACACGGAAGCGAAAAACTTACCTGGCTTCCGGACGGACTCGATCCCGCAGGTTTTGGCGAATCGGGCCCGGCCATCCGCGAGCGCTGGGGCGTTCCTGAGGGCAGGAAAATGGTCCTCTTCTTTGGTGTGGTCAGCGCACGCAAGGGCATCCACGAAGTGCTTGCCGCCCTGCCCCGCGTGGAGACGCCAATCACGCTGGTCGTTGCCGGCCCCATTCCAGACGCCGAGCGCGATAGGATTTCTTCCTCTATCCAGGCAGCCCGTGCCACGACCCACATTGTGCATCAGGACCGCTATGTCCCGGGCGAAGAAGGTCAGGACTTGATGCAGGCGGCAGACGTGGCACTGGTTGCGTACCGGCGCCACATTGGGTCCAGTCACGTCCTGATTCGCGCGGCCGCAGCCAACACACCCGTTGTTGGTCCGGAATATGGCCTGATGGGCAAGACCATTTCGGCCCATCAACTGGGGATTGCCGTTGACACCTCAGACCCAGCGGCCTTGGCCCGGGAATTGGATCGGATGCTGGATCTTGCCGGCCGGGAAGATGGTGGCGAGTCTCCCTTCAATCCGAACCGGGCCCACGCGTTTGCTCAGATGAACCATGCGGACCACTTCGCATCCACTATCTTCGACGCGGTCCTCCAATGAAACGGCTCGTGATCCAGTGGCCCCGCCTGGGCCCGTACCACCTGGCGCGCCTGCGGGCGACCCACGCCCTGTGCGAAAAGGAGGGCGTCGAACTCATCGCCCTGGAGACCGCCTCCCTTGATTCCGTGTACGCCTGGCGCGAGGAGCAGGACGACGTGCCCTTCGAGCGTGTGCAGGTGTTTCCAGGAAGGCAGTTTGAAGACGTGACGCCGGCCGAGATGCATCTCGAGGTCACCCGCCAGCTGGACCGAATCGCCCCCGACGCCGTGGCCATTCACACGTACTCATTTCCCGACTCTCGAGCCTGTGTCTCGTGGTGTCGCCGCAATCGAAAGGGCGCGGTTGTGATGACCGACAGCAAGGCCGATGACGCCGAGCGGTCCGCGGCCCGCGAGTGGGTCAAGCGACTCCTCCTCGGGGCCTACGACTCGGCCGTCACGGCAGGCACCCGTTCCCGCGCCTATCTCGAGCATCTCGGCATTTCGCATGACGCCATCTCGCTCGGCTATGACGTGGTGGACAACGAGTATTTCGCCGGCAAAGCCGCAGCCTCTCAGCCACCGGCCGGAATCGAGACGCCGTATTTCCTCGCGTCGAACCGGTTCATTGCCCGGAAGAACCTCTCGATGTTGCTCGGCGCCTACGACGACTATCGCCTCCGGGCCGAGCAGCCGTGGCCACTCGTGATGCTGGGTGACGGACCCCTACGCGGGCAGTTGGAGTCTGAGGCGGGAGAAGGCGTCGTCTTTGCGGGCTTCCGTCAGATCGACGAGATACCCGGTTACTATGCCCACGCGGGTGCCTTCGTGCACCCGGCCTCGGTAGACCAATGGGCACTCGTGATTAACGAAGCCATGGCTGCCGGCCTGCCGGTAGTGGCGTCGACAGGTGCGGGCGCGACCCATGACCTGGTCCGGCCCGGGGAGAACGGATTCCGGTTCTCGCCCGAAGACCGCGCCGGCCTGACCAGCGCCTTGCTCTCGATGGCCTCGTCGGATCGTGGCCAGATGAGCCGCCGATCGCGCGCGATCATCGCCGAGTGGGATCCCGACCTCTTCGCCTCCTCGATGCTGACCGCCGCACGAAAGGCCGCCCTTCTCGGCGACCGACCCTTCGCCCTCCCCCAGCGGGTCGTCCTGACAGCCCTGCGCCTGGCCACGCGTTCGACCACCTCCTTCCACGCCATCGAATCGTGATCGCCCGACTCAGGCTGCTCCGACGCGCGGCCTTCGCGCCCCGGCGGGTGTAACTGGCCCCGCGGGTGTAACACACCGCGCCACCGGGTCGTATGGAGTTTGATATGCGGCCCCGGAGGACGGCCGCCACCCCACACCTATCCCCCGATCGCGTCATGAAGGCCCGACTGCTACTGCTTCTTTTTCTCTTCGTCTCCCCCGCCCTGGCCCAGGACTATGCTGATCAGGTTGATCGGGCACAGGATCGAATTTCGGCGCTTGCCGAGCGTGCCGAGGAGCTTGGCGATGACCTCTCCAGGGGCCATCGCAGCGATCTTCGCAGGGCCGCAAGGCGACTGCAGACCGCAGCCGATGAGATCGGATACGGCGATTACGACGACGCGGACGACCGTCTCGATGAGGCGGAGGACATGATCGAAGAGGTCCTGGACGAACTTCGCGATGATGGTCACGACTCAGACGCGCGCCGCGTTTCAAGGCTGCTGTCATCGGTCCGGGATGAGGAGGATCGATTGGACGAACTCCGGGATCGTCATGGCCGCCAAAGGGACCGGTTCGAAGAATTCGGCCAGCGCGCCGAAGCATGGGGAGAACGTTGGGGTGAACGCTGGGAGCGGAGGGCTGAGGCCTGGGCCGACCGGTCGAACGATGAGGACTGGAAGGACGACGTCGAGGACGAGTGGGACGATCGCCGAACCCGGTATCGCCGTGACCGATCGGATTGGCGGCGGCATCGCTTCCGTTCGTATGCCCCGTCCTTTGTGGGCGATTTCGGAGACCGCTGGCCCTTCACCGAGACCTCCACCTACCGGCCGATCTCCTCGATTCGGTACAACCGGGTCGATGGGCGCACGCTGGGCATTCGCCGCAAACCCATGGACTGGGATTCCTACGACCGCGCGCGGATCTACGGGCAGGTCGGGCGCTCGTTTGGACTGGATGAATGGCGCTACGAGGCGGGTGCCGAGGCGCGTCTGGGTCATTCCTACAGCACCCAGGACTTCGACATCAAGATTGGTGGCGCCTATCGTGTGGAAACGGCCACCGACGACCTGTGGAAGGCCGGCTGGGCCGAGAACTCATTGGCCGCCGTCCTTTTCCGCACGGATTTTTTCGATTACTACCAGACCGAGGGCTACACGCTCTACGCGGCCGCCCGGGTGACTCCTCTGCTCCAGGCCACGGTTGCCTACCGCAGTGATGACTACTCAAGCCTGGGCCAGAACGCCACCTGGTCCCTTTTTGGGGGCGATTCCTTCCGGAGCAATCCGGACATCGACGAGGGCCGCATGCAGAGCATGGTGGTCACGGTTGACGGTGGGAAGATCCGCGGACTTCGCTGGATCCCGAGCGGCATCGCCTTCAGGGGGGAGGCCGAATTCGGCAAGACCATGGGCGGCGACTTCAACTTCAATCGCTACATCGGAGACGTCCGGGCCTACCTCCACACGGGGCGGGATATGGGGCTCTCGCTCCGCGCCCGCGCCGGGACTTCGAAGGGAGAACTGCCCATCCAGAAGAGCTTCACGCTCGGCGGTGCCGGCTCGGTCCGGGCCTACCCGCAGAACGTCTTCCGCGGCAGCGAGATGCTCCTCGTGAATGCCGAGATGGCGTTCTACGATGTGGATCCATTCGACGGCATTCTCGATGGTGTGACGCTCTTCGCACTGGCCGATGCCGGCTGGACGAATGGCCTGTCCGGGAAGGACTTCTCGGTGGACGACGTGATTCCCGCCGCGGGCTTCGGCATCGCGCTGGATGACCGCCAGATCAGATTCGAACTGGCGTGGCCACTCCGCGACATGGGTACGGGCCTGGAGCCCACGCTCTGGCTGCGGCTGAACCCGACGTTCTAGGCGCCGCGCCGACGGGCGCCGCCCCGACGGGTGCCGCTCCGAGGGCCGCCGCCTATTCGATTCCGCCCGTGAAGCGTTTGAGGAAGGGTGCCGCTACCAAAGCAAAGATGCCTGCTCCGCCCGTGATCATGGCGACGGTCGAGAACAGCTCGCCGGCCGGTAGCGACTCGAGGCTGCCTGCCACGAGGCCGGCAATGAGATTCCCCAGCGCGGTCGCGACAAACCAGATGCCCATCATCTGACCCACGCGCCCGGCGGGTGCCAGCTTGGTCATCGACGACAGTCCGACTGGCGAGAGGCAAAGCTCCCCGACCGTGTGGAAGAAGTACATGACGATCAGCCACGCCATGGACGCGCCAACGGCCTCGGTGGCATTCGCCGCACCCCAGGAGATGACGAAGAAACCGGCGGCGAGACCCAGCAGGCCGAGCGCAAACTTGTAGAGGAAACTCGGATGTCGATTGATCTGGGCCAGGGTCACCCAGAGCCAGCCAAAGACCGGGGCAAAGATGATGATGAAGGTCGAGTTGACGCTCTGCAGCCAGCTCGCCGGCACCTCGAAACCGCCGATCATCCGGTCCGTCATCCGATCTGCAAAGAGGTTGAGCGAGGACCCGGCCTGCTCAAAGCCCGACCAGAAAATGGCCGCCAGAATGAACAGCCAGAAGATGATGCCGAGGCGCTTCTTCTCCTCTGTATTGTGACCACCGGCCACGATGAGGTAGACGAAGTAGAGCCCCACAACAACGAGCACGCTGCCCCCGAGGCCCTGGGCGATTTCGGTGAGCGTCAGGGGAATCGTGCCAATGGAAACCAGGTACCCAAACAGGGCGACAACGCCGAGCGTCGCCGCAACAACCATGTAGAACTTCCGCTCCAGGGCGCTCACCTGACCGGGCGTCTTGTCGGTTTGGAGCTTGCCAATCTCGCCGAGATACTTATACCCGTACCGGTACTGGATAAGCCCGAGCACCATGCCGAAGCCGGCCACGGAGAACCCGTAATGGTAGTTGATGCCCTCGCCAAAGTAGCCGGCGATGATCGGTCCGAGGAACGCCCCCAGATTGATGCCCATGTAGAAAATGGAGAAACCGGCGTCCCGTCGCGCGCCGCCTTCGGGATAGAGCTCCGCGACTACGGTGGACACATTGGGCTTGAGAAGCCCCGTCCCGAGTACGATGAGTACCAGACCCAGGAAGAAGAATGTCGTCGACGGGACGGCCATCGAGAAGTGGCCCGCTGCGATGATGCAGCCCCCGACAAACACAGCCTTTCGTTGCCCCCAGATCTGGTCGGCGACCCAACCGCCCGGTAGGGAGAGCAGATAGACCAGTGCCGTGTAGAGACCGTAGATGGCCGCCGCCGGCGCATCGCCCAGCCCAAGCCCCGGATTGGCCGAGAGCGTGGTCTCGGTCATGAACAGAATCAGCAGCGCCCGCATCCCGTAGTACGAGAACCGCTCCCACATTTCGGTAAAGAACAGCGTGGCGAGGCCGCGCGGGTGACCGAAGAATGTGGCGCCGGAGGGATCGGGCGCTGCGGCAGTACTGGTAAAATCAGACATCTAGTCCTGAGGGGTGGATTGGGTAAACCGGGTCAGTCCGGCAAAGATAGAAAACGCTTCCAGTGGAGCCTAAACCAATTATTCAGCATGGCTGCGGGGTCATCGGCGTATTATCGGCGTTCGAAATCAGGCCCAAGTGGCCTTTTTTGTTGACCCCAAAGCGATAATTCGCGGCCACCACGCCGCTCTGGCATGAGCACCTCCTCCATCGGACAGCCGGATACCCACTCATACCGCACGCATACCTGCGGCGAGCTGGGTATCGATGACATCGGCAGCAAGGTCACGTTGAAGGGCTGGGTGGATACCCGCCGTGACCTGGGAGGCGTGATTTTCATCGACCTCCGGGACCGCTACGGCCTGACCCAGATTGTGCTCTCGCCGCAGGACGACGAAGGCGCGCTCCACATTGCCGAGGCGTTGCGTAGCGAGTGGGTCATTTCGGTCGAGGGTTCCGTCACGCGCCGGTCAGACGAGACCATCAATACGAAGCTGGCCACAGGCGAGATCGAGGTCCGTGTGGACGACCTGATTGTCCTCAACCGCGCCGACGCCATCCCCTTTCCGGTCTCCACCCACGAGGAGAAGGCCCAGCACGTCAACGAGGATCTGCGACTCAAGTACCGCTATCTGGACCTGAGGCGTCCCCAGATGCGGGACAACATTGTTCTGCGGAGCGAGCTCTACCAGTCGGTCAGGCGCTTCTTCCACGCGGAGTCCTTTCTGGAAATCGAGACGCCGGTTCTCATGAAGTCGACGCCCGAGGGCGCGCGCGACTTCCTCGTTCCCAGTCGCGTCCATCCGGGCAAGTTCTTCGCCCTCCCCCAGAGTCCGCAGACCTACAAGCAGATCCTCATGGTGGCCGGCATGGACCGGTACTTCCAGATCACCAAGTGCTTCCGGGATGAGGATCTCCGCGCGGATCGCCAGCCCGAGTTTACCCAGATCGATGTCGAGATGACCTTCCCCACGGAAGAGCTCATTTACGAGACCTTCGATCGACTGATTGCCCAGATCTGGCGTGACCTGAAGGGGTACGAACTGCCGCTTCCCGTTGTGCGTCTGACCTACGCCGACGCAGTGCGCCGCTTCGGATCCGACAAGCCGGATCTCCGGTTCGGCCTCGAAATCCAGGACGCGACGGAAGCCTTCACCGGCAGTGGTTTCCGGGTCTTCGACAACGTGATCGAGACAGGCGGCAAGATTCTGGCCATCGTGGTCCCCGGCGAAGGCGATCGCGGGCGCGGCGTCATGGATCGTCTGGACAAGGACATCGTCCGGAAGCAGATCGGCGCCGGCGGCCTGGTCTACTTCAAGCTGCCCTCCGACGGCGGGCCCACGCACTCCAGCGTCAAGGCCGAGGTGCTGCCCGCGGAGGTTGTCGACCGCGCAGCCGCGGCCATCGGCGCCAAGACCGGAGATCTGGTTCTCATCCTGGCCGGCGAGGCTCCGAAGGTTCACCTGCAGATGGGAGACCTGCGACTGCACGTGGCCCGGGATCTCGAGCTCATTGGCGACGGACCCGACGGGCCCTGGCAGTTTGCCTGGATCACAGACTTCCCGCTTCTGGAGTGGGATGAGGGCTCGGGACGATTCCATGCCATGCACCACCCGTTCACGTCGCCCCACCCCGAGGACATGCACCTGATGGCCACGGACCCCGGTGCGGTCCGGGCCCGGGCGTACGACATCACGCTGAACGGCAATGAGATCGGCGGCGGATCCATCCGTATCCACAACCCCGAGATCCAGCGGCAGATGTTTGCTGCGCTTGGTATCGATGAGGAAGAAGCCCAGCAGCGTTTCGGTTTCCTGCTGGATGCGTTCCGCTTCGGGGCCCCGCCCCACGGCGGCATTGCATTCGGTCTGGACCGGATCGTGATGCTTCTCGCGGGGGCCAAATCGCTGCGCGACGTCATCGCCTTCCCGAAGACACAGAGCGCCCAGGAGACCATGGTCGTGTCACCGGATGTCGTGGATGCGCATCAGCTGCGTGATCTGCACATCGCTGTGACGGCGCCGAAGGAGGACTGATGGATGAACGACTCGCAATCGCGTGGGGCTCGGCGCTTGACTGGTCCGACTGGGAGACGATGATTCGGACCAACGGTGTGACCGTGGATCGGCCTCGCCGCTCGACGCATCCGGTTCACACGGGGATTGTGTACCCCATCGACTACGGATTCGTGAACGAGACTGTGGGGTCAGACGGCGAGGAGATAGACGTTTTTGTCGGCACGACGGCGACCGGCCTGGTCGGTGCCGTCTGGACGAGGGATCATCGGAAGGGCGACCGCGAATGCAAGTTCCTTTTGGACTGCAGTCCGGAGGAGATCTATCTGGTGCACGGGTTTCTGAACTTCGATCCTTCACTGATGGAAGGGCGATTGGTGCTGCGGAGGCCCATGGCGGAGCTTTGGAATCTTCAGGTTGGGAGACCCGGTGTAGGCTGCTAGTCGTCGGGATTGCCCTGACGGCGCTGCCCGCGCAACCAGAAGTAGGATACCGGAACTCCTGTGGCGATGAAGGCAAAGTCCACCAGCGAGGCCTGCCACTCGAAGATCACTCGCACCACCAACAGCGCAATCATGGCCACGACGTAGATGCCCGGCAGCCAGGGGTAGCCCGGCATCTTCCAGGCGGTGTCCTCGCCGACCTGCTCCGTTCTGAACTTGAATAGAGCGATGCCCGTCAGGGTGTAGAATATCAGGACGCCAAAGATCATTCCGGCGGCTATGGATGCGAAACTGCCACGAACCAGCAGGATGACTCCTCCCCAGACCACGTGAGCGATTACTGCTCGTGAGGGGGTACGGAATCGGGGGTGCACGTAGTCCAGCCACTTGAAGAAGAGCCCATCGCGCGCCATGGCGTAGTAGACGCGGCTGGACGCCATCATCGTGCCATTGATGCTCCCGAGCGCCGAGACGATGACCAGTAGCGCGACGATTAACCCGCCCAGAGGTCCGACCAACTGAGACATCACGGTCGCAGCCGGCGTGGTCGTGGCCCTGAGTCCCTCGACGCCCAGAACGCCGTAGTAGACCGAGTTCACGGCCCAATAGAGCACGAGGATGAGCGACAGCCCGATGAACATGGTCCGGGGGAGACTCTTCCGAGGATCCTCCATTTCGCCGGCCACATAGCCCACACGGTCCCAGCCGGTGTGACTGAAGATGATCAGGAAGATTGCCGCGATCAGATTTCCCGTGTGACTTAGACCGGTGGTTGGCGCGGCCACCTGGTCGAATCGGACGAACTCGTTTTGGAGCAGGTACAGCCCGCCGACCGCGAAGATGATCAGTCCGCCCACCTTCGTAATGGTCGAGAACTTGTTGATGAGACTCGCCCATCGGATACCGATCACATTGAAGATGCCCAGGAACACAAGAATGCTGAGCGCGACAGCGGTATGGGAGGCACCAGCCACGGGTACGAAGAACCCCACGTAGTCTGCGGCAATAATGGCGAGAGCGGCTGCCGGACTGGTACGGACAATGAAGAGTTGGGCCCAGCCCATGAACCCCGCCCATCGGCCGTAGGCCCGCTCCATGTAGACGTACTCGCCGCCCGTGGCAGGGAGGCGTGTGCCCAGCTCTGCGTAGACCATCCCGGAGACCAGGACGAATGCGCCGACCCCCACCCAGGCGATGGCCGCCGACGCAAAGTCGGGGAAGTATCCGGCAATCAGGTACGGCGTGGAGTAGATTCCACTGCCGATCGTAATGCCAATCAGGAGGGCGATGCCATCCCAGGTGCGGAGGGCCTTGGGAAGAATGGGGTCAGACATGGCCAAGGATCGACTGTTGACCTGCGTTGACGCAACTGCTGGTGATGACGGCGCCGTAGGGTCGAACCTCTCGGGTCGGGGAAACCCTGGGGCCGCTCGTTGCATATAATGACATGTCATAACATTATTCGAGTCCCATGAGTGCTTACTACTTCTCTACCACCCTGGCCATGTCCATGGACGAGGCCGATGAGGCCACCCGCGAAGCATTGAAGGCCGAGGGCTTTGGTGTCCTGACGGAAATCGACATTCAGGCGACGCTGAAGAAGAAGCTCAACGCCGACTTTCGTCCCTACCGAGTCCTGGGCGCCTGCAATCCCCCGCTCGCCCACAAGGCGCTGCTGTCAGAAGGACACATCGGCCTGATGCTACCGTGCAATGTTATCGTCCAGGAAGTTGAGGGCGGCGTGGAGGTTGCGGCTGTGGATCCCGTGGCCTCGATGGCGTCGGTGCAGAATGACCAACTCGGCGACGTGGCTAGCGACGTGCGGGAGCGACTTCAGCGCGTGATTGCGGCGTTGGGGCAATCGGCATAGCCTGGGCCTCGCGAGAAGTCTGCTCTTTGAGCAATCCTCTCAAATTCAGACGAGCGAAGCTCGGCGCTGCTTTCTAGTTTACGGGTCTGTGGACCGCTACGTTCATGGTGGCCAGATCCCGTAGCTCAGCTGGCAGAGCATCTGACTTTTAATCAGAGGGTCCCAGGTTCGAACCCTGGCGGGATCACCAACGAACACCGTCTTCAATATGGCCTTTCAGGGCGAGTTGGAGGCGGTTTTTGTTTGTATCATCCGGTTGTAAGTGGCAGCTGTCACCGTCAGAGGGAATTTGGTGTCTGCGGTTTCTTGATGCACAAATCAACGAGCCTTTGCCTGAACGAGGCCAGATTGGGCTGGTGGCCTTCGAGTCTGTTCCAGTCCCTTGCAACAACACCAATTCCCGGAGCAATCTGTTCGTAGCGTGTCTGACGCTGATACGTCGGGAAGGGGGCGTTCAGTCGTATACACAAGAACGCTAGTCACAAACTGTCGAACTGGCGTATCGACGATATGGCCCGTTTTGAACACCGTCCATTTGGTTGAGTCTACTCGCTCGTAGACTCCTTGGGTGCCTGTGGCGCCCACCCTATAGGATTGAATCTCTTGTCCCACCGCCGGAGAAAGTGGATACTTTCTAAAATTATAGAGGACAGTGTCTTCGCCGGAAATAAGTCCCGCGAGCAAGAGTCCATCGATCTCGTTCTTCCAGATAAGCCGCTTCTTGATATCATTGGGAGATGAGAGGTTGAAGTCTTCCGCCACATATGCCTGTTCGATTCCATAGGTAGCGGGATCCAGTTTGGTAGTTATTTGCGTTCGAAAAGTGTCCACCACCTCGCCATTTCCCTTCTGAGCCTCTATATCCCAATAGTTGCCTATCTCCAGTGGCATAAGAACGCCTGGAACTGACTCCTGCGTGCAGACCAGCTCGGGCTGCGCTTCAATTGGGCCTGAATCACAGGCGACCAACAGAACACAGATTGTGAGCAGCAATCGCAATCTCATCATTCCGTCCAGTCGGGCAGTGTCACGCAGCCTGCAAAGTCGCGAAAACTTGGCTGCCTCCCTGACGCGCTGTCGTTGAATAGACTCGGATTTCGTTTTTATGGGTGAGGACGAGCAGCACTGGCCAAAACGGATCCGATTGAAGTACTTCCATGAGCAAAACATCGTCCGCCGACTTGGCACAAGCAAGAAGCGCTTGCGCGGAATCGCAGTTTACCCTGACTCGCGCTGACTGGCCTCGGGACGTGTCCTGCATGCTGGCGAGGCTGAACGACACCATGTTCCTCGAATCACACCGGCTTGGTCAGGGTTCAATATGCGGTTCCATCGGAGACAAGAACACATCCGCACGCTTCTCTTATTACGTCGGACGGACTCCGCAGGCGTATGTCACCCACCACCGAATGTCGCTAGCAGGCCTCCTGGTTGGCGGCACCGGCGCTAGTGTTTCTCACATTGGCTTTGCGCTGGGCTACCGGTCCGGGGCCGCTTTTATAAACGCCTTCAGACGGTTCCACGGAAGAAGCCCCGCCCTTTGGCGACGCAGCGCCAGGGGGCAAAAAATACTGTAAGGAATAGTGTATGCAGTTCTGTAAACAGAGTGCGACGAATCAATTTCTAACTTGCCAACGACAATGAGTCTCACCTTCCATTTTTCTCATCGGCTAGCGCTTGCCATCGGGTTTCTCTTGGTCTGTGCAGGCTGCGATAACCTCTTTCGGGACGAGCCAGACCCCCTGGGCATTCCAGTGACCCGCATCCTCGGATTTCGATTAGACCCCAATCCCGTTCCGATGGGGGACACGCTTAGGGTCACGTGCGTCGTGGAGGACAGTTTGCGCACAGACCTCACTTACAACTGGTCAGGGCTCGGCGCGAATGTCACCACATTCACAAATAAGGCGGCTCTTGTGGCAGGTTTCGAACCCGGGGTGTACCTGGCGGGAGTTGGGATCAGTTCCAGCTCTGGAGACGGATATCGCGTGACCGGGAGATTCGAAGTCGTTATCGGCCCGCCAAAAAATCAATGAACTAAAGTGTTGCTACCCATGGACCAGACGTTGAATTTAACTGTCAGAACCCGGATCTGTACCATAGTTCTTTTGCTGAGCTTCTCCACTGGAGTGTCACGCGGACAGTCGGTATCCTTGGCAGACCTGCCTCCATCGGAAGTCAATGCTCGGTACAGCTCTGACTTCGTTTCGGGCATAACGCGCCCCTCGGGAACAGCACGTCCTCAAGACCAGGCTTGTCCGCGAGGAACATTGAGGCTCCCACTCTAATCCCCACCGGGTCTTGCGTAGAGGGTTTGTCTCCGAACAAAGCCCAGACCATTTGGTCTCCGTACACTCGGACCGAACCGTCCTCGTTGACGGGTGCTCCCAGGTGTGCCGGCCAGTTGTCCGCCTGAGTCTGAGCTGCCTCCTGGCGAAGAAAGAAGAGACCCAACGTATCGCTGGCGTGCTCAACAATCGCCGGAGCACCAAGAAGTCCCAGCGCCCTGGACGCCGAGTAACTGCGCGCACCCGACTCAGTGGTGGCTAGCAAAAGTCCCCCGTTAATGGAACCCACGGATGCCTCCAGCCCGGTATTGTCGGTGTGCTTCCACTCCACCCTTGAAATGTTGCCTTGGGAATCGATCCTGGCACTGAGCTCTCCATTCGAGACCTCCGCCTGCATCAAAGGCTCCAGGTCGAGCCCAACCTGATCTTCATTCACGCCGCTATCACACGATGCCAAGAACACGGCGCCAACACACGCCCAGACAAGTAACGTTGACGAAACCAGGCCTCCTAGTACTCCTTTACACATCGGTGATATACACCGTCTTGGTTTCAGTTCTGTCATAGGCAGGGTTATCCGAGTCGACTACTTTTAGCCTAATTATCAGGTCGTAGCTGGATCCGCTCAACGAATGACTCCAAGAACTGCCCGTACCGCCTTGATACCAAACATCGCACTGCTCAACTAGAATACCCAACGGCGCTGACTCGCAGTCTAGCATGTAGTCCCAGTCATAGCTGTAAGGCGAGGTTCTCCGGACACCGAGGCAGTCCAAGTCCCCTGCTCACCTTCTTCAAGGGCACTTGGACCACTGATTGAAAGGGCTATGAGGGACTCGACATTAAACAGAGCGGAGGACGCCGAGTTTCCCCGGTTTAAGTCCTCAACCTTGACCTGGATCGACGAGTAGACTCCTTCGGGTGTCCAGGTATAGGACCCCGAGCCGTACGGTTGATCCTCCGACGAGGAAAGGGTCGTTTCACTCCCGTCGACCAAGATTACCTTCGAATCAGAGGTAATGAAACTGGGGAGGCAGCCAGATCCTGAGTCAACGAAATCCCAGACTGCATCCCAGGAAATTTGTATTGGACTCTCCGCCTTCCTTGGGGTACCGACGACTACGTTGGATATTTCTACTTCCACGATATGGGCCTCCACAGTAGTACCGGTACCGTAAGGCGCATCGTTGAGTATGAATAGCGTCTTGTTCATTGTGACTCGTCCGGATGGTGTGAGCCTGAGCGATGGGAACCGCCTGCGACTCGTCCCCGCGTCTCCTGCATTCGGGCAGCAACCACGACACCAGAGACGAACGTCATGGCGGCAATGAGCCACATGGATGCATCAAGTCCGGCGATGTCCGCAACGACCCCGGCCACGATCGCCCCCACCGCATATCCGAGGTCCCGCCAGAGGCGGTAAATTCCAACCGCTGTTGCGCGCCAGGCTGGATGCGCAACGTCCCCTATTGACGCCAAAAGGGTCGGATAGACCATGGCCGTCCCAGCTCCCAGCAGGGCAGCGCCAGCCGCAAAGCCCGCGAATCCGGCGGAAACCGTAATCGTGATTATTCCCGCCGCCTGCACCCACATACCTCCTACTATGAGGCCCTTGCGTCCAATGCGATCCGAGAGCGCCCCGGTATAGAGTTGGCCGACACCCCATACGGCCGGGTAAATAGCTGCCAACCATCCTATTTGTGAGATGGTCATTCCCGCTGCTGCGAAGAACAGCGGAAACAGCCCCCATGCCATGCCATCGTTGA
Organism: Bacteroidota bacterium; assembly: GCA_029262855.1. Lineage (GTDB taxonomy): Bacteria > Bacteroidota > Rhodothermia > Rhodothermales > UBA10348 > JABDJZ01. The sequence goes on along the minus strand of JAJCYP010000107.1, from coordinate 3,051 downwards.
GATTGTTCACCAGGCCTGCCTGGCTGACCGACGACAGGTCGGTATCAACAAACGACGTCCGCAGAAATACCTCGCGCTGGGAAAGCAATTCTTCGGGCCGAGTGCGATCGTTCAGCTTGGCCTCGTGGTCAGCATGATGCCTCGTCTCCCTGACGAACAGGGCGGAGAGCACAAAGCCGATCGCGACGAAGCCAACGCCGAGATAGAACGGCTCGGGCCTGAGCCCGGATGTGCTCGCCACATAGCCGGTTGCCAATGCCGCCCCAGCGACGGCGAAGTAGCCAGCGAACTCGTTGAGTCCCATGGCCATCCCACGGTTCTTCGGGCCCGCGAGATCGATCTTCATGATGACCGTCGTCGACCACGTGAGACCCTGGCTTATCCCGAGCAACACGTTTGCCCAGAGCACCCAACCCCAAGTCGGCGCCCACATGAGCAGAAACGGAACCGGTGCCGCAATCACCCAACCCGCGATCAGCACCTTTCTTCGCCCGTAGGTATCCGAGAAGCGGCCGGCGAGATAGTTGGTGACCGCCTTCGTGATACCGAACACGATGATAAAGGACAGCACCGCAGTGCGGGCCACCAAAAGGAACTCCTCCTCGGCGATCGCCGGCAGGATGCTCCGCTCCATGCCCACCATTGCGCCTACAAAGGCGTTGACGAGCACCAGCAACGAGAACTGTACCACGTTCTCCCGGATGCCGAGCCGAGGCTCGTGTCCCCTTAGGTGAGCACTGGTCTGATCGACGGTCAAGGCTGCTCTCCCACTAAGCCGGAGACAGGAAGCCCCCGGGCCTTCCAATCCGGCACACCCTCTTCCATTCGATATGCTCGAAAGCCGCGGGCCCGAAGTATTTCGACTGCTTCCAGCGCCATGACGCAGTAGGGGCCCCGGCAGTATGCAACTATTTCCCGTTCTGCCGGCAGATCGCCAATTCGGTTTTCGAGGTCGCGCAGTGGCACTGAAACGGCGCCTGGGATATGGCCCGCCTGGTACTCTTCTGGCGGACGCACGTCAAGCACGGTTACTTCACCTTTTTCGACCCGGGCGATCAGGATCTCACGATCAACTGGTTCCATCGCCCCGCGATCATTTAGGAACTCGCGGGTGACCCGCTCAATCTCCAGGAGCCTTGATGTGGCCAGATCTCGTACCGCCCGATACACCGAGCACACGTGCTCATTGGCGAGGCGGTACGTTACTCGCACTCCCTCCTTGTGCGCATCCACCAAGCGCGCGCGTCGCAACACCTGAAGATGATGAGAGGTGTTCGCGACAGACTGTTCAGCCTGCCGAGCCACCTCCTCGACTGCGCGTGGTCCCTGGCATAAAATATCAAGGATCTCCAGGCGTGGCCCGCTGGCGAACGACTTCCCCATCAGAGCGATTTGTCCGAAGATGGCGTCCTTGAAATACCTAGGGGAGTCTGGCATTCATCTGTATATCAAATAGTCAAGTGATTATTAGAATGTACAATATAGCACACTACTGTCAATATCCGAGCGTGTGAAATACAGGCGTCTTGACTGGTGCCGAGAGGCCGGTATTATCCAGGCGATGTGTGGATCACCCAAACCACTTTCCTACTCGAAACTCTCCCAGGCGCAACGAATTAAGGCCGACGAGCTCGCGGAGGGTGGTTCAAGGCAAACGCGGGCGAGCGCTCGGCCGCCGTATTCGATCGTTGCCGGGCCGAGGGCCTGACTCACAGCAAGATGCCAGCGCCGATTCCGGCGATGTTACGACTTTGGAATCATGACAGCATCCCTAAAATCAGCCCTCACCCAGGCGGCGACTGCTGCCGAACAGCTTCCCGCCGAGCTGCAGGACACCGTTGCCGTCTCGATTCTGGAACGGATTGAGCGGATAAAGGAATCTGTCTCCATGCTCAATCTCTCGGCGTCATCGATGGTGGCAGACTGGGACAACGACCTGGACGCCGCTTACGACAACTACGACAGCAACCATGCTTTACAGACAAGGTGATGTCGTCCTCGTTCCGTTCCCTTATGCCGAGGACTTCAGTGTCACGAAAGCATCGGCCAACCATCGTCCCTTCGAGTCCAAAGAGGCCAGGGGACGAGATAACCATCGCGATGGTGACCTCAGTTCGGAAGCCGGGAGACGCCCCATCGCGCGGTTGGAAGAGTGACGGGGTCCTTCACTCATCTCTTGTGCGAGCCAAGTTTGTGACAGTCGACCCCTCCTTGGCTAGAAGAAGGATCGGCCAGATCTCTAAGAGCGACCTGGAATCCTGCCTCGTGATGCTGAGGGAATACTTCGGACTCCTGGCGGGATTGCCGCCGGGTCAATCCGACTGAAAGAGGCCACAACAGGCGGGCCGGGAGAAGTCGTAAGGATTGAAGTAGGGGCCCCCAGGAGTCAGGGACTCGTGGCTGACGGACAGCGTTGCCATCGCATCCAAAAGCATCTACTTTTCCACCGTACCGTTGACGTCAGTTTACTGGCGAGTGACACCCCGATCTAAACCATGACCGACGACACGTGCGCCGTGAAGTCACTCTGGGCACGCTCACCAGGCGTGTAGACCTGAGGGAAAAACACCTCGCGGGCTGGGCCGTCGAGCGCGCGCCACCGCTTGACGCGCCGCTGGAAGGTCCGCAGTTGTCCGTCGGGAAACCGTCCCGGATGCTGACGCTGCAGATACTGGAACATCGTCTTCGCTTCAAGACCGTCGTTCACCTCCAAGAGGTCACATACCGTATCCCAGACCTCAACGAACGCACTCCAAGGTCGCCGATCACTATCGATGTTCGAGTACGGTCAGGCTGGCCTGGAAGGCCTCATCCTCGACCTTTGCGGCCTTGTAGTTGGCAATCGTCGCACGGAAACGAGAGGACGTTTTTGCGACGAGTTGTTGGATCAAGCTGCCCTGCGAAGGAGAGGTAGTCGCCGCCGCATGACCAAGACTATCCCCGCTAGGACCAGTAGCACTGAGATGAATTGAGCTTGGGTCATGGGAATGCCTGCGAAAGTGCCCACATTGTTTACCCTAAAGACCTCAATGACTGAGCGCTCAAGCCCAG
>JAJCYP010000106.1 GCA_029262855.1 Bacteroidota bacterium | reverse complement strand
CGAGGATTGCCGCTCTTGAATCCGTCGCTCGCGACGAAGATGTCATTCAGACCCAGGTCAATCCCTACCGCCTTGGCTGTCAGCGGCAGGGGCTTGGGGTTGAACGCAACGACGAACGAGGCGAAGTACCGGCCTGCCGTGTCCCGCTCCACCGTAACAGTGGTGGGTTCAGACGGCAGGTCTCTCGACCAGCGGACTCTAACAAGGCCAGGCACCTTGCCCAAGAACAGTCTGCCGTCCCGGATGCTGAACGCACTCCGGGTGAACTCGGCAGACTGCCTGTCATGCTTGCGCTTGAACGACGGGAATCCTGACCGGCGCTCCTTCATGTTCTTGAAGGCTACCTGCAGGTGGCGCAAGGACTGCTGGACGGGGACGCAGACACCTCGTTCAGCCACGGCACCTCTTTCTTGTGTGCCGTGAGGCGACTGCTCGACTCGTGGTACGACATGGGCTCTTCCTTTCTCAAGGCGAGCGCCCAGTTGTACGCATACCGGGCGCACCCAAACGTCTGCGCCAGCGAGGTGCGCTGGTCAGCATTCGGATACAGGCGGTATTTGAATCGTGCGGTTGCCACTCACTCATACATATGCATCATGTGTGATCCTGTTCCCATAATCACGCTGAGAGCGTTCCTCCCGCACTAAAGCTGCGGGGTTTCCCGCTTGTAACCGGATGAGCAACATCACTTCGATCGTCATTTTCCTCCCTTTGGCGGGGGCGATTCTGACCATGCTGAGCCGCGGGAACGCCATCAAGTGGACGGCGCTGGTGGTGACCTGCGTCACGTTCCTGGCCTCCCTGCTGATCCTGAACGGGTTTGATCCGGCGGTCTCCACCGCCACCTCGCCGCAGATGGCCGACCTGATCGACGGCTGGTTCGGAGACCGGTTGGATATCAAGTACTTCGTGGGAATCGACGGCCTGAACATCCTGCTGATTCTGTTGACGACGCTGCTTGGCCCGATCGTCGTTCTATCGTCCTGGACCTACATCGGCAAGAACCACAGGGCCTACTACACCCTGCTGCTGATCCTTCAGACGGGCGTGACCGGCGTGTTTGCCAGCTACGACATCTTCCTGTTCTACATCTTCTTCGAGCTCACGCTGATCCCGATGTACTTCATCATCGGGATCTGGGGCGGCGAGGACCGGGTCTACGCGGCGGTGAAGTTCGTTCTCTACACACTCGTCGGTTCACTCTTGATGCTGGTCGCCCTGCTTGCTCTTGGGTACATGGCGGGCGACGCGGTGAACGGTGGCGTGTTCACCACAGACTGGTACAAACTGGTCAGCTTCAACATGCCGCTGGAGCAGCAGAGTTGGCTCTTCCTCCTGTTTGCCCTGGCGTTCGCCATCAAGGTGCCGCTCTTCCCGCTGCACACCTGGCTGCCCGACGCGCACGTTCAGGCTCCAACGGGCGGCTCCGTGATTCTTGCCGGCGTGCTCCTGAAAATGGGCACGTACGGACTGGTCAAATTCTGTCTCCCCTTCTTCCCGGACGCCGCCAGGGAATACGCGATGATGTTCGCCGTTCTGGCGGTGATCGGCATTGTCTACGGAGCCCTCGTCTCCCGGGCACAGACGGATGCGAAGAAGCTGGTCGCCTACTCGTCGGTCAGTCACCTTGGCTTTGTGGTTCTGGGCATCTTCGCCTTCACAACGGAGGCGCTGCAGGGCGCGGTCATTCAAATGATCAACCACGGGATCTCAACGGGCGCGCTGTTCCTCATTGTCGGCATGCTCTACGAGCGCCGCCACACCCGCGAAATGAGCGACTACGGCGGGCTGGCCAAGAGCGTCCCGGTCCTGACCTTCTTCATGATCTTTACGGTGCTCGCCTCGGCCGGCCTCCCGGGACTGAACGGGTTTGTGGGCGAGTTTATGATCCTGATGGGCTCGTTCAAGAGCACCGTCATCGGTTCTCCCCTGCTGATTGCCTTCGCCACCAGCGGTGTGATTCTGGCCGCCGTCTACCTGCTGTGGATGGTCCACCGGATGTTCTGGGGCCAACTCGAGTCGGACGAAAACCGGTTCATGCCCGACCTTAATGCCCGAGAGCTTGCTCTTCTCGCGCCGCTGGTAATTCTCATGGTCTGGATGGGCTTCGGCCCCAAGCCGTTCCTGGACTTGAGTGAACCCGCCACGACGCATCTCCTGCAGATCATCGAAGACAAGCAGGCTTACGATCCCGCTGAGGTCCCTCGGCTGGTTTATGACGGGACACATTTTGTGCCCGCTGCCGCCGAAGAGCCGATTGCCCTTCGCTAGACCAAAAATCTCTCCGTTGCCCTCATGAGAATGCGTCGTCTGCTGCCCGCCCTGTTGCTTGCCCTTGCGGTAGGCGCGCCCATTGCGGTCGCGCAGAGCGCCGACGGGCCCGTGGCCCTGGTGGCCCTGACGCAGGACGCCGAGCAGCCCGCCGGGGATGCTGCGCATGCCGCGGCCGGGGGCGCCGAGCAACCGGCCGGACAGGATGCGGAGCCTAGTGCCGGCGAGGACGCCGAGCACGCCGGGCAAGATGCGGAGCACGCGGACGAGGGCCATGGACCCTTGCCTCCCCTCTGGCTGGTGATCCCGTTCGTCGCCATCCTGCTGATGATCGCGACCGGGCCGCTGTTCTACCCCCACCACTGGCACCACCACTACCCGAAGTACTCGGTGGCGCTTGGCGTCGTGGTGTCGTTGTACTACGGGCTTGTGCTCCACTCGTGGACGCCGGTCATCCACGCCATCCAGGAATACTCCTCGTTCATAGCGCTGGTGGCCTCGCTGTTCATTGCGGCCAGTGGCATCTACGTCAGCGTGAACGCCAAGGGACGACCAGTGAGCAATGTCATTCTGCTCTTCCTGGCCTCGGTGATCGCCAATCTGATCGCCACGACGGGTTCTGCGATGCTCTTCATCCGATGCTACATGCGGCTGAACGAGGGGCGCCTGAAGCCCTACCACATCATCTTTTTCATCTTCCTGGTGGCCAACGTCGGCGGTGCGCTGACGCCCATCGGGGACCCCCCGCTGTTCCTGGGCTTCCTGCGCGGCGTTCCCTTCTTCTGGACCATGGCACACGTGTGGCACATCTGGCTGTTTGCCACGGTGCTGATCCTGATCGTGTTCTTCGTGATGGACAGCCGCAACAAGCTGGAGGCACCTGACCCGGATCCGAACAAGCCGCTGATTTCCCTCGAGGGCGTCAAGTCGTTCTGGTGGGTCGCTGCAATCATCGCCCTCGTGTTCGTCGACCCCAACGTTTTCGACTGGGTCCCCAATCTCTCCACAATGTACCACATCCCGGTGGGCATTCGGGAAATGGGGATGTTCCTGGTGGCATTCCTGGCCTTCAAGACGGCCAACAAGAGCGCGATGGAGAAGAATGAATTCAACTTCGAGCCCATCCGCGAAGTGGGCTGGCTGTTCCTGGGCATCTTTGCCACGATGCAGCCGGCCCTGCAGTTGATTTCCAACTTCGCCTCCACGAACGCGGACTCGCTGAGCGTCGGCACGTTCTACTGGGGCACAGGCGCGCTCTCTGGTATTCTGGACAACGCTCCGACCTACCTGAACTTCCTGGCAGCGGCCATGGGCAAGTTCGGTCTGGACGTGAACTCACCGGCGGCCGTCGTCGAGTTCGCCAACGGGTTGGAATCGGCCGTCTATCTGCAGGCCATCTCTGTGGCCGCCGTGTTCTTCGGCGCGATGTCCTACATCGGCAATGCGCCGAACTTCATGGTAAAGGCCATCGCCGAGTCCAACGGAGTCGAGACGCCCTCTTTCATGGGCTACATCATCCGGTACTCGCTGCCCATCCTGCTGCCGATCTACTTCATCATTTACGTGGTCTTCTACAGTGGCTGGCTCTAGTCCCTCACGCTCAGCATTGACTCCTCCCAAGATTCAGGCCGGCTTGTCCGGTCTGAAGGGATGGACCTACGAAAGCGACCGATTGGAGCGCACGCTCAAGTTCGGCAGCTTCCGGGAAGCGATGACGTTTCTGGTTGCGATGTCCTACCAGGCCGAATCGTTGGATCACCATCCGGAGATCAACAACGTGTACGGCACCGTCCGCATTCGTCTGACCACCCACGACGCAGGAAACAAGGTTTCCGCCATGGACCTCGAGCTCGCGCGACGCATCAATGCCGTCGCGTGGGTCTGAGAAACTCAAGCATTAATCGATGGACCTGACCAACGCATACGCGAACCTACCGGCTGACCTTCTGGCGTCGGCTCCCATGGTTCTGCTTGCCATTCTCGGCCTGGTGGCCGTCGTCATCGACAGCTTTTCGAATGACACTCCCTGGGTCCCCCGTCTGGCGGGAATCGGACTGGGGCTGGCCTTCGTCTGGGAGTTGACACGCATCGCCGACCCCGCTGGGACGGCCTTTTACGGGATGATTCGCACGGGTGGCTATGCTTCCTTCGTGAACATGATCATTCTGCTGGGGGCCGGACTCTCGGTGGAGCTCTGCGGTCCCTATCTCTCCCGAATCAAGCACAATTATGGCGAGGTCTACGCCATCGTGCTCTTCGCGACCGTCGGCATGATGCTGCTGGGCACGGCCAACAACCTCGTGGCCGTTTTCGTCGGGCTGGAGACGATGTCCATCAGCCTGTATATCCTCACCGGCCTGGTCCGTGACGACGAGGGAGCCATTGAGAGCGCACTTAAATACTTTCTTTTGGGCGCCTTCGCCACCGGTTTCTTCCTGTACGGCATCGCTCTCATCTATGGGGCCACGGGGTCATTCGACCTGATGGAGATCGGCGCGGCGGTGGCAGCGAACGGGACATCGGTCCTGTTCTGGGCCGGCGTCGGCCTGCTCCTGGTAGGCTTCTTCTTCAAGGTCAGCGCCGTGCCCTTCCACATGTGGACCCCTGACGTGTATCAGGGCGCACCGACCACCATCACGGGCTTCATGTCCACGGCCTCCAAGACGGCCGGCTTCGCCTCCCTGATCCTGGTCCTGTATACGGCGGTTCCTGCCGCCGGCGTGACGCAGGTACTGGCGATTGTTGCCTTGATCACCATGGTGCTCGGCAACATTCTGGCCATCGCCCAGACCAACGTCAAGCGAATGCTGGCCTACTCGTCCGTGGCACATGCGGGCTACGTACTCGTTGGGCTCGCCGCTGGCACACCGGAGGGCTACTCCGGGGCGCTGTACTACATGCTCATCTACACGCTGATGAACATCGGCGCCTTCGGTGTGATTGCCCTGCTGGAGTGGGATGAAAAGGGAGGCCGGGAGCAGACACTCGATTCGCTTGCGGGCATTGGCCACCGCAAGCCGCTGCTGGGCTGGACGATGGTTGTCTTCATGTTCAGCTTGAGCGGCTTCCCGCCGTTTGGCGGCTTCATGGGCAAGGTGGCGGTCTTTGGCCCCGCGATTGATTCGGGGCTCATCTGGCTGGCGATTTGTGGTGTGCTTGCCAGTGCGATCTCAGCCTACTACTACCTGCGAGTCCTGGTGGTCTTCTTCATGAAGACGGAGGACGAGGTCCGGGTGCCCGTCGCAACAGGCGCGTTCCCCGTGCCGATGACCTCGGCCGCCGTACTGGTTGTCTGCGCCGCTGCGCTTGTGGTCCTGGGAGTCTACCCGCAACTCCTTGAGCTTACCGAATCGTACTTCAGCGCGGCCTCGGTCGCGGCCCTTCCCTAGACTCAGGCCCAGGCGGCAACGCGGGCGCGCTCAGGGCCGAGCCAAAGGACCGCCACCAGAACGCGGAATGTCATCTCCCACTCGTCTGAACATTTGCTCTCTTGGAGACCCTCGGGACCCCGGAACCTGGTCGGGTACCCCGCATCATATTGCTTCCTCGCTGGAAGAACAGAATCGCTTAGGTAGCGCATTTGATGTCGAGGCGCCGCGTTATCTGAAGGCGGCATTTGCTGCCGTAGGCGCTGTGACTCTTGGCCCGTACGACTATCAGCGCCAGCCACTCAGGCGTTACTATTCGGCTCACAGAGCGGCTCAGGAGACACGCAATGCCGCGAGTTCGGCCACACTGCACGTGTTCTCCCTTTCGCTACCGTTTCTTCGACCGCCCAAGGGTCAGGATCACTACCTGTTTTCTGATGCCACCTGGCATCTATGGACGAGGGGTGCCACCGATCAGCACAGGTATTCGGACAGATTCATCCAATCGGCCGAGAAACTCGAATTGAGGGCGTACCGTCAGCTGACGCATCTCTTTCCTATCGCCGAATACGTCAGACAGGACCTGATCTCGCATTACGGCATTCCGGCCGATGACGTAACGGCGGTGGGCACGGGTCTCGGCCTGATCCGGCCGTTCTCAGGACCAAAGGATTACGCAGGAAAGAAGATCCTCTTTACCGCGAAAGGGCGATTCAAGGACAAAGGCGGACTGCTCGCGGTAGAGGCCTTTCGGATTGCCCGCGCCAGAGACCCAGAGCTGTCCATGACGGTTGTGGGCTGCGAAGATGGGCTCAAGCTCGAGTCCGAGCCTGGTCTTACCGCACTTGGATTCGTGTCTGCCGAGAAACTTCAGGACTTGTTCGAGACGCATACACTTTTTCTCTTGCCGGCTGGCAACGAACCGTGGGGCTTGGTCTACCTCGAGGCAATGGCCTGCGGGATGCCGATTGTAGGCCTGAACCGGAATAGTTTCCCCGAAATCAGCGGGCATGGAACGTTCGGTTCCTCTCCCAATCAAGAGACGCCAGACGCGCTGGCGAGCCTTCTGCTCCGCATGCTTTCGAACCCCGAACAACTCCGTGAGATGGGCCAGCGCGCCCAGGCTCATTGTGTCGCCACGTACACCTGGGAAGCAACCGTAAATCGTATTCTCTCAGTTATCGACTCCAGGAATTAAGTGAAGCATATCGTCATTACGAGCATTTTTCCACCGACCAAAGCAGTGGAGGAATTCTCGCGGCTTCAGGACTACTCCTTGACTGTGGCGGGAGACCTGAAGAGTCCAAGCGAATGGGAGTGCCCGGGTGCGGAGTTTCTCTCTGTTGATCGCCAGAGCGAATTGGGTTTCTCACTGGAGCCCCTGCTTCCCCATAATCACTATTGCCGGAAGCTTGTCGGCTATTTGCACGCTGTCAGGCAGGGAGCAAGCGTGATTGTGGACACCGACGATGACAATTTGCCTTATCCAGATTGGGGCTTCCCCCCGTTCGACGGGGAATACCGACACATTGAGGACTCAGGCTATGTTAACATCTACCGCCGCTACTCAGCTGCCAATATCTGGCCCAGAGGCTTCCCACTTCGATTGGTCACCGCGTCGTATGGCATGACCATTTCAGAGAGTGAGGCTCGTCCAGTGCGAGTGGGCGTCTGGCAGGGCCTGGCCGATGACGATCCTGATGTCGATGCCGTTTACCGATTGACCGATGACACGCCCTGTACGTTCGCTCGGCAGGGCCCCATCGTCCTGCCCGAAGGAACTGTTACACCGTTCAACTCCCAGAACACAGCCTTCAGGCGCGAAGCATTTCCGCTCTTGTATCTGCCTTCGACGGTGACATTTCGGTTCACCGACATCTTGAGGGGTCTGATTGCTCAGCCAATTCTCTGGGCAGCCGGCCTGAGACTTGGTTTTCTGGACGCAACGGTGCGGCAGGAACGAAATCTGCACGATTACCTGGCTGATTTCAGATCAGAAGTGCCCATGTACCTGGAGGGAGAGGCGTCGTTTGAACTCGCCGTCGAGAAGGTACGTGGAGACGCGAGCATTGCCGACAATCTCTACAACGTGTACTCGGGACTTTGCGAACGTGAGGTCGTTGGCCGCGACGAAATGCCACGCCTGGAGGCCTGGCTGGCTGATCTGGCCAAATACTAGGAGGGACGCCAGAAGCGCAGTGAGCCGGTGGGCACTTGAGACAGAATCCACTTGGCCTGTGGATGTAGCCGTGCCAACAGTAGCAAGGCAATCAGGCCTCCAGCTGAAGCGCCACTCCAGACCAGCCCGCTCCAATTCAGCCCTGTCTCACTGGTCGCTCCCCAGAAATACCCCGCCGCCAGCAGCACTCCAGATAGCATGAAGTAAAAGTCTGCCCGGGTAAATACGTCGGTCCAGCGAAGCCCAAGCGTGGTATGCAACTGAATCATGGTTGCACTACTGCCCGCAATTAGGGCAATGGAGAATGCCAGAACGACCCCATATCCATCCATCATTTGCCCCAGAGACCATCCCAGTACCAGAATCAGAACTGACACAATAAGGTGTCCCATCACATTCCAGCGAAGGGCTCCTGTGCCGGCATTTGTGAAATAGGATGGGGTCGTTAAAAGGTTGCCATACCATGCCAGCGCGATCGTGCCTCCAAACAGGACAAACAGGGAGTCAACCCGTCCGAACCAAAGGAGGGAGACCACCGGCAGGACGATGATTGTGGCCGGCAAGAGGAAGATGACCAGGAAGGTCACTACTCGCAGTGATTTTCCATACAGAACCGAGATAGACCCAGGGTCCGTTTCAGTGAGGTTGGCTATATAGGGAAACAGCGCCTGATAGCCCGAACTCACGAGCGCTCGAATCTGAAACACGAGCTTATTGGCCATCTCGAAAATGCCGGTCATTTCCGTTCCCCCGAAGGCCGTCAGCAGAGCTTTTGTCAGCGGCTCCGTCATGACCTGGGCCAGAGAGATCACTTGAAACTGCACCCCGTATCCGAGCATCTCCCTGAGAGATGCCCAGCTGAATGCAACCGGTACAACAGTGAGCGTTGGTGAAAGCCTCCAAAGGAGCAGCCACGCGCCGACCACCAAGACCAGCCCCTGTGCAATCTGAGCTACCACCAGGCCAAGAATACCGTAGGCAGGCAAGAGGGCCCCAGCTGAAACCCCGAATACCACCAGCCCCAGGGTTATCACCAGGGCCCTCAGGTCTATCCGGTTCCACCCGTCGAGGCCGCCAGCAAGGATACCAGCCACCGCATGGATCCAGAATGCCCCTAAGGCCCACGGCAGCAGTTCCAGGCTGAGTTGGTAGTCAGCCGGCTCGGAAATGATCACGTTGAGGATTGGGGGAAGTGCCACACTCCCCAATAGCGCAAGGAGCCCGACAGAGACTCCGGCGGCATAGAACGCGGTGACTATGGCTTGATCGGCTTGGGGGTAGTTTCGCGAAGCCAGCCAGCGCGCGGAGAACTTCACTGAGGCGGCGCCAAGACCCAGGTTGCCAATTCCGCTCGAAGTAGCTGCTCCTGCCACGAGTGCCCAGACTCCCAGGTCTCCGACGCCCACAATCTGAACAACGAATCGATAGACCAGAAAAAGGACGATGCCAGACAAAAAGGCCTGGGTCGCGCCAGCAATACCGTTTCGCCGGAGATTGCCATGGCTCTCTCCGCCTCCTTCCTTCTGAAATATTCTTGCCACGCGTTATGCTGCTGTAGATGAAGTGCCGCTCGCCAGGTCTTCAAACGGACCCGAACCTGAGAGGTGTCGGGTTGATGATTCTGGTACTACGCTATATTAGTGGCATCAAGCATCAACAGCCTCCATGATAATAAAAGGCCTGGCTCACAGCATTAATGGAACGATAGCCACTGTGAACGAGAGGGCTTGGTGGTGCGCGCGCTAGCCATCGACCTGATCCCCCACGATCCCAGGCTCGGGCTCTTCGTGGCGCCCGACATACCGTCGGACAAGCTTCGCAATGCGATAAAGGACTACGCCAAGGATGTCCGCATCCCTGAGGTTTTGGCCCTCTATGATGGGACGCTGCTCGGCAGTGCCAAGGATGGCGTGGTGCTCTGCAAGGAACGCCTGGTGTTCCAGAACAATGACCTGCAAGATGCTCAGGAGATCCGGTACGACGACATCGTTCGTGTGAACCTGAAGAAACGCCTGCTCCGTGGAAGCCGCGTGCTTCTGGATGTGAATCGTGGGCGCGCGACCACAGAAGTCGCCCTCGACTTCTCGGCGAAGCCGGACGCAGCGTCTCACGTGGCCCACTTCCTGAGCGAAGCCATGCTCAAGGGCGTGGACTTCGGCCGCGGAAGTGACCTTGAAGACCAGGGCACGCCCGAATCGCGGGAGGCCGCGACTGATCGGGACGCTGTGGAAGATGCGCTGGACCGCCTGCAACGTGCGGGCACGTTGACGCGGGACGACAAGTACCGGATGATGAAGGCCCTGGGAGACTGAGTCTCGCAACCTCAGAACGCCTTCGACGTTCTGTGAGGGCGGCCAACAAAGGCCTTTACCCACACTGACCCCACCGACACCGATGGCTCATACCCTGCCTGATCTTCCGTACGCCCAAGACGCACTTGAACCCAACATCGATGCCCGGACGATGGGGATTCATCACGGAAAGCATCACCAGGGCTACGTCAACAAGCTGAACGCTGCGCTGGAGGGCCACCCCGCACTGGCCGCCAAGTCGGTCGAGGCCCTGCTGGGGAATATGGACGCGGTGCCCACCGAGATTCGAGGCGCAGTGCGCAACAACGGCGGCGGCCACGCCAATCACTCGCTCTTCTGGAGCGTGATGTCCCCCTCAGGCGGCGGCGCCCCTGAAGGTGCGCTGGCTACGGCCATCGATGACACCTTCGGCTCGTTGGACGCCTTCAAGGAGGCCTTCTCCGCTGCAGCAGGAACGCGCTTCGGCAGTGGCTGGGCCTGGCTCGTGGTCAAGGCGGACGGCGCGCTTGCCGTCTACTCCACCGCCAACCAGGACAGCCCCTACATGGACGGCGATACCCCGATTCTGGGGCTTGACGTCTGGGAGCACGCCTACTACCTGAATTACCAGAACCGCCGTCCTGACTACGTGTCGGCTTTCTGGAACGTGGTCAACTGGACCGCGGTGGCCTCCAACTTCGACGCTGCGAAGTAGCTAGCGGGATCGTTCTACCCCCACATATACGCTTCAAAGAAGCCCTCCACACGCCGGAGTCGGTCAGGCACGCGGTCTCGCTCCTGACCCCCGACGAGTCAGAGCGGCGCGCCACCTTTCGAAGCGTCGCGAGGCAGGACTCATTCGCGCTCGGTCGATATGCGGCCCGAGGCCTGCTGGCCGAATCCCTCGGCTGCCCGCCCTCTCAGGTCCCGCTCGAGGTACTGCCGGACGGGTCCCTGCTCGTCCCGGGATCGCCCTGGCAACTCTCGATTTCGCACAGTGGCCCCTACGCCGCAGCCGCCATCGCAACGTCTGAGGTCGGTCTCGATCTGGAACGTATTCGACGTCGTCCTGAATCCCTGTTTCGCTTCATTCTGCACCCGGAAGAAATGACGCTTCGGGATCAGGTTGACCTGCCCGCCGAACATCAGATCGTGCTGTTTTGGGCCCTGAAGGAATCCGTTCTGAAGGCCAAGCGAACCGGCCTCAGACTCTCCCCAAAGTCGCTTCGCCTGTCTGTGGATCTCTCTGCCGGTACAGCACACGTGTCGGGCCGATCGTCGTGGGAGTCGCGGTTTGAGCTCAGGGACGATCATGTGCTGGCCGTCAGTTGGCCCAGCGCCCATTGAATCGGGCCTACCAGGAGTGCCCAGAGCGCATCGCCCAGCGAAAAAACCCAATGATGCGCCAGGCGGCCTGCATCTGTCGATACCCGAGATTTTCCACCACCGCGTAGGCACAGATCAGCGCGACGTCCCGAAGCCGCGGGAAGACCCTCAATGCGATTTCCTCCAGCAGGACCGACGCCACGGAAAGCAGCATGCCGAGGCCCAGGGAGAGTACCAGGAATGCGACGACGGCCTCGTCGGAGATCCAGCCCTGACTCCAGGCGACGATCGTGATGATATACCCGAGCGTCTCCAGGATCGCACTGAGCCACTCGAAGACAATCTGGGACGGGAAGGACAGCCAGCCCAGCACCCCGTGCCGGAAAACGATGTCCTTGTGGGCGGCCACCACCTCGGAAAGACCTTGATGCCATCGGATGCGCTGCTGCTGCAACTCGTGATGCGTCTCCGGGACGTCTGTCCAGGCCAATGGCTCGGGGACGAAGCCGATCCGGTAGGGCTTGCCCTGGGCCAGCGCCCATTTGTGGAGCTTCAACGTCAGATCCATGTCCTCGCCGATCGCGTCCAGGCTGTATCCTCCGACTGCCACGACGGCGGAGCGGTCAAAGAGCCCGAACGCCCCGGAAATGATCGTCACGGCATTGAACGGAACCCATCCCATCCGGCCAAGCAGAAAGGCTCTGATGTACTCCAGCGTCTGGATGCGGGCCCAGAAGTTCTTGGGGACGCGTGCCTCCGAGACAAAGCCTTCCCCGTCCAGGACGCAGCCGTTCAGGGGCAGGATGGTGCCCCCGACCGCGATCGTGCCCGGGTGTCGAACGTACTCGTCCACGGCCTGGCGAATGGTGGTCCGCTCGAAGAGCGTGTCGGCATCGATGATGCAGATGAGGTCATGCCGGGCGTAGTTGATTCCCGCATTGACCGCATCGGCCTTGCTTCCACCATTCTCCTTGTCGACCACCACGATGTCGTGCGCGGTCTGGCTACGAAAGATGCCGCGGGTCGGGGCGCAGTTCAGCTTGCTGCGCGCGGGAAGAACGGCAGGCACCAGGCTCAGCCCCTCCGTCAGCACCTCCAGAGTCCGGTCCTTCGAGCCGTCGTTGACGATCACGATCTGGAGCGCCGGGTACTCCTGAAGGAGCATGGTCTCCAGCGCCCGGAGGATCATCGACTCCTCGTTGTAGGCTGGCATGATGATTGAAACCGAAGGCGCGTATCGACTGGCTACTGACGGCAGTGGTCGCAGGCCCTTGCGGGGAAGCCTCGCCAAAATCTCGATGAACGCCACCATCACCAGCGCGAAGTACGACAGCTGCATGAGACCGAAGTACCCCAGGAAGAACCACTCGACGGCGGTGGCGATGTCGCTGTATGTCAAGGCCAGGCCCCCGGTTCGCGGCGGAGGGCTTCCTCAACCAGACGAATGTGCCCTTCGTCCTGCACGGCATACAGCAGACTGGCCTTCTCGGCCACCGGGCGGTCTCCGGACAGCTTGTATCGAAGAAGCTGCGTCGCTCCGGCATGGTGAATGCGCTCAAGGGTCGATATCACGCGCGCGACGCAGGCGTCAGGCCGGAAGCCAATTTGCGAGACCAGTACCGATCGGGTCGTCTCGTCCATCTCTAGAATCACGCTGGACACGGCATGCTCCGGCCACTCGGGACGCGAGCACAACAGGCCATCGATTCGCTCGGCAATCGACTGCTCATCAATGCGAATCAGGGCCTCGAATGCCGCCAGAGCCAGGAGCGAATCGGGACTGTCGAGCACAGGAATCAGTCGGGCAACCACCTCTCTTCGACCAATCAACCCGAGCGCCTGGAGGCCAGAAATCCGCTCGTCCCGGGTCTGGCCGCGGAAGGCGAGCGCGAGTGCCGCGTGTGTCAGTTCGGTTGCATAGGCTATGTCACGCAGCCTGGCCACACGCTCGGTTAGCCCCCTGGCACCGGCCCGCTGTAGCACGAAGGCCTGTTCAACAGCCAGATTCCAACCCCTCATCAGGTGGTGGACTTCCTCGGGGTGCAACGACAGGATCCGGGCCGTTATCGGCGGTTTGTCGGACGCGAGATAGTCCTGCCACGCGTCCACAAAATTCGCGCGTCTCAGACGCCTGAATTTGCCATACACACGGGCTGCCACCAGGAGTGCCACCAGATACAACACCATCGCCCCGGCACCGATGGCAGCGGCAATGGCGAGCCGGAGTTCGAGTGGTGACGTCACTCTCGCCCTTCCCCGCCGGCAGTCCGCACCTGCAGGCCTATCGTCGCGCGCCGGCCGAGCTGTTGGTCATAGGTCCAGCCTACGGCGGGCGCCAGGCGAACACGGCCGATCCTTTGATTGGCTCTGAGGCCAACGAAGTAGCCCAAGCTCACCACCAAGGCGCCCGGCAGATCTATCACCTCCCTGCCTGCGCCTGTGCGAAACTCAACGTAGTTCAGGCCATCCCGATAAGTCCGGATCGAGAAAGTGGCCGCCACGCTCAAGGGTGTTTCGCTCGTTTTTGCCCCCAACACCTGCACGCGGACATAGCGATCCCCCACGTACCGGGCCAGTGAAGGGGCCACGATTGTCGCGGTCGTCCCGGGATACCTCATCTGTCTGACCTGAACCGAGGTCTCGTAGCCCTTCCCGATGGCGCGGAACACCTCGGCCAGGACGTCCGATCGGGAATGACGCTCCGCGTTGGGCGTGAGAACGATGCGGAGATTCGCGTACGTCCCTCCACCGAAAGTGTGGTAGAGGTCGGCCAGCAAACGCGTCTCCGCGCTCCCACACCGGGACGAGCGGGAGGCCCCCACGAACGCGTCGAATCGGTCTCCGTCCAGGCCAATGCCGGCACCGGTCTGCATCCAGCCACCGCTATCGCAGTCGATGGTTTCGGCCTGAGTTCCAGCCTGGATATACACATCCTGAGCGGCCGAGACGGATGCCGAACACCCCCACAGCATGAGCGCAATCCAGCCTACGCGCATCCTGATCAGCTCGACCAGGGCGGCACGACCCCGTTGAACCGGGCGTAGGACACCGCCTGACCGACATGTTCGTTCATGTGAGAGACCAACTGCGTGAGTACAGCCCAGCCGGGAACGTCACGTCCATACAGATTGCTCTCGGCGTTTAGTGACTCGGCGCTCAGGGCGGGAACGTGTTTCCGGACATGCTCGGCCGATGCCAGCAACAATGTCCGAACCACTTCCTTGTCGGTCTGCGCTTCCATGGTCGATAGATCGATTCCGACGGGAGTCGGAATGCCCAGGTTGTCTTCGAGATACATGAAGTTGTACCTCGCAATATGGGCGTATACTTCGGCCACCGTCATCAGGCCCTCCTGCGGTGCCCAGGTGTAGAGTTCGGCAGGCATGGCTTCTGAGAGCCGTACCATTTTTTGGATGGAGCTGTTGAAATGCCGTAGGAGTTCGTCTCGGACGTCCTCCTGAGCCTGGACCAGTGTCGTTGTGATCGAGGCCAGGATCAGGAATCCTGCAAGTCGTTTCATGGGGTGCTCTGGATTACATAGGTAAAAGTAAGGCCTGCCGACACTAACTTTTCGGTGGCACCAGCCTGTGCAATACCATGAATGACCCCACCGCCCTCGACGCCGAGCGACTGCTCGTCCGCGAACTGTGTACGCTTGTCGCGGAAATCAACGCCCTCCCGGACGACGAGGCCCTGTGGGCGTGCCCCAAGGGCATCGCCAACCCCATCGGCACACTCGGGTTGCACCTGGCGGGTAACCTCCGGCATTTCATCGGGACGGAGTTCGGGGACACGGGCTACGTTCGGGATCGTTCGCGTGAGTTTGAAGCCCGGGGGCTGACTCGCCAGAATGTCATCGACGAACTGGCCGACGCCGTCAAGGACATCGAACGCGTGCTCCCCAAGATCACCGCGCACCACCTGTCCCGCACCCTGACCGTCGGAGGAGTCGAGATGCCCGGCCGCCGGTTCCTGCTGCACCTGTGCTCGCACGCCGCGCTTCACGTTGGGCAGGCCGGGTACCTTCGACGAATACTGACCGGGAACGCCGAGTCGGTGGGCGTCTCATCCATCAAACGCCTGGGAGACTGACGCCGGCCTGCCCTCCGACACCGATGAGCCGCACACCTGAACTTTCTTCGTTCCTTCAGCACGCAACGGCCCTGGATCTGGCCATGGTCGCCGGTTGGGTGACCTCTGACGAGGAAACGGACATCTGGTCCGGTGGCCCGGTTAGCTTCCCCATCCTCCTCGAAGAATGCCGGTTGGCCATTGGCTGGGACCACGCCGCCAACAGAACCCTGATCGACCGGGATCACGTGGCCGGGTTTGGCCAGATCATCGACAAGCCGGACGCCAGGAAGCACTTGGCGCGGATCATAGTAGATCCCGAGACTCGCGGACGCGGACTGGGCCGGCGGCTTGTTCAGGGACTCATGCACGAGGCGCGTCGATGCGGGGCGCGCTGCATGTCGCTGAACGTGCATCCTGGAAACGAGACGGCCATTCGGCTCTACGCATCGCTGGGCTTCGTGCCAGCGGAGAATCCTGAGCCGGGCCGAACGGGGCGGTTCCTCTACATGGAGTGTCCCGCCTGAGCGCCCCGGCGCCGGGCGCCCCCCCGGCGACCTCGGAGCCGGCTGGCCACTCCATGGGCCTCAGTCGTCCGTGACGAGCGGGTCCTCCCGCACCTCCAGCGTACGGGTCTGAACCTCACCGTCTACGATCAACCGAACCGTATACGTCCCGGGACCGGCCACCGGGAGTTCGTACTCCGCTCCGAGACCCGCCTCAAAGAACCCCGATCGCAGGATCTGGACAGATCCCAACTGCTCCCGGGGATTGGTCGCGGCCCTGAACTGGTCTCGTGCGCGCTCCACCTGCGCCACCGGAAACCGGGAGAGCACCTGATCGAAGGCTCGCTCCACTTCCGCCACCTGTTCGGCCGTCAACTCAGCCGGATCGAACTGCAAATTCCAGCGATACCGATGGATGCCGGGGCCGTTCTCGACCTCGGCGCGATGACCTCGACCCCCGGTGGCGTCCGTAATCTCAAGGGTAGCCTCCGTCACGTCACCGCCGATGTAGTAGGAGACGAAGGCCGTATTCCGGAACTCGGCCCGCGGAAGGCTGGAGGTGTTCTCGATGGTGGGCGGATTCTCCCCGGCCCACCAGAAATGTCCACGTTGCCCACCCCGGCTGACGTTCTCCCACAATGTGGCTCTCTTCTGGGTAAACAGATGAGCCTTGCTGCCGCGCACCTTGGGGGTCAGCTCTTGGAGCGGCGAGATATCATCCAGCACCCAGATGCTTCGGCCATGTGTCCCGGCGACCAGATCGTTGTCCCTTGGATGTATGACCAGATCCATCGTGGACACGGTCGGCATTTTTCCCATCAGACGATGCCACGTGGCCCCTCGGTCGAGCGAGGCGAAAACGGCGAACTCGGTCCCCGCGAATAGCAGATCCGGATTCCGAAGATCCTCCCGGACGACCCGAACCACCTGGCCTTCGGGCAACCCGCCTGACAACGACTTCCAGGTTCTGCCAAAGTCCTGCGTCGAAAAAACCCACGGATCAAATCGGTCGCTGCGGTGCCCATCGAAGGAGACGTAGACGGTTCCAGCCTGATGGTGCGAGGCCTCCACGCGGCTCACCCAGATGCCGTCCGGAACCCCCGGTACCGCCGCCCGGACGTTGCTCCAGGTCTGACCGCCATCACGCGTGACCTGAATATTCCCGTCGTCCGTCCCCGCCCAGATTACACCGGGATCCAGTGGCGAGATGGAAAGGGTCGAGATGGCCCCGTGCGTCTCCGCTCCCGAGTTGTCGGGCGTCAGCCCGCCACTCGCGCCCCGCAGCGTCTTTTGAGGATTATTGGTCGAGAGATCCGGACTGATGAGGATCCAGGATTGCCCACGATCCTGACTCACGAACAGGCGGTTGGCGCCATGGTACAGCACGTCGGGACTGTGCGGCGACATCACCAGCGGGGACGTCCAGTTCCAGCGAAACTCCTGCCCACCGGCCCGCATCTCTTCGGGAACGGCGGCCTGGTAGTTGGTGATGTTGGCCGGCACCGGACGCATCCCCTCCATCCGATGTGTCAGCGGATCGTACCGGAAGCTCCGGCCGTTCTCCATCTGCGTGTAGATGCGCCTCCAGTCACGCGGGTCCACCTGAATGTGCTGCCCATCGCCCCAGTGAAGCTTCCAATTCGAGTCGTTGAGGATGCCGCGGGCATCTCGACTGAAACTCGCCACCGCATAGGACCCGTTGTCCTGATGGCCGCCGTAGACGTAGTAGGGATCCCGCATGTCAATCCCGATTCGGTAGTACTGACCGATGGGCAGGTTGTCGAAGAGCCTGAAGGCGGTCCCGTTATCGTGCGTCAGCGACGCGCCTTTGTCCGCGCCGACGTAGTACCGGTCGGCGTTGGACGGGTCCAACCACAGGGCATGGAAATCCCCGTGTATCTCTTGGTCTTCGCTACCGTTGCGCAGGGTTTGCCCGCCATCCTCCGACACCATGAAGCGGGTCGTGAGCAGGTAGACGCGCTGGTCATCCAGAGGATTGATGCGCACCTGGCTGTAGTAGAAGGGGCGATTGTTGTACAAGTTGACGTAGGTCCAGCTATCGCCGCCGTCCTCAGATCGGTACAGTCCCGTACCGGGCTTGGTCAGGTCGTTCGTCCGCTCGGCCTCAACCAGAGCCATCAGCACGTCCGGATTGCTCCGGGCGATGGCCAGTCCGATTCGACCGGTGTCGCCAGCGGGCAGGCCGCCTGTCAGTTCGACCCAACTCCTGCCTCCGTTTGTGGACTTGAAGATGCCACCGTTCGGGCCGCCGCTTGTGAACGTCCAGGGTTGCCGAAGTCGCTCGTAGAAGGCAGCATACAGGATGTCCGGATTCTCGGGGTGACGAACGAGGTCGGTGCAGCCGCTCCGCGTGGCCATCGGCAACCCGGCTCCGTGTTTCGCCCAGGTCTGGCCCCCGTCCATAGTCTCATAGATTCCGCGATCACCGGTTTCGCCCCAAAGATGGCCAATCGCACACACCAGGGCCTGATCGGGGTCCGACGGATGCGTCAGGATTCGCGCGATCTGATGGGTGTCCTCCAGTCCGACGTGCTCAAAGTGATCGCCCCCGTCGGTACTCCGGTAGACCCCATCGCCCCACGAAACACTGTTCCGGTTGTTGGCTTCTCCCGTCCCCACCCAGATCACATCGGGGTCGGGTTGAAAGATGGCGATGTCGCCCATGGAGGCGGAGCCGTAGCGGTCGAAGATGGGTTGCCACGTGGTCCCGGCATTGACCGACTTCCACACGCCGCCCGACGCCGAAGCCACGAAAACCCGGGCGAAGTCGGCCTCGACCGCTTCGATGTCGACGACCCGCCCGCCCATGTTGGCGGGACCGATGTTTCGCCAGGAGAAGGCGTCAAAGAGGGCCTGGTCTGTGGGTCGGGCCTGGGTCTCGGTCGGGCGCTGGGCCTGGGCTGTGACTTGGCCCGGGAGTGTGGCCACAAGAAGGCAGAGTGGGAAGAACCGCATGGTGGGAGGGCCGGCTGGTGTGTCTCAGAGGCGAGGAGCGAGCTGCCATTTTAAGCAATCGCAACTCCCCAGACCCGGTGGCAACGCAACGTGTACCGGGGCTATCATGCATCACACTAACCGGAGGGTTATTTGAGAACTGGACTGATGCTGCTGGCCGTGACCAGTCTTGCCGCGGCATGGCCGGCAAGCGCGCAGCAACGCAGCTTCGTGACGAACAGTTGCGAACTCCGCGGCCCCGAATCCGGTCTACATGAACACCGCCAACCGGCGCTGACGAGCCTATGCAGGAAGCCTTCCACGATGCCCTGACGATGCTTGCGAACGCATCCATTCCTGTTCGCATTCTGGTATTTCTGGTGCTGGCCGGGCTGGCCCACTTCCTGGTTCGGCAATTCCGGAACTGGGCGGAGGCCGCGCTGCGTCCCCGTCGTGGTGCCCCGGTGACCCTCATCACCCGCTACCCGAAGGTGGTGACCATCCTGACGCTTGCGGTGAGCGCCATCACCGTCGCCGTCTACTTCAGCGCCTTCGGACTCATCCTGCGGGAGTTCGGTATTTCGCTCCGGGCCTACTTTGCCAGCGCCTCCATCATCGGACTCGCGGTCGCGTTTGGGTCGCAGGGTCTGGTTCAGGATGTCGTCACGGGAATCACCCTGATTTTTTCGGACGCACTGGATGTGGGCGACATGGTTGACTTCACCGGCCAGCCGGGCTGGGTGATAAAGGTTGGACTCCGCTTCACCGTCCTATCGACAGCACTGGGTCGCGAACTCATCGTCCCCAATCGCAACATCGCCCAGATCACCCGTTTTCCGGTCGGCGGGACCTTCGCTTATCTGGATATTCAGATTCCAGCCTCAGTCGCTGCCGCCGCGGCTGAGGGACGGTTCCTGGCGCTGGTCGAGTCCTTCCGGATCCAGCACCGAAGTGTGTTGACCTCCGCCAGATCCATGGGCATCAAGGATGCGGGCGATTGGAAGTTCGTTCGACTGGAACTCCGAGTCCTTCCCGGACAACAGCCCCTGATCGACGGTCCGCTGCAGCAGCGGGTGGTGGCCGGATTGCAGGAACTCGATCCGAAGGCCGCTGCCTGGATGGTTACGGTCACACACCGCAATGCGTCGATGACGCCCTCCAGCTCGAGCCTCGCCATACACGCCACGGGTGCAATGGGCGGCCTGACGGACAAGTCCACCTGAGCCTCCGCGTGGGTGGACTGACTGACGCCCTCCCGGTATACTGCAGCCAGACCAACCAGGACACCGATGGATCTAGGACTTGATGGAAAAGTGATCATGGTTGCGGCGTCAAGCCGCGGCCTGGGCTTCGGCACGGCACAGGCGTTGTCCCGCGAGGGCGCTCGCGTCTCCATGGGCAGCCGGACTGCCGAAGACATCGCGGCCGCGGCCCGAAGGCTAAGCAAGGAAACGGGCCACGACACGGCCGGCTTCGTGCTCGATGCGTCCGAGCCCAAAAGCATCGACGCCTGGGTGAGGTCAACGCTCGAGCGATTCGGTCGCATCGACGGCCTTGTCGTGAACGCAGGTGGGCCGCCGGCGGGTAAGTTCGACGCGTTTGATGACGAGGCCTGGACAGCGGCCTTCAATCTGACCCTGATGAGCGCCGTCCGGATGATCCGGGGCGTGTTGCCCACGATGCGGGCGCAGAGTTCGGGGTCGATTCTGACCATCACATCGTCGAGCATCAAGGAGCCCATCGATTTCCTTCTCTTGTCGAACGTGTATCGGGCCGGAGTAGTGGCGCTGGCCAAGAGTCTGGCAACAGATCTGGCCAAGACCGGCATTCGGGTCAACAACATCGTTCCCGGTCAGATCGACACGGACCGGGTGCAGGCCAACGATGGGTTCGCCGCTCAGAAGGCAGACATTTCGGTGGAAGCCCAGCGTGCCAGGCGCCACGCTGCCATTCCGATGGGCCGCTACGGCACCCCGGAGGAGTTCGGAAGGATGGCGGCATATCTGCTCTCAGACGTAGCATCCTACGTCACGGGTGCCACGATCATGGTCGATGGCGGCCGCGCCAAGACCATCTGGTAGCGATGAGATCACTAATCCTCGCCCTTGCCTTCACCTGCCTCGCGGGCTGCTCGGTCGAGACCGATCTCACGGTCGGTAATTCCACCGATATCTCCACGCTGGATCCCTTCGGTATGTTCAGTCGGGTCGAGATTTCTCTCGGAGATCATCTTTTTGAGAGTCTGACCTTCCTCAGCCGGGACATGGAGATCGTCCCACGGCTGGCGACTAGGTGGGAGCGCCTGCCGGGAGATACGACGTGGACCTTCCACCTGCGTGGAGGCGTCCGCTTTCACAACGGCGAGCCCTTCTCGGCCGAGGCGGCCGCGTTCAGCCTGCGGCGGTACCTGCAACGGAACGCGGAAGGCATGATGGTGGGAGGCGCCTCGGTGGCGATCCCATCGTCCGAAATCACCCGCGTGGAGGCCGCCGATTCCCTGACGCTGCACATCACGACGGCGCGCCCGAAGGCACTCCTTCCCTTCTATCTGTCCCAGATGTTCATGCTGGCACCCGGTCACTATGCCGGGGCCGACGACGCCACCCGCGCCGAGAATCCGGTGGGTACGGGGCCCTACACCCTGACCGATCGGGTCCGAGACAGTCACGTCACCCTCACCCGAAACCCGGATTACTGGGGGGCACCCCCGGCTCAGGAGCGCATCGTTTTCAGGGTGATTCCGGAGATTTCGAGCCGCCTGGCGGAGCTCGAAATCGGGACTGTCCATATCATTGGCGACCTCCCGTACGATCAGGCCGAACTGCTGGAGAACGCCTCGGGTGTTCACGTGGCCAGCGTTCCCGGCGGTCGCCGCGTGATGATCGGGATCTCGACGCAGGAAGGGCCGCTTCGGGACAAGCGCGTTCGACAGGCCCTGAACCACGCCATCGACTTCGACGCCATCAATGAAGGGCTGTACGGCGGGCGCGCCGAGCGCATGGGCGCGGTCTTCAACCCGCCCTTCCGTCACCCGGACCTACCCCCCTATTCCTACGATCCGGCAAAGGCGCGCGCCCTGCTGGCCGAGGCCGGATACCCCGACGGATTCGAACTGAACTCCCTGGACACACCACTGGGCAAGTGGATTCAGGACTTCGAACTCGCCCAGACCATCGCCTCGCAACTAGCTGAAGTCGGTGTGACCCTACGGGACGGTGTCCGGACGTACGAGTGGGGGAACTACCGGTCAAAGCTCCTGAATCACGATCTGCCGGCCCTGTTCATGCAGGCCTCCGGCGGCGAGTTCGAGCTCTTGACCGAGGCGGCGGACCTGACCATCACCAGTCCCAGCAATTTTTATGGGTGGGAGCACCCGCAGTACGAGGCGCTCTGGTCAGAATTGCAGGAGACCCTCGACGCCGACAGGCGCAGGGAGATCGGCCTGGAGATGCAGGAGGTGGTGCTCGAGGAGGCGCCCTGGATTTTCCTCTACATCCAGGTGGATACGTATGGCGTGAGCGACCGGATTGACTGGTCACCCCGCATGGACGAGGTGATCCACCTCTGGGACGTGAACTGGACCGACGGAGCATCCTGACGTGGCGCGCTACCTGGCAGGCCGGATTCTACAGACTGTGTTCATTCTGTGGGCCGTCGCTTCGATCGCGTTCTTTCTGACGCTCCTGTCCGGCGATCCGGCGACGCTGATGATCGGCGAGCACTGGACGGCCGAACAGGTGGCCGCGTTCCGTGAGTACATGGGGTTCGATCGACCACTGTTTGTCCAGTACCTGGAGTACCTCGGCCGCATCATCCAGGGCGATTTCGGGGTCTCGGTCCGACAGCAGGTCCCGGTCACCCAGTTGATTCTCGAGCGATTCCCGGCGACGCTCCAACTGACGCTGGCCGCGCTTTCGATCATCCTGATGGTGGCCATCCCGGTCGGGGTAATCTCTGCCGTGCACCGCAATTCGTTGACGGACCGACTGGCGATGGGCGGCGCGCTTGTGGCACAGTCCGTGCCGACGTTCTGGCTCGGCATCCTCCTGATTCTGGTTTTCGGCGTCTGGCTCCGGTGGCTTCCGATTTCGGGTCGCGGCTCGGCCGCCAATCTCATCCTTCCGGCCATCACGCTGGCCACCTTTTCCACGGCTCGCATCGCCCGATTGGTCCGTGCCAGCATGCTGGATGTCCTGAGCGCCGACTATATCCGCACCGCACGCGCCAAGGGCCTCAGCCCGGGCCGCGTGCATTACGGACATGCGCTCCGAAACGCCCTCATCCCGGTGGTGACGCTGCTGGGAATCGAGTTTGGAAGCTTGCTGGGTGGCGCGCTGGTTACCGAGACGGTGTTCTCGTACCCGGGGATTGGCCGGCTGACCATTCAGGCCATCCAGGCGCGCGATCTGCCCCTGGTACAGGGCGTGATCACCTTTGGCGCCATGCTCTTCGTGCTGGCCAACCTCCTGGTGGATCTGAGCTATTCATACCTGGACCCGAGGATTCGCAATGCGTGACCTCTGGCGGGTCCTGAAACGGTCCCGATTGGCGATGGCAGGGGTACTGGTACTGGGCGTCATCGTATTGGTCGCTCTCGCCGCACCGCTCCTGGCGCCCTTCGATCCCGAGGCCATCGACATCCGGAATCGACTGGCCCGGCCTGCATGGTTTGGCGGCCCGGAAGGACATCCTCTGGGGACGGACTCGGTTGGGCGCGACCTTCTCAGCCGAATCGTGTACGGCGCGAGGGTCTCGCTCTTTGTCGGTGTCGCGACGGTCCTCGTGGGAGGCCTCTTCGGATCATTCCTGGGCATCCTGGCGGGCTTCTGGCGAGGCCGCGTCGAAACGATCATCATGCGCCTGGTGGATATTCAGCTGGCCTTCCCATCCATCCTGCTCGCGGTCGCCATCATGGCCATCCTCGGGCCGTCGCTGTGGAACGTGATCTTCGTCCTGAGCCTCGCGACGTGGGCTCCCTTCTGCAGGGTGGCCCGTGGCCAGACGCTTTCGGTCTGCCAGGAGGACTACATCACGGCGGCCCGCGCCATCGGCGCCGGCCCGTGGTCGATCATCCGCCGCCACGTCGTGCCCAATGTCATCGGACCGCTCATCGTCATCGCCAGCTTTGCGCTGGCTACCAACATCATCAACGAGGCATCCCTGAGCTTTCTGGGGGTCGGTGTCCCGCCGACGACGCCAACCTGGGGCGGGATGCTCGGCGAGGGGCGAAACTACATTCGCATGGCCTGGTGGGTCTCCACGCTGCCCGGTGTCGCCCTCATGCTTGTGGTTTATTCCGTCAATGTGTTGGGCGATTGGCTCCGCGATTACCTTGACCCCACACTCATCGACTAGACTATGAAGACGGCCGTCATTGGTTACCAGGTTTCCGGATCCGATCCATTCACGGTGGGCGGCTACTGCGCCGCTACGTTGGCCGTGGAAGAGGCGAACGCCTCGGGCCGGCTGCCCTGCCCCGTTTCGCTGGAGCCCATCGTCGACGGCAAGAATAAGGAGGTCGCGCTCGCAGCAGCCCGAGTCTTTTGTGACCGCAACGACACCATTGCTGTGCTCGGACCAGGCAACAGCGCCATGGCCGTCATCACGCAGGCCACATATCGGGAAGCAGGGCTCCTTCAGCTGTCCTCGGAGGCCTCCTCTCCCATGCTCACGGCCGATGGGCATCCGAATTTCTTCCGGACCGTGGCCAATGACGAGGTCCAGGGCCGATCTCTGGGACAGGTGGCGGCTTCCTATCTGGGCGCAAGACGAATCGCGATTCTCAATGAGGACTCTGCCTGGGGCGGCCCGATCTCGCGGATCTTCGCGGCGGAGTGTGAGCGGCTCCGCTCAAAGCCTGTCCTGCACATGGAGTACAGTGCCTCGTCCCTCCAGTTCGACGACATCGTGGACGCCACGATAGCCGCCAAGCCGGACCTGGTCTACTTCGCCATCTACTGGAATCAGTCGCACATCATTGCCCATCGGCTGCGGGACCGCGGGCTGGAGGCCGTCTTCCTGGGATCCGATGCGCTGAAGCCCTACGCGTTTCTTGAGGTGCCGAGCCTGGACAAGCATGCTCCTTATCACTCCCTGGCCGGCATCGACATGCTTCAGAAGCCCTCGGCCCGGGACTTCCTGGTGGCCTTCGCAGGACGATTTCCGCAGATGCTGGATTCACCGCAGTACGCACCGGAGGCGTACGATTGTGCCAACCTGGTCCTGGAGTCCCTCAGGCGGGCCGGCAAGCCAGATCGAGGCGCCGTACTCGAGGCCATGCACACCATCGAGTCGTGGGCGGGCGCCATCGGCCTTATTCAATTCAATGACCACGGAGACCTGGTCGATCCGGAGATCGGACTGTATCGCTGCCGCGATGGGCAGCGCGAATTCGTGGGACTCGTAAACCGACTAGTGGAATGAGAGACACAACCTTTCTGACCAGAACCACGGCCGACGGTACCGAAATCCGGATGCCGGTGGCGACCATCAGCGGCACCCGCCCGGGCCCGCGAATCACGGTATTCGGCGGACAGCACGGGACGGAGTATGCCGGCATCGAGGCCGCCATGCGCCTGTATCGCGAGCTGGATGCCGGGGTGCTGTGCGGCACCGTGGTCGTGGTCCCGGTCACCAACGAGCACTCCTTCGTCAACTGGATACAATTCGCCCCCACCCTGCCGGAGCTGCAGGACATGATGCGCGAGGCCGCCGAAGGCAGTGACTTCATCATCAACTGTCACGGCGGTGAGTTCTCCGAGGGGATGCATCCGTACGTGATCTGCCGGTTCATCTCCGATCCCGAGGCCGACCGGCTGGCCCGACGGATGGCGACGGCCTTCGGAGTGGGAATCGTGTCCCTGTCCCGCTACCGCGGCGAGCCGCCCCCGGACCCATCGGGCGCCCGGCCAGCGTGGTGGCTCTGGCCCAAGAAGGGACTCTGCAACGAACTGGGGATTCCCGAGATCACGCCCGAAGTGGGCGAAGAGGTCGACCGATCCGATGAGATCATGTTCGGCGGGATCATGAACGTCCTCCGCGAACTGAAGCTGCTCGACGAAGAGCCGGATCCCGTACCCGAGCCGATCGTGATCGGCGAGCGGTGGTGGCTTACCGCCGACCAGGACGGCGTCTGGTTTCCGGACTGCGCTGTGGGCGATGACGTGGTCAAGGGCCAGCGGCTGGGGATCGTCCGTGACTACTTCGGCGATACGCTCCAGGTGGTCGAGGCTCCGGACGATGCCCGGGTCATGAATCTGAACGTCGGGATGCCCGCCAGGAAGAGCGGTTTCCTGGTGTGGATCGGCCAACTAGATGGCTCATGGCCGGAGGAGACCGCATGAACGAACACCTTCTGCCGCCCGGCCGCTCGCTGGAGCTCTCGCAGGACCTGCTGCGGGGCGCCATCGACATCCATGTGCATGCGGGACCGCACATTTTTTCATCGCCCCGGCGGGTGGATCCGGTCGAGGCCGCCATTGAGGCGCGGGATGCCGGCATGCGGGCCATCGTCTACATGGACGTGTTTGAGCTCTCGAACGGCACCTCGTGGATCGTGAACCGCGTGGTGAAGGACTTCGAGACCTTCGGCGGGCTGATCATGAACACCGTCTACGGGGGCATGAATCCGCGCGCGGTCAAGACGGCCCTCTACTACGGAACCGGGGCGAGATACATCAGCTTCGGGGCACACTCCACCTACTTCCAGGCCGCCCGCGAAGGCAAGATCGTCGATGGGAAGTTTGTCCCACTCTCTGAGCTCTATCCGAAGTTCAAGGAGGAGGAACTGGACCGGTGCATTCGGATTCCGGTGGGCGACGAGCCCGTCAGCCCCGAGCTCGACGAGATCCTCCGCCTCATCGCAGAGCATCCCCATGTGTACCTGAACACCGGCCACATCTCCGTTCCCGAAGCGCTCCAGTTGGTTGAGCTCTGCGGGACGTACGGCATCAAGCGGATTCTCGTGGCGTCATCGGTCACCAAGATTGCCACCCTGGAAGAGCTCCGGACCATGGCCGGTGCCGGCGCTTTCATCGAGTACACCCTGGCGGCCTACACCCACACGACGCATATTCCAAAGACGCACTACTACGTGGAGCGGAAATACATGTCGATTGACGAGGGGATGGACACCGCACCGGACGGCGGCGTCAAGAAGGTCTCAGAACAGATTCTTGAACTGGGCGCCGAGCACTGCATACTGGCCTCAGACTTCGGCGTCTATACGCTGCCAACCCCGGTGGAAGGCTTCAGGAATTTTGTGGCCTGCATGCTGGACCTGGGCATCCCGCCCGGTGACATCACGACCATGATTCGGAGGAACCCGGAGCGGCTGCTCGGCCTGGAGCCGTGGTCGGAAAACCCATCGGACGCCGGCCCCGAGTGAACATTCGCATCGCACAGCCCCACGTGCGGCACGGCGACCCGCATGTTACCTCCGATGACCCGTCTCGTCTGAGTATACATGCCTGTCTGTACGAGGCCCTGGTCCGCCGGGCGCCAGGCGGACAGTTCAGTCCAGGATTGGTCACGAAGTGGCGCTTGTCCGCCGATGCCCGGCGTTGGGATTTCGAAATCGGTCCGGCGCGCTTTCACGACGGGGTGGTTCTCGGGCCCGAGCACGTTGCCGAGAGCCTGAGGCGAGTCCGAGACGAGGCGATCGAGGGCGAACTGGGCACGTCCGGCGTGTTCAAGTCCTACCTGGCGGGCTGCCAGATCGAGTCGTCGCGGTCGGGACTGACCCTCGTCACGGCCGAGCCCTTCGCAGACCTGCTGGATCTGCTCGTCGACATTCCGGTGGTGCGGTTTGGCGGGGGGCAGCCCATCGGTACCGGACCCTATCGCCTGACCGACTCTATTGAGGATTGCGTGACTCTGGAGCAGTCCGTTCAACCTGACCTGCCTCGACAGATCCAGTTCCTGGCCTTCCCCGACCCCGAAGAGCGCGCCGAAGCGGACGCGGAAATCGCTACCGATCTGGCTCCCGGAGTGCGTGGCGAGGTCCGCGCCGCGACGACGGTGTGCACGACTTTCCTCTGTAACCTGGCCCAGGGGGCCTGTTCGTCGACACCCTTCCGGCAGGCATTGAACTGGGCCACCGACGTACCCTCACTGATCCAGTCCGCGGTCGGCGGCGCCGCCGTCCCCGTCGCCGGACCCTGGACCGAGCGTCACCTGGGATTCGATCCCTCGCTCGCTCCATACGGGTTCGATCCCGAGCGGACCCGCGCCCTGCTTGAGGTCAGCGGACAGGAGCCCGCAGTAACCCTGGACGTCCCTGCCAGACTTCCGGATGAGTCGCGCCATCTGGCTGCGCGGTTGACCGAGATGTGGGCCCTGGCGGGTATTCGCGTTTCGACAACCGTCCACAGGGACCGCCCGGCCTACGCGCTCCGGGTCCGCGACGGACACATCCAGGACGCCGCCTGCTTCGATTCCAGCCCGTCCAGCACCTTCCGGATTCTGTGGGAGAAGTTTCACTCGGGGCACCGCGGACCGTGGTGGCAGGGATACATTAACCCCGAACTGGACGCGCTCGTCGACCAGGCAAGGGCCACTCCGGACGCCGTTGCGCGGGGCGAACTGTACCGCCAGGCGTTCCACATTCTTCATTCGGACGCCCCCTGGGTATTCCTGTACAGTCCCTCCCGCGTCTTTTCCGTCTCACCCGAGTTCAGTGGCTGGAAACCGTCCGTCGACGGCCTCGCCATTTTTCACTGATGCGCATCGCGGCCCTCGTCATAGGTCAGACGCCGAGACCCGACCTCGAGACGGTCCTCGGGGCACAGCTGGAATTCGTCAGGGGCGCCCTTGACCTGCCCGGGGCCTTTCCGCTGCCCTCGGATGCCGATGCGGTGTTCCCGCTCCGGACCCGGCTGGCGGATGGACGCACCGTGGTGGTGGATGAGCCTCACCTGTCGCCGCTCCTCCAGCGCCATATTGACGATCTCGAGCGCGAGGGCGCTTCCGTGATCGCCCTGCTCTGTGCAGGTCCGTTCGCATCGCTTCGATCCAGGGTCCCCCTCCTTCATCCATTTCGACTCGGTGTCGCGGCCCTTGACGCCTTGGGTCTGCATCGCCTCTTGGTCCTCGTACCTATCGACGATCAGCGACGGCCGGCCGAGCTCAAGTGGAAATCGGCCGGTTTTTCGGTGGACGTTCGGGTCTTCCTGTCTCAGCCCGAGGACCTGGCCGTGTTCGTCACGGAGAACGTGGGCGAGGCGCAGGCCGTAGTTTTCGACTACGTCGGATTGCCCGCCGCCTCGCTCGATTCGGTGCGGGAATCCGTGACCATCCCGGTTGTCGACCTGGGACACCTGATGGCCGGCGTCCTTCGCTCTCTTCTTGACTCCCCTGGACAACTATGAACCGTTTCTTACGCGCGTGGCCGCTGGCCATGGCGCTGTTGCTTTCCTCCTGCACCCCGTCAGGAGGACCGACAGAGTTCTCGCCGCTCACCCACGAGCTGTCGGATCGCGTGGCGGATCGGTTCTCGGGCGAGCGGGCCTTCGATACCGTTGCCTTCATGGATCAGTTTGTTCGCTGGCCCGGCAACCGGGGCTTCGATGCCTCCATCTACCACCTGGCCGAGGAGTTGGCCGCGGTTGGATTTGTCCGGGAGGATGGGTCCGGAACCGAAGGGCCGCTGACCTACCGAATCGAGAAGTATCCGATGGACGCCCCCGCCTGGGAGCCGTTGGCCGCCAGGGTTCAGATTGTGGGCGGCGATGAGGTCCTCAACTTCGAGACCAATCGCAACATGCTGGCTCGCATGTCCCACTCCACACCGGAGGGCGGCGTGACCGCGGATCTTATCGACGTGGGCAGCCGAGAAGGGGTTGCGTGTGCAGAGGTCAACGGACGCATGGTCCTCGGGAATTCCAGCGCGAGGAGCCTGACCAGGCAGCTCGGCGATTGCGACGTGGTGGGCGTCCTGGGCTACTCGCTTCCAGACTATCTCCAGCCTGAAAAAAACCGGGACTCCATCCAGTTCAGTTCGATTTCGTATGCCGAGAATCCACGCTGGGCCGTCTCACTTTCCTTCGATGCCCAGGAGCGGCTCCGTGCAGCCCTCGACGCCGGCCCGGTTTCCGTCATTGTGGAGACGGAGGTCACCTGGACGCCGAATGCAGATGAGTTGACGGTGGTTGCCGAGGTTCGAGGACAGCGCGCGCCCGACGAACGGTTCGTCTTCAGCGCCCACGTGCAGGAGCCGGGAGCCAATGACAATGCCTCGGGCGTAGGAGCGCAACTCGAAATGGCCCGTGTAGCCGCTCAGATGATCCAGGCGAAGGAGTTCGAGGCCGATCGGACCATCACCTTCCTGTGGGGTCTGGAGATCCGCTCGACAGCCCGGTACATAGAGCAGGATTCGTTGCGGGCCCGCGGGATCAAGTGGGGCCTCTCCCTCGACATGGTTGGGGAAAACACGGCGATTACGGGAGGCACGTTTCTGATCGAAAAAATGCCCGACCCCTCAGCCATCTGGACCCGGGGTGACGACAAGTACTCCGAGTGGGGCGGCAGGCCGCTCACGCTCGAGGACATGATGCCGCACTACCTCAACGACTATGTATTGAACAAGGCGAGGGAAACCGCCGCCACCACCGATTGGCTGGTCGGCACCAACCCATTTGAAGGCGGCAGTGATCACGTCCCCTTCCTGCGGGCCGACATCCCCGGCGTCCTGTTCTGGCACTTCACCGACCAGTTCTATCACACCGATGGGGACCGGATCGACAAGGTGTCGGCCGACGAGTTGAGCCGGGTCGGCCGCACCGCTCTGGTCTCCGCATTGGGCCTTGTCTCCGCGACCAACGAGACGGCGTCAGGGATTCTGTCGGAGATTCGGAAGGCGGCACTGGACCGGATCGACGTCGAGTCGCGCCTCAGCCGGACGGTCGTGGCTTCCGGACAATCGGCCGACATACAGCAGCAGATCATCGATGCCTGGATCGATTGGTACGCCGACGCCATGACCAGTCTTGAGGATCTGGAACCGCTCGCCTCAATCTCCCCGGCGGAATTACGAGAGGCGAAGGCCGATCTGGCCGCGGCACGGGACGAGGCCGTGACGGCCATTCAGGAGCGGTTCGACCAGGCTGTGCGCGAGGCCGAGTCCGCCAGTCGGTAAGGTCAGACCCGCTCAGACAGTTCGGCCCACCGCTCCATGTCCAGGTCCAGCTGATCGGTCAGCTGCCCAATCTCCTTCGACAAGGCAGCCACGGCCTCGAAGTCGTCAGAATTGGCTGCCAGCGCGGCTTCGATCTCGGACTTTCGCTGCTCGGCCGCTTCGATACGCGTCTCGGTCTTCGACAGTTCGAGCTTTTCCTTGTAGGAGAGTTTGGCCTTGTGTGGGGCTGATGTGACGGCCTTGGGAGCGGGACGCGCCGATTGCCGGCCTGCCGCTGCCACTGCCGTCGCGGCCTCCGCCGCTGCCTTTTCCGCGGCCTGCCGCTCGAGATAGGCCGAGTAGTCTCCCGGGTACTCTCTGATGCCGCCTTCAGCCTCGAAGCAGAGAATGTGATCCACGGTCCGGTCCAGAAACCAGCGATCATGCGAGACGGCAATCAGGACGCCCGCGAACGAATCCAGGTATTCTTCCAGCGCCGCCAGCGTCGGTATGTCCAGATCGTTCGTCGGCTCGTCCAGGAGCAAAATGTTGGGGGCCGACATCAGGACCAGCAAGAGGTGCAGTCGTCGCCGCTCGCCGCCTGAGAGCTTCGCCACCGGTGTGTACTGCACGGCGGGAGCAAAGAGGAATCGCTCCAGCATCTGGCTCGCCGAAATCAGCGAACCGTCCGCCGTCCGGACACTCTCCGCCACTTCGGTTACCGTATCGATTACCCGAAGCGCGTCGTTCAGCGGCCCACCTTCCTGATCGAAATATCCGATGGCAACGGTCGGGCCGAGTTCCACCGAACCGGTATCGGGGGCCAGATTCCCGGCGATCAACTCAAGCAGCGTGGTCTTTCCCGATCCGTTCGGTCCAATGATGCCGATCCGGTCATCCCGGGTGAAGAGACGGGAGAACTCCGGCACCACCTCCACGCCGTCGAAGGACTTCGAGACGCGATCCAGCTCGACCACCTTCTTGCCCAGCCGTGTGGAGGCCGCGGTCATGGCGAGCGCGGCATCCGGGCCGGACTTCCCTCCTTCCTGGAGAGCCTGTGCCCGCTCGACCCGATACTTGGCCTTCGACGTCCGGGCCTTGGGTCCGCGTCGCAGCCACGCAAGCTCACGGCGGGCGAGATTCTGGCGAGTCCGCTCGGTGGCATCCGCCAGGCGTTCGGCCTCTTCCTTGAGTTCCAGATACCGGGTGTAGTTGCCTTCGTATTTGGTCACGCCACCGGGATGGACTTCCAGCATGCGATTGGTCACGCGGTCGAGGAAGTAGCGATCATGGGTGACCAAGAGCAATGCGCCCGGATAGCGGGCCAAGTACGTCTCCAGCCACGAGATGGTCTCGGTATCCAGATGGTTGGTCGGCTCATCCAAGAGCAGCAAGTCCGGTTGCAGCAACAGGGCACGAGCCAGCGCGACGCGCTTTCGCTGGCCACCCGATAGCGTCCCCACACGCGCATCGAAGTCGCTCAGACCCAATCGGTCGAGAATCGCCATGGCCTCTGCCTCGCGATCCCAGCCGCCAGAGACATCGAGCTGGTGACTCAGGTTGCTGAAGCGATCGAGGACGGACTGGTCTCCCTCGGCAAGCTTGTGCGAGACCTCCTCGTAATCATGCAGGAGTCGAAGCGTGGGGTCGCCCTGGTCAAACACGGCATCCAGAACCGTGTGCGCTGGATCGAACTCGGGATTCTGTGGCAGAAAGGCCACCCGGGAGGCCGAGGGAATCATGACCCTTCCACTGTCGGCCGTTTCCTGACCGGAGATGATCCGCATCAGGGTGGTCTTGCCGGAGCCGTTGGCCCCGATGAGCCCCATCTTCTCGTCGTCGCCGAGTCCAAATGTGACCGACTCAAGCAGCGGCTTCATGCCGAAGCTCTTGTGTAGACCCTCAACGGTGAGAATGTTCATGTAGCGGATGTTTTTGGGGCGATTCCTTCCCATCCAAATCCCCGACGGCCACGCGGGTTCGAGAACGCAGCGAGAATCCGGTCCCATCCAAAGGAAGCGGTGGATGTCTGGGGCCGTCTGCTCGATATTGACCGTTGAAGCGACATCGCTGCCACCACCCTTCGCCGTGCCCCATGCCTGATTTCGATCTCACAGTTCAAGGAGACCTGGCGCTTCCAAGAGGCGTGCTCCGGGCGGGATGGGTGGGAATCCGCAATGGGCGCATCGTTGCCATAGGGGACGCTCCGCTCCGTGGAGACCGACACATCGACGCGCGCAATCAGCTCGTGCTTCCTGGCTTTGTGGATGCCCATGTGCACACCCGGTCGAATCCGGATGAGGGCATCACCACCGCAACCCGGTCTGCGGCTGCCGGCGGGACGACAACCATCATAGACATGCCTTTCGATCGACCCTCGCGGCCCGTCCGGACGGCCGACTCCCTGAGGACCAAGATTGGGGACGTGAGTCGCGAGGCCATCGTCAACGTGGCGCTCTGGGCCACCTTCCCCCCTACCGGTCCCCTCACGCAAATCGCCGCGCTTGCCGAAGCCGGGGCCGCGGGATTCAAGGCGTCGACCGTCCACGTTGACGACGATCGATTCCCCAGGGTACCGGACGGGCAGTTGTTGGAGGCCTTCAGACTCATCGCCGAGACTGGACTTCCCGTCGCGGCCCATCAGGAGAATCAGGACATCGTGGATCAGGCCGCCGCCCGCATTCTGGCCGAGCGCCGGCCTGTGCCCGTGGATCACGCGAGGAGCAGACCGCCGGTGGCCGAAACCGAGGCCACCGGGCGCCTTCTCGAATTCGCCCACGCGACCGGCGCCCGGCTCCACATTGTCCATGGCACCGTGCCGCGGACCTTCGACCTCCTCAACTGGCACCGGTCAACTGGCGTGAAGGCGACCGGCGAAACCTGCCTCCAGTACCTGCTCCTGGACGAATCGGCATTCGAAAGGTTGGGCAGCCGCGCCAAATGCAATCCGCCGCTCCGAACCCGCGAGGCCGCCGAGGAACTCTGGCTGATGCTCGCCGACGGGCGAATCGACATCGTGACATCTGATCACTCGCCGTACCCACCAGCTGTCAAGGACAAGGAGAACGTGTTTGAGGCGTGGGCCGGGCTGTCGGGAGCCGAGACCCTCGGCGTCCTGCTCTACTCCGAGGGCGTGGCCAGAGGGCGGCTCTCGCTCGATCGATACCTGGAGGCCGTGTGCTCGGGTCCAGCCGATATCTACGGTCTCGCTGGCAAGGGCCGCCTTGCCGAAGGGATGGATGCGGACTTTACGCTCCTCGATCCCGCCGCTGAGTGGGTCGTGGAGGAATCCGCGCTCCAGTGTCCGAGCGGATGGAGCGCCCACCAGGGTCGCCAGGTTCAGGGCCGCGTCGTGGGCACCTGGGTCGCCGGCCGGCAGGTTTACGACGGGAAGGTCGTGATCGGCTCCCCGGGATCCGGTAGTTTTGTTAGACCCTCAAGCTGATAAGCCATGCAATTTGAAGGCGTACTGCCCATTCTTCCGACCCCCTTTTCCGATGACGGCCTCGTCGACTCGGACAGCCTCAGGCGCCTCATCGACTTCGAACTCGAGGCCGGCGTCCACGGCCTATCCATTCTCGGTTTCATGGGCGAGGCGCATAAGCTTGCGTTCTCAGAGCGCCGTGAGGTCGTGTCGACTGCAGTCGAGCAGGTGTCAGGCCGGGTGCCCATCTGGTGCGGCGTGCGGGCCTTTGGTGCGGCGGGCGCCATCGAGCAGGGGCTGGAGGCCCAGGAATTGGGCGCGGACGCCGTCTTTGTCGCCCCCATCAGCATCCAGCACGATGGCGTCCTGTTTGACTACTACGCCGACGTGGCATCCCGGCTCACGATTCCCGTCATCATCCATGACTTCCCCGAGTCCTTTGGCACCCTCCTTTCTGCCGAGCTCATCGCTCGCATGGCCAGAGAGATACCGGGTGTCCAGTACGTCAAGCTTGAGGAGCAGCCGGTGCTGGCCAAGCTTTCGGAGATACTCGAGAAGGCCGATGGGAAAATCGGGGTATTCGGTGGCCTTGGAGGCGAGTACTTCCTGGAAGAACTCCAGCGCGGAGCAAACGGCATCATGACCGGGTTCGCGTTTCCCGAGGTGCTGGTGGCCATCTACAGGGCCTACCGCGCCGGCGACACCGAGCGCGCGGCAGCCCTCTTCGACCGCCACGCGACGTTGATCCGGTATGAGTTCCAGCCCAAGATTGGCCTGGCGTTTCGCAAGTTCATCTTCAGGCGTCGAGGTATCATTTCCTCTTCGTTTATCCGGGCGCCTGGGCGACTGCTGGATGCCCGCGGCGAAGCTGAATTGGAGGCGATTATTCGGCGGGTTGGGCTGTCTTTGGACATCAAAGGGGTGCAGGCTGTAGGCTAGGGAGTGTCGTTTGGGCTGCGAATCGGATCGTTCAAACTCTTCGATAGAACCTGACGATCCGTGGCGCTTTACGCTCAAGTGACTTCCCGCTACCAACCGGCTGCCGTCAGAGGTCTGTTCTCGTTGCGCTGCCTCCCCATCGCACTCCTTCTTGTTGCCCAACTCGCGCACCCGGTTTCCGCCCAAACCGTAGGGACCTGCGAGCCATCCATCGGCGAGGCCTACCTGGACGTCGGCAACGTCAGGGCCAGGATCCCAAATAACGGAAATCTCTTCTGGCGCGGCTCGCCCAATGTCTACGAAGTGCCGAAGGCCGGAGGTACAAATGCTTTCTTCAGCGCGGGCATCTGGGTTGGGGGTCTGGTCGATGGACAGCTAAGACTGGCGGGGTCGACATACGGTCCATTTGAGTTTTGGGCTGGTCCCCTGGGCGAGGAGGGCCTCCCGCCCGCCAGTTGCAGTGACTTCGACCGGGTGTACTCGGTGAGTCGCGAAGACCTGCTTCGATATGACCGAGAGGGCTCGGCGTCCCCGGACCTGAGGGACTGGCCAACTGGCCTCGGAGCACCGACCCTGGATTCAGAGGGCCGGCTCATCAACGTTTTGGGTCTACCATTGGCCCAACGAATGGACCGAGTAGTCAACCTCGAAGCGGGCGAGCGACCGGACATCGAGGGCGACCAAATGCTTTGGTGGGTGATGAATGACCGAGGAAACAGGCACAGCAGGACTGACGCGGTACCGATGGGCCTCGAGGTCCACGCCTCCGTTTTTGCATACGCACAGACTGGCGTACTGGGGAATACCACCTTTCATCGATACCGCTTGCTCCTGAGAGGCGAGCCGGCGCTCACCGAGACCTATTTCTCAGTCTTTGCTGACCCTGACCTGGGGAATTTCGTCGATGACTATGTCGGCTCGGATTCGGTACTCGGCCTGGCGTTCGTCTACAACTCGGATAACGACGACGAGGGTGCGCAAGGCTACGGAGCGGCTCCACCGGCAGTGGGATTCGATTTTCTCCAGGTCCCCGGTGTGAGTAACGAACCATTGTCGCAGTCCGCACCCGAGCGTGAGCCACGACAACGGATGACGAGCTTCGTGTATTACCCTGGTGGGGCGGGTGTCCTAGGCGTGCCTGGAAACGGAGCGGACATGTACAACTACATGCAGGGCCGTTGGAGGGATGGCCAGAGAATCACCTATGGCGGCAATGGCCGCGACTACTCGAGCCTGCCGGTCAATTTTATGTTTCCCGGTGATCCACCCGAGTTCTGGTCGGAGTTCGACGTAGACGGCCGGGGCGGTCCGACCTCGCCTGCAGACCGGCGGTTCATCTCAGCGGGAGGTCCCTTTGACATGGACAGCACCGGCGCTCAGGTCACGTTCGCCATTATTACCTCCTTCGGGGCAGACCACCTCGACTCGGTTCGACAACTCAAGGACGACAGTCGGACGGTCCAGACGTTTTATGATTCTGGACTAAGCTTCCCACGCCCTCCCGACGCGCCCCAAGTCGCGGTCACCGCGGACTTCGGAGAGGTGCTCGTCGAATGGTCCAACGCGAGAGACGGCAACAACCATCAGGACGGCTACCGGGCCGTGAACACGACGCTACCCGAGGATATTCAGGATCGGGAATACCGATTGGAGGGATACAATGTGCTTCAGTTTGAATCGCCCTCCGACTCGGACGGTCGCCTCCTGGCAGTCTTCGATGTAGTCAACGGCGTGAAACGGGTCACGACTGGAGACTCATACCGTGTACCCATCGCCTTCGGCACCGACTCCGGCCTGCAGCACAGTTTCCGAATTCAGGGCCTGACGAATTATCGCACCTATCACTTTGGGGTTCAGGCCTACGCCTACAATGCCAACTCAGAACCGAGGGTGCTTTTTGGCCCCATCACACGGTTCGAGGCGGTCCCGGCCAATGCGCAAGAGGAAAACGCGCCGGCTCTTCAGGTGGGGATCACACCCAATCCCTACAAGGGCGCGTCCGATTACGAAGTCAGCTCTCTGACCGACGAAGTGCGCTTCACCAATATGCCCCAACAGGCCACGGTTCGCGTCTTCCAACTCAGCGGCACACTCGTTCGGACCCTGATTAAGAACAGCCCCGAGCGCTTCCTTACCTGGGATCTGCGGACCGACAACAACCTTCCAATCGGATCTGGCTTGTACCTGATTCACGTCGAAACCGAGGACGGCGATCAGGTGCTCAAGTTCAGCGTCGCGAAGAAGAAAGCGTTGCTGAATGCGTACTGACTCAAGGTCGCCGTAGCTGAGATCCCTGGCCTGAGTCGTCCGCTCTGGCGACCAAGATCCCGACCTGAGCTCGCACGTCCTGTACATAACGCTGCAGATCGGGCGACACCTTCACGCCACCGGATGTCGAAGCATGCAATAGGCCCGTCGAACCGTCCTCGTTTCGGTAGACCAGGCCCGTGTGGGTCACATCAAGTCCCGCAATATTCGTCACCGTGGCGACGAGATCACCCGGGAGCAGCCGGTCGTAGCTGCTGGCGATCTCTTCCTGGGGAATGAAGAACAGCCGGACGCTTTCGTTCAGAGACGCCTCAACGTCAGCGATGCACTGAAATTCGCTGTCTGACGCCAGGGCCGGGTAGGCGTCCCGGTGCGCCGTCATGAATCCGTAGCGCTTTTCGAACGGGCGTCCGCCGACATCGCCCGTAATGTCCTGCACCAGTCCACGGGACTGGTTCGCCTGAACCCACTCGGTGAAGTAGTGGAGTCGGCTGCAGTACCCGCCGGCCTTGCCACTGCGGTAGCGCTGCTCCTCGGTTCGGGCCAGATAGCCGGCGTAGGTCGTATCTCCGCGGGCTACACCCCGGGCCATTGCCAGCACCGCCTCGACGTAGGTGAAGCAATCGAACGCATCCAGTCGCGCTACCACGACTTCCTTGCCGAAGCCGTCGAGCGGACCAGCCAAATACGGGCGGCCGAGAAACTGTTCTCCCAGTCGGACCATGATCTCGCCGACGGGCCTCGACGACAGTCCCTCTGCTTCGGCAAAGGCCATGATCTCTTGGAAACGGGCCCTCGTGCTTGTGGTGTCAGGGCCGGCTGCCTTCAGCGCGGTGGGTGCCAAGACCGCCACGAGAAAAAGAGTCGGTAGAAAGCGGAGGCGAGACATGAGGCGAAAGGCAGGTGGACAGAGAGAACAGACCACGAGGACGAAATGTCCCGAGGCGGCCTGGATCTTATCCTTCGGTCGCCATTCCGACGACTTTACTCAAGCGAAAGGCTGACCCATGCCGCACGTAGATGTCCAGACGGAGATTGTTATCGACAGACCCGTCGAAGTCGTGGCCGCGTTTGCGTCCGACCCCGACAACGTGCCCGCCTGGTACGTGAACATCAAGTCGGTGGAGTGGCGAACTCCGCGGCCACTCGCCGTGGGCTCGCGGATCGCCTTCGTGGCAGAGTTTGTGGGAAAACGTCTCGAATACACCTACGAGGTCGTCGAATGGACCCCGAGCGAGCTCTTCCGCATGAGGACGGCCCAGGGCCCGTTTCCCATGGAAACCACGTCTGGCCACGACGCTTGTCGAGAACAGCGTCCACGTCGCCTTCGGCCAACTGCCGCACCAGACGCCCGGTGTGGGCCGGGGAATACCCCAAGGTGGGCCACCTGGCTGGCGGGCAGCAGTCCCTGCTGCCCGCGAAAAGGGGTATTAGGTTTATGCCACCCCTACCAGGACCAGAGCGCGTTCAAAGGCACCGCCGACCGCCCCCGCCCGAACGACACCACCTGATCCCCGCGGTAGAGGACTACGCCTCGTTTGAATCGATCCGGTGCCTCGTCGCGAAGACTGTCCAGGCCGCGGAAGTCCCGGGCGGAGACCGAGCGGCTGGCTTTCACTTCCAGTCCCACGAGTGCTCCATGGGGCGATTCAAGAACCACATCTACCTCCCGGCCACCATGGGTTCGATAGTGATGGAGGGTGACGGTCTGCCTGCT
This sequence comes from Bacteroidota bacterium, assembly GCA_029262855.1. Classification (GTDB taxonomy): domain Bacteria; phylum Bacteroidota; class Rhodothermia; order Rhodothermales; family UBA10348; genus JABDJZ01. Next base: position 59,439 of record JAJCYP010000106.1, on the reverse strand, counting down.
CCAGGTGTTTTGCTTTAGAAGCTCCCCAACCACGAAGGTCTCAAGCAACCCGCCGGCGGTTGCGTGTGTTGCGGCGCTATCGCTCGAAAAACCCACGAGGTGTGCCGCGAGGCCGGAATCCAGCACGAAGAGCTTGGGCGACTTGACCAGTCTCTTGGAAAGATTGGACGACCAGGCCGGGAGCTCTCTTGTCAGAAACGTACCGAAGAACAGGCTGAGATAGCGCTTCAGGGTCGTGGCGGGAAGGCCGGAGGATCGGGAAAGCTCAGCCATGTTGAGTAAATTCGCGGTGCGTGCCGCAATGAGCGAAAGCAGGGTGGGGAGTTCCGAGATTCGCTCAATCTGGGCAAGGTCCTGGACATCCCGCTGCAGGATGGTGGTGATGTAGGACCCGAACCACGCGTCCCGACGAGAGGAGTCCCCCCGAGCCACAGCTTCTGGATAGCCGCCCGCCGTCAACTGGCTCCATAAAAACGGGTGAGGCCCCGCCTGGCCGGGGATGGAATCCTGGAAGAGGGCATCAATAAAGGCCTCCTCGTGGCCCTCCAACTCACCTTGCGAGAAAGGCCAGAGGGTCTGCACTTCCATTCTCCCAACAAGAGCGGTCGAGGCAGCCGGAATCATGAGCGCATGGGCCGATCCGGTGAGCAGGAACCGTCCCGGTCGTCGATCCCGGTCTACGCTGGCCTTGATAGCCAGAAAGAGCTTCGGAACCCGCTGCACCTCATCAATGATGAGAGGTCCGGTGGCGTCGGCGATAAAGCCTTCCGGGTCCGAAGCCGCCGCCGCCAGGGTTGTGGCATCGTCCAGTGTGACCATTCTTGCGGCCCCTTCCGGAAACGCGTCGAGAGCCAGATTGCGAGCCAGTGTGCTTTTTCCGGTCTGGCGCGCTCCGGTCAACAAGACCACAGGCGTATCAGCCAGGGCGGCCCGAATTGTAGGCTCGATGTTTCTGCGAAGCACCGATTCTTCCTCTAAAGTAGTAGTGGGGGCCGCAATGGGCCTCCGGCGAAACCCTGGTGCATTGGCAAGGGGTGCTGAACGGGTGCAATATCAGCCACGTGGTGGTGGAATATCAACCACTAAGTGGTGGATTTTACAAACCTGACTGTATCGAGTATCTATTGAATTCGGCTAACACCTGGAAATTCACATTCGCGTCCACACTTTGAAAACCGCTGCTGCGAGCGACGAGGACGATATGTCCCGAGGCGCGTGACACTCGGCCCGCTACCTGACCCAACAAGCCTTCCAGTGCCCTGGACTCGTCTCCTCCAACTCGGGGCGCTCCTCAGCGCAACGCGCCTCCGCCAGGTGGCAGCGCGTCCGAAACGCGCACCCAGAGGGAATCGCCATGGGGCTCGGAATGTCCCCCTGGAGAACAATCCGGTCCCGACGCACGCCCACCACCGGCACCGGGGCGGCCGACAGCAGAGCCTCGGTGTAGGGATGCACCGGATCGGCGAACAACACGTCCGCCGTTGCCTCTTCGACGATCCGCCCCAGGTACATCACGAGCACCCGGTCGGCGACGTGTCGAACAACCGCCAGGTCATGCGCGACGAAGAGCATCGCCAGTCCCAAGCGCGCCCTCAAGTCTGCGAGCAGATTGAGCACCTGGGCCTGGACACTGACGTCCAATGATGACACCGGCTCGTCGGCCACGATGAACGAAGGCTCCACCGCAAGCGAACGGGCAATCCCGATTCGCTGCCTCTGACCCCCGGAGAACTCGTGAGGAAAGCGCGAGCGCACATCGGGGCCGAGACCGACCATGACCAGAAGATCTTCGATGCGGCTCTCCCAATCGCCCTTTGGCACGCCGTGCACGCGAAGGGGTTCTTCCAGAATATCGCTCACGCGCATCCGGCGGTTGAGACTGGCATACGGATCCTGGAACACCATCTGCATCTCGCGCCGAAATGGCCTCAGGGATTCACCGTCCAGTGCGGTGATGTCTTGGCCCCGAAACAGGATCTCACCGGCAGTCGGCTCAAGGAGCCTCAAGAGCAGGCGGCCGACTGTGCTCTTTCCCGATCCCGACTCACCCACCAGGCCAACCACCTCCCCAGCCTCGACCCGGAGGTTCACGCCGTCCACAGCGGTAACCGTTCGGCCCCGACCCGGCGCATCGAAGTCCTTTCTCAGCCCTCGGGCTTCAATCAATGCCACTGTGTACCTCTGAGGATTCCGGGGTCAGTTCTTCATGGCGATGACAGCGTACGAAGTGTCCGGGCGCAGCCCGCTCCGTCCGCGGTTCTACGTTCCGACAGAGATCCAGCGCGAAGCTGCACCGCGGATGGAACGCACAGCCGGAAGGCCGGTCGATGCCCGAGGGCACCGATCCATCGATGCCCGTCAAGCGGGAAACGGGACCAGCCAGGCTCGGCACCGACGCCAGCAGGCCGCGGGTATAGGGCATCCTCGGCGCATCGAAAAGGTCTCCCGCCGAGGCATCTTCCACAACCTTTCCGGCATAAAGAACGGCAACGCGGTCTGCAATCTCGGCGACCACTCCCAGGTCGTGCGTGACGAACAGCATCGCCATCCCGGAGCGCTTCTGCAGATCGCGTAGCAGATCCAGGATCTGGGCCTGAACCGTCACGTCCAGGGCAGTGGTCGGCTCATCGGCAATCAGGAGCTTGGGGCCACAGGCGATGGCCATCGCGATCATCACTCGCTGGCGCATCCCCCCCGATAGCGCGTGCGGATGGGCCTTGGCGCGTTCGGCCGGGTCGGGAAGGCCAACTTCCTCCAGCAGCTCCACGGCGCGCTTCCGGGCGTCCCGGCGAGAGAGTCCAAGGTGAAATCGAAGGGGCTCGGCGATCTGCTCGCCAACCCGAATGACAGGGTTCAGACTTGTCATCGGGTCCTGAAAGATCATCGCCATTTCCCGGCCGCGCAGACCTCTGCGGTCGCGCTCGGACATGCCTGCGAGGTCGCGCCCCGCGTAGGACACGCTACCAGAGACGACTCTTCCGGGTGGCGGCACGAGACCCATCACAGATAGACTCAGCACGGACTTGCCCGAACCGGATTCGCCCACCAGGGCTACCGTCTCCCCTTCGGCGACGGCCAGACTCACACCGTCCACGGCCCGAACGACTCCCGCCTCCGTCTCGAACCACGTTTGAAGATCCTTGATTTCGAGGAGAGCCATCGCCTTCTACTTCTTCTTTTTCGTCGTGGGCTTCGGCTTGAGTGCGCTCACATAGGCGTAGCTCATCGTGAGGTAGGGCGCGAGCGTGTCCGTGTCCTCAAGCATCTCGTCCGAGATCGTCACATACTCGGGCATGTTGTGCCCGTAGGATCTCAGGATACTGGAGCCGTGCTCTTCGATGAACTTGGCCCGCTCAGCCTTGGGCAGTCGGATTCCGAGCTTGCCCTCAGTCGAGAAGACGGTAAACATGTGCCCGTTCACCGACGTGTAGAGCAGGTTCTTGCCTTTACGCTCTATCTCAGGGTGCGTGGCACAAAGCCGGTCATAGGCGACTTTCTGAGCTTCGGAAACGGAAACCTTGGACATACGATCTCTTGACGGTTCGCGACAGTTTAGGACATTTTGGGGTCGTCGCGCCCAGCGAACTTTCGCTGGAGAGATCGGTCCAATTCAGGCTACCGTTCCAACAGCTTCTGACGCCATGCAAGCCGAGGTTTACACCACAAAGCACCCGGTCCGATTCGTGACCGCCGCCTCCCTGTTCGACGGCCACGATGCCGCGATCAACATCATGCGGAGGATCCTGCAGGCGACCGGCGCGGAGGTGATACACCTGGGGCACAACCGCTCGGTGCGGGAAGTCGTGGACACCGCGATTCAGGAGGACGTGAACGGCATCGCCATCTCGTCCTACCAGGGCGGTCACATGGAGTATTTCAAGTACATGTATGACCTCCTCCAGGAGGCGGGATGCGGTCACATTCGTATCTACGGTGGCGGCGGCGGCGTGATCGTGCCTTCGGAGATCGAAGAGCTGCACGCCTACGGTATCGCACGCATTTTTTCGCCGGAGGATGGACTGGCGATGGGACTCCAGGGCATGATCAACATCATGATGGAGGAATGCGATTTTCCGCTCGAGAGTACGCGGGATGGGTCATCGCTCGGCACGCGCTCCGCCCGGGTAATGGCGCGGCAACTGTCTGCCGTCGAGGCTGACGCTGCGCACAAGGTGGAAGCGGCCGGGGCCGTCCCGGTTGGTGCTGGCGACGGATCGCTCGGGATCACGCTCAAGCCTGTCCCGACCATCGGGATCACGGGTACCGGCGGCGCCGGCAAGTCAACCCTCACCGACGAGATCATCCGGCGCTTTCTGAATGATTTCCCGGACATCGAGATCGCCGTGATATCGGTCGACCCCACACGCGTTCGAACGGGTGGCGCCCTGCTCGGTGATCGGATCCGGATGAATTCCATCTACGGCGAACACGCGGGCCGCGTCTACATGCGCTCGTTCGCCACCAGGCAGGCACATCGGGCCACGTCGGGAGCACTGAAAGAGAGTCTGGCGGTCTGCAAGGCCGCAGGCTTCGACCTCGTCATTCTGGAAACAGCCGGCATTGGGCAGTCGGATACGGAGGTTACCGAGCTCGTGGATCTTTCGGTCTACGTGATGACGCAGGACTACGGGGCCTCGACACAGCTCGAGAAAATCGGGATGCTGGACGCGGCCGACATGGTGGTGCTCAACAAGTTCGAGAAGCGCGGCAGCGAGGATGCCCTGAGGGATATCCGAAAGCAGATGCAGCGCAACATGGCGGCCTTCCACTCGGACCCGGCCTCCATGCCGGTTTTCCCGACGATGGCCTCGAAGTTCAACGACTCGGGTGTGAGCCGACTCTATCTGGCGATCCTGGACAAGCTGAACGACGAGTATTCCTTCGACCGTGAGACCAACCTGTTTCGGGATCACGACCTGCCGGAGCTTCCGGCCGTTGAAACTGCCGTCATTCCACCGAGGCGCCAGCGCTACCTGGGCGAGATCACGGAGTCCTGCCGGTCCTATCGCGACCACGCCGAGCAGCAGGTGGACATCGCCCGCAAGTGGGGGCAGGCTCAGGGTGCCCTGGGCCAGCTGAAGGACTGGTCTCCAGAGGACAGCAAGGAACTCGAAACCCGCCTTGCCGAGATGTCCCAACACTGGTGGAATCACCTGGACGTCTACTCCAAGCGCATTCTGGAGGGGTGGGACGATACTGCCGCGCGCTACACGGCTGACACCTTCACGTACAGGGTCCGGAACCGGGAGTTCGAGGTGCCGCTCTACCGCGAGTCGCTCAGCGGCACACGGATTCCACGGGTGGTCCTCCCCCGGACCGAGGACCCGGGCGAGCGATTGCGCTTCGCACTGCTCGAGAATCTGCCGGGCTACTTTCCGTTCACGGCCGGCGTGTTTCCCTTCAAACGAGAGGGCGAGGATCCGACGCGGATGTTTGCCGGTGAAGGCAACCCCGAACGGACCAACCGCCGGTTCCATCTAGTGAGCGAGGGTACGCCGGCCAAGCGTCTGTCCACGGCGTTTGATTCAGTCACACTCTACGGATTCGATCCGGATGAGCGCCCTGACATCTACGGCAAGGTGGGAAACGCCGGAGTCTCGATCTGCACGCTGGACGACATGAAGCGGCTGTACTCGGGCTTCGACCTGTGCGATCCGGCCACGAGCGTTTCGATGACCATCAACGGTCCTGCCCCGATGCTCCTGGCCATGTTCATGAACACGGCCATCGACCAGCAGGTCGAGCGCTACCTGCGTGAGGCCGGACGGTGGGACGCCGTCGAATCCGAGCTGGACACGCGCCTCGGGTCGAATCGCCCGAAGTATCGGCCAACCGGACCCAGCGGCCCGGAAGAAGACCTCCCCCCGACCCACGACGGATCTGGGCTGGGCCTTATGGGGGCTACTTCCCAGGACCTGGTGGATTGGGGCCTCCTGAGTCAGGAGGAATGCGACCGCATCTCGGCCGAAGCCATGACGCGGGTCCGTGGGACGGTCCAGGCGGATATCCTGAAGGAAGACCAGGCCCAGAACACCTGCATCTTCTCGACCGAATTTGCGATGCGCCTGATGGGCGATGTCCAGCAGGCCTTCATCGACCACGGAGTCCGGAATTTCTATTCCGTTTCCATCTCGGGGTACCACATCGCCGAGGCCGGTGCCAATCCGATCAGCCAGGTTGCCTTCACCCTCTCCAATGGCTTCACCCTGGTTGAGTATTACCGGAGCCGCGGGATGGACGTGGACGCGTTCGCCCCAAGCCTCTCGTTCTTCTTTTCCAACGGGATGGATCCCGAGTACACCGTCATTGGCCGCGTGGCCCGCCGGATCTGGAGCGTGGCCATGCGCGATCTCTACGGGGCCAACGAGCGGAGCCAGAAGCTCAAGTATCACATCCAGACGTCCGGCCGAAGCCTGCACGCCCAGGAGATCCAGTTCAACGACATCCGGACCACGTTGCAGGCGCTGATGGCCATCTACGACAACTGCAACAGCCTGCACACCAACGCCTACGACGAGGCCATCACGACGCCGACAGAGGAGAGCGTGCGTCGGGCGATGGCGATCCAGCTGATCATCAACCGTGAGTTGGGGCTGGCAAAGAACGAGAACCCGCTGCAGGGCGCGTTCATCATCGACGAGCTGACGGACCTGGTGGAGCAGGCCGTCCTCACGGAGTTCGAGCGCATCAATGATCGGGGGGGCGTGCTTGGCGCGATGGAGACCATGTACCAGCGCGGCAAGATCCAGGAGGAGTCGATGTTCTACGAGCGGCAGAAGCTCTCGGGCGAACTCCCGGTGATTGGCGTGAACACGTTTCTGGGCGAGCAGCCCACAGCCGGCTCCGGCGGCCCGGCCCTCATGCGATCCTCGACGGCCGAGAAGGACGATCAGCTTGCCTCGCTTCGAGCCTTCAAGAGTCGAAACACGGACCGGGCTCCGGCCATGCTGGAGCGGCTCCAGGAGGCATCGCGCACCGGTGAGAATGTGTTTTCGGTGCTTATGGATGCCGTGCGCGTCTGTTCTCTAGGGCAAATTACGTCGGCCCTCTTCGAGGTCGGCGGACAGTACCGACGGAATATGTAGCTGAGGCAGGGGGGTTGTTGAGGGCCGGACTTCAGAAAGGAAGCTCTGCGGCCGATACCTGACCTGATACCCGAGCGGTGCCCTCGGTGCCGATCGGAATTCGTTCTCAACGAAAAGGCCCGCACCTATGACCGCACTCCTTCGCCGCTTCGCCGCTGTACTCATCGTCCTGATCGTGGCGGCCGCTCCGGCCCTCGCCCAGGGACAGGGGCAACTTGGCCTTCAGGTCTCTAGCGATGGGAGTTTCTTGAGCGAAACCTCGGCATTCGGACTCCACGAGACCATTCATTTTCGGGTAGCCGTGCCCTCGGGCACGATTGATTCGGCGACCTTCCAGATTCGTCCGAAAGGAAATGGCGATCGGATTCAAGATGCTCTTCACCTGGATGCTGACAGAAATTTCTACGGCGCATCTGTGCCAGTCTCCACCCTCCAGGGAAAGGCTGGAGACTGGGAGGTCTCGGTCGAATTGACGTCGGGTCGCTCGCGATTTCGCGCCGGTGTGACCGTTGAGGTGGAGAGACCTTCGGACGACGGCGACGATGGAGACGATGGAGACGACGGCGACGGAGATGACAGCGACGATGGCGACGGGCATCAGACCATCGAATTACGCGGGAAAGTCGAGGCCGTAGGTACCGCCTCCCTGACTGTTGGCGGACGGGAGATCCATGTGATTGACCGGACCCGGATTGTCGCGCCCAACGGAACAGTTTTGGCCGATTTGTTGGATCAGACCGTGGAAATTGAGGCCGTCGAGGCGGCTGACGGGACACTGGTTGCCGTTGTCATCAAGCTGATCGCATCAGACCGCCAGTCGGTAAGCCTCAAGGGAAAGATCACACAAACCGGCGCCGAGCACATTGTCGTCAAGAAGCTTGAATTGCAGTTGACGAGCACCACGGTCATCGAGGATGAGGACGGTCACGCGCTGGCCGCCGCCGACCTCAAAGAAGGCATGCAGGTGTCGGTCGACGCCAGCAAGGCCGATGGCGCCTGGGTGGCGACCCACGTGGTCGTGCGACTGCGCACCTCCGCCTCCGACGACGATCGCGAAGAGATTGAGGGACAAGTCACCACCGTCACCGATACCGAACTGGTGGTCGGAGACTTCACCTTTGCTATCACCGACCAAACGCATTTTGCCGGTGGCTCCAGCATTGCAGACCTGGTCCCGGGCGATCAGGTCGAGGTAGAGTACGTCGAGGAGTCTGGCACGCTCATCGCGCTTCGCATCAAGAAGGAAAACGACAACGGGCGAAACGAGGTCGATGCACGCGGTGTCATCGACGCCCTGGGCTCTGAGACTTTCGGTGTGGATGGTGTCGTCTTTCTGGTGAACTCGGACACCGAATTTGAGAGCAAACTTCCATTCGACATCACCTTTGGCGACCTCGCCATCGGCGTGGAGGTCGAGGTCGAAGCCACCGTGCAGGACGGCGGCTCGTTGCTTGCCACCCGAGTCCGGGTGAAGGGCGGAATGGGCGACATGCAGGAACTGGAGGGGCTTATTGACGGCATCTCCGACTCGAGCCTCCTCGTTTCCGGTACAGATGTGCAAGTATCTGACGTCACCGATATCAAAGGTGAGCGAGGTTCGAAACTCACGTTGGCTGACCTCCAGGTCGGCGAGACCGTTCGCGTGCACGCTGTTGCCAAGTCAGATGGCTCGCTCTTCGCAGTCAAGATCAAACTCCTGGTTCGGTATCAGGACGACGACGTTGAAATCGCCGGCAACATCTCCGAACTCAACGCTGATCTGCGAACGCTGACCGTCGGCAATCTCTCGTTCCAGGTTACCGTTGACACTGACATTCGAGATCGATCGGGCGATGAGCTTTTCTATGAGGGGCTGAGCCTCGGCATGACCGTCAAGATTGAAGGATTCGAATCTGACCAGGGGCTAGTTGCCGCCGAGATTTCGGTCAAACAAGACTTGTCCATTGCTGGCCGACTGACCGGACCCGTTACGGAAATCGCCAGCGATGCCATCGTCGTTGCCGGGACCAGATTTAGCATCGATGCCGACACCCGAATTGACAACGGAATACCAGACATAGGCGATCCCGCGACGGTCCGATTCCGTCACCTGGCGGATGGTTCACTCTACGCAGAAAGGATCAGGCCAGCGGACGCGGGCACAGCGGACGAAGTGACCCACGCAGGTAAGATTGAGGCGATCGATGGGTTCACCCTTACCGTCAGTGGCGTGATGGTCGAGTTTGCGAGCGCCGATCTCGTCGATGAAAACGCACTCCCTATTTCCGCAGCCGCCCTGGCTCTCGGACAGCGCGTCCTGGTCACCGGTACCGCCGGCGACGCGGGAATCATCGCGGCTCACATAGCCGTGCAGGAAACCATCATAGTGGCGGGCGTCATCACCGCGAAGCTCGTTGACCGATTCCGCACGGCCGGCCTCGAAATCGGCGTCAGCAGCAACACTGATTTTTCCGATGGGACGAACCAGAGCATTGCCCTCGAGGATATTCCGGAAGGCTCCTTCATCGAGGTGGTGGCGGTCACCGAAGTCGGCGGGCTCCTGCAGGCCGATCTGATCTTGATCCAGGCGTCAGCCTCCTCGATCGCGAACGAGTCAGCCGACCTTCCCAGCGGCTTCGTCCTGCACCAGAACTACCCGAATCCCTTCAACCCGGTAACGACCTTGGCATTCGAACTGTCGGCACGCACCGACGTCACGCTGACCGTTTTCGACGTGCTCGGCCGGCGTGTTCAGACCCTGGTACGGGGCGTTCTGCCTGCCGGTCGCCACGAGGTGCAATGGGTCGGCAGGGTGTCTTCGGGTGCCGAGGCCCCATCGGGCCTTTACCTGTACGCTCTGACCGTGGGTCAGGAACGCTTCACACGCAGCATGACCTTGATTCGCTAACAGGTGTCCACATCCGAACACCCGGTGATCGGATGCGAGCATATCGGACAGAGGAAGCGGCCTTTAGGGATCAATTTCATCGGTCCGGGCAATGGCACAGGGGTTGTAGTCGTTCAGACGACTCACCCCACCCTTCCGCCCGATGCTCCGACACTACCTCCGTACCACCTTTCGTGTCCTTCGGCGTCAGGCCAGCTTTTCTGCCATCAACCTGGTCGGGCTGTCGGTAGGTATCGCGGCCGCGCTGCTGCTCCTGCTGTTTGTCCGCAACGAGATCACGTTCGACAGCGGCCACCAGAAGGCCGACCGAATCTACCGGGCCTGGGTTCTGGAGGACTACGGTCCCAACCAGGTCCACTTCAACACGACCACGCCTTACCGGACGGGGCCCGATCTCAAAGCCGCGATTCCCGAGATAGAGGCCATTGCCCGCTTCGACCGATTCCATGACACGGTCAGGCGGGGCGATACCAGCCACAACGAGCAGATCCACGTGGCGGAAACCACCTTCCTTGAGGTGTTTGACTTTCCGGTGGTGGCGGGTGATCGGCGCACCATGCTGGCGAGTCAGGAAAACATCGTCCTTACCGAGACGGCTGCGACGCGCTATTTCGGGCAGGCCGATCCGATGGGTGAGATCCTCAGCATTGACTTCAGTGGCGAGCCCAGGCAGTTTCAGGTGACAGGCGTCCTGGCGGACCCGCCGGAAAACTCGAGTCTGCAGTTCGAACTGCTGCTGTCTTATGCCGTCGACGAGTGGTTCTATTCAGACCGGTTCAAGACGGCCTTCTTCAACATCAGTCCGGAGACCTATGTCCTCCTCTCTGAGGGTGCAGACATCGAAGCGGTCCGTGCCAAGATCCCGCCCATGATCACGTCCGTGATCGGCGACCGGGTCGAGGAGGGCCAGTATCAGGTGGGCCTGCAGCCGCTGCACGACATCCACATGAATCCCGACTTCCCGGAGGGCTACTCCGCGGTTGTCAATCCGATGTACGTCCGGATCCTGCTGGCCCTGGCCCTGCTGATCCTGAGCATTGCCTGTATCAACTTCGTGACGCTGTCGGTCTCGCGCTCGCTCACCCGGGCCAAGGAAATTGGTGTCCGGAAGGTGATCGGAGCAGATCGGGGCCAGTTGATGGCGCAGTACTGGGGCGAGGCCCTCATGCTTACGGGTCTCTCGATGATTATCGGGTTCATGCTGGCCAGCTTGGCCCTGCCGGGATTCAACAGTCTCGCCCAGCGCGAATTGGCGTTGACACTGGACGGTCAGACGGCCTTCCTGCTCGGCGGCATCTTTGTGGCCGTAGGCCTTCTTGCGGGTCTGTATCCGGCATTTGTGCTCTCGCGCTTCTCGCCGATCGATGCCTTCCGTGGTGCCGTTTCGACGGGCGCCGATAGGAGCCGGGTCCGCAAGATTCTCGTCGTCGGACAGTTTGCTCTTTCGATTCTTCTCATCGCCAGCACCTTGATCATCGGCAAGCAACTGGATTTCCTGGAGAACAAGGATCTTGGCTTTGCCAAGGAGTCGATTGTCAGTATTCCGACGGTCGCCTCGATTGCCGAGGGGCAGGAGATCGCCGACCGACTTCGGTTCAGGCTTGAAGCCGATCCGGCCGTGATTTCGTTGACCTCGGCCGCCATGCTGTTTGACCAGAATGGTTGGGCACGCGTCGGGTATACGGCAACCGACGGGACCTACAAACGCCATTTCGTCAATGTGGTCGATCACGACTTCGTGAGCACCCTCCAACTGCGCATCCTGTCCGGCCGCGACTTCGACCGGGACCAGCCAGGGGACACGGATCGTGCCGTCATCGTCAACCAGGCGTTCGTGGCTACCCACAACTGGGAGGAGCCACTCGCCTCGACATTGCCCGGCGCCAATTTCGACGAACACGAAATCATCGGCGTGGTGGAGGACTTCCACTTTGCCTCGCTGCATACCGAAATCCAGCCGGCACTGTTCGTACTCAGCTCCAACGTTGCCTTTTCCGGAGCGCAGGACGCCGATTACGAGGGTTCATTTGCGCCCGAGATTGCCCTCCGGATTGCGGGATCGGACGTGCCCGGCACCATCGACAAGCTCTCCTCCATCTGGGCTGAGGTCGCGCCGGAGATGCCTTTTTCCTACTCATTCGTGGACGACAACATCGCTCAACAGTATCGGCAGGAGGCCCGTCTTTCCAGCATGGTAAGCCTGGGAGCACTCCTGTCCGTGTTGATCGCCGGTCTGGGACTGTTTGGGCTCGCTTCACTGTCGGTTTCGCGGAGGAGCAAAGAGATTGGACTCCGAAAGGTCCTGGGATCCAGCATCGCCGGGATCGTCGGCCTCTTCACGCGCGAATTCAGTGTCCTGGTTGGCATCGCGTTTGTTGTGGCTGCCCCGGTGGCCTGGCTCGGCATGAACGATTGGCTGGGCGGGTTCGCCTACCGAGCCCCTGTCGGAGCGGGCCCGTTCCTCGGTGCCGGCGTTGCCGCACTTCTCGTCATGCTCATCGCAGTCAGCTACCAGGCCATTCGCGCCAGCACAGCCAATCCGGTTGACGCCCTGCGGGACGAATAGCCACTCGGCGTTCCGGCGGCCTCGCCGGTCAGGACCGCCGGGCCGCGTTCTACTCACTCGTATCTCAGGGACCGCACCGGGTTGGCCCGTGCCGCCCGGACGGCGTGCATGGAAACCGTGGCCATTGCTATGGCAAGCGCCAGCCCGGCAGCACCGATGAAGGTCCATATCGAGATGTTCACCTGAAAAGCGAACGACTCGAGCCACCGGGACATGGCGTACCAAGCCAGAGGCGCCGCGAGCACGCTGGCGATCGCCACCAACACGGCAAACTCTCTCGAGAGCAGGCTCGTCACGCCTGTAACGGAGGCGCCTAGAACCTTCCTGATTCCGATTTCCTTCGTTCTGCGAGTGACCGTGAGGATCGCCAAACCGAAGAGCCCCATACAGGCGATAATAATGGCCAGAATCGAAGAGTAGGTCACCAGGCGCTGCCAACTGGATTCAGCAGCGTATTGCGCCGCCAGATCCTCATCGACGAATGAGTAGGTGAACGGTCTTCCGCCTGTGACCTCGCCCCAGGTGTTCTCCAGAAGAGCCAGCGATCCCTGCACGTCATCCGGCTTGATGCGCACCAATACCGCTCCCATATAGTTGTAGTAGTCGGGATGCATGTTCATCACCAGGGGCTCGATCTCGTTTCGCAACGACTGGATGTGGAAGTCCTTCACCACGCCCACGATTGTCGGAGACTCGTCGTAGATGAAACTTAGCCAGTTGGTGAGGACGTGGCCGATGGGTTCTTCTATCTCCATCTCCCGAACCAACGCTTCGTTAACGACGATGGAACCCGTCGGGTCGCCCGGGTACTCCTCGGAAAAGAAGCGACCCTCGGCCATCTCCATCTGCAGGAGGTCGAGATAGCCATACCCGACGCCGAAGTTGTAGGCCTGCCAGGGTCTGCCGGCTGCATCCGCCCAGCCATTGCGATCCGAGCCGCGGGTAAACGTGTACCCACTCCGTTCGATGTGCGTAATCTGGTCGAACGGCAACAGACGGTCTTTGAGACCGGACAGAACGCCATCCGCCTCTCCCCTGGCGATGCCTCGTGAGCCGATCGCAACTACGAAATCGTCCTCGAAGCCCAGGTCCTTTTCCAGCATGTAGCTCAGCTGGTCGGTCATAATAGCCGTGGCCGCGATCAGCCCGATCGAGATGGTGAACTGGAGCACGACCAGCGATTGGGTCAGCCTGTTGTTGCGGGGCGAGGCAACGCTCCCCTTCAGCACCGTCGCGGGACGATACCTGGACAGGACCGCTGCGGGATAGCCACCGGCCACGACCCCGACCAGGATCATCAAGAAGACGAGCGCCGCCAGAATGGCGAACGGAGACACGCTGGAAAGGCTTATCTGAACGCCGACGAGGTTATTGAACCCCGGCAACAGGGTCACAGCCAGTCCGAAACCGATGGCCAGCGATGCCCCGGCCGCGACAAGCGACTCGCCCCAATGCTGCCACATGATCTGGCGGCGATCGGCACCGAGTACCTTCCGAACTCCTACTTCGCGGGCGCGCATGGTGGACTGGCCCACCGAGAGCGTCATGAAGTTGATGCAGGCGATCAGCAGAATCAACGCCCCGATGCCCATCAGGATGAAGGAGTACAACGGGTCATGCTGCGCGGCCTCGTAGGGCACCCAGACGTCCAGATCCGAGTGGACTTCTGTCAGCGGCTGCAGCCTGAGCGCGTATGCACCGTCTTCGGTGGACATGCGTTCGGCCTGGCGCATCCCGTCCACGTAGTTGGCAAACTGGACGTCCGTGAAAGGCTGGAAGGAGGCCTCCAGCGTGGACGGATCCGCTCCCGGCGCCAGCATCACGTAGGTGCTTGTCCGCCCGCCCCAGTTATTCCCGCCGACGTAGATGTTGTCGTAGTTCTCGAACGATGCGGCGATTTCAAAGGAGAGACTCGAGTTGTTCGGAAAGTCCTCCACGACTGCAGCTACAGAAAAGCTGAAGGTGGCATCGTCGGTGGATGTGGACAGCACCTGACCCAGCGCCCCGGACCAGTCATTGTCATCGGCCCCAAAGATGGTGGAGGCCACCTCGCGGGTCACGATGAGCGAGGAGGGATCCTCAATGGCTCGGACCGCATCGCCCGCCAGGACATCGAAGGTGAACATCTCGAAGAAGTCCGGATCGATCTCGGCAAAGCTGTACCGGAAAGTGCGGTCACCCGACGCGAAGTCGCGCCCGTTCTCCACGAATCGGGTGTAGGCTTCGACGGCCGGAAACGCATTCGCGAGCTCCGGGGTGAAATCGGGCGGCATCATGGCCTGGGCCTGCGCGTCGCCGGCAGGATCGTCGTAGGACAGATAGACGCGATAAATCTGGTCGGCCTCCTCGTGAAAGCGATCGAAGCTCCACTCGTGGTGCACCAACAGGAAAATCAGCGTGCACGTGGCCATCCCCACGGCCAATCCCACAACGTTGACGATTGCATACGTGCCCCCTCGCCGAAAACGGCGCAGCGCGACCTTCAGGTAGCTCTTCAGCACTGGCCGACCTCCCTACGAAATGTGATCGGCACCATTTCCCGGTCTGGGGGGCCGATCTGCACCAGTTCCCACTCGCCCGTTTCGTGCTTCAGGTAGCTTCTGAGCAGGTCGACCTTGTCACCGGACGAGAGGACCTCGGGCCACGGAAACGATTCCACCCTGTACGTGAGGGCGCGCTTCTCGCCGTCTACCGTGATCTCGAGATCGACGGTCTTGTGCTTGTGCAGATCGGGAATGGGGATGCAGATCATGCTCATTACTCAGTCCATGTTTGGTGAAGCCTCTGGCCGGTACTCGCGTTCAATTCGCCCGTCCAGGAGTTCGATGACCCGGTCGCCGATGTTGGCGTAGTCCTGATTGTGCGTAACCTGAACGATGGTCACGCCGTCCTCCTGATTGAGCTGCCTCAGCGTTGCCATGATCTGGTCGCCCTGAGACGAATGCAGATTGCCGGTCGGCTCATCGGCGAGAATGATCTTGGGCTGGATGACGAGGGCGCGCGCTACGCCCACCAGTTGCTGCTGTCCGCCCGACAGCTGGCTGGGAAAGAGGTCCTTCTTGGCCACCATGTTGAAGCGGTCCAGCGCATCGGCCACGATACTCTTGCGCTCGCTTCCCTTGATCTTCCGGTAGAGCAGGGGCGTCTCCAGATTCTCGTAGACCGTCAGGTCATCGATCAGATGGTAGGCCTGAAAGACGAATCCGATGTTCTCGCGATGCAATTGGGTCTTGCGCCGATTGCTCAGCCGGTGCACCGGTTCGTCCAGGAAGAAGTACTCCCCGCTGGTAGGCTCGTCCAGCATGCCCAGAATGTGCAGCAGGGTCGATTTTCCGGAACCGGACGGGCCCATGATCGACAGAAACTCGCCTTGCCGGACCTCCAGGCTGACACGCCGCACCACGTGGGACTGCGACAGCCCATGGTCGTATGACTTGGTGAGATTCTGTACGCGGATGATGGAATCGGGCATGGACTACTCGTAGCGAAGAGATTTGACGGGATCGGAAATGGCGGCCCGGACGGAATGAAAGGCGACCGTCGTCATGGCCACGAGCAACACCAGCGCGCCAGCAGCCAGGAACCACCAGGGCGCCAGGTCCATCCTGAAAGCGAAACCGTCCAGCCACCGCCCCAGGCCGAAATAGGCCAAGGGCGCCCCGATCAGGGTGGCGACAACTACCAGAATTGCGAACTCGCGCGACACCAGCAGCATCACACTCTGCACACTCGCTCCGAGCACCTTGCGGATCCCGATTTCTTTGGTCCTCCTGCTCACGGTGAGCGCCGCAAGGCCGAAGAGCCCCATGCAGGCAACCAAGATGGCCAGCGACGCCGAGATGCCGATAATGCGTGCCCAGCGTCGATCCTCCTCGTAGGCGAGTGCGACATCGTCATCCAGAAACGTGTATTGCAGCGGTGCGTCGGCCGTGAACTCGCCCCAGGCCTCCTGCAGCGAGGCGAGGACCTGCGGCGTCCCCGCCGATGAGGCACGGACGAGCGCATGGCTCAGCCAACCCTCGCTCTGGGTCAGCATCATGGGCTCCACCTCCTCGTGCAGCGACCGAAAGTTCATGTCGCGGACTACGCCGATGATCTCGGGTTCGTCTCCGTATTCGGCTACGAGCTGGCCCACTGCTTCCTCGGGTGTCCAGCCCCAGTCACGGGCAAAGGCCTCGTTGACGATCACGGCGTTCGTCGAGTCTGTGGCCCGGGCCGAGTCGAAACCCCGGCCGGACAGCATGTCCATTCCAAGAAATTCCGGCAGGTCCGGGGCCACGTTGTAGACGAAGGCACGCCGCTCAACATCGCCGGCCATCCACACGGAAGACGAATAGCCCCGATTGAGCGAGAGCGACATCCCGGAAACGCCGAGAACCCCGGGTTGGGGACCCAGTCGATCGCGAAGGTGCCGGATCAGCCGGAACTCATCGGTCCCATTGGTTGAGACCACGATGATGTTGGAGGGGTCATACCCTTTGTCCTGCTCCTGAAGGAACCGAATCTGTGCCTGCATGACCAGGGCTCCAGCGATCAGGGCCACCGAGGCGGCGAACTGCGTGATCAGGAGGCCGCGGGTGATCGCACTGGACGACCCCATGCTGAATCGGCCCGACAAGGCCTCGGTGGGCCTGTGGCGAGAGATCATCAGCGCGGGATAGCTCCCGGCGGCCAGGCCACTGAGCAGGGCGACGGCCGCAATCACAACCAAGACTCCAGGTTCGCCCAGCAGGTCGAGCTCGCTACCCGTAATGGAATTGGCCACGGGCAGGAGCAGACCGGCCAAAAGGAGCCCTCCGGCGAGTCCCAGCAGCGCCATGAGCAAGGACTCACCGCCGAACTGGGTCATGATCTCCCACCGGCCGGCGCCGAGGGCCTTTCGGACTCCGATCTCTTCGGCCCGCACGGCGCTCTTCCCCATCGTCAGCAGCGTGAAGTTGATGCACGCGAGTACGAGGATCAGGAGGCCGATGCCAAAGAGAATCCAGGAGTAGGATGGATCGCTCGTCGCAACGAACCCGCCCGGCACATCGCTTCTCAGATGGAGGTCGCTCAGCGGGATGAGTGCGTAGGTCGCCGGCTCTCCCTCCCCGGTCCACCATCCCTGCTCCCGCCCACGGGACGCCATGTCGGGATAGTACTGAACCCGCAGCGATTCGATGGTCTCCGTCGCGGATGCCAGGTTGGCCCCCTCACGAAGGAGCACATAGACCGGAAAAGACGAATGCCGCCAACTGTCCACCCGCTCTGCAACCCATTCGTACACCAGCGGCAGGCGCTCGAAGGACATCATCACCTCGAACGGGATGTTCGTATTCGGGAGGGGATCGGCGATCACGGCTGTCACCACGACTTCGTGAAAGCTGTCGGTGTACCTGACCTGGAGGCTGCGACCGATTGGATTCCCGGGACCGAGGAGGCGATCGGCCGCGGACTCGGTGAGGACGACGGAGGCCGGGTCCTGGAGTGACGTCCGTAGATCGCCGTAGACCGATTGATAGGTGAACACATCGAAGAAGGACGCATCGGCAAACAGGACATCCTCCTGGTGGAGTGCGCCATCAATGCGAAACACGACATCGGTGTCGTTGAAACGAACCGTCTCCTGGATATCCGGATGATCCCGCTCCAGGGCTCCCGCCAATTGGAACGGATGTGCTGGACTGTGGCCATCCACGCTTCCGTCTGGATTGAGATCAACCCGATCCACCCGGTAGATGCGGTCCAGGTTTTCGTGCCATGCATCGTAGCTGTGCTCATACTTGATGAACACCGCGATGATGGCACAGAGGCCAAGCGCTGTCGCCAGGCCAAGGACATTGATGCCCGTATGCAGGCGCTGCTTGGCCAGCAGCCTGGCCGCGTGCCTCAGGTAATGGGAAAACATGACTCCTCCTGTGCAGGGCCCCAGCCGGAGCCTCGGTTCGATACCCTAGACGGCGTAGGTCTTGGACATGAAGTTCTCCGTCACCACATGGCCGTCGAACAGATGGATGGTTCGGTGGCTGTATTCGGCATCCGCCGGCGAGTGCGTGACCATCACGATGGTGGTACCGGCCTCGTTCAGCTCGGTCAACAGCTTCATCACCTGCTCCCCGTTGGTGGAGTCCAGATTTCCGGTGGGCTCATCGGCGAGGATCAGCGCCGGATTGGCGACCACGGCCCGAGCGACAGCTACGCGCTGCTGCTGACCACCCGACAACTGCTGCGGGAAGTGGTCCTTCCGGTGCATGATCTGGGTGCGCTCGAGGGCCGCACCGACACGCTCCTTACGCTCCGTGGCCGAAACGCCCAGGTAGAGCAGGGGCAATTCCACATTCTCGTACACAGTCAGCTCGTCGATTAGATTGAACGACTGGAAAACGAATCCAATGTTGCCCTTTCGCAACTGCGCCCGCTGCCTCTCGGAGAGTGTCGCGACCTCGGTTCCGTTGAACACGTAACTGCCGTCAGACGGACTGTCGAGCAAACCCAGGATGTTCAGCATGGTGGACTTTCCGCAGCCCGATGGACCCATCACGGAGACGAACTCGCCGGGGGTGATGTGAATCGACACCCCGTTTAACGCGGTGGTCTCGACCTCATCGGTCCGGTAAGCCTTTGACAGGGACTCTGTCTTGATCATGTTGCTTCAGGTTGTCGGCTCGTGGCCGGATTATTCCAGGATCAATCGGTCTGCGTCTCCGAAAGAATTGTAGCTCGAGGTGATCACGCGCTCGCCGGCCTGTAGTCCTTCCATCACCTCCAGGTATTGGGGGTTCTGCCGTCCCACGCGGATATCCCGGCGGACGGCCTCTCCATCGTCGGTCAAAACGAAGACCCAACTGCCACCGGTGGTCTCGAAGAAACCACCTCGCGGCAGCAACAGGGCATCAGCCGAATCGCTCATCTCCAGCCTGAATCGTATAGTCTGCCCTCGGCGGATGTCTGGGGGTGTAGAACCCACAAACTCAAGATCCACCTCGAACCGTCCATCCAGAACCTCAGGGTATACACGCGTGACTGTCATGGGGTATTCGACACCGGCCACCGGCAAAGTGGTTGCAGACTGTCCGGCTGCGACACGGGCGATGTAGAATTCGTCCACGCCGGCCCGGATGCGAAATCCACTGATTTCGTCGATCTGGCCGAGGCGGGAGCCAGAGCTGTGGAGCTCTCCGAACTCCACATTCAGCGCGGTTAGTTGTCCGGCGATTGGCGCTCGGACGATCAGGTTGTCGAGGATGCGCTGGATGACATTGAAGTTGGCGCTCATCCGGTTTACCGAGGCCTGCATCTGGCCGAGCTGACTGGCGGTCCTCACGGAGTCCGCTCTGTACCCTTCCAGAGTCAGTCTCTTCGTCGCCAGCCAGTAGTCATACTCGTCCTTGGTGGTGTCGTACTCCTGTTGGGAAATCAGTTTCTGCTCGAACATCTCGACGTTTCGACGATGCAGCTTCCCGAATCGCTGGATGTTGAAATCCATCTGGGCGATCTGCTGCCTGAGATTGAGCGCGTTCTGCTCCATCCGGAATTGCGTGTCCTGGACGCGATTGATCTGCTCCATCCGCTGCGCATCGGCGTTGATCAGGCGAAGCTGCAGGTCATTGTTCGAGAGGCGAAGCAGTGGATCACCGGCCTCGACCTGCGTGCCCTCGAGCACG
Organism: Bacteroidota bacterium; assembly: GCA_029262855.1. Taxonomy (GTDB): domain Bacteria; phylum Bacteroidota; class Rhodothermia; order Rhodothermales; family UBA10348; genus JABDJZ01. The sequence continues at coordinate 39,258 of JAJCYP010000106.1, read as the reverse complement.
AAGATCTCTTCGACCCGCCCCCCCTCGACCGCATCCAGGTACACCGTGCGGCGAGGCATGACGTTTCCCGTGACCTGAGCGTATTCCTGAAACGGCCCAATTGCCACGGTCGAAACCGTGAGGCGCTCAGCCTGAACGCGCAGACGCTGCCCGCCGACAGAAGAGCGGAAGGCATAGCCCAACAGGAGTACGATGATCACGCCGACCACCACAGCGCCAATGCGCCCGGGCGTGAACACGGGTTTCTTGACTCGGCGATCCGCGCCCTCGCCTGTTGAGCCGCCTCCGCGCCGAGGCGCGCCTCCTCCGGACGGACCGTCTCCGATCTTCCGCGTCAGGATCGAGGCGGAGCTGGCTGGAAGGTCTTCGGACATGCGGCGGGTGCGGGTTTGGAAGTAAAGGGCTATGAGCCGCCCGCCCCTTTGCAAGGCATATGCCAGTTCGCGAAGGCCGCCAAAAAGGGTGATTTTGAATCGCGGAGTGCGCGTCCGTGTACATCGGGTGTCCGATATCGGACAGTGGCTGGGCCTGGCCGACGAGGTTCGGGCCCGTTCCTTTTTCGCCCGAAAACTGTACGATTTCGTACACCAAGCCCGACATTGGCGGTCGCGGCCCTCGCGTCCAGAGCGCCTCCCATCCCGGCGGTACGGATTTTGGGTCAGGCCTGACGAACCAAGCATGAAGTGATGAGCACCACCCTCGGCAGCCTGTTGATCGTAGACGACGATGCGGACGTCCTGCACGCACTCCAGCTCCTGCTGAAGAAGCACGCCGCCCGTATACACACCGAGAAGAATCCGGAGCGCATCCCGTCCCTCGTCCGGAATGAGGACTACGACCTGATCCTCCTGGACATGAACTTCAAGCAGGACGTCACCAGCGGCCGCGAGGGCATTCACTGGCTCGGCCAAATCCTGGAGTATGATCCGTCGGCCGTGGTGGTGATGATCACGGCGTATGGAGACGTCGCCACGGCCGTCCGCGCCATCAAGGAAGGCGCGACGGATTTCGTGGTCAAACCCTGGCAGAACGAGCGCCTGTTGGGAACCCTGTCATCGGCCAGTCGACTGCGCGAATCACGCCGGGAGATCGGACTGCTGAGGAACCGTGGACGCCAACTGGCCAGGGACCTCGACCATCCCTACCAGGAGTTCATCGGCGGCGCCGCCCCCACCATGCAGCGGGTCTTCGAGACCATCGACAAGGTGGCAGAGACCGATGCGAACGTCCTCATTCTGGGTGAGAACGGGACCGGAAAGGAACTGGTAGCGCGCGCGCTGCACCGGGCTTCACTGCGAAAGGACGAGGTTTTTGTCACCGTCGACATGGCGGCCATCGCAGAATCTCTGTTCGAGAGCGAACTGTTCGGCCACACCAAGGGCGCCTTCACCGATGCCCGCGAGCACAGGGCGGGCCGGTTCGAAGTGGCCTCTGGTGGCTCGCTGTTTCTGGACGAAATCGGCAACCTCTCGGCCCCCCTTCAGGCCAAGCTGCTTACCGCCTTGCAACGCCGCGAGATCATTCGCGTCGGCTCAAACAAGGCGATTCCGTTCGACGTTCGCCTGATCTGCGCCACCAACATGCCCATTTATGAGATGGTGCGTGGAAAGACATTTCGCCAGGATCTCCTGTACCGCATCAACACCATCGAAATCCGGTTGCCTCCGCTGCGCGAGCGCGTTGCGGACATTCCGCTCCTGGTGGACTTCTTCCTGGACCAGTACCGCCAGAAATATCAGAAGAACATCCGGGGTTGCAGTTCGGGGGCCCTGGCAAAACTCGAGAAATACCGCTGGCCTGGAAACGTCCGCGAACTTCAGCACATGATAGAGCGCGCCATGATCATGACCGAGTCGGCAGTGCTCCAGCCCGAGGACTTCTTCTTTACCGGCGAGCATGAGATCGACGAGTCCTATGACGGCTTTGTGTTCGACACCTACGACCTGGCGGCGGTAGAAAAGACGGTGATCCGTCGCGCCCTCGAGAAGCAGGGAGGCAACATCAGCCAGGCGGCGGAGGAACTGGGACTCACACGCGCCTCGCTCTACCGGCGCCTGGACAAGTACGGCCTGTGATTTTTCGCCGATTCAGGGTTCAGGTTGTCATTCGCGTGAGCGCCCTCGGGCTGACTCTCGCGGGGTTCGTGTACCTCCTGCTCGGTCCTGGGTCGTGGGCCGGGGCGTTTGTGATCGGGTTGTTCGCGCTCTACCAGGGGGTCGCGATCGTTCGCTACATGGAGGCGACGGCTCGGGACCTGGCTAGGCTGCTCATGTCGATTCGCTACTCGGACTTCACCCAAAGCTTCGGCGCCCTCAGTCGCGGCGGGGCGTTTCGGGATCTTGGCGGCGCTTTCCGGGCCGTCATGGAGGACTTCCGAACGGCGCGGGCGGAGAAGGAAGAGGGCTACCGTTACCTGGAGACCGTCATGCAGCACGTTGGCATCGGCCTTCTCTCGTTTCGCGAGGACGGATCGGTAGACCTGATCAACACCTCGGCCAAGCGCCTGCTCCGTAGGCCGCTGCTCAAGAACGTCAATGACCTGGCCGACCTGAGTCCTGATCTCGTCAAGGCACTGGTCGACCTGAAGTACGGCGAGAAGGCCTTGGTCAAGGTGATCGACGGAGACGACATCCTGCAGCTTTCCGTGCATGCTACCGGCTTCAAGGTGCGCGACGTGCTCTTCAAATTGGTGTCGCTCCAGGATATCCAGGGTGAACTTGACGAAATGGAGGTCGAGGCCTGGAGGAAACTGACCCGTGTGCTGACGCACGAGATCATGAACTCGGTAGCGCCGATATCGTCCCTGGCGTCCACCGTGTCCTCCCTGCTTGACGAGCCGGGAGGTTCGGAGGAAAACCGGGAGGATGTCCACGGGGCCGTCCAGACCATCGCACGACGGAGTAAGTCGCTGCTGACGTTTGTGGACGACTACCGCCGGCTCGCCCGCGTCCCGCCTCCCGACTTCGAAATTTTTCCTGTCGAGGCCCTGTTCGCCGACATGGCAAGGCTGGTCGAGCCGGACCTCGATGCGGGCGGCATCCATCTGGTCCAGTCCATCGAACCCAAGAGCCTCCAGCTCACCGCCGACCGGCAATTGGTGGAGCAGGTCCTGATCAATCTGCTCAAGAATGCCGCTCAGGCTTTCACGGGCGTCGAAGATCCGGAGATTCGACTGGAGGCCTTCATCGATCCCCGTTCACACGCCGTGATTCGCGTCGTGGACAACGGCCACGGAATCGTCGAGGAGGCCATCGACAAGATTTTCGTCCCCTTCTTTACGACAAAAAAGGACGGGTCCGGGATCGGCCTGAGTCTTTCCCGGGAGATCATGCGGGTCCACGGCGGGTCCATCAGCGCCACCTCCCGGCCGGGCGAGCGGACGGTCTTCAGGTTACGGTTTTAGGCTCGACAGTGGAAGAGAGCGCTCAGACCCAAAGAGACAGAATCACGCCCATGATGAGCAGGTTCACCAGGCTCGCGCCCGTGTCCAGCAGCCAGTGGCCAACTTCCTTTCCCTCGAATCCGACGTTGTTCCACTGGGTGGTGAAGACGAATCCGAGCCACATCCAGAAGCCACCTTGCAGGCCGGCCATGAGGCCGGTCTCGCCGGTGGCCGAGGCGAAGGCGATAAGCACGTGTGAAAAGACGTAGGCGGTCAGGATCGACATGACGACGGTCACGCCGTAGGTCTTCATCGGATTCATCTCAGCCTGCAGCTCTTCCTCGGTCTTGCCGACGTAGGCCATCCATTTCTTGCCGAAGATTGGTCCGTACCAGAGGAAGCCGACGGCCATGGGTACGAGACCGGCGACGAGGACGGCCAAAAGGTTGGGTTCCATCATTATTGCGGTGTGTTTGAGGGGGAAACGGTTTCGCCAACATTACCCATTGCAGACCGAAGCGCGCAACATCCGGTTGTGAAACAGGGGTTTCTTCCTGCGACATCATACCTTGGCGTTCCCCGCTGGCGGTGTCTGCACGCGCCGGCGCGACCCCAATGCATAACAACAGCGCACGACCCCAGCGCCCATGCCCAGCACGAAGTACTACCGGGACAAAGCGAAGCAGAATCTGGACCCCATGGTGGCCGACTACTATGCGGGCGGATCCGAAGATGAGGAGACGCTCCGCGCCAATGAGTCCGATTGGTCCAGAGTCGGGCTGGTGCCCCGCGCCCTCCGCGACGTCACTACTATCGACACATCGGCCCGCCTACTGGGTCAGCGCGTCTCGATGCCCATTTTGACCGCTCCCTGCTCGTTCAATCTTTTGGCTCATCCGGACGGCGAACTCGGGGTCGCGCGCGCCGCCGCGGCGGCAAACACGATCCAGATTCTGAGCACCGCAGCATCCACCTCGCTCGAAGAGGTGGCCGAGACCGTGCCCGAAGGCCCCCGGTGGTTCCAGCTCTATTGCTACAAGGACCGCGAGCTCACGCTGTCCCTGGTCCGCAGGGCCGAGGCAGCCGGTTACCAGGCACTGTGCCTGACCATCAGTGTGCCGGTTTCGGGTAATCGGGAGCGTGACATCCACAACGGCTTCCACCTCCCTGACGGTATCCGATGGGCGAATCTGGACCACGTCATGGGGCCCGAGACCCGCGGCTCCGCGCTGACCGCCTACATCGAGGAGAGGTGGGAACGTGACTTGTCATGGTCTACCATTGGCTGGCTGCAGGCCAAGACTTCGCTTCCCGTCGTACTGAAGGGTGTGATGGCCGCCGCCGATGTCCGCGAGGCCGTGGAGCATGGCATAGAGGGCATCGTGGTTTCGAACCATGGAGGCCGGCAATTGGACGGATCCATCTCGACCTGTCGCGCGCTCCCCGCTGCCGCAGAGGCGGCCGGGGGACAGCTGGCCGTGCTGGTGGATGGCGGTATTCGTCGCGGAAGCCATGTCCTCAAGGCACTCGCGATGGGCGCTGACGGAGTCCTGATCGGTCGGCCGTTCTTGTGGGGGTTGGCCTCAAACGGCGAGGCAGGCGTCACGGCCATCCTCCAGGACTTCCAGGACGAACTCCTTCGGGCGATGGCGCTCAGCGGCTGCCGAACCGTGCGCGAGTGTCACGAACTCGAATGGCACTGGGTCTCTTGAAGCCTTTGAACATCATCGTTGTCGGTGCGGGAGTCTTCGGAGTCACGAGCGCAAGGGAATTGCGACGCCGCGGCCACGCAGTGACCGTCCTCGACCCCGGCCCGGTCCCTCACCCGCTGGCCGCATCCACCGACATCAGCAAGGTGGTGCGAATGGAGTACGGCGACGACGAGCAGTACATGGAGATGGTCGAGCAGGCCATTCCGGGGTTTGTGGCCTGGAATCGCGATCTCGGCCGCCCCCTCTATCACGAGGGAGGAGTCACCATGTTCACCCGGCAGCCCATGGCACCGGGTGATTTCGAGTATGAGAGCTTTCAGATGCTCCTCGCCCGCGGCCACGAGCCTACGCGCGTGCAGGGTACCGAAATCCAGCGGCGATTTCCAGCCTGGTCGGAGGCGTACGTGGACGGATTTCACCATGCCAGGGGAGGCTATGTGGAGAGCGGGCGCCTGATTGCGGCGCTCGCTCAGAAAGCGGGTGCGGCAGGCGTGCGGTTTGTTGAGGGCAAGGCCGCTGGCGTCCGGGAGGGTCGCGTTACGCTGACGGACAGCCGGGTGCTGACGGGTGATCTCGTAGTCGTCGCGGCCGGCACCTGGACTCCACTTCTAGTGCCCGAGCTTCGCCCGATGATGCGCTCGACGGGTCACCCGGTCTTTCACCTGGAGGCCCGCGATCCCGACCTGTTCTCCGCTCCTCGGTTCTGCACGTTCATGGCGGACGTGACGGGAACGGGCTGGTACGGCTTCCCCTACAACCCCAAGGAGAGAGTCATCAAGGTGGCCAACCACGGAGTCGGACTCTCCCTGCATCCGGATCGAGACGCCCGAGAGGTCTATCCGGATGATCACGCCCAGTTGAGAGCATTCCTGGCGATGGCCTTTCCCGCCCTGGCCGACGCGCGGGTGGTCTACACCCGGCGGTGCGTCTATTGCGACACACTGGACGAGCACTTCTGGATCGACTACCACCCTGCCAAGCCCGGCATCCTGGTTGCGACAGGAGGCAGCGGACACGGAATGAAGTTCGCGCCGATTCTCGGGCCGTTGATCGCAGATGCCGTGGAGGGGGTCGACAATCCGTGGCTTGAGCGTTTCAAGTGGCGTGACCTGCGCCCGGGCACCGCCGGACAGGAAGCCGCGCGACACCGATCCTGAGATCCTGAGCCTGGAACAGCGACTCGCCGGGTGGACTACCGTCCGTCCCGAATCTTGGCCAGCATATCGACCGCATTCTGGTTGGCCGGGTTCAGGGCCAGGGACTTCTCGTAGGCCTCGATGGCATCCTGTGTCCGACCGGCATTCATGTACCCCTCGCCCAAGCTGTCCCAGGGATTGAACGACTGCGGATAGTCGTCGGCGTTGAGTTCGAAGACCACGACCGCCGCCGACAGATTTCCGCTTTGCATGAGCTGATAGCCCAGGGCGTTCAGCTGAACCTGGGTGAAGGCAGCCGCCGTCGCGGGCGCCGCCCGGTATTCGGCGTGCTTCTGCTTGAGCGCCTCGATACCGCCGGCCTGCAGGGCCGCCGCCATCTGCTCGGCCAGATTAGCCAACTTGACGAGCCGAATGTTGGCCATCGGAGTCGGCGGGATATCCAGCGTCGGAGGAGAGCGATTTATGAAGTCGTTGACAAACAGCCGATCTCCTGAAGGCGCAACCGCTATCCCGTTGGGAAAGAGAAACCGGGCATCTGCGGGCGCTCCGTCCACCTCACCGGGCGTGGCGCCTCCGGCTACCCACTCGACCTCACCGTCGAGGCCCACACGGAAGATCCTGTGCGACTGAAAGGCGGTCACATAGAGACTGCCCTGGGCAAAGGTGATGTGGCCCAATCCTGGTCCGGGAATGTTCGCGTGGACGCTGGCGGTTCCATCCTCTGACAGCTCCAGTATGTTTCCGTCCGAGAAGTTAACGACGAAAAGGCGGCCGTCTGGTGTAGAGGTAATCCCGTTCGGGCACCTGAAGAGCGGCCCACTGGAGTACTCCTGCGCCACCCGCTTCTCATCCACACGGGCAATGTTGTTTCCCGCACAGTTGCACACGTACATCTCGCCACTGGCAGTAATCGTCACCCCGACGGGACCGTTCAGGCCCTCCTCAACCCAGACCTCGTGGTTCCCGTTCCGGTCGATCTTGCTGATGTAGTTGCCGAAGAAACTCGATTGCATCAGGTTACCCTGAGTGTCAAAGAAGTTGCCCGAAGCCCCGTATAGACCGTCAACGAACCGGCTGACCCTGCCGTCAGACGTGATTTTCCAGACGCCGTCACGGAAGTCGGCTGAGTAGACACTCCCGGCACGATCGACGGCGATGCCGCCGACCGCGCCAACCAGGGAGTCGGCCAGGGTCAAGACCCGGGCGACCTGCGCCTCGGCTGAACCGATCACGAAGAGAAGAGCAATGAGGCAAACGGTGCGGCGTGCTCCGGACATGGCGAAATCCCTATGTTGAGCCTCCATTCTACGGTTCCGGGACGAGCGTCGCTTACCGCTCGGCAGGCCCGGGAAACCAACTAACCCTCCATCCCGGCAGGACTCGTGAAACGCCCTAGAACGCCAGTGCGGGAAGCATGGCCTCAACGCCTTCCTCCAACGGTCGGATGACCGGTACCGATACCCGTTCGGCCAATTCGAACTGATACCTGCGTAGTTCGTCCGCAGACATTCCTTCGCCGTTCAGTGTGATGGCGATGACCTCCGAACCGTACAGGCGGATGAGCGCCATCTCGTCCTCGGGGGTCGGCAACCTCGAGCCCGGTCCTTCCTGATCCACGAAATTCATCCGACCCGGAGCGTGCTGCAGTACGATTTTCCGCGCATTGCCGGAGAGCATGATTTCGCTGCCACACGGACCCGAGGGGTTTCTCAACGCTCCCTGTCCTTCCACAATGATGATATCGGGGTCCTTGTCGCGCGCACACTCGAGAATGACACGCTCGAGTTCGCCACTCACAAAATCGTTCAGGGTCGCGTCGAACAGAAAGCCGTGGGAGTAGCCCTGCATCCAGCCTGTTTGTCCGGTGTAGATCATCTCGGCCTTGACTCCGTCCCGAACAGCGGCCTCCCAGAGGAGACGTGCAGTGGTTCGCTTGCCCACCGCGCAGTCCGTACCCAAGACGCCAATCACTTTGGACCGAATCTGACGGACCTCACCTGTCCAGAAGCGGAGCCTGGAGGTCTCTCGGGGGCGACGTATGTCAACCAGCGTGCCCCCACCCCGCCTCGCCGTGTCCACGAGCTCATCGTCTTCGCCAAGCAACTGGTGCAGACCACACACCACGGTCATTCCGCGCTCCAGGGCTCCGATGATTTCGAGGCGGCAGGGGTCCGGAAGTCGCCCCCCGGAAAACGCCACGCCGACCACAAAGAACTGCGGGAGTTCGCCGCCGCCTGAGAGGAACGCATCGAGGTCGGCAACCACGGGCACGTCACGCTTTTGCCCATCCATGACCTCGCCCGCGTCCCGGCCGGCGAACCGGCTATCGAGGACGGCAATGGGACGAAACCGTGCGCTGCCTCGCAGGAGTCCGTGACACGTCTTGGCGAAGTCCTGATCCAGCAGACCGTTGGTGAAGATCACGGCCGGCGCCGGCTCCGGCGGGACGGGCATCTCGGCGGCCGGCATGACGACTCCGGTCCTCTCCTGACGCGACCCGTTCATGCCAAAACATCCTCCACCTCGCACTCGGCCACGAAATCGTCTGAGAGCGTCGCGCCAATCCCCGGTCCATCCGGAATGACGACTCGCCCTCGGTGGATCTCCATGCCCCCTTCCACCGGGTCCAGCGTGTGGTCCACGTGGCTGTCCAGATCTGCGTAACGGACGATGGGATGCGCGCTGATGAAATGAGCCGCCGCGGTCAATCCGAGTCGCGTCTCGGACATGCAGCCCACCATGCAGGCCATCCCGGCCGCTTCCGCCACCGCCGCGATCTTGCGCCCCACCCACATTCCGCTCGACTTCGAAAACTTGATGTTGAGGTAGTCGCACGCCTCGGCCGCTGCCAGTCTCAGGGCATCGTGGTGGTCGAACACCGACTCGTCTGCCATGATGGGGATCGCCACCGAGTCCCGGACCTGCTTCAGGCCGCGAATATTGCCCCGCCGAACCGGCTGCTCACAATACTCGATTCCCACGTCCTCGGTCTGGGTCAGAACGGCGATGGCCGCCGGGACATCCCACCCCTGGTTCGCATCAATCCGAAGGGGAATTGCCGGCCCGATTGCGGTTCGAATCGCCCGGATTCTGGCAACGTCCTGCCGGACGCCTTCGCCCACCTTCGCCTTGATGGCTGTGAAACCCGCCGCGACAAACCCGCGCGCCGTCTCGGCCATGGCTTTTGGCGTATCCATGCCCACGGTATTATCTGTGACAAACGATCGATTCGCTCCTCCCAGGTAGGCGTAGAGGGGTAGGCCGGCCTGCCTGGCCGCGAGATCGTACAGGGCCATGTCGAAGGCACTGCGCATGGTTGTCTGACCCACCATACGAGCACGCATGGCCCGCACCGCGCCGCCAATGTCGCTTACGGTCCGCCCCAAGATCACCTCGGCCAGTGCGGGCCCAGCGGCAGCCATGGTCGCCGCTGTATCGCCCGTGATGGCTGGTGACGGACTCGCCTCTCCCCACCCGACCTGACCGTCGGAGGCCGTCAGGCGCACGAACAGGTTGGTCGTGGATTCCGTGCGAGTAAGGGAGATCCGAAACGGCGCGTGAAAGGGCAGTTCGGCTCGAATAATGGATATGCCGGTAACTGTCACGCGATGCCTGGAGGTGGGGTTGCTGCGAAGGTAGTCTGTGCCACCCGCAACACGCCACCTTGCAATGGCGCGCGTGCCGGTCGAATTTGCGGGCGCACGGATCAGCGCGGCGAAACCCAACACCATGTCACCTCACACGAGTCCGTCCCCCCCGGAGAAAGCCAAGGGAGTTCGGGGAGTGCTGGCTGTAATTGCGCCGGGCATGCTGGTGGCTGCCACGGGGGTGGGTGCGGGTGATCTGGCGACGGCAACGTTCTCGGGGAGTCAACTGGGTCTGGCTGTGCTCTGGGCCGTCGTGGTAGGGGGTGTTTTCAAATTCACTCTGAACGAAGGCCTGGCGCGCTGGCAACTGGCGACCGGAACGACGTTTATCGAGGGCGCCGTTCGTCACCTGGGATCGGCGGTCGGCTGGGTTTTTCTTCCCTATCTCGCGCTGTGGTCGTTTTTTGTGGGCGCAGCGCTCATGTCCGCGTGCGGGGCTGCTCTTCATGCGGTGCTCCCGGTTTTCGCCGAGGCCAGTACGGGAAAGACGGTCTTCGGCGTGGTCGCCAGCGCCCTGGGCCTCGGTCTCATCAAGATGGGCGACTTTCGCCGATTCGAGCGACTGATGGGCGTCCTGGTTGGGTTGATGGTGGTCACGGTGCTCGGCACCGCTTTCCTTCTCTGGCCTGGCGCCAAACCGTTCTTGTCGGGGCTCATGATCCCCTCAATCCCGGACGCAGAAGGATTGGGACTTGTCTGGACCGTCGCCCTGATGGGCGGTGTCGGAGGCACGGTCACCATTCTCTGCTACGGATACTGGATTCGGGAACGCGGGCGATCCGGTGCTGATCACATGCGGGAGTGCCGATGGGATCTGGCTGCCGGGTATGGGGTCACTGTACTCTTCGGGCTTGGAATGGTCGTGATCGGGGACTCCGTGGCCATTGAAGGGCGTGGGGCGGACCTCCTGGTCCGGGTCGGCGAGGTCCTTCAGACCCGGGTCGGGACGGCCGGAAGAGTGCTCTTTCTGGCCGGGGCACTGGCCGCCGTGTTCTCCAGCCTTCTCGGCGTCTGGCAGGCCGTGCCCTATCTCTTTGCCGACGTGTGGTATGGCCTGCGGGGCGGATCAGGAGAGGCGGTGCTTGGCAGTACGCCTGCCTATCGCCGTTTTCAGTGGGCGCTGGCCTCCGTGCCGGCACTGGGTCTCTTCGCGAGCTTCCGTCAGGCCCAACTGCTGTACGCCGTGGTAGGCGCGGCCTTCATGCCGCTGCTGGCTCTCGCTCTCCTGATTCTAAACGGCCGCCCGAGCCTGGTGGGAGATCTCCGAAATCGGGGCCTGTCGGTGGCTGCTCTCGCCGTGACGCTCGCGTTCTTCGTCTGGGCAGCGTTCTCCTAGGTTTTGGGGCATTTCCACGTCCCTTCCCCATCCGGGCGCAAACTTTCGGCTGCACGGCGTGTCACTTTTGCAACGAGGAATCGTAGCCCCGTTTTTCCCCATCCCGCCTGGCCGCCATGAATCGACTCGTCCTGATCACCGCTTTCCTGGTTCTTTTGACCGGCTGCCGGATTGAGTCAACCCGCGAGGATCGCCAGATTGAGCGTGCCGAAGAAAGGCTCGAAGAGGCTCGCGAAAAACTTCAGGATGCACGGGAGCGCGTCCGGGACGCAGCCGGCGACATGGAGAAAGACACGGATGAATGGTCGCGGGAGGTCCGGCGCGAGGCCGAGGATGCGTTGGAAGAAGTCGGCATCGCCCGGAGCATCGGTCAGATCATGGAGGACGTCGGCCGGGCCCTGCAGAACGAGGACGGCGTGGAGGCCGTCGAGACGAGTCGGCTTCGGGATCTACTCCCCGACGATATTGAAGGCCTCGACCGATACAACACGAACTCGGACCGCTCCGGCCGGTGGGGCATCCGCGTCTCGCACGTGAAAGGCCAGTACGCCAACGATGACGGAGATCACCTCTCCATTGTCATCGCCGACCTGGGGACGCTACGCGGACTGCTGAGCAGCAGTGAGGATCTCCTGGATTCCAGCGTTACCAAACGCCGGCAGGACGGCTACAGCCGCACGACCCGTATCAACGGCTACCCCGCGCGCATCAGCCGAGACACCGAGGGCCGGAGCGATGAGTTCGACGGTATCCTGGTGGTCGGGGATCGATTCGTCGTGGTCATGGAGGCGCGCGGCGACTTCGATGACGATGTATTCGAGGACGTGTTCGACGCACTGCCACTTCGTCGACTGGCTAACCTGTCCGACTAGCCGCAAGGCCCAATCGATGCTATTTGACTTCCATCACGCAATAGTTCTCCCTGCCGACTCGTCTATGTGACATCGGAAGCTGCTGCCGAACCCTAAACCAACCTCCGCCGTCATGGAAATGCCCGCCAACCGCCGCGACCAACTTGTAATGGGATTGAGCATTTGCGCGCTCATCTTGCTCGTCGCCAACATCGCCACCTTTGTCAAGCAGCGGTTCTTCGAGGATCAGCCCGAGGCGCACCACGCGTTCGTCGTCTCGGGAATGGGCTCGCAGGGAAATGCTGTTTTCGACGCCGCGGGCGCCGATCACGATTGGAATGTCAGCCACGTGGATGGCAACGAGATCTGGGCGATTAACGGTGGCGACGTGGAGTGCCTCCGCCGGCGTGTTATGCGGAAGCGCGCGCGCTTTGCGTGGCGTCTCCACGGGGATCATGTAGACGGAGACCGGGACGCAGAGATCGAAGCCCTGCTTGAAGAAGCCCGTCGGGCCGCGCGTAACCTGGAAATGGACTTGGGCCTCGAGGAAATGCCGCGCCTGCACATAGAGTCACTCGGCGACGGAGTTGATGTGATCGAATCTCAGGACGAGGCGGGCCGGCACCGGTATCGCATCGTGGTCAAGCCGGATTCGGAGCGCCAGTAGGTATCTTCTGCGCTCACCAAGTGCTGAGCGCATGCTTCCATGTCAAGCGGCGGAATTTTCGCTGCCGCCCGATCACCACTACCTGAACTGTGCCTATATGTCGCCGATGCCGCGCCGCGTCGAGCGCGTGGGCAATCGGGCCATTGCGGCCAAACGGGCTCCGTCCGCGGTAACACCAGCCGATTTCTTTCGCCACGGTGAGTTGCTCCGGCAGGCCTTCGCCGATTTGATCGGGGCCCAAGGTTCGGCGCAAGTTGCCATCATCCCCTCGGCATCGTATGGTCTGGCAACCGCGGCGAAGAACCTACCCGTCCGACAGGGTCAGCGCATTGTCACGCTCCAGGAGCAATTCCCCAGCAATGTCTACACCTGGACGCGCCTTGCCCGCGAAAACGGGGCCTCCGTGTTGCGGGTCGAGCCCGAGGCGGGTCCGGGACGTGGCGCCCGCTGGAATGAGCGCATTCTGGAGTCGATTGACACGAAGACGGCCATTGTCGCACTGCCCCACGTCCATTGGGCCGACGGCACGCTGTTCGACCTGAAAGCGATTGGCTGGCGATGCCGGGAGGTCGGCGCCGCCCTGATAATCGACGGCACCCAGTCGGTTGGCGCGCTCCCGCTTGATGTCACCGAGGTCCAACCCGACGCGCTGATCTGCGCCGGATACAAGTGGCTGCTGGGTCCCTACAGCATCGGACTGGCCTGGTACGGACCACGCTTTGACGGGGGTACTCCGCTGGAAGAGAATTGGATTTCCCGGAGGGACAGCGAGGACTTTGCGGGCCTGGTGAGCTATCAAGAAGAATACGGACCCGGTGCATCCCGGTATGACGTGGGAGAGCGTAGCAACTTCATCCTGGTTCCGATGCTGCTGGAGGCCATCGGCCTCCTCAACGAGTGGGGTCCAGATGCCGTTCAGGCCTACTGCCGCGAGCTGGCCGGTCCCATCGTCCGGGCAGCCGAGGAACTGGGCTTTGGCGTCGAAGATGAAGACGCGCGCGGCTCCCATCTTTTCGGACTTCGCCTTCCGGCGGGGATGGAACCAGGCCCCTTGAAAGAGGCGCTCTCCAGGCGGAATGTGTCGGTTTCCATTCGGGGCGATGCGATTCGGGTCTCGCCCAACGTCTATAACTCCCCGGACGATGCCCAGGCACTCGTCGAGGGTTTGAGCGTGCACTCCAGTACGTTCGCCTGAGTGGGCACGGCGATTGCAACATCTGTCGTCACCCTTCACATCCAGCCAATTCGCGTGACCAGACCCTATTTCGGACTACTTCTCGCCGCAATTGTCCTATTGCTGCTACACTCCGTCCCTCAGGCCCGGGCGCAGTCGGACATCGTTTCGCGAGTGCTCGATCGGTACGCCGAGCTCGAGACCCTGCAGGCCCGGTTTGAACAGACCATGACGAGCGACCTCTTCGACGAGGTGGAGCGTATTTCTGGATCGCTCTACATGAGGGGGTCGGCGTACCGGATTCTGACGGGCACACGCACAATTGTTACCGATGGGGAGACCTCGTGGATACACGATGCCTTGGAGAACCAGGTACTGATCGACCATCAGGTTGAAGACGAGATGAGCTTCTCGGTGCACCAGTTTCTCTACGATTTTGATGAACGCTTTGAGGTTACAGGGACAACGAAGGTGGGTAATTCATGGCGAATCTCGTTATCACCGCGCGATCCCGACGACTACTTTCGTGATCTTGAGTTGGTAGTCCAGGACGCGGACGCGATGATCACGGAAATCCGGGTAGAGGACATCAATGAGGTCAGAATTCAGATCAGCCTTTCGGCCATTGCGAAGAACCCCAGCCTGGACGACGATCTGTTTCGCTTTCAGATGCCTGCCGGAGTCGAAGTGGTTGATCTCCGCTCAGACTGAGTCGGCGTGAGCGAGCGCCTCAAAGGCCTGCTGGTACGTTCGGGCAGCTTCGTCCTGGCTGGTGGCCTCCTGTATCTTGCTCTGCGCGGCGTCGATTTCAGGACGGTAGGGCAAGATCTGCGCGACGCCAACTATTGGTGGATCATTCCGATTGTGGCGGTGACCCTGAGCAGTCACCTGTTCAGAGCCTGGCGCTGGACGTTTCTGTTGGACCAGATCCCCCCCCGACCCAAATCCGTCCACGTACCGCTGATGGGTGCCTTCGGGGCGATCATGATTGGCTACCTGGCGAACTACGTGGCCCCTCGCATCGGCGAGGTAATCCGGACCGCGAATGTGGCGAAGCGCTATCACCAGCCCTTCGCGTCGGTACTCGGAACGGTGATCACGGAGCGCATCCTGGATGTCTTCACGATGGCGCTGGCCCTGCTGACGCTACCCCTCGTGTTCGCCGGACAGTTGGGTGAGATCCGGGATCTGCTGATGGATCCACTCCTGGATCGATTGCCCCATCTTTCGGTCGGTGCGATTGCTCTCGGCTTGGGACTCACCGTCGCAGTCGTCTACCTCGTGTATCGCTGGCTGGCCACCGGCCACGGCGCCCGCATTGCCGCGGCACTCCTCTCGTTGAAGGATGGACTCGCTACCATTGCCAAGACGCCGAGGCGGGGCGCCCTCGTCGTATCGACCGTGCTTATCTGGCTCTGTTACGGGCTTATGGCGTATCTGCCTTTTCTCATGTTCGGGTTCGACGAGCAGTTTGGAATCGGGTTTGTCGCGGCCTGGGGCGTGATGCTCCTGGGCGCTATCGGAGTCGTGATCCCGTCTCCCGGAGGCATTGGCAGCTACCACTACATCACGATCCAATCGCTGGTCCTCCTGTTTGCATTCACTCAGGATGCTGCCGCTTCTTACGCCATCCTCACGCACACCGGCCAGCTTCTGATTTATGTCGTCACCGGCGCCTTCTTCATTCTGCGGATGGGGCTGAGCTTCACGGCGACCACCGCAGAGCAATGAGACCATTCCTCCTCACGTTCGTGTTTTTGGGAGCAGGGCTTGCTCTTGCACCGTTGCCGGCCCAGGGCCAGTACATGTTTGAGGCCCCGGTTCGCCCCTTTCCCGACCGCGCCGTTGACGTCAGGGATGTCCGTGTTGAGGCTGAGCTCTCCACCGGTGACCGCTGGCTGTCCGTCCACCTGCAAGCCCGCATTCAGGCCACCCAACGGGGTGTGCTGCAATTCGTCTGGCCGACCCACGGTGCACTGATCGATTCGGTTCGCGTGGTGGCGGCGGATGGGGACACAACCCTCGCCGTTTCTCGGGGAGATTCGCTCGTTTTCAGTCTCTCGGCGCCCCTGAACCTTGCAAGCCCGACACGGCTGGATATCTGGTTCAGGGCGCTTGCCGGTGCCGGCATCGAGGTCTCCCAGGACCCGTCCCGGCCGAATGCCTGTTGTCTCTGGACGAACCGTGCCTGGCTTCCCATTCCCGACGACCCCGGAGACCGCTTCCAGGGGTCCCTCCATATTCGCGTGCCGGAACGCTGGAGTGTGGTGGCCGCCGGCCGGCTGACACGACCACAGGGAAGCTGGGCCTTCTCCCCGGTACGATCCGTGCGCGTTCACGACCTCGGATTCGTTGCCGGTGAACTCACGTCCACCGTGCGGCGCGGCGTCATGTACTTCCAGTCAGCCGGGCTCGACGGCAACCTGAGCGCGTTGGATGCGGAGGTCTCAGCGGCCACGTCGTACTTCCAGCGAAAAACGGGTTATCGGCTCCCCTGGGACTCCCTACGCGTCGTACTCGGGCCAGCCTCCATCCGGGAGCAAACCCTTCCAGGAGTGCAGGTGTTGAAAGGCAGTCGACTTACGACCGCCCGGTGGCTCGCGGCCCCCACCGATCGTGTAGACCTGATCAGTCTGGTGGCCCGCCAATGGACGCATGCTGTCCTCGCGCCGGATTGGTGGACAGAGGCCTGGGTCAACGACGGTCTGGCCGGAGCTTTGGCGCTGAATTACCTGGAGGAAACCGGGGCTTCGATGCCCTTGGCGCGTGCGGCCATGCTCGAGCGCTACCTTGCCGAGGCCACGCGCTACCAACGGCCACTGGTCTGGGACCGGTTCTACACGCCAGACGATCTGGACGATGCCCATGCGAGGGACAAGGGGCCACTGGTCCTGCACGCGGTTGCGGGGATCGTCGGCCAGACCGGCTTCTGGTCAGACATGCGGCGCCTCCTTGCCAGGCATGCCTTCGGTGCCATCGACTCCGACATCCTCATGGAGGTCCTTGAGCCTGACGGACCGGGGGCTATCGCAAGGCTGTTTGACGCCATGGTTTTCGCGGCCGGCCATCCGGTACTCTCGATCTCGTCCCGCGTTGAAGACCCATCCGGTGAGGCTCGGGCGCAGATTCGGCAGGAACAGGATGCACCCCTCGTGCCGGCCGTGTTTCCGATAGACACCGACCTGGAGTGGCTGCCGTTCAACCAGCCGGAGCAAAGACCCGTGGCCATCCGGGAGCGCGAACAGGAATGGTCCCTGACGAGCGACCTCCCACCCCGGTACGTGACCATCGACACGCAGGGCCAGTTGGTGGCTGAGCTGCGTCATGCCACGGATCTATCATCGGTATCGGCCCGGCTGCGCTACGGATCATTCGCCACCCGATGGCGCGCGGCGGCTGACCTGGCCGCCTATTCGAGTGATCCTGCCATCACGTTGTCGGCCCGACTGGCCCTGCGTGGCGAGGAAAACGTCCACATCCGGGCCAGGCTTGTTGCTTCGGTGGCCGGCCTTGACTCGACCACCTCACATCTTGAGTTGTTGGGAGAGTCGTTGAACGACGACTCGCCCGAAGTCCGGCTTGCCGGCGTGAGGGCCTTGACGCACTTGTTTCCGGACGGCCGTGCCGACGCCCTGCTGGATGCCCTCGCCCGTCGTGACACCATATACACAGTCCAGGCCGCCGCCGTCGAGGGCATGGCGGGATCGGGGGCCGAGGGACTTGCCCGCGCTGCGCTGATCACGCCCTCGGAGGACGATGTGGTTCGCGCCGCGGGAATTGCGGTCCTTCTTCGGACCGGCACCGCCACGGACCAGGATTTTCTGACGCTCACGGACCCCGGCCAGAGTCCGGCGAGGATCATTCAGGGGCTCTCGCTAGCCAAGTCGGTAGGGACAACCCGGCCCATGCGCATGCGTGTTCTGGAGCTCCTTGCGCACTCCTCCACGGCCGTCCGCCTTGCCGGAGCCGATGCGGGCCGCCTCCTCCTGATCAAGGGTAGCCGCCCGGCGGTAGATCGCCTTGCTGGCCGCGAGTGGCACCTGACAGTCCGAACGGCCCTGAATGAGCTGTCGGCGGACCTCCAGTAGGCCAAAGCCTTCGACAGACGCGGGCCACGCTGCGGCTCGCATCCCGGCCCGCACCATTCAGGTCAATTCACTTTGCCGGGCCATGGGGTTGCCCTACCCTCGAAGCAGGTGGCACCCCGTGTGCAACTTGCCCCATTTCTCACTCGAAGTGAACAGACATGCAAGCCGTGGCCCAATCGGACATCAAGAATCCGCTCTCGGGGCTGATCAGCGACGAGGTCTACCACGTCCTTGAGGATCACAATCTTCTAAGCGACAAGGGTGTCCGGGACTTCCAGATCAGACAGAAATTCCGGCGTCTGCGCGAACAGAACGTGACCGCTTTCGACGCCATCGAGAATCTGCGAGAGACCTACCCCTACCTCCAATTCGACACGCTTCGGAAGATTGTCTACAAGCTGAACGGGAAGAAGCACTGATCGCCGACTGGAGTATTGCGATTAGAGCCGGCTCTTGACCGCCGCAAAGAGCAGGATTCCGGCAGCCACGGATACGTTGAGCGACTCCGCAGAACCCGGCATCGGAATCGAGACGCGATAGTCACACGCCTTGGCCACGCTCATCTGCATGCCGTCGGATTCGCTGCCCATGACAATGACCGTGGCGCGATCCCAGTCCATATCCCAGGCCGTGACTTCGCCCGCCCCGTCGGCACCGGCAATCCAATAGCCCCGCTCCTTGAGCTGCGTGATGGTCCGCTTGACGTCGTCCACTCGCGCGATGGGGATTTGCCGGGCCATCCCCGCACTGGTCTTGACGGCTGCCGCATTGACCCCGGCGGCACCCCGCGTTGGCAGAATGACCCCATCAGCGCCCGCTGCCACCGCCGTCCGGAGAATGGCTCCCAAATTGTGTGCGTCCTGGATGCCGTCCAAGAGGAGAATGAGAGGCTTACGCTCCTTGACGTCGTCGTTCTCGGGGGCGATGGCCCGCAGCATGTCATCCACGTCCAGGTAGTCCACCTCGGCGAGAACGAGGACGACGCCCTGATGATTGACCCCGGGCACCAGTCGCTCCAGACGCTGGGGCGGAACTGACTGGACGGGGACGCCGGCCGTCTTGGCCAGGGCTCTCAGCTGCGCGCCGACCCGACCGTCGATCCCGTTCGCCATGTACAGTTTCTCGAGCCCTTCGCCCTCCTGGAGCGCCTCCCGGACGGGATTGCGCCCGGCGACTATGGAGCGGGTATCGGTGCTCTTCTTGGCCATGAGAAACCGGTCAGGATGTATACTCGGGAATGGCTCAAGTTACGCTATCAGTTCGCTCCAGCACCGCGCGGCTCCGAGAGGCCCTCGTGAAACATCCGCGCGATGCGTTCCGCTCTCAGGAGTATCTCGAGCGGACGTGGAGCGACATCGGGTTTACAGGGTGTCCAGACTTTGCCGAGGCCTGTCGCGAGTTCGACGCGTTTGCCCGCGTGCTTGAGTCCGCGGGCGTCAAGCTCCGGTACCTTCCCTTTTCAGAGGAGACGGATATCGACAGCCTCTACACGCATGATCCGGTGACCACAATAGCTGATGGCCTTGTGGGTTGCCGAATGGGGAAGGCGAATCGGCGTCCCGAGGTAGCCGCTGTTCGAGCCCACCTCCTCAGCCCTCCCGGCCCTGTCTCGCCTGCCGAGTGGTCCAACTGGTGGACCATCGAATCCCCCGGACTGCTCGAAGGCGGCGATCTGATCTGGCTGGACGAGTCCACGGTCGCCGTGGGGATCGGATTCCGCAGTAACGCCTCGGGTGCCCGGCAACTGGCGGCTCAGACGGGACTCGACGTCCTCGAAGTCCCCCTCCCCTGGTGGAACGGTCCCGCGGACTGCCTCCACCTTATGTCCCTGATCTCGCCCCTGGCCGAAGACCTTGCCCTGGTCTATGGCAAGCTCTTGCCGGTTTCCTTTGTGCAGGAACTGGAGCGGCGCGGTATCGCGATGGTGGAGGTACCCGACGAGGACTATGACTCCCTCGGGTGCAATGTCCTGGCGGTGGCTCCCCGGACGTGTGTTGCGGTTGATGGCAACCCGGAGACAGCCCGCCGTATGGAGCTCGCGGGTTGCCGGGTGCTGACGTTCTCAGGCTCCGAGATCTGCGTCAAGGGCCTGGGAGGCCCGACCTGCCTGACACGGCCGTTGGCACGCGGCTGAGCGCCTCGAGAGTCGGGGTTTCCCCTACGAGACCGGTCGGCATTACGCCCGCAGGCTGGGAGGATCTTCTTGCGGGGACCGGCGGGGCATTTACTCACAGGGGCGCGTTTACCCTGGGCTCACCTTGTGTACGCGCAAAACAACCATCTCTCTCACTACTCTCCTCCTTCTTGGGCTTTCTGCAGGAAACCGCCGAGCCCAGGTCGCAGACACGACGGAGGCTACCATCGTGGCGCGCTAGTGGACCCGCAGCACGCCGCACGTCTCGTCGAGGCGACGTCAGGCCTCGGCCTCGCAAGGGGTCGGGGCCTGACTCTTGTCGCGCTTTTTGACGGATCCGGCAGCTCTGGTGACTTAAGGGTTGAAGCAGACCACGCGCTCTTCCGACATTGAGGTCACGGCCGCGTCTATCCCTTCCCGCCCGATTCCACTTCCCTTGACTCCGCCAAAGGGCATGGTATCCAGCCGGTAGTCGGTGGAATCGTTGATGATGACCCCGCCGACCTGGAGTGACTCGGCTGCGGTCAAAGCGTCATCGAGCCTGTTCGTGAACACGGCCGCATGCAGACCGAACGCGACGTCGTTCGCCCGCTGTATCCCTTCTTCCAGCCCATCGATGGGTTGGAGGCAGACGACCGGACCGTACACTTCATCCTTGCTGAGGCGACACGTATCCGGCACCTGCTCGACTATGGTGGGCCTCACGACGGCGCCTTCTCTGTCACCGCCCGTCAGCACGTTACCACCGGCAGCGACCGCCTCCTCGATCCAGGACACGACCCGCTTGGCCTCTCCCGCACTGATCATGGCGCAGACGTCCACGGTCCCGTCCAGCGAGTGGCCAGCCTTCATCTGCTCCGTCGCGTGCACCAGTCGCTCCCGAAAAGTGTCATACACGGCTCGGTGGACGAACAGCCGCTGCACGCCCAGGCAGTTTTGCCCGGCCTGGGCAAATGCTCCCGAGACCACGGCTGGAATCGCGCGATCCAGGTCGGCGTCATCCATTACGATGACAGCCGAGTTGGCACCCAGTTCGAGGATGAGTTTCTTGATGCCGGCCGAGCGGGTGATGGCCTCTCCTGTGGCAATGCCTCCTGTGAAGGAAACCACCCGGACATGCGGGTTCTCAACCATTGCCCTGCCCACCACCTCTCCGCTTCCAGTCACAATCTGTAGACGGTCCTGCGGTACGCCGGCTTCGTGAAGGAGTGCGACCAGCCTCATCGGAGCAAATGGCGTTCGGGAATCGGGCTTGACCACGACCGCGTTTCCGGCGGCGAGGGCGGGTCCGACCTTGTGGGCGCATACGGCCAGGGGATCGTTGAACGGCAGTATGGCTGCCACGACACCGGCGGGCACGCGCATGTAGTACCCGCGCCGGTCTTCGGAGCCTGGTCGCACGTCGAAGGGCAACGTCTGGCCCTGAACTCGGCGTGCCGCGTCCGCCGACAGCCGCAGGACTTCGGCCGACCGGGGCGGCTCCCGCCGCGCCTCCCGGATGGTCTTCGACCCCTCCCGGGCCAGCAGCTCCGCGATCTCATCGGCCGAGTCGTCCAGACTGCGCGAGGCGGCCATCAGCACCCGGTATCGCTCGTGAGCCGGAAACGGCGTGGAGAGCGACGCGACGGCCGCCGCAATGGCCGCGGCGACGTCCTCTGCAGAGCACTCGGGTATGGTCCCGACCAATTCCAGGTCGAACGGATTCCGTACTTCGATTACCGCTTGCGCCATCCGTATGCCGGTCCGTTGTGGAAGAAGTCCATGGGCATCACGACACCGTCCCGCTTGAACACCATGCCGTCCTTCATGACGAAGCGGACGTCCCGGAGGGCGTTGATATCGTCCAGCGGGTTGGCAGCCAGGGCGATCACATCACCGGCAAGACCCGGCTTCAGCAACCCGCGGCTCTCGGTGGTCTCGGAAATCCTGTAGCCGTTCACCGTCATGGCGCGAAGGATGTCGGCGTTGGGTATCCCCGCCTCCTCCCACGTCTTGATGAACTCGATGGACAGTTCGCCGCGGTCCAGCCCGGGGATGTAGTAGTCGGCATCGGTGGAGAACACGAGCGGGACGCCCTTCTCCCACGCATCACGCAGGCCGGCCTTGCGCCGCTCCCAGCGCGCCTCGCTCAGCTCGCGACCCGGCAGGCCCTGCGGCGTTTCGGTCCCGGCCCGAAAGATGTCCCGCTCCGCCATCATGGTGTGGAGCTCGGGATCCAGCGCATTGTCGTGATCCAGGGACCAGAGGCCGGCCTCAATGGCCCGGCGGGCTCCCTCCCGGGTCTGCACGTGTCCAGAGACCTTCTGGCCGGCGTTCGCGGCCTCGCTCACAAAGAGCTTCAGCTGCTCGACCGTGTACGGGTAGGCCTGGCAGTCCACGCAGACCTTGATGACCTTGGCCCCGTAGTGGATGTTGCGGCGGATAGCCTTGACGATTTCGTCGTTGGTATCCGCATTCAGGTACTCCGGATACACCACGTCCTCGCGCTCGGGCGTCTCGTAGAACTGCCCTCCGAAGGCGCCAATGATGATCCCGGCGTTGATCATCGTCGGGCCGGGCACCCAACCCATTTCGATGGCCTGCCTGAGCGCGGTATCGGCGTAGAGTCCGTTGTTTCCAAGGTCTCTGACCATCGTGAATCCGGAGGCAAGTTTTTGGAATCCGGTTGAGAAGGACTGAATGGCACGCAACGGCGTGGAGTCCATTACTATGGTGAAGTAGTAATACCAGTCCTCGGGATCTGCTTTGTAGGTAATACCCAAGTGATCGTGGGAATCAACGAGTCCCGGCATCACATACTGGTCAGAAAGGTCGATGACCTCCGCGCCCATCGGAATGGCCGCATTGGGACCGATTGCGAGAATTTCGCTCGTCCCGCTCGCGGCGTCACGCTCGATGACGATGACCTGATTGCGAAGGACGGTGCCCGCCTCGGGATCGACCAGATAGCCGGCCCGAATGGCGGTTACCTGGGCAAGGCCGGACCCTGCCGTTGTGAGAAGGGTCAGAAACAGAAGGAGTGTGCGCATCGGAAGTCGTACTGAAAGGTGGATCCCGTATTGTCCACGCTACGGCGATGGAAAGCAAGCGCTCTCCTACCGATTTCCGGAAGCCATTCGCAGGGATTCCGGTAGCGATCGCAATCGGAGCATACTCCAGGCCCCTACCGCGGGGCCGAGCGCCAGAACCGCAAACGCGGGGCCCCAGCCCCACAGATCGACCAGAAGCGGCACGCCGCGGAGCGTAATCAGCGTGAGGAGAAATCCGATACTGGTCTGCACCGTCAGGGCTGTGCCCACGTACCGCGGGTCGGCGAGCTCGCTTACTGCGGCCGAGAACTGGGCAGAATCGGCGATCACGGCGAATCCCCACACGAGGCCCGCTATGGTTAACAGCAGCGGGTGGTCAAACAGGAATCCGGCCGTCATGGCGCACGCGCCGGACAGCACCATCGCGGCCGCGGTCACCCGGGTTCGTCCCAGCCGGTCGGCCCAGCGGCCCGCCAGAACGGACGAGATGCCGCCAATCGCGATCACGCCGAAGCCGGCCACGCGGGCGCTCTGCTCGCTCCAACCGGCGGCCTCGTACGCGGCCAGGAGCATGACCGGAAGCCAGGCCCACATGGCGTAGAGCTCGAACATGTGGCCGAAGTAACCGAAATTCGCCAGCCGGGTCGGCCTGTCCGAGAGACCTGCAGCCGCCTGACGCCAATCGAACGGGGCCGATGCCGCGAGGTGCGGACCCAGCCGAATGAAGGCAAAGACCAGCAGGCCGGCGACGACGGAGAGCACCGAGGTGGCGTACATCACCGTCGACCACGCTGGCAGGGCACCCTCCGGCCCCCGCAGGGCGGCGAGAAGATGGGGACTGGCGGACCCTACGGCCAGGGCACCGACAAGAATTCCGATCCACAGGCCGCGGTCGCTCCGGGTCCAACTCGCGACGATCTTCATCCCCGGCGGATAGACCAGGGCCAGCGCCGCCCCGGTCACGAAGCGCAATGCGATGGCCGTGGTGGCCGGGTCGACACCCTCGATAGTGCTGGCGATTGGTATGGCGCCGTTGGCTGCGGCTGCCAGCATCGTCCCGACCGCCACGACCTTGGGGGCAGGCCATCGATCGGGGATATTCAACGCGGCCGACAACACCGCTCCTACCACGAATCCCAACTGGACACTCATCGTCATCCAGGCCGCGCCCCCGGCGGACAGACCCCAGGCGTCCTGCAACTGCGGCACCAGGGCCGAGGCCGAGAACCAGACCGCCATGGCCAGGAGCTCGGCGACGGCGAGAAGGGTGAGCTGGATGTGCTTGGTAGTCATGGCGCCAATCTAAAACGGGGTCACCGGCGTTTGCCGATGACCCCGTTCAGGCAGCTATTCCGTCCGCGCGCTACTCATCCGTATCGAGGATATCCTCGATACGGGCCTCGATGTCCCGCAAGTGCAACCGTGTGGTCGCATCCCGAGTGCGGGTGAGTGCCCGCCCCACATCGCGGTTGATCTCGGACAGTTCGCCGCGAACGTAGGCCCGGATGTCCGACTGGGAGATGGATACCCCCACGAATCCGAAGGACGCAAAGAAGGACGGTGTCGGGGGCGCTTCGTTCTCCATCAGGTACTCAAGGCGGGCCACGTGGGCGCGCTGGAGGTTCCGGCGAAAGACCGAGATGGACTCGCCGCTGCCGAGCTCAGACCAGACGCTCATGCGCAGATCGCCGAACATCTCGCCGACCGTGTAGGTGTCATCCATCACGAGTTCGGCCTCCATCATGCGGGCCAGACGCTGGGGATCCAGGAGGCGGTTGATGGCGCCGGTCTGGTAGCGCCGGACGCGATCAATCGCGCCCGCCCCTTCGACTCTCCGCAGGACATCCATGTCCAGCATCCACTCCGGTGTCGTGAAGACCTGCCGGTTGAGCCACTCCATGGCCGCGCGCTGGCGCTCCTCGGAGGCCATCTCGTGGACGGGCCCTGCCTGATCGTAGGTCTTGGGCGTCGAGAGCATGCCGCCAACCCAGTTGGACACGTGGCCGACATAGCGATTCCACTGGGACGTCACGTTGTTGTACAGCTCCTGCAGGTCGCCGTAGTCCTTGGCGTCCTCGGCCGTCCATTCCACGAGGTTGTCCAGGATGCGCTTCAGATTTTCGATACCCAGATCGCTGGCGTAGACCGCATCGTCTCCGAGATCTTCGGTCTGGGCGCGTGGATCAATGCCCGGGCCCTGCCGACCATAGAAGAAACGCGGATCGTCGGCACGCTCCACTACCCAGGCGTTCAGGTCCTTCTTTTCCTGGTCAGGGTCCGAGTTGCCCGTCCACGAGTAGCCCCATTTGGCGGCCCACTCGTCGTACTCACCCAGATTCGGGTAGAAGCTGGTGACGCCGTCGCCCGGCTGCGCGATGTAGTTGAAACGAGCGTAGTCCATGATGGACGGGGCCGTTCCGTGTGTCGCGGTAAAGGTCGGCGAGCGCAGGCTGTCCACGGGATATCCGTAGCTGTTGCCCATGTTGTGCGGGAAGCCGAGCGTGTGACCCACCTCGTGAGCGGACACAAAACGAATCAACTCTCCCATGACCCGGTCGTCAAACCGGACCCTGCGAGCCTCAGGATTGACCGCCGCCGTCTGCACGAAGAACCAGTTCCGGAGGAGGTTCATCACGTTGTGATACCACCCGATGTCGCTCTCCAGAATCTCTCCCGAGCGGGGGTCGTGGACGTGGGGTCCGTAGGCATTCTGCACGTCGGAGGCGAAGTACCGGATGACCGAGTAACGGGCATCTTCGGGGCTGAATTCGGGGTCCTCTTCCTTGGTCGGCGGATCCATGCCCATGATGGCATTCTTGAAGCCGGCCGCTTCGAACGCACGGTTCCAGTCGTTCACGCCCTGCTTCAGGAAGGGACGCCACTTCTCCGGCGTGGCCGGGTCGAGGTAGTAGACAATGGGCTTGATCGGCTCGACCAATTCGCCTCGGGCGTAGGCCTCCTTGTCTTTGGGCTCCAGGCGCCAACGGGTGATGTAGCAGCGGGTCTGAGCCTTCTGCTCATCGCGGCTGTAGTCGGTGGTCGAGGCGCTGAAGAACCCGACTCGGTCATCGCAGAGCCGCGGCGTCATGGGGACCCGCGGAAGCTCCAGCATCGACTGGGCCATCTCGAGGGAGATCGCGCCCGTGCTGGAACTGGATGGTGGGGTTGTTGCCTCATACGTCAGCACGTGGCGAACCTCGACGTTCTTTGGATACGAGGCCGCCTCCGTGATGTAGGTTCGGCTGGCGTCCACTCGGCGAACCCCGTACTGCGTCCGGCGCCGCCGCTGCAACCCGAGCGATGGAATGTCGGTTGTGAACAGGTCGGACACATCGATGACTACGCCGGTGGTGTCCTTGCTGTACGCCTTGATATCAAACGCCTGAATGATGGGCTCGAAATTCGAGTTCACGACGGCCTGGTAGATCGGCTCGTCCTCGGTGGCGACATTCTGGTGACTGACCGAACGGAGGAGGATCTTGTTATCGATTCGCACCCACCGTACGACCTGGGTATTGGCCTTCTCGCCGCCGTAGCCAATGTTGTCGGCCGTTTTGGCAATCCGGGTGACGAGCAACAACTCACGGCCCAGAAGGGAGTCAGGGATTTCGTAGTACAGCGTCTGGTCGTCGCGGTAGACGTTGAAGAGTCCCTCGTCAGACTTGAAGTCATCCTTGATGACCTCGGAGAACGCTTTGGGGTCGTCGTCGTCGTCGTCCTTGCTGCCGGGCTTCGCAGCACTACCAGCCGTTGAGGATGAGTCCGCTTTCTGGGACTTCTGAAAAGTCGAGCATCCGGCAAGGAAAAATACCATTGCCATGGACGCCACAAGCAATCGTGTCATGAGCGTGTGTCTGTTTCTTTGGAAGCGTGGGGGGATGTTGGGTGGGTCTTGGCCGTTCAGGCCACTACCGCTCCACTCACCGGGTAACGACCGAGACCGCCGATATCAGGCGGTCCGTCGAAAGCCGGAGATCGTCAAAGTACACGAATGCGGTAATCATATTGTCAAAACGCGCCGAAACCCCACGCGATGCGCGGGCCACCGATTGGTTCGAGAAGGCGTACCGATACTCGTAGCGGCCTTGTTTCAGGAGGATGGAGGCCTCGTATCGCCCACTCCCGGCCATCCACTGCATCTCCGTCCCGGCCGACGGTGTCCAGTTGTTGAAGGGACCTATCAGGTATACCCGGCCCGGAACCGAGACCTCGTCATCCGGCACAAGGGCGAATCGCACGTCAACGTATTCGGCTGCCGTGCCCGGATCGCCAACGTTCCGAACGGCCTTCTTCACGACCACCTGCCCGTTCTGGAGTGGCGCCGTAGCCGTCCCAGGAAACCTGAAGTAGTCGGGCTCCAGGAGGAGCTGATACGGGCGTTCGAGCAGGTCGGCCCGCTCTATGCGCCCTCCAGCCCGCAGGCTCGAGATATCCACGAAGTAGTCCGATGCGCCGGCCTCGAAGGAGGCCTCGGGTTCGAGGTAGTACCGGAGGGCGGGCTGATAGTCCAGTGCCGGGCGATCCGTGCAGCGCTCGCTTGGCCTCTGCCCGTTGCGAAGAAAACAGACGGTGTAGTCGAACGCCGTTCCCGTGCTTCCCCTCGGCGGGGTGAAGCGCACCGATGGTTGAACCGACGGGAATGGATTGCCGATCACCCGGACCTGATCCAAGTTGAAGTCGATCGGCGTGGCCTGCTCTGATACGAAAAACGGGCGCTCGAAGAGAGGCTCGTCCTCCATCCCCTGCTCCGTGACGCGAATGATGTAGTTGCCACTCAGACGAAAGCCGATGGCGGCGTTCGGAAATTCGTAGGCGTAGTGGACGTACGGAACGTGCGTGGCGCGGCTCAGCTGGTAGTCGAGCAGGTTGTCCCGATGAAACGACGTCAAGTACTCCGCCGGTACCAGATCCCGGCGCCACTCGCGATCGGCGTGGTAGAAATACACCGAGAGAGGTCGCGTCCGCGAACCCATCACGTCGAAAGCCAGCGTGAGCGTCTGTGTGCCGTCCATGGCGAGGAGCGGGATGGCCGCCTCGTCGCCGGTCCGATACAATTGCACGGTGGCGACCGACGGGGCGTCCTGGGCCAGACTCCCGCGTTCATCGCGCGAACGGCGTGCCCTGTCTCCCTCCGAATCGGCGGGACTCGCCTCCTCGGTCGAGGCACACGAGAGCCCCGCTCCCGCCAATAGCAGGATCCAGATGAAGCGCGGCAGTCTCATAAGGACGATGGGGTTTGAGTGGCGGAGAACCGGAATCGATTGGCCAGATGCCCAACGTGCGCTTCCATCGTCAGGTCCCCCATTCGGCGAAATGCCCGTGCCGCCTCGGTGGCGTATTCGGCAGCTCGCTCGTATTCGCCGTTGCGGTAGGCACCGCGCGCGATGGCGAGCGATCGTAGCGCCGGCCACGACGCGCGGAAGCGCGGGGGCAGTCCTGGCGGGGGGTGGACGGAGAGGCTGTCGGGGGTGCCTCCGGGGGATAGGTGCCGGAGGGCCTGGCCGGCGGAGGGGGTTGGGGCGGGCGCGGGGGTTGACGGGGCGGCAGCGGGGGTTGGGGCGGCCGCGGTTGTTTGGGCGGCCGCGGCCGGGCGATGGCCGAGCAGCCACGACGCCACCGCCGGGTCGCCGACCGCCGCCAGTCGCAGCGCCACGGCCAGGCCCTCCTCACGTGCGTAGCCGGGCAGGCGGGCAAGAATCGCTCGGTACGCCTCACCCGCTCGGACCGCATCGCCGCCCGCGGCGATGCAGTCCGAGCGCACCACCGCCGCCGTCACCGGAAGGCGCTCGGGGTCACGCTCCAGGAGCGTGTCCCCGAGCGCCGCGAGGTCTCCGGCGGCCTTGCGGTCCAGGACCCAGGCGGTGACAACCGCCGGGTCCTGGGGTGCCAGCGCCATGGCCCTGCTGGTCGCGCGGGAGGCACCCAGCGAGTCGCCCCGGGTCCGGAACGTGCGGGCCTGATCGAGCAGCCTGATGGCCGGAGGCCGATAGTGTGGGCACGTCCTCTCGAAGAGCGATGGTGCCCCAAGCCTGGTCCGTGCCCGGCGGACGGACTCGGCGTCCACCCACGTGCGGGCCTGAAGCGAGGCCATCCAGCGCGACACCAATTTTTCGGTGGCGACACCATAGGCTGAGGCGAGATCACCGGACTGGTACGCCTCCTTGAACCGGCTCACCTCATAGGTCGAGAGCAGCCACGAAACGAAGGAGCCCGTCACCGTATAGCTGACGCCACCCCTACCGGTCCAGAATCCCCATGGCGACAGTGCGCCGGCCAGGGCCAGGGAGGGGTCAATGCCCGTGGCCGTCACCGATGCGAGCACCAGGTGATCGGGCCCCGGCCGCGACGACGCGGGTTCCAGGGCCACAGCCAGGCCCTCCACCAGACCGACCGCCGGTGACGCCCTCAGACCCGGGAGTCCGAACTCGCGTGAGAAGGCGTGGACCAATTCGTGCGGGAAGAGCGCCTCGAATGATCCGGACTCCACGTGCACCTGTGGCTCTGCCAGCCAAACGGGGGCTACGCTGGTGTATCGAGCGCCGGTAAGACTCGCCCTTGTGTCGGCATCCGGATACAGGAAGACCCAGGTGGTCTGAAGGATCTCGGTCTCCAGGGAGACCGAGATCCGCTGGTACTCGAACTCCGCCATCTCGGCCATCCGGTGGATGGCCGAGGGTTCTTCCCGTGAGGGGTCGTAATGGAAGCGGAAGTGCGGCGTCTCGACGACTCCCGGCAAGGAGCGCTGCAGGTCCTCGTACCCCGTATTGATACCCAATCGCCCGGAAAAGACGTAGACCAGTGCCACCAGCCCCAGGATCGCGACCGCCCGGAAGGCGTGGCCGCTGGCCCACAACAGCCCGGCAAGCGCCCAGAGCACCGTCAGGACGCGAAACACGAACAGCCCGGTCCTGACGGCCAGTTGCTCGTCGTAGATCGGCCCAAGGACACCACCGAAGACGTGGTTGTAGGTGTAGAACTGCGGATGCAGCCCCAAATCCCAGAGGGGGCCCATCGCCAGAATCAGGACGCCCAGAAGTAGCAGCCCGCCCCTCGGTCGCCGGCCTCCGAGTCGGTGCAGGACAGCGGCCGCGCTGACGCCGCCGAGGCTGGAGATCGGGACGAACAGCAGGAAGAACCCGGTCCCCGCAGGCCAGCCGCAGTTTGGCGCCCATGCCATCGGGATCAGCATCAAGACGAGGGGCAGGACCAAAATCCCGAGGCGCCCTCGCAGCACCTGCCAGACCTGACGGCCGGAAAGTACCCGTCGTTGGTCGCGGAAGATCGCAAGGGCCGCCAGTCCGCCCAGAAAGAACGCCGCCGTCGCAAGGACGGCGGCCGACTCAACGTGAAGCCGGTTCAGCAGCGGGATGGGCCACATGGCCAGCGAGACGCCCGTGAACCCGAGAACCTCCAGTTTTGACCAGCGCCTCACCGACGCTCCCTACAGGAAGGCGTACGAAAACCCGACTGAGAACACTTCCTTGGCCTGGATATCTGCCGTGACATCCTTGTCATACAGCAGGGTCCACTCGAAGTTGACGTTGAGTGAGGAATTGACCTTCATCGCGATTGCATTCTCCCAGATCATATCCGGGGCATCCTGGCTACCGAACGCCGCAAACAGGCCAAGCGTCGACTTGTAATGGACGTTCTCGGCCAGTTGCTTCTCCAGATCGGTGTACGCCTCGATACCGAACTCGGCCCGGAACGACTCGTCCATGTTCACCCCGTACAGCGAACGCAACTCCTCGATCAACACGACGGTCTCCTTGGCGGCGAAACCGACACGCTGGGTCAACCAGGAGTTCGGATCCCACGTCAGGCCAACCGTTTGGGTGATGGTTGCCGGAGAAAAGAAGTCAGATACCTTCACAGGCAGGTCCCGGCCCATCTCCAGCGGATCCTTTTCGAAGTTCTTTCCGGCGGCGAACTGCGTTCGCAGTCCGGCAGCCATGGTCGGCTGAAACGTCGCCAGAACGCCCTCGCCGGCGGTGTACGTGAGGCTGGTTCGGAGGCGTATCAGATCCTCCGCCTTGCGGAACGCCAGCGTGTCCTGCCGGACAAGACCGAACGAGAAACGCAGCTCGTTCGACTGCGTCCAGGAAGCGGTCTCCCTGACTGCCTTGCCGTCGAGGCCCACTGTCAGCGCAAGCGTGTTGACGCCACCTTCTGCCCAGTTGCTGAAGCCCGCCTGAGCACCGGAAAGGCGGCCCACCAGACTCTTGGTCCACGTCGTGTCCGCGTCCTGCGCCAACGCAGAACCCGAGAGCATAATCATGGCGCAGAACACGGCGCCTACAGCAGTGCTTTTCAACATCGATCAGTCAGATTTTCACAGAAAAAGAAAGGCCACACCTGGTGGCGCGGCCCTTCCAAGCTCGTGGCTGTTCAGAAGACTAGTTGTTCTTCATGTCCTGAACCTGGACGCGAATGTCCTGTGCGATAGCCTTGAGATCCTGCATGGCCTTGCGCACACGCGTTCCTGCAGCCTTGTTGCCTTTGTCGAAGAACTTTGAAAAGTCATCTTCGAGGCCGTCTACAAAGCTCTTGAGCTCATTGTATTTGCTCATACCACGAATCCTCCGTGAATCGGTTTGCTCGGAAAGGAAAAAATGGACATTGGTGCCCTATTGAGAAAGCAAACTTACGCTGAGCTTCAGTGGGCTGTCAAGCACAAATCGGCCCATACGGTCTGTTTTTAAAGGATTAGGTCAAGACGACGGCATCGCCACCCCCACCTCCGGATGCAATGATCCCACCTCCGAAATCCCTGAAACTCGGACACTTACGCCCTCCATTTTTGCCACGTCGGGGAGCAGGGTCTCGCCGGTCAGGTTCATCACATCTTCGGAAGAGATTGACGACTCCGGGGACCTCCCGGTGAGCCAAATGACGGAAGGAGGCACCTGGGCGGCCCCAATCCAGCGCTCCACGAGGGCAGCCAGTGCGGGAAGGAAGAGTCCCGAAGGCTCGCGAGCGATGGCCCCGAGCAGAGGTACAGCGCCGATTGAGGCCGTCTGACCGATAAGTCCGGCCCGCACGAATAGCTCCTGCGGAGCGCCGGAGATCAACTTGCGGTCCGTGCCCAGGAATCCCACCGCCGGGACACCCTGGTCCGTAAGGACGGCGACGGCTCGCCTGTTTTCAGTCCGGAAGGCAGCCAGAATGGCAGCGTCTGTGCCCTCATCCCGACCCGCGTCGTCCAGCGAGAGCCCATCGCCCTCCAGAGACCGTGCGGTCATTTCTCCCGGTCCGTGCAGCAGGACAATCGGCCTCTCGGACGTGGACGCGGCCAGGGCCGTAGCCTCGGCCGTGGCCGTGATCGACCGGCCCAGTTGCTCCCAGAACAGGAGATCCTCGGTGAGTCTTCTGCCGATGACAACGAGTCGAAGGGGTATCATAACCGGGGTCGTATTCGATTGACCGGAAGATATCCACATCCGTTGTCCGCCGTGAACTCCCCGCCGTTCTTGACCGTTTGCACATGACTCCGTTGCGTGACCGCACGCGGAGCTGCCCTGGACCCAAACGCCCCACACCGCCCCGAATATGGCAGATTTCTGTCACCTCCACTGCCACACCCAGTATTCCCTGCTTGATGGGGCCGCGCGAATTGAGCGACTGGTAGCCAGTGCGGCTGATCAGAACATGCCGGCGTTGGCCATCACGGACCACGGCAATCTTTTCGGTGTCCCCGAGTTCTACACCAAGGCCCGGAAGGCCGGCGTGAAGCCGATCATTGGATGCGAGTTCTACGTCACGCCTGCAGGCATGGCGGACAAGACCGATCGAACGCGGTACCATCAGGTCCTCCTGGCCAAGAACGAGGAGGGCTACCGCAATCTGATCCGGCTGTCCTCTCAGTCCTACACGGATGGCTATTACTACAAGCCGCGCATTGACCGGGAGGCGCTTCGGCAGTACGGAGCCGGGCTGGTGGCCACCACCTGCTGCCTTCAGGGCGAAGTCCCGCAGACCATCCTGAAGCTGGGCGAGGAAGCCGCCCGCCCCATCTTCGAAGACTACCTGGAGATCTTCGGCAAGGATTACCTGATCGAGATTCAGGACCACGGCATCGAGGACCAGCACCGGGTGAACGAAGTCCTGCTGCGCTGGGCCCGGGAGTACGAGGTCGGGATTGTGGCGACGAACGATGTCCACTATGTGGAGCGAGAGGATCATGCCGCGCAGGACGTGCTGCTCTGCCTGCAGACCGGGAAGGATCTCTCCGATCCCAACCGGATGAAATTTGAGAACGACCAGTTCTTTCTCAAGACGCCCACCCAGATGGAGGCCGCCCTTGCCAGTCTGGATCCAGCGATGCGCCAGCAGGCGTTGGTTACCACGCTGGAGGTGGCCGACCGCTGCGATCTGGAACTGGAAATGGGCAAACTCCTCATGCCTCACTATCCCCTGCCGGACGAGTTCGTCGGCGACATGGACGGGTACCTGAGACACCTGGTCTATCAGCGGGCGCAGTCGCGCTACGGCGAGATCACGCTGGCCGTGACGGAGCGCCTGGACCTGGAGTTGGGCATCATCCGGAACATGGGCTACGCGGGCTACTTCCTGATCGTACAGGACTTTACTACCGCGGCCCGCGAGTTGGGGGTCAGTGTCGGCCCCGGGCGCGGGTCGGCGGCCGGAAGTGCGGTGGCGTTCTGTCTCGGGATCACGAACATCGATCCACTCCAGTACGACCTCCTGTTTGAACGATTCCTGAATCCCGAACGGGTGTCGATGCCCGATATCGATATCGACTTTGACGACCGGGGCCGCTCACGGGTCATCGACTACGTCGTGCAGAAGTACGGCCGCGAGAACGTGTGCCAGATCATCACCTTCGGGACGATGGGAGCACGCTCGGTTATCCGGGATGTCTCCCGCGTGCTCCAGATTCCCCTGCCCGAGGCGGATCGCATCGCCAAGATGATTCCGGACGGACCCGGCAACTCGCTGAGTTCGGCCCTGCAGGATGTGCCGGAATTCCGGAAGCTGCTCACCGATCAAAATGAGCAGATCCGCAATCTGATGCACTACTCGCAGGTGCTCGAGGGATCCGCCCGCCACACCGGTGTCCACGCGGCCGGAGTCATCATTGCGCCGGGGCGGGTGAGCGAATACGTGCCCGTCGCGGTCGCCAAGAGCAAGTCAGGCGGCGAGGACGTGATCACCACCCAGTACGATGGGAATTGGGTAGAGGAGTTCGGTCTGCTTAAGATGGACTTTCTGGGTCTCAAGACCCTGACCGTCATCAACGATGCCCTCTCCGAGATAGAGCGCATCCACGGCATTGAACTGGACCTGGAGGAGATCCCGCTGGACGATTCCGCCACCTTCGATCTCTTCCAGCGTGCCGATACGGTTGCCATCTTCCAGTTTGAATCCTCGGGGATGCGCGAGTGGCTTCGAAAGCTGAAGCCCACGTCCATCGACGATCTGATCGCGATGAACGCGCTCTACCGGCCCGGCCCGATGGATCTCATCCCGAACTACATCGATCGGAAGCACGGCCGCGAGGAGGTCTCCTACCCCCACGAAATGCTCCGGGAGGTGCTCGAGCCTACGTTCGGGCTCCCCGTCTATCAGGAGCAAGTCATGAAGATGGCCCAAGTCATGGGCGGGTACACGCTGGGCAGTGCCGACATCCTTCGCCGGGCCATGAGCAAGAAGAAGGTCAAGGAGATGGACAAGCAGCGCGGCATCTTTGTGACCGGAGCGCTGGACCGCGGTGTGGATGAGAAGACCGCCCAGGAGGTCTTCGACATGATGGCGAAGTTCGCGGGTTACGGATTCAACAAATGCGTTGTCGGCGAAACAGAGGTGTTTGATGCCGACACGGGGGCCCGACGAACCGTCAAGGAGATCTTTGACACCCGGCCATCCATGCGCGTGCACGCCCTGAACGGCCGTCAGAAGCTGCAGCCGCGCAAGGTCACCGACGTCGTGTGGAACGGAGTCAAGCCCGTTTTTGAAGTTGAGACCCGACTCGGACATCGAATCGTCGCGACGGGCAACCATCCGTTCCGGACCCTTCATGGGTGGACGAATCTTGAGGACCTTCAGCCGGGCAGCCGCATCGCCGCGCCGCGCCAGATGGATTTCGGTCTCTCTGCAACGTGGTCGCGCCACGAGCTCATCACGCTGGCCCACCTCATTTCGGAGGGCAACACGTGCCATCCCAGCAGCCTGTACTTCTACAACAACGGCCGTGAGCTGGTCGACGATTTTGCCAAAGCGGTGCGGCGATTCCCGCACACCGAGGCGCGGATCACCGCTCGAAAGGACGGCCGACTTGAGGTCTGCGCAAATACCGGGCGTGACGCGCGATTCCAGGCCGGTAATCGCCCCTGGAATGCCGGAGGTGTTCAGGTCGCATCGCCCCCGGTCCGCTCCGGTGCCTACACGTGGGCGGAAGGGCTGGGTATAACCGGTAAGCGTGCAACAGAGAAACGAGTCCCGGCAGCCATCTTCAGGCTTCGGAATGACAACCTGGCCCTCTTCCTCGGAAGGCTTTGGTCGGGCGATGGCCATATTGCCGCGCCTTCTTCCGTCAGCCCCTACTACGCCACCTCGTCGCATCAGTTGGCGAAGGATGTGCAGCACCTGCTCCTGCGACTGGGAATCGTATCCCGAATCACGGAGAAGAAATTCGCCTATCGGGACAGCGTCAAGATCGGGTGGACGGTACGCCCGGCTGGATCGAACGTATTGGAGCGGTTCCTCAGTGTGCTCGGACCCCACATCCTCGGGCGCACCAAGTCCCTCGACCGGCTGCGAGCCCATGTGGAACAGTCGGCCGGACGGATGTCCAGTGCCGACACGATTCCGGCAGGTGTTCGGACAGTTGTGAATGAGGCGCGCCAGTCATTGGGCCTCACATGGAGGGGAGTTGAAGGGCGGGCCTCGGTATCTACCAAGGAACTATGCGGCCGCGGAAGCGCTGGGAAACGCGGGTTCAGGAGATCCACCATTGCGCGTCTGGGCTACCATCTCCAGTCCGAGCCCCTCACCGAGCTCGCCTTTTCAGACGTCTACTGGGATGAGGTTGTCTCCATCACCCCTCTCGGATCTCGCGATACCTACGATCTGGAGGTCGAGGAGGACCATAATTTCGTGGCGGACGGGCTGGTTGTGCACAACAGTCATTCGGCCGCATACTCCGTCGTCGCCTACCAGACCGCCTACCTCAAGGCGAACTACCCGGCCGAGTTCATGTCGGCGGCGCTGACGAACGAAATGTCGGATACGAAGAAGCTGACCGTCGTCCTCGACGAGGCTCGCCACCTTGGCATCGACATTCTTCCTCCGTCGGTGAACCAGAGCCTCAGCCACTTCGGGGTCGATCAGGGAGCGGTTCGGTTTGGTCTGGGTGCCATCAAGGGCGCGGGTCTGGGAGCCATCGAATGCATCATCGAGGCCCGGGAAGAGCACGGTCCATTCACGTCCCTTTTCCACCTGACCGAGTCTGTGGACTCGCGGGCGGTCAACAAGAAGGCGTTGGAGTCCCTGATTCGGGCGGGCGCGCTGGACGAACTCGAGGGGCATCGCGCGCAGCAGATCGAGGCACTCGACGCCGCCATTCATCACGCCCATAAGGCGCAGGCCGACAAGGCTGCAGGACAAAACTCACTCTTTGGTGGAGCCGGTGGCGATGGCGCAGCGCTTCAACCCCCGCAATTGCCCGTCCTGGAACCCTGGCCGAAGGGACGCACCCTGAAGGAGGAGCGGGAGGTAATCGGCTTCTACGTGTCCGGCCATCCTCTCGAGGCCGTCCTCCCGGAGATTCGGGCGTTCGCCTCGACCAAGGTGACCGACATTCCAGATCTGCTGGAAAAGGCTCCCCCGGTGGAGGACGACCGCGGATATACGCGCGGCCCGGTCCATACCCTGTGTGGCATTGTCATCGACGTGGCTCACCGGCGGACCAAAACGGGCAAGCCGATGCTGACGGCCACGATCGAAGACTTCACGGGACAGGCGGACCTGGTCTGCTTCTCAAACAACTACGACCGGGTTCAACGATACCTGGAGCCGGACCAGATCATTTTCG
Source organism: Bacteroidota bacterium (assembly GCA_029262855.1). Classification (GTDB taxonomy): domain Bacteria; phylum Bacteroidota; class Rhodothermia; order Rhodothermales; family UBA10348; genus JABDJZ01. Next base: position 2,028 of record JAJCYP010000106.1, on the reverse strand, counting down.
CCCGGGGAGAGGTGGAAATGCGGGGTGGCAGCGTCAAAATGGTGGTGCAGGAGGCGACCCCGATCTGGAAAGTCAGGGAATCGATGGTGAAGTCCCTCGTCCTCCACGTCAACCCCTACGACTTGACCGAAGAGGCCGTCGATGCCGTTCATGAGCTCTGCGAGGCCCATCGTGGGACCTGCAGACTCTACTTCGCCGTCGCGCTTCCGGGATTGCACGAACCGCAGCGCATTCTGAGCCGCACCTCGGTGATCGAGCCGAATGCCGAGTTCATGAAAGGGCTTGCGGCGATTCTGGGCACGAATACCATTCAGGTGGAGGGGGAGAAGGCTTAACGGTTACGTGGTAGGTGCGATACCTGTGTCATGCAGGTGATGAACCGACTCCTTCTCTTGTTTCTGCTGCTCGGCGCCGCCCGACAGGACGCGGGCGCTCAGGACTCTGGGCGCTTCCTACGTTGGATGCAAAGCGATGCCTCGGCCCTTGGTTCAACGGTGCTCCGGCATGCTCCCGTGGCAAGCGGCGCCGCCGTGGGCTTCCTGGTGGGAGCACAGGTGATCGACCCGTTCATGAACGATGGCATCCGTGCCTGGTCATCGGGGTCTGTCGATCAATTCCTGGACGGAACCAACCCCATGGGCGGCCCCTCGGTGACCGCCAAGGTCGCTGGAGTCTTCGGGCTGACGCTTCTGCTGGGCGACGAAAAGTCACAGGACGCCGCATTTACGAGTCTCGAATCGCTGATTCTGGCGGGTGGCCTCTCCTATGGCCTCAAGTATGCCTTTGGCCGAGGCCGGCCGGACGAGGGCTATGCCCCGAACCACTTCGCGCCGTTCTCCGGTCACTCCTCATTTCCGTCGGGGCACACGACCACCGCCTTTGCCATCATCGTCCCCTGGGCAGTGTACTACCGGACGCCGGTTGCACGCGCCCTCCTGCTCCTCCCCCTGGGGACCGCCCTGGCGCGACTCAACAGGGACAAGCACTGGGCAACCGATGTGATCGCCGGTGGCACGATCGGCACGCTGACGGCCGTTTTCCTGGCCCGCCGGCATCAGGGCCGTTCGCGGCCGAATCGCCAGAAGCCTCGGGTGCGGGTAGCCCCGGGCCACGCCAGCGTGGCCTTCCGGTTCTAGGTGGAATTTACCCCCGCCATTCCATGTAGGCGGCCGAAAACCGGGTGTCCAGGTGGAATTTACCCCCGCCATTCCATGTAGGCCGCCGAAAACCGGGTGTCTAGGTGGAATTTACCCCCGCCATTCCATGTAGGGCTTCTGCCACGCCTCCTGCGTGCGGCCTGCCGTTTCGCCATCGGTGTGTCGCGGTCGACTGGAACGAAGCGAACTAACATCTGAGATCCCGACGGGGAGGAACCCCAAATTGCGAATCATGATGGCACTAAGTCCGACAGACTGCTAGGGCTCGCGAGCAATCTTCGGAAACGCCTTGATCACCCTCTTGTCGAACGTCAAGAGCGGTAGGCCCGCATTCCTCGCGGCCGCGACGTACTCGCAGTCATACGTGGAGCAGCCCGAGTGCAATGCGAGGGGGAGCACTTCCTCTGGATCGGGTTGACGGAGGAGTGTGATTGCCGATTCCGCTTCTGCATGAGCACAGATCGCAGCCTCCAGCTGCAGTCCACGGTGGCGGAGGTACTTCATCAGCACACTGTTGAATTCACTCTGCCAGATCGGTGGGGAGTGCCAGTCCCCAACGGTCTCCAATCGATGCAGAACCTGCTCGTGGCGCTGTCCTGTCTCGAGGTACCGGGCAGAAATGACGTTTGCATCAATGACCATGATCGCGGTCGTGGCGGATCCACTCGGTCACTTCATCTCCCATGTCAAAGCCCCCGTTTGGCAGATACTTCGCTCTGAAGGCGTCAATCCTCGCCTCGCGCTCACGAATGTATCGCTTGCTCTCGACCGCCTCCTCCAGAAGCCGTAGCAGGTGAGCGTTCAGGCTCCTCCCCTCGCGTTCAGCATCCTTCTTGAGCCAAGCGTGCAGGTCCACCGGCATGCCACGCAG
>JAJCYP010000105.1 GCA_029262855.1 Bacteroidota bacterium | reverse complement strand
GCGCCGCTGGTGGTTGAATCGCGAGGACAGGAAAAACACCTGCAGGTTGAACGACCACCGCTGCATGTCATCGTAAAAATCGGCGAGGTACGGGTTGTCGTCTACCCGCTCAAACATGGCCTCCCACTTGAAGTAGTCGGATAGGAGCCGGGTCAGCGAGCTCTTGCCGGCTCCAATGTTGCCGGCGATCGAGACGTATTTCTTGGTGTTCTGCAGTGCGGGCATGGGCTGTCGGTTCGTCTGCTGAAACTACGCATCGCGCAGGGCAGTCTTTCGTGTATTCCGGGTCAGAACGCCACGGGTCTGCTCGATTTCCTGCATGCCTGTCGTTCGTCGACTCGAAGCCGTCGTTCACCGATTCGCCGTGCGTGGGCTGGTGGCGGGTGAGCTGACCCGTGGTCGACGCCCCACCACGCCAGTTTGCGTTCTACGGGTTCCCGACTGGACGGGAACCGGAACCACATGTTGGAACAAGGATTTGAAGCCCCGCGCGCCTGAAGTTCGCCCTGCGCCGGCGCGAGGAGCCCCAAAGACACCCCTGAGTCCCGCAACAACAATGGCGAATTCCAACACGCCCACGTCCTCGAATCCGGTCGTTCGCCCATTCCAGGAGTTCTTCCGCCTGGAAGCCGCTGGCGGTATTCTCCTCTTGGTCTGTGCCGTTATCGCGTTGGTGTGGGCCAATTCCCCCTGGGCTGATGCCTATTTCGGTCTCTGGCAGTCACTGATGACGGTCGGCATCGGCGGCTTCGCGATCTCAAAGCCGCTACTTCTCTGGATAAATGACGGCCTCATGGCCGTGTTCTTCTTCGTTGTGGGTCTGGAGATCAAGCGAGAGGTCCTGATGGGCGAACTGGGGTCTCCGCGGAAGGCCGCCCTTGCACTGGTTGCAGCGCTCGGAGGCATGGTCGTTCCGGCATTGTTCTACGCGGCCGTAAACCTGGGAGGCGAGGGCCTCGGAGGCTGGGGGATTCCCATGGCGACGGACATTGCGTTTGCACTGGGCGTACTCGCCCTACTCGGCAAGCGAGCGCCGCTGTCACTGAAGATATTCCTGACGGCGCTGGCCATCGTTGACGACCTGGGAGCCGTTCTCGTCATCGCCTTCTTCTATACGGCGAAGCTGAAGCTGGTCTATTTGGCCGTGGGTGCCGGGGTACTGGCGTTGCTGATCGGCGCCAACCGGGCGGGCGTCCGACGCACCTCGGTCTATGTGATCCTCGGTGCGGTGCTCTGGGTGGCGTTTCTGAAGTCTGGCGTGCACGCAACCATCGCCGGTGTGCTTCTTGCGATGACGATTCCGTCACGCCGCTTGCTGAATGCCGAGTCATTTCTGGATAAGGCGCGTGGCCTGCTGGACGTCTTTTCGCGCGACGCAAAGCCCGGAAATGAGCATCCTTCTGCGGACCAGGTGGATGCACTGCATGCCCTGGAGGACGCGGCAGAGAAGCTGGACACGCCGCTTCACCGCATGGAACACGCTCTTCACGGCTGGGTGGCCTTCGGAATCATGCCCGTCTTTGCACTCGCCAACGCGGGCGTGAGTCTTGGAGGCGGTATTGAACTGGGCAGCCCCGTGACGCTCGGAGTGATCCTGGGTCTCTTTGTGGGCAAGCAGGTGGGCGTTACCGGGTTTTCCTGGCTCGCCGTCCGACTGGGATGGGCCGAACTCCCCAAGGGTGTCACGTGGACGCAGCTCTACGGCGTCAGCCTCCTCACCGGAATCGGGTTCACCATGTCCCTGTTCATCGCCGGATTGGCCTTCGACGGCGCCGAGCTGCTGGACGGGGCCAAGGTGGGCATCCTCCTGGCGTCACTGCTATCCGGCCTGGCGGGATGGGTGCTGCTCAGCCGGACGGGCACACAGACTGAGGAAGGCGAGGCATAGGAGGACTCACGACCGTCGGGACCAGAAGTAGATCGGCAAACCAGCTGCCAGGAGGACCAGGCCCAGGGCCGCGACCTCAGTTGCCTTCCTGCACCGGCAATCGGTAGGCAAACTCGTAGAAGTGCTTCCCGTCTACAATGTTGATGTTGAACTCACCCTCCAATCCTGCGAGTTCGCCGGTCCCCGAGTCGGGGACGACCGTCACCGATAGTGATGCCGCACCACGGTGCATGCTGCCGGTGTGTTGTAACACGAAGGATCCTCGTTTTCCATGCAGGACGCCGGTCACAAACTCCACGGCAACATATCCGGCCGACCCGTCGGTGGATGTCATCGCCGTGAGCATTTGACCCATGGTGGTTGCCACCAGGTCGCCCGTAATCTCCTTGTCGATGGACATCCTCCCGAGCTTGGACTCGGCGTCGATTCCTTCGAAGGTCAAAGGCTTCAGTGAAACGACGAATTCGCCTCTCGCGGTGTAACTCATGGGTTGTCCTTGTGCTTGTGAATCTGTTGCGTCATCGCGGGCGCGCGCGGTCCGAAACGCCACGAGCGCAGCAGTAGAGTACCAAAAGACTCGTAGTTTGGCACCAATCAATTCCTGCCCGCTGCCATGCCGCGACTCATTCCACTCCTTCTCACCTGCCTCCTTAACGTTCCGTCGCTCGCCCAGCCGCTGTCTGAGGCATTTCTGAACGGGCTGGAATTTCGGTCGATAGGACCGGCCACGATGAGTGGACGTATTGTCGACCTGGCCGTTTCCGAGCAGGATCCGTACGTGATCTACGTCGCCTCGGCGACGGGCGGGATCTGGAAGACGACGAATAACGGAGTGACCTTCGAGGCTCAGTTTCAGAACGAGGCTGTCCATTCGATCGGCGCAGTCGCGCTGCACCCCACGGCCGACAGCGTGCTGTGGGTCGGGACCGGCGAACGAGCGAACCGGCAGAGCTCATCGTGGGGAAACGGCGTCTACCGCTCGACGGACGGTGGGAAGACCTTCGCGCATTTGGGCCTCGACGAGACACGGCACATCGGGCGGATCGCCCTGCACCCTGAAGACGTGGAGACGGCTTACGTGGCGGGAATGGGACACCTCTGGGGTCCGAACGAAGAGCGCGGATTGTACAAGACCACCGACGGCGGCCAAAATTGGGAGCGGGTGTTGTACGTCGATGAGGACACCGGCGTGGTGGACGTCGCACTTGATCCTTCACAGCCCAACACGTTGTACGCCGCTACCTACCAGCGCCGTCGCCGCGCCTTTGGTTTCGATGGCGGCGGACCAGGTAGTGGCCTCCACAAATCCACCGATGGTGGTGCCAGCTGGACGCGACTCACCGAAGGCCTCCCGGAAGGGGACTACGGGCGCATCGGTATCTCCATCTTTCGAGGTGATCCCCGGACGGTGTACGTCTCCGTCGAGCAGGGATGGCAGTACAACGCTTCCACCGCGTACGGCGAGCGCCGCGCCGGCGTGTACCGGTCCGACGACCGCGGCGAGACCTGGACGTTCATGAGCGACTGGAATCCGCGTCCCATGTACGCCAGCCAGCCCTACGTAGACCCGAGCGACGACCAGCGCATCTACATGCAGAACAGCTTCTCCTGGTCGGACGACGGCGGGAAGACGTTTACGCGCGCACGGCAGTCGCTCCACGGCGATGACCGCATCGTCTGGGTCAATCCCAACGATTCCCGTCACGTCATCAAGGGCGACGATGGCGGCCTGGGCATTTCCTACGATCGAGCGAAAACCTGGCTGTATGTGACCTCACTCCCGCTGTCCCAGTTCTACCGGGTTGATGTGGACATGCAAACGCCCTACTGGGTCTACGGAGGGCTCCAGGACAATGGCTCCTGGGCGGCCCCGAACGAGACGTACCGCAACCGCGGGATCCTGAATGAGGACTGGGTCAAGACGGGAGGGGGCGATGGGTTCGTCAACCATCCGTACGCCCCGGATCCCACACTTCTCTACACCGAGTCGCAGTACCTCGGGTTATCCGTCCTGAACAGGGAAACCGGCGAGCGCCGCTCCATCCGGCCGGGCGATCCGCAGGGCCGAATCGGGGCAAGACGGAACTGGGACTCCTGGGGGCCCGGCGAACCGGATGCTTTCCTGGGGAACGCCATGGCGCCCGCAAACTGGGACGGTCCGTTTGTTCTGAGTACGCACAATTCGAACACCATCTATGCGGGCACCAACATTTTCTGGAGGTCCACGGACGGGGGTGACTCGTGGAAGGCGCAGGGTGATCTGACCACGCGGACGGATCGTCGGCACCTGGCGATCATGGGGCAGGCGGCTCATGACTCGACGCTGTCACTGGATGACGGAATTCCGTATTGGCCCACCATTTCGGCGATTGCCGAGAGCCCCGTCCAGGCTGGGCTTCTCTACGCCGGGACGGACGACGGGCTGCTCCACGCTTCTCGCGACGATGGTAACACGTGGGTTGACGTGACCGACGGACTCCCGGGAGCCCCGGAGGGATTGTGGGTCGCCGGGATTGAGCCTTCGGGGACGGTGGCGGAAAGGGTTTATGTGGCGGTCAATAACTACCGCAACGACGACTACGACAATTACTTGTATGTGTCGGACGATGCTGGGAAGTCGTGGCGAGGCATCGCCGCCGGTCTACCGCAGGGACGCGTTTTGCGGACCATCAAGGAGGATCCCCGCAATCCCAACGTTCTGTACCTGGGGACCGAAATTGGGCTATTTGTCTCGGTAGACCGGGGCGGATCGTGGTCCGAGTGGAAGTCCAACCTTCCGACCGCAGCGTTCAACGATCTGGTGATTCACCCACGGGACAATGACCTCGTCCTCGCCACACACGGCAGGGGAATCTGGATTCTGGATGATCTGAGTCCTGTTCAGGAGGCGTGGGCCACAGCGGAGTCAAGCGGAGTGTTGTTTCAGCCTCCGGCGGCCACGATGACACGGATTCGAAGTGAGCGTGGGCACGCCGGCGATATGATATTTTACGGCGAGAATCCTGAGCGCGGTGCCGTGATATCCTACTGGCTCGCGGAGGCCCAGGGCAGAGGTGAGGTAGCGATCCGGATCCTCGACTCCGACGGCAATCCGGTTCGTCAGTTGACCGCAGACACCACGGCGGGCCTTCACCGGCTTGCGTGGGATTTCCGGCATAAGCGTCTCTCGGCCCCTCCGGCCGATACCACAGGCGGGCGCCGCAGCGGTGGCTTCTCGGGCGGTGGAGGACCCCAAGGCCCGATGGCCATGCCCGGCGTCTATCGCGTTGAGCTCACGGTGGCTGAGGGAACCTACCTACGAGATCTCAAGGTCATGGAAGACCCGCGGCTGGATGTCTCGATTGCTGAACGCGCGAACTGGACGGAATCCCTTTTCGACGTTGCGGGACTGTGGGAGGAGGTCCTGCAGGGCGCCCAAGTGGCCATGCCAGCCCACTGGGCCGCCAGCCAGCTGAGCGATACCCACGATCTCCCGCAGCGGGAGCTTGACGAACTCGCCGAGACGCATCGCCTCTACTCCGAGCTGCTGAGCCGTGTCCGGAGCCTGTATGGTCAAGTAGGCGGCTGGACGGGGCCGATGACGGCCGATCAGGAGGCACAGTTTGCATTCTACTCGGCAACCGTGTCGACACTGGAGGCCCGAGTGACCCGGCTTCGCGATGAGTGGGTGCCGAGAATCAATCGGAAGCTATCGCGCGACGAGCGCATCAGATTGAACTGAGGATCCGGGCAGCCTGTCCGCGGCCGATTGCCCCCGCGTCGCAGGGGTGTTAATCTGCCAAGGGCCAAGGTGTCCAACAAGCATATCCCAAACCCCCCATCGCCCCTTGGCTTCTGAGGCCACAACCTATCGATTTGACGACTTCCAGCTGGACGTCGAGAATCGTCAGTTGATGCGGGCGGGCTCGCGGGTTGAACTGGTGGGGCGGTACTTCGACGCGTTGGTGCTGTTGATTCAGGAGCGCGGAAAGCTCGTGGCCAAAGACAGCTTCTTCGAACACGTCTGGGGTGAGGTCATCGTGAGCGATTCGGCCCTGACCCAGTGCATCAAGGACATTCGCAGGCAACTCGGGGACTCCGCTTCCAATCCCCGGTACATCGAAACCGTACCTGGCTATGGGTACCGGTTCATCGGCCCTGTCGAGGTGATGTCGCGCGGCGAGCAAGTGCCGCCAGAAACCGAGGACGCCAATACCACCGTGGTCTCCTGGGACTCGGGCACGGAGTCCAGTGCAGTCCTGGATGCGGCCTGGTGGACGGCCGCTGGCACGGCCGGAGGCGGATGTGCTGGTCTCGTGGGCGGACTCCTCTACGGATCTGTCCTGGCTTCGAGTCCTCAGGCCGCCGGTTTGGGGACCGCATCGATCATGATGGTACTCCTGAGCGCGAGTGCCACGGTCGGTCTGCTTGGCGGATTGGGCGTGAGCGCTGGGATGGCCGTGTCGGGCCTGATCAGGCGTCGGAGGCCGTCATGGAGCGTGCTGGGGGCTTCCGTGGGAGGCTTGACAGTCGGCGGGCTGACGAAGCTTCTTGGACTGGATGCGTTCACGCTCTTCTTCGGGCGGGCGCTGGTTGGAATTACAGGGGCGCTCGAGGGAGCTGTTCTGGGTGCTCTGGTGGTCTCGGGCGTCCTCGTTGCCAGGCGCCTCCGGCGAACCGTTTCGCCAGGTGTGCCCTCTTCGATTCGATCCACGGTGACGGGTGGCGCGGTTGGGGGTGCGGCGGCCGGGATGCTGATTCCCCTCGGAGGGGGCCGCTTGCTCGGCGGGAGCCTTGAATTGCTGGCCCAGTCTTTCGAGGGATCGCAGATACGGCTCGATTCCCTGAGTCAGCTATTCGGAGAGGGCAGCTTCGGCCTCGTGACCCAGATGGTATTGGGCGGCACCGAAGGCCTGCTCTTCGGAGCGTTTTTGGTTGGGGCCCTCGGCCTGTCCCGGCGCCTCCGCGCGTAATCGCCCCGCGGAAGATCCCCTAATCCTAATCGCCTGAAGACTCTTTCGCCGCCCGGCGAAAGAGCTGGGCCGAGCCCAGCCACAAGGCGGTAAAGACCAGGGTAATTGGCCCGATGAACCCCCATCCCAGGGCCAGGGCAATCACAAATGCGAGTACCTGCGCGCCGGCTGCCGCGGCCATGGCAACGGCCATTCCCATCGGCTTGAAGCGGGATAGGAACGCCCCAACAACCGCGACCGCGATCACGCCCGTAAACATCTGATTTGCCGGGTTGTCATCGCTGCCGATGATTCCCACCGCGCCGTTAATCCAGAACAGGAGAAACGCCGCAAGGACGGCCAGCCCGACGCCGGCGCGGTAGGCCGACGTTCCAGCCTTTCTGTAGGCCACCTCGAGGACGAGGCCCGCAGTGCCCAACATGGTGCCGAAGATGACGAAGTCGCCCAGTTCCCACGCTACCTGATTGGTGAACTGCATGGCAACGAGCGGGAGCAGGAGCAATAGCCCGGCGATGCCCCAGGCAATCATACGCCAGTTCAGGCGGTTTCCATTTTCAACGGTGTCCATTGGTCCGAGGCGTGGGTTGTTGGATGTTGAGGTGAACCTATTTCAGCCGGAGGGGCAAGTCGTGACGGACATGTGAGGAGGTTGTGAGCCCTCAAGACGCGGTGCGTGCCGACTAGCTCATCTGCCGACCAGTCCTGATACTTGCGTCATTGGTGGGCCAAGGTTAAATATCCCGGATCTAACCGATTGGAGAGCCTCACATGAAGCGTGTCTTGAAGTGGGTGGGCGCAGGCCTTGGGGGCCTTCTACTGCTGCTCGTTCTGGTTGTCGTGGTACAGGTTTACCGCTATGACCGATCAATGAGTGCGGCAATTGAGGTGCCGCTCGTGAACCTGGCGGCCGTGTCCGATTCAACCGTGCTGGCGCGGGGCAAGCACATAGCCACCTCGTTTGGCGCGTGCACTGGCTGCCATGGCCCTGATCTGTCTGGGTCGCCACCGGAGTCGTTCGGTCCCATTGGGACGATGAGTCCGCCCAACATCACGACAGGACGTGGTGGCGCGGGCGCCCGCTATACCGACGCTCAACTGGCGAGGGCGATCCGGTACGGGGTTCGTCACGATGGAACGTCGCTCATCTTCATGCCGACCGAGGAACACGCCTGGTGGCCGGATGATGACCTGCAGGCCGTGATCAGCTATGTCCGTAGTGTGCCTCCGGTAGACGCCGAGCGTGAGCCCAGTCAAACCGGCGTTCTGGGCAAGGTGCTCACCGGATTCGGTGTGATGGACTTCCGGAGTGCAATCGCGGCTGCGAAATCACCTCCCGGGATACCTCCCGATCCGGAGCCCACCGCGCGCTACGGGGCCTTTCTCGCGCTGAGCTGCAAGGGATGTCACGGAGACAACCTCGCGGGTGGGCCCATTCCCGGCGCTCCCGGAGATCTGGCAGTGCCGGCGAATCTCACGCCGCACGAAACGGGCCTGAAAGACTGGACATATGACGACTTCACGACGCTCCTGGCCACCGCAGTCCGACCAGATGGTCGCGAGATCGATCCGTTCATGCCGACGGAGAACCTCGACCGGATGACCGATCTGGAAAAGACGGCCGTGTGGGAGTACCTGCGCTCGCTGGAGCCGAGAGAGTACGGCCAGTGAGAGGCAGCTTTCGCCACCCCTATCGCCCCGATACCGGGGGGTACATCAGGGCCGGGCGGTCAAGGTCTATCCGCTCAATCTCGGACCAACCTACGTATTCCGCGCGAGTACCGCGACCGATGAAGATGAGCGAACCAGCGTTGGCGTCGCTGAGGTCGCCGGAGGCCTCGAGGTTCAAGACCTCGCCGGAGTGGAGCGTCACCTGCGCAAGCTGGGGCCACTTTGTCTCACGCCGGGCTGGCACGATCGACGCAATCAAACCCAAAGGGATCGAATAGTCGATGGCCTGGAACGGCGCGTCGAGCGTTTCTGTGGTCTCGCTCTCGTCGAGATCAAACACCAATCGGCCTGAGAGGCTCCGGCCAGACAGCAGGGTGACGCTGCCGGTCAGGGGCAGGCCGCGAGGGAAGTCTTCGTAGGCCGGGCCGGTGCCCTCGGAACTGAAGTCAATGCGCTCGAACGATTCCCATGAGACGAGAACCCGACCGTAGCGGAGGTCATTGACATAGATCCCTCGTTCACCAGTTTCACGGGCGCCCGAGAGCATGATCTCACGGTCGTCGGTCATGATCACGAGGGCATCCTCCACTCCACTGCGCTCGACAGAGCGGATGCGGTCGAACGGCAGGCTGACTTCAGCGTCCGCGTGGTAACCGGTGAGCATGTCCCCGCCGACACCCTTTTCCCGGTTCCACTGGATGAACCCCGTGAAATCGCCTTGTCGTGTTTGGACCGTCGCGTGAAGTCGATGTAGCGCACCCCCTGTTCGATTGGCCGGCAGGAATTCAACCGAACGAATCGCCCACTCGTCGATGTCCACCACCCCGCGCGAGGCATCCCACACTCGCACGCCATCGGCCAGGTCGTCCGACGCGAACCGATCCAGTTCATGCACGCTACCGCTCTTCAGGGTCACCTGGAAGGTGCTGCGCTTGGTATCAATCCGAACGATGTCGCCAAAGCGGGCCGTGAAAGGCCGGTCCAGATCGAAAGAGCGTTCGCGGGTCCCAAGTTGAAAACCGAGAAGTGCGACGGGGCGGCGCTGCTTGAGCCGCTCGGGCGAAACGTGGCTGGCCCAGACGTTCTCGTTCTTGACACCGTTGAAGTACTCGCTCCAGAACGCCTCCTCGCCGCCTCCCCATCTGAGGCTACCCACGTAGGCATGGCCGTCATTCGTGGTGACACGGCCGTAGATGAAGCCGAGGCGGTCCTCCGGGACTGGTGCGGTCGGGCGGGAGTTGGGCGGGAGGGCTGGAGTCGAGGCGGGCGGGACGTCTGCGGCGTGAGGCAACTGCTGCCACCCCGCGGCCAGCACGATCGGAAGAACCACGAGGATTGCCAGGGCACCCGTCGGAGTCGTGAGTCTATTCGTATTCATCCGGACCTTCGATAGGAAGATTGTGTCCCCCAAGCCTACCGTCTTGGAGCGTGAGTGGCGTGAGCAAAGCCTGAGGCTTTGCTGATATTCGCCACCCAGCAGGCTGAGGCTCGGGCGCGCGAATTCCGCGCCGCTCTCGACTGCGAGCCTGGCCGCTGCCTGAATATTTTCCGAACGGTTGATCGTAGATTCGGCGGATCGCCGCACCCAACGACCCTCCCGCTATGCGACTGCATTCGCGCTGTATTCTCGCGCTGACCCTCGTCGCCGCCTGCACCGCCCCGGCGCCGCCGTCTGGTGAAGTGAACAACCCTGCGCGCGGTCTCTGGCAGGATGCTTCCGTCGCTCCCGTTCGTCTGACTCTCGAACAGACATTTGCCGACGACGAGTCAAATCCCAGTGGCCTCCTCGGTGCCTATTTCCATGTGGCCGTGGATGATTCGGGCGGTGTGTATGCGCTCGACGTGTTCGGCGGACGCCTTGTGGCCTACTCGCCGGAAGGGCCCCTTCGCTGGGAGGTAAACGCACCCGGGCGGGGTCCTGGGGAGATCAACAACCCGGACCCACTGCTTTTCGCACCCCCGAATACCCTGGTGTTTGGCAATCAGTCTGGGGCGCGAGTTGACAGGTATGACCTCGAAGGCAATTCGCTCACTTCGAGAACCATGGCATCCTTGGGCCTGGGTGCCTCGCCGCTCCTTGGAATCTTGGAGTCGAAGGCACTTCTCCTCCGCCAGGGCCTACCGGGCTCCGCGCTGGCACAAGTGATTCTCGTGTCGGACGCGGCAACGGACTCATTCGTGGTCGACGTCTCGGATGGACTGGCGGTACCGGCTGGGCTCCGCGTTCCGCCTCGGGTTGTGGCCTACCGAGACCAGGTCGTCGCCAGTCATCATACCAACTACGGCTATTCTTTTTATGAGGTGGACGGAACCCTTTCGCGGACGGTGACCCGCGACGTGCCCATTCAGGCGCCGATCATTCGCCAGATCACCGGGGGAGTGCAGATGCAGAACTGGACCCGGATGTATGGCCCTCTCTCACTTCCAGATGGCCGCTGGCTCGGCGGGGGCACGTGGCCGACCGATATGGGGGACCCTGAAGAGTACCTGCGACAGCGGGATCTGGGCTTGGCGCCTGAGCTCACGATGAGTCATACCCTCGACCTGTTCGATCCGGATGGTACCCTGCTGTATTCGCTCGATGCTCCTGCTCTGGAGATGGCCGGCATCCAGGAGGTATTGGCGACCGATTCCCAGGGCAAGCTATATGCCCGCCTTTCGGCTGGGCCCTATATCGGCCGGTTCGGGGTTGAGATTGATCCGCCGGTGGATTGATCAATGTTTCGCGATGTTAAGCTCGAGTTTGCGCACCACCGGCGAACAACATGATCAGACGATCAGCCGCCCGGAAGGCCATCCACCAGCTCAAGCATGCGTCGGATGTGGTCCTCGGTGGGCAGCGCTCCACGGCCTCCACCGAGATTGTCTACCATGTGTTCGGGGTCACTGGTACCAGGGACGGCAACCGTCACCGCCGGGTGCGCGACCACGAACTTCAGCATGAACTGGGCCCAAGTGTGGGCGTCGAATTCCGCTGCCCAATCGGGGAGTGGCCGGTCACCGATTCGTCCCCACATCCGACTGCGCCCGAACGGGAGATACACCATTACGGCGATGCCTCTGTCCTGCGCCAACGGGAAGATGACCTCTTCGGCCACCCGATTGTCGATGGCGTAGTCGATGCCTATGAAGTCGATGGGGTACTCGTGCATGACTTCCGCGAGCGCATCATACTGCCGCTCGCTGGTGGTCGTGATGCCAATGTGGCGGATGCTACCGGCCTCCTTGTACTCCTGGAGAATCCCGAGCTGGGTCGCGGGATCGCCCATGTTGTGGACCTGGTTCAGATCGATCACCGGAACGCCCAACCGCTCGAAGGACCGGTCGATCTGCGCTCGGACCGCCTCGGGATCGGCTGCGCCGCCCCCGCGCGGGGCCACGTTCACTTTCGTCGCCCAGAAGATGTCCTCGGCGAAGCCGTCTTCCCGGGCCCATTCGCCTGCGAACGTTTCCGAGCCGCCCCCGCCGTAGCCCGCCGCACTGTCGAAGACGCGCCCCGCCCCTTCGGCGTCCTTCGCGAGTGCATGAAGCACCGCACGGTGGTCGGCGAGCTCCTCGGCAGTTGAGTTCGTCGAAATCCATCGTCCCCCGAGCCCGATGATGGGAATTTCGACGCCCGTGGAGGGAATTGCCCGAGTCAGGACGGGTCCTGATTGCAGCGCCAACAGCCTCCGCGGTCTCAGACCAAGTGCCATACCTGCGCCTACGCCGGCGCTAATTCGGAGCCAATCACGTCGAGTAACCATTTCCTTTGCTCGTCTTGCTTTGGAGAGCCCTGTCTTAAGTAGGGACTCTGGAAAATAACCGCAAGCGTTGCAAGCTGCAGGACGTCGGGTGCGCCATATTCCTTGTAGATGATCGCCTTCAATGCGCTTCAATTCTTCGGAGCTGGTCCAGAACGGCGCGGACTGTAGCGGCCTGCTGCGCTGTACGAGTGATCTTGGCGCTACCGTCGCCGAGTTGCCATCCGTACCACCCGAACTGAGCGTGGTTGCCCCCCTCGATGCGGGTCCAATTCGTGGCCTCGGGCAGGTTGACGGCGTACTGGCGAATTTCCTCCTCGCTCGCGAGCCCGTCCTCGGAGCCGTACACCTTTGTTACGTCCAGTTCCAGCGTTGAGAGGTCGTCCTCCCTGGGATGCGAGGTGCCGATCAGAAGCAGGCCAGCGAGGTCGGAATCATGGTCCCGTGCGAAGGTGGCCGCCAAGGCTCCGCCTTTGGAATGCCCCCCGACAACCCATGCCCGCTGGCGGGCTTCTTCGCGGCGCCCGGATAGAACAGCAATCCTACGGCCGCGGTGTCGATGGCGGGCGTGAAGACGATGGCCTCGGCAGAGGTGGAAACGCTGATTGCAAGGCCGCTCGTCAAGACGGAAGGATCCACGTCGCGAGCCTGCATGTTCAAGAACACCCATCCCATCGCAACGAGCCAGAACACGGCCAGCGCGATGCGGATACCTTTGCGACGTCGAGAAGTAGACATTATCGGTGTGACGCCTACGGGCCGCATTCATCACTGTTACGCCAGGTTACATGATCCCAGACCCACCGAAATGATGCCATCAAGCCAATCAGTAGTTCTACTCGGCGCAACCGGGGCCGTCGGAAGTCAAGTGGCTCACGAGCTGGCACAGATGTCCGATGTTGAAGAGGTCACGCTGCTGGGCAGGCGCCCACTGGAGGGGGTTTCCTCGCCAAAGATCAAGCAGGCCGTCATCGACGTCTTCGATCCTGCCTCGTATCAAAGTCATCTCGCCGATCAAGACGTGGCCATCTGCACGCTGGGAGTCGGCCAACCCTCAAAGATGGACCGGGAGGACTTCGTGCGCATCGACAAGACGGCGGTCCTGCGGTTCGCCACCGCCTGTAAACAGGCAGGTGTCCGACACTTCGAATTGCTGGGTTCGGTAGGTGCGGATCCCCGATCGCGCTCGTTCTATTTGCGAACCAAGGGAGAGCTGGAAGAAGGGCTCACTGGACTGGAGTTCCATCGCCTGAGCCTGTTTCGACCTTCGATGATCCTGACTCCAACCAATCGCTATGGCCTGACCCAAGCAATGACGTTGGCAATCTGGCCTCTACTTCGTCCCCTTCTGGTCGGTGGCGCAAGGAAGTATCGCGGGATCGAAGTCGCGCATCTCGGAAGAGCCATGGCCAGGAATCTGTCCGCGGAGGGGGAAGGTGTCGAGGTCCTCCATTGGGACGCGATAACCCACCTCTAGTGGGTCGGGTGTCCGCCAGCGAACACGTCCGAGTCAGTTGCGGACACTTTGCGCTCGTAAAGGGGCGTTCTGGCCCCGACAGGGCAGTGGCACGCGATTTGGGAAGGCCAGTTCGTAACGAGACCCCGCTTCCATGCTGCTCAACTACCTCCGCGTCGCGGTACGAGCCCTCCGCCGCAGCCCAGGCTATACGGCTATCAATGTAGCGAGCCTGTCCCTTGGTCTGGCGTCCTGCGTTCTGATGCTGCTTTTCGTCGCTCAGGAATGGACCTACGACGCATTCCACGAGAACGCCGATTCGATATATCGGCTCTACCGCGTGGAAGAGCGTCTCAAGACTCCTCGGAAGCAGTCAGGTGGCACGATGGCACCGCTTGGGCCGGCGATCGCGCGAGAGGTGCCAGGAGTTGAGGCGGTTTCCCGCCTGGTTGGCGGTTCCCTAGATGTCCTGCGCACTTCCGGCGAGACGGTTTCGCTGTATGTGGCCTACGTGGATCCTGACTTCCTGGAGATGTTCGACTTCGGTACCTCCGCGGAAGGTCTGGCTTCGCCGGGAACGGTCCTGTTGACCCACTCCGCGGTGGAGCGGCTGGCGGTGGATGCCGGAAGCGATATCGTCGTCGATCGCAATGGTACGGATACCCGGCTCCTGATCGAGGCGATCATACCTGACGTTCCGACCAACTCCAGCATTCAATTCGATGCCTTGGCGCGGTTTGACACCTGGCCAAACTATGATCAGGCGTCTGCCACCTGGGACTCATTCGGGAATAGCACGCTCGTCCAGATGGGAGGTGCGGGCACGGCCAACGACTTGGAGACGGCCCTGATCGGAATCGTTCGCGCGAACTACGGGGAAACCATCGATCAGATGATTGCCCGGGGATGGTGGGCAGATCGCGAGGACACGTTCCGAATCAAGGCCCAGCCGCTTCGAGAAGCACACCTCTCGCCGGAGATCGATGCGTTTTACCTCGAGGTCAGCAATCCGACCTATTCTTACATCCTCCTCGCGATTGCCATCGTCGTTCTGCTCATCGCCTGCACCAACTTCATGACGCTTGCCGTCGGGCGTTCGGTGACCCGGGCGCGAGAGGTCGGTACGCGGAAGGCGCTCGGAGCGAGTCGCCGGCAGGTGGCCTCCCAGTTCTGGGGCGAAGCCCTTCTGCTCAGCTTCGTCGCTGCTGGAATCGGGCTGATGTTGGCGGATCTGTTTCTGCCGGTCTTTAACGGGCTGGCGGACAAGGCGCTCGTGCTCGAATACTCCGTCCTGAATCTGGCCGCCATCACCGGTCTGGCCACGGCAGTCGGACTCTTGGCCGGCGCCTATCCCGCGGCCATTCTGTCCGGGCTGAGGCCGAGCGCCGTTCTCAGCAGAGGGGCCTCGGGCCGAAGAGGCGGGCGCTTCACAAGCGTCGTCATTGTGTGTCAGTTCGCCGCGGCCGTGGCCCTGATCTCGACAGCCGCGATCATGTACCGGCAACTTCAGTTCATGGCCCATCACGACCTGGGGTTCGCAGCAGAAGAGGTGGTGGTAGTCCCGCTGCAGGCCAGGGGCCACGAACCGGCCGAGTTGTACGACCAATTCTCTGCGCTGTTGGCGGCGAGCCCGGCCGTCGTCGACTTCAGCCCCAGTTCCTCCGCCTTCGGTGGGAGTTGGTCGCGGACCGTGGTCGCCGAAAACGATGTAAACCACATCGTGTACACCAACCTCATCAGTCCATCGTTTCTCCGAACCATGGGTATGGAACTGATGGAGGGACGAAATCTTTCGGATGATTTCGAGACCGATGCCCAGGAGGCCATCCTGGTAAACGAGGCCTTCGTGCGCGCCCTCGGCTGGGAGAATCCTCTCGGGAGTTCATTGTCCCGCTGGCCCGACACGCGTGTGGTCGGGGTGGTACGTGACTTTCACAACCTGTCGCTGCACCAGACCGTGCAGCCTGTCATTCTCCATATGAGCCCCGAGATAAGCACCCCGGGATATGCAATGGTGCGGGTGCGGACAGAACAGACCGAGCGGGCCCTGGCGGACATCGCCACAGCCTGGGGTAGCGTGGCGCCCGGGACCCCACTACAAGCGCAGTTTCTGGACGAGAGACTGCAGAATCTGTACGAGACCGAGCAGCGGTGGCAGGAGATCGCCGGCTTCGCGGCACTGTTCGCAATCATCATTTCCTGCCTCGGGCTGTTCGGTGTGGCGACCATGAGCGTGTCGCGGCGCCGCAAGGAAATCGGAGTCCGGAAGGTGTTTGGCGCCTCGTCAGGCTCTCTGGCTCTGCTGGTATCGCGCGAGTTCGTTGGTCTCATCGGCGCCGCCATTCTTGTCGGGTCAGGACTGGCGTACCTGTTTGCTGACCAGTGGCTGGAGGGCTTCGCCTATCGATTGTCCGTGAGCCCGCTGCTGCTTCTTGGTTCTGGGGCCGCCGCGCTCGCGATCGCGTTGTTGACGGTGAGTTATCAGGCGTTCAGCGCTGCCGGTGCTGATCCGACGAAGACGTTGCGGTACGAGTAGGCGGTAGCGGGAGGCTGGCCTCGGTCAGTCATTGCGTCGAAGTGGTCTTCGCCGCCGCGCGGGGCATCGCAACCTGTCAGTCCCGGCGTGGTATGTACATGTGGACACTCGGGACCTCTCCCGACGGTCAACAGGTGTTCCACAACCAACCGAGGTGCCGCCATGGCTGAGACTGTTCCGTGTCCATCCTGCAAAGCCGAGATCTCCAAGAGGGCCAAGGTGTGCCCCAAGTGCGGGCGAAACACGAGCGCGCTCCTGCACGCGAAGCCGTTAGGTTCGAAAATGAAGGATGTCCCGCAGGCCAAGGGTGGGACTCCGCCGGCTATCAAACAGCGTTCGACCGAGTCGCGTCGGACGGGTTGACTTCCGAGGCGCGGCTACGTTTCCCTTCAAACGCGCAGGGATACTCCTGCTCCTGGGGCCGCACCCAGGATCGGCTCGCCCTAACGCAGCTCCACGCGGGCCGAGGCCATTCGATTGCGTGACCCGGACGGGGTGATAAAGAACAGCCGACCCTCCGAAGCATCGGTCGCCAGATTGGGCATCGAGAGCGTCGTGTCGATCCGAAAGCGCCTCAGCCCGTCCGCCTGACGAATGGGAAGGCCTTCGGCGAGGTAGGTCGAGCCGCCACCCGCAACGGCCAGGTACAGGTCGAAGTCCCGGATGTCCAGTTCGCTGACAATTTCCATCCGGAGGTTCAGCGGTTCGCCGACCGAGACCACGCCGTCGGGAGTCGGGCTTACGAACTCGACTGAAAACTCGGGGGCGTTGGGAGCGGAGTCGCAGCCAGTCGCGAGTAGTGCGAGGCCGACGGTGCAAAGCGTGAAGAGCTTCATCCGGGCGTTGGTCTTGGTGCCGAGAGGGGCGAACGGTCTAACTACGCCTATGGATCCACCATCGCAAGGGAGAAACCCGGGCCTGGAGCGTTCGACGGTTTGAAATGGTCGGGCAACCTCGCGGGCGCAGAGCCCGTAGAGCTTGGATTGCCAGTCCACCCCCGAGCGGCGCCATGATCAAGAACTTCTTCCGCACCGCGTGGAGGTCCCTGTATCGCCACCCATCGTTTACGGCGATTACCGTTGTCGGCTTGGCGCTCGGGATGAGCGCCTGCCTGCTGATTCTGACGTTCGTCTGGGACCAGTCGAGTTACGATGACTTTCATTCTTCCGGTCCATCGGTCTATCGCATCCTGTCGGACAAAAGCGAGCCGAGGCGAGATGTAAGCCATTTGGCGGCAACGCCGGCTCCCCTGGCGGAGGAGATATCTCGGCAGGTGCCTGGAATCGATGCCACGGCCCGGATCGCCCAGATAAGGACCTTGGCCGTGGTCGACGGCAACGGTGTCGGGCTTGAAGGCCTCTACGCCGAGCCATCGTTCTTCGAACTATTCGACTTCGAGGTGGAAGGGGGTGATGGCCGGCGGATCCTGTCCACACCTTATCAGCTTGTGCTGACTCCGGAGGCCGCCCGGAATCTTTTCGGCGATGCGGATCCCATCGGAAAAACCGTGCAGTTGGAGGGCCACGGGGACTTCACGGTGGGCGGGCTCCTTGCGGAGCCGGCGGGAAACTCTCACCTGAAGTTTGCCATGCTGGCCTCGTTCTCCAGTCAGGAGTCCAATGGTCGCGATGGAGAGCTTTCCGACTGGGACAACAGCTGGCGCTATGCGACCTATCTGCTCATACGCGACCCCGCCGCTGTGGAGCGACTACGGGGTGTCCTTCCGGAAATTGCGAAAGCTCACTACGAGGGGAAGGAAGAGCAGTTGGCCTTCCACGTGCAGGCACTCGGGGACATCGCCTTGGGTCCGGTTCTCGGCAACGAAATCTCCAGCTACAGCGTGCCGGCGCTTGTCGTCTACTTCCTCTCGGCGCTCGGGCTTCTGATCATGATGACAGCCGGCTTCAACTACGTTGGACTCTCCGTGGCGCGGGCGATTCGGCGAGCACCAGAGGTAGGCGTACGCAAGGTGATGGGCGCCTCGAGGCGACCGGTAGTCGTCCAGTTTCTGGCTGAAGCCGTTCTGCTGGCCCTGGGCGCGCTGGTGGCGGGCTACCTGTTCCTGGCGTGGCTGGTCCCTGCCTTCAACAGCCTCGCTTTCGTCCAGATGGCATCCGCCCAGATTACGTTCGGCAACCTCGCCGACCCGAGGCTACTGGGTGTATTCGTCCTGTTCGCGGTGCTTTGCGGCGTCGCGGCGGGCCTGTATCCGGCGCTTCTGCTCTCCCGATACTCTCCGGTCGAGGTACTGAAGAGCCTGAAGACGGTACGAGGATTTTCAGGCCGGTTCCTTCGCCATGGCCTGATCGGGATGCAGTTCGGGCTGGCGCTCTTCTTCGTGGTCACGACCGCTTTCCTGTACGCGCAGGTACGCCATGTGCGCACCGCCGAGTACGGGTTTGAGCCTGACAACATTTTGAATCTCCAATTGCAGGGCCAATCGGCCGAGTTGCTGCGCAATGAGATACTCCGGAGTCCGGCCGTGGCTGCCGTCTCCGCTACGTCCAAACTCCCGGCGTCAGGATCCGTCGAGCGTGTGCAGGTAAGGACGCTGGACACGGACGAACCCCAAGACCTGTTTCTCTATTCCGTGGATCACTCTTTCAGGGAGAACCTGGGTCTGCAGCTGCGCGCCGGACGCGACTTTTCACCAGCGTTCACGACCGACGCGTCCCAGGCCATCATTCTGAACGAAGCTGCGCTGACAGAGCTTGGTCTCGGAACACCCACCTCCGCGGTCGGGAGCGTCATCCGACTTGGCCGCGAGGGCGAGGAGTACCGGGTGGTGGGCGTTGTGCAGGACTACAACTACAACACCCTGATGGACCCCTTGGCCGGGATGGCATGGCGATTTGCTCCGGAGTCATTCCAGTATCTCAACGTTCAGGCTGTGCCTGGCGCGATGGATGAAGCAGAGGCCCATATAGCGGCTGTGTGGGACCAACTGGGAACGACGCATCCGATTTCACTGGAGCGGTTTGAGACGCAGTTGCAATACGGCCCGATGAACCAGGGACTGAGCGATTTCTCGGCCCTGATTGCGCTCATGGCGATACTGGCGATCATTGTCAGTTGCCTGGGGCTGCTCGGGATGGCGGCCTATGCCTCTCAGACGCGTGTCAAGGAGGTGGGTTTGCGGAAGGCTCTTGGCGCCTCCACGGGCGGTATCGTGCTGTTGCTATCGCGCAGTTTCCTGATCCTGGTGGCCGTGGCCGCCATGGTCACTCTACCGATTGTCTGGTTGGCGACCGACGCCTGGCTGCAGATCTTTGCGAGTCGAGTTTCGCTCAGTCCCTGGATTTTCCTGGGCGCTACGTTCGCCACGATCCTGCTTGCCATGGCCGCGGTGGCGAGTCAGACTTTCCGGGCGGCATCGACCAATCCTATTGAGAGTCTTCGCTACGAATAAGGTGCGGCTCAGGACCCCTTGTCGAATACAACCCGCCACTGGTTGTCA
>JAJCYP010000104.1 GCA_029262855.1 Bacteroidota bacterium | reverse complement strand
CGTCGACACGTCTGCTCTGGAGAAGACGGTCGAGGAGGTCATCACGCAGAATGCCGACAAGGCCGCTGCCTATCGCGAGGGAAAGAAGGGACTGATCGGGTTCTTCATGGGCCAGGTCATGCGCCTGACCGGCGGCAAGGCCAACCCCGAAATGGTCCGGGCCATGCTCGCAGAGCGCCTGGGGTGAGGCCTGGCCTAGTGGTGTCGGACGACCCGAATAACCGCGTCTGCTGAGCCCAGCTCCGTCGTCTCCCGCGAAGCCAAATCGTATGCGGCCACCTCGCCGTTTGGGCGCTGGTACGCCACGGCTGTTCCATCGACCCAGCCAATGATCTTCGATCCGTCAGATTCTGGTAGTCCCTCTGGAAATGTGGTTGCAAAGCTGCGCACCCAAACCGAAAAGTCGCCGCCCTCATCGCCCCTCAGGTACGCGATTTTCGCGCCGTCAGGGGCCCATACCGGACCAAATTCGTCGCGATCCGTCGCGGGCGGATGAAGGAACGCCGTCGTCCCCGAGGCCACGTCGAAAATGGAGATGGCCCGACCCGCCTCTTCGGTCGCGGTCGCGTCGAAGGCCAGTTCCGCACCGTCGGGGCGCCAGGCCAGCCGCTTGGGGTGATACCTGAACGAAACGATGGTCTTCGGATTGCCGCCGTCCAAATCGGTCAGACGAAACGTCGAGTCCGGCTCGTAGGCACGGGTGGCCCGGTTGTACTCGAGCTCTCGATGGACAAACGCCAGCCGCGCGGCATCCGGGGACACCGTGAGGCCGTGCATTCTGCGGGCGTCCACGGTGGCCGCCGTGTCGCAGCCGTCGCGGGTCACCACGTACAGGTTGTTGGTATTGCGCACGAGTAGCTGCCCGTTCGGCGCCCAGGCGAGAACGGCGCGCGAGGCCGAGCATCCTACGCGTGCGGTTTCCGAACCATCCAGTACAAATATGTCCCCGGCGCCCATGGCGGGCCGACCCGGCGAGGCATTTCCGGCCGGCTTGTAGTGCCCAAAGGACGCCAGATCTCCATCGGGCGACCAGACCGCGGTGTACACGGCGGAGCCCGCAACAGCATGGACCTGCGCCAGCCCGGATCCGTCCAGACGAAACAGCCGCGTGGAGTCGGCGCCCGCCCCGACGAACAGAACGGCACCGTCCGCACCTCCTGCAAATGTCGCCTGGATCTCACCGACCATCAGGCCGGTGCCCTGAACCTTGCCGTCCCGAGTGACTGCGGCGCTGAAGGCCGGTGCCTCCTCGACCGGCGGCGGCGGAGGCGGCTCCAGGACGGGCGCAGGAGTCGCGCAGGCGGCAAGAAGGAACACGAATGTGAGGACGGTCAGGCGCATCGGCTTTCCGTATTGGACGTGGTTTGACGTACTTGGGGCACTGGTCTCAGTCCGCTGAGACGGCATGTCGTTCGAGTATTTCCTGGGCGTGACCCACGGCGCGAAAGGCATAGGCCGCCCTCAACCAGGCGCGTTCCTCTTCCGAGAGATCGCCGTGGTACCCTTGGCGCGTAATTCGATCACTCCGAGCATGATACAGGCAGGTGGCCGCCGCAACCGAGATATTGAGGCTCTGCGCAAAGCCGCTCATGGGGATAATACAGGTACCATCGGCCTCGGCCAGCAGATCCGGGGAGACGCCACCCAGCTCGTTCCCGAACACAAGTGCCGTCGGGACGGTGAAATCGTAGGCCTCAATCGGAAGTGCACGATCGTCCAGGTGGGTGGCAATCACGCGATATCCGGCCGACTTGAGCGCCCGAACCCCGTCGGTCGTCCGGTCCCAAACACTGATATCCAACCACTTCTCCGTTCCCTGAGATGTCCTGGATGAGTGCTTGTATGGAATCTCGCGGCTGAGGATGTGGAAGTTCAGGTAGCCAAGGCCTTCTGCCGTTCTCATTACGGCCGCGACATTGCCCGTATTCGCGAGGCCATCCACGACCACGGCCACGTCGGCCGTGCGGCTGGCGATCACCGATTCGATGCGCGCCGCACGAGGCTCAGAGATGAACGGCCAAAGGATGGTGACCACGTCCTCGTGCGAGAATGCGTGTCCAGCTGCCTCGAAGGACTGCGGCAGGCGCGACGCCCCACGCATGAGGGCATCCATCGAAGCGGATCCGGCGGGAATTCGGGTCATGCGGGAACGAAAGGTACAGGGTCAGTGGTCCAACCGCGGAAGATAGGCCGGGACTCAACGATCGCACGGCCGTCATCGAAACTCACCCGATCCGCGAAACTCACTCGACCCGCATGCTCCTCGAAAACAAAACCGCCGTCGTTACCGGCGCCTCGTCCGGCCTTGGGCTGGCGATATCCCGCGATCTGGCGCACAAGGGCGCGAAGGTATTTGGACTCGCCCGCCGAAAGGAAAAGCTGGCAGCCGCCCGGGCCGATGCCGGCGCCAACTTCGTCCCCGTGGTCTGCGACATTACCGACGAGTCGGATGTTGCCCGGGCTTTCGACGTCATCCAGAAGGCGGCAGACTCCCTCGACATCCTGGTCAACAACGCTGGACTGGGCCGCTTCGGGGCTCTCGATTCCCTTTCCCTGGAGGATTGGGATGTGCAGATGGCCACCAATCTGCGGGGCGTGTTTCTCTGCACCCGGGCCGTCATCCCGACCATGAAGGCGCAGAACGTCTCGGGCGGATTTGGAGGACACATTGTCAACGTGGCCTCCGTGGCCGGACTCCTGGGAAATCCCAATATTGGCGCCTACAACGCGACCAAGTTTGGTCTGCGGGGGCTGAGCGAATCGCTCATGAAGGAGGTCCGCGCTGACGGCATCAAGGTCACCTGCATCTATCCAGGATCCATCGAGACCGAGTTTTTCGAGCGGGCGGGAGTTCCGATCAGCGCCAACCCGATGACGGCGCAGGACGTGGCGTCAACGGTTCTTCATGTGATCGAGGCGCCCGACAACTACCTGATTTCCGAGGTCATGATGCGTCCGCTCCGGCCGGCGGGTTGACGCCCGTGCATCGGATGGGTTGAGCCTCCCCTCGCCCGCATCTATCATCACGGACTCACCAACCGCCCGAATCACGCCGCTTGGCGTGCTGGAGGCCGCCGAATCACGATGAAGCGACGCAAATTTCTGAAAGCCGGCGCGGTCCTGTCCGCCGGCAGTGCCATCACCGCAGGCTGTGCAAGTGGCGCTGATACCGAAGGCGCTGCTGCCGTTCAGACCCGGCCCCGCGTCTCGTGGCGCCTGGTATCAACGTTTCCCCGGTCTCTCGACACCATTTTTGGCGCAGCCGAGACGCTCTCGAACCGTGTATCCGAACTGACCGATGGCCGGTTTACCATCCGTGTTTTCCCCGCCGGCGAGATGGTTCCGTTCGACCAGGTACTCGAGTCGGTGCAGAAGGGCACCGTCGAAATGGGCCACGCGGCCAGCTACTACTTCACCGGCCTGAATCCGGGGCTGGCGTTTGACTGCACTGTACCTTTCGGAATGAGCGCCCGGCAGTTCAATGCCTGGTACTACTACGGGGAGGGGAAGGACCTTCTGCGCGCGATGTTCGCCGACTTCAACATCGTCAACTTTCCAGGCGGCAACACGGGAGTCCAGATGGGTGGCTGGTTCCGTCGGGAAATCAGCACGGCTCGCGATCTGCGCGGTCTGACCATGCGGATTCCCGGCATGGGAGGTCGGGTCATGGACCGATTGGGTGTCACGGCCCAGGTGCTGGCCGGCGGCGACATCTATCCGGCCCTGGAGCGCGGCGTAATCGACGCCACCGAGTGGTCCGGACCCTATGATGACGAGAAACTGGGTTTCTACAAGGTGGCCCCCTTCTACTACTATCCGGGCTGGTGGGAGCCCGGACCGAACCTCTCTTTCTACATCAACGCCACCAAGTGGTCCTCGCTGCCCTCGGACTATCAGGCTGCATTGGCGGCTGCGGCTGCGGAGGCCAACGTGGACATGATGGCGGATTACGATGCCAAGAATCCCCCGGCCCTCGAACGCCTGCTGGCCAACGGTGTGGAACTCCGGAAATTCTCGGACGAGATCATGCAGGCCGCCTTCGTGGCATCGAACGAATTGCTCCAGGAAGAGGCCGCCCGCGACGTATCCTACCGAACCCTCCTGGATTCGTACGAACGATTCAAGTCGTCCTCCAACCGCTGGCTTGGGACCTCGGAACTGAGTTTCACGGACTTCGCCTACGAGCGGACGGCGTGAAGGAGGTAGCCGTTTACTGCGCATCGGCTGCCGGACTCGCGGAGGTTTTCCTCGAGGACGCGCGGGTCCTCGGGCGAGGAATGGCCCGGAGCGGAATGGCACTGGTCTACGGCGGCGGCAGTGTGGGCTTGATGGGCGAGATTGCGCGGGCCGTCCATGAGTGGGGCGGCACGGTCATCGGCTACATCCCCGAGCGGCTCATGGCCATGGAGGGCCGCGCTTACGACATCGCCGACGAGCTGATCGTGACCGCGACCATGCAGGAACGAAAACGGTCCATCTTCGAGCGGGTCGACGCCTTTGTGGTCCTGGCCGGCGGAATCGGGACCCTGGAGGAATTCATGGAGGTCGCCACGCTCAGGAAGCTGGGCTATCACGACAAGCCGATCATCCTGGTCAATACCGCCGGTTTCTGGGACGGGCTCCTGACATTTTTGGACCACACCGAGAATGAGGGGTTTTCGCCGCATCTGGGCGATATTTACACCACGGTACCTGACGGCCCCTCGGCCTTACGAGTCCTGCAGCGGCTTCAGGCACGACCTGACCCGGAAACACCCCTCTCCCCCCCGAGGCTATGAAACACCTGTCGATTCTGATTCTCCTGGCCCTTGCCGCGTGCGCCGGCCCCGAGCCTGCCGACCTTGTTCTCGTCGGAGGCCGCGTTGTGACGGTCGATGACAACATGCCCGAGGGCACGGCGCTCGCCATTCAGGGCGAGCGCGTGCGTCTGGTGGGTACTGATGAGGAGGTGCGCGCGCTCATCGGCCCCGATACCGGGGTGATTGAATTGAACGGCCGCCTGGCCATTCCCGGCTTCATCGAGGGCCACGCACATTTCATGTCCATCGGGAATGCCCGAATGATCCTGGATCTGAATAATGCCAGGAACTGGGATGAGATCGTATCGCAGGTGGAAACGGCCGTTGCGGATTCCGAGCCCGGGGCCTGGATCATGGGTCGAGGATGGCACCAGGAAAAATGGGATTCCACCCCGCCCGGGTCGGTCGATGGCGTCCCAACCCATCAGTCACTCAGTGCTGTTTCGCCCCGCAACCCCGTCTATCTCGGGCATGCGAGTGGACACGCGGCGTTCGCCAATGCCGAGGCATTGCGCCTGGGAGGCATCTCGTCGGAGACGCCAAACCCGGCGGGTGGAGAAATTGTGCACGACCTGCATGGTGACCCGACGGGTCTTCTGCGGGAAACGGCGCAGGGACTGGTCGGTCGGGCGCGTTCGCAGGCCCGGCGAGGCATGACAGAGGAAGAGGCCGAGGAGCGGGCCCTGGAGCAGATTCGGCTGGCCTCGGAGGAAGTGCTTTCGAAAGGGATCACCAGCTTCCAGGATGCCGGGTCCGGCTTTGGATCCATCGACCGCTTCCGCCGACTGGCCGAGGCCGGCGAACTGCCGGTCCGGCTCTACGTGATGATTCGCGCCTCGAACGAATCGCTGGCGGAGAACCTGGGGGAGGGGCCGATAATCGGGGAGGGCGGAAATTTCCTGACTGTCCGGTCCATCAAACGCTCCATCGACGGGGCGCTGGGGCCCCACGGGGCGTGGCTGCTTGAGCCGTATTCGGACAAACCTGAGAGCGCCGGGCTCAATACGTCCGATGTGCCCTCGGTTCGCGAGACGGCACGGCTGGCACTGGAGCACGGCTTCCAACTGAATGTCCACGCCATCGGCGACCGGGCCAATCGCGAGGTATTGGATATCTACGAAGAGGCCTTTGGCGGCCCGGACACAGAGGATCGGCGTTGGCGCATCGAACATGCCCAGCATCTCCACCCCGACGACATACCTCGATTCGCCGGCCTCGGAGTCATTGCGGCCATGCAGGGCGTACACGCAACATCGGACGGGCCGTGGGTCCTCGAAAAACTGGGTGAGCAGCGGGCAAGGGAGGGTGCCTATGTCTGGCGGAGCCTGCTGGACTCCGGTGCCGTCGTCACCAACGGTACCGATGCTCCCGTGGAAGATGTTGATCCAATCGCCAGTTACTATGCCACGGTCTCCCGGGTGGTGCGGGATGGGTCGGTCTTCTATCCTGAACAGCGCCTGACAAGGATGGAGGCTCTGAAGAGCTACACCCTGAGCAATGCCTACGCGGCCTTTGAGGAAAACATCAAGGGCTCCCTGACTCCAGGAAAGCTGGCCGACGTAACGGTGCTTTCGGCCGACATCCTGACCGTGTCGGAAGAAGAAATTCCGATGACGCGTGTGGACTACACCATCGTGGGCGGACAGATCAAGTACCGCCGCGACTAGCCCTCGGCGATGGGCACCTGCGTGCGATGCTTTACCGTGGACAGCACGAACGAGGTATGGATCCGGCCAATGTGCGGGATCTGGCCGAACTCGTGAAGGAGAAACGACTCGTACGCACCGATGTCGGACGCTACGATCTTCAGGAGGAAATCGCTGTCACCGCTGATGTGATAGCACTCCATCACCTGAGGCAGTTTTTCGACCTGCTGCTGAAACGCGGCCACCTTGTCGGCTCCATGAAGCGTCAGGGAGACGTTGACGTACGCCACGGTCGCCTGGTCCACCATCGCCGAATCCACCAGCGCCACCGTACGTGTGATGAAGCCCTGCTGCTTCAGCTTTCGTACTCTTTCCAGCGTCGTGGCCGGGGCCATGCCTACTCTTCGGGCCAATTCGACATTGGAAATACCCCCTTCCGCCTGCAGAATGTTGAGGATCTGTCGGTCTGTCGGGTCCAGCGAATCGAGCATCGTTCTCTTTACCATCTTCCATCAATAATACGGCGCTGGTCGCCCCATCCTGTATGTCGCGTGCGTTGAACAAACTGAATGTCCTTCACGAGGCCCTGGGGCAGCGCTACGGGCGAATGAACGATGTGCTGGCGCGCGAAGACTCAGGTTTGTTTCGGGGCGCTCCCTCGGTGTCCACCTGGTCGGTCGCCCATCAACTGCATCACATCGCCACATCCACGGCTTTGATGCTTGTGGCCGTGTCCCGCATTGCCAGTCAGTCGACGCCAGCAGAGGCCGCAGGAAGCGCCAGCGCCATCGGGCGCAGCGTCCTTCTGACCGGTCGCTTTCCACGGGGCAAAGGCAGGGCCCCGAAACTCACCGTCCCGCCAGACGCGGTGTCCCGGGCGGATCTCGAACATGCCCTGGCCCGAAGCCGCGCGAAGTACGACGCCTTGGGACCCCAGATGGAAGCGGTCGCGGCCAGTTCATGGAAGTTGGCACACCCGTATTTCGGCATGCTTGACAGCAGCCAGTGGCTGAAATTGGCGAACATCCACGCCGATCACCATTTCCGAATCATAGCAGACATCGATGCAGCCTGAGCCGTCGGAGCGGGCCCTGGAAGTACGCCGCACGGCTCGCTATTTCGTGAGTGGGGATACCGAGCGGGCCGGCGAGGTCTGGGTGTTACTGCACGGCTATGGTCAGCTGGCCCGCGACTTCCTGGCCGGCTGCCAGGCGCTGGCTCAACCGGACCGATTGCTGGTTGCCCCTGAGGGTCTCTCCCGCTTCTACGCGACTGGGTTTTTCGAGGCGCCCGGCGCCTCGTGGATGACGCGTGAGGCACGCCTCGACGAGATTCGGGACTACGTACGCTATCTGGATGCCGTCGTGGAAGACCTGGGCGGACCGAGCAATGTTATCGTTCTTGGGTTCAGTCAGGGGGCAGCCACGGCCAGTCGATGGGCGGCCCTCGGGAGCGTGAAGCCGCAGAAACTGATCTGTTGGGCAGGGGACGTGGCCCACGACCTTCCGCCCGACGCCCTGACAGCGGTCCCGGTCACCATGGTCGTAGGAGATCAGGACAAGCTCCTGACTGCTGCGCGCCGTGCTGAAACGTTCGCGAGACTGGACGCCATGGACATCACCTACACGGTCGAACGGTTCGCGGGTGGGCACCGGATGGACGACGAGACGCTGCGACGGATCTCGGCTCTGTCGCGGGGCGTCTGATCAGCGCGCCCAGTTCACCAGAATCGGGAAGAGGATGATCAGCAGAAGGCCGATGGCCTGGATCACGATGAACGGCACCGCACCGCGATAAATCTGGGCGGTTGTGACCTCCGGGGGTGCGACGCCACGCAGATAGAAGAGTGCGAACCCGAACGGAGGCGTCAGGAACGACATCTGAAGGTTCATCCCGATCATGACGCCAAACCAGACGAGATCGATTCCCAATGACATGGCGGCCGGGGCCAGGAGGGGAATCACGATGAAGGCAATCTCGAAGAAATCGATGAAGAAGCCCAGGATGAAGATGACCAGATTGGCGGCAATCAGCAGCCCGACTACCCCACCCGGCAGTCCGGTCAGCAGATCGTGGATCCAGAGGTCGCCGTTCAAACCACGAAATACCAGGGCAAACGCGGTCGAACCAATCAGCAGGAACATCACCATGACGGTGAGCCGCGTCGTCTCGTCCATGGTATCCCGGAGCGCGGACATGGTCAGACGGCGATTCGCGGCCGCCAGACCCATCGCGCCCAAGGCGCCCAGAGCGCCGGCTTCTGTTGGCGTCGCCACGCCGGCAAAGATGCTCCCAAGCACCAGCAGAATCAGCACAAGGGGCGGCATCATCACGAACACAACACGCCGAAGAAGGCGCTTCATATCGTATTCCCGCGCCTCGGGCGGCAGTGCGGGAGCCTGACTCGGATAGAAGTACGCTATCCCCGCCGCGTAAAGGCCATACATCGAGGCCAGGATGATTCCCGGCACGAGCGCCCCAACGAAGAGGTCGCCGACGGGAACGCCGAGCTGATCCGCCAGGACCACCAGGACAACACTCGGTGGAATGATCTGGCCCAGCGTGCCGGAAGCCGTAATCACCCCCGTTGCCAATTCCTTGCCGTAGCCGTACTGAAGCATGACGGGCAGTGAGATCATGCCCATCGCCACTACAGAGGCCCCGACAACACCCGTCGCGGCCGCCAAAAGCGCCCCGACGAAAACGACGGCCAGCGCCAGTCCGCCCCGGAGTGGACCGAACAACTGGCCAATGGTGGTCAGGAGATCCTCGGCCAATCGGGACTTCTCCAGCATGGTGCCCATGAAGATGAAGAAGGGCACCGCCAACAGCACATAGTTCGACATCACCCCGAACGTGCGGTCCGGCATGGCCAGGAGAAGATTCCAGTCGAACAGACCCGCCTCGACGCCTATGATGGCGAAGATGATTGCTGTGCCGCCCAGGGCAAACGCGACGGGGAAACCCGAAAAAATCAGGAGCAGCGCTCCGAGGAACATGAGGGGTCCGAGGTACTCCTCCATCAGGCCTCCTTCTCCGCTGGCGGCTCAAATCCCACGACCACAGCCAGCGACCGGATGAGCATGGAGAAGGCCTGTGCGATCAGCAGCAGGAAGGAAATCGGTATGACCGTCTTGATCAGGTAGCGCGGCAGTCCGCCCGGGTCCGGCGAACCCTCCAGAACCGCCCAGGAGTTAACTACGGCGGGCCAGGAGACCCAGAGCATCAGCACGCAGAAGGGGATCAGAAAGAGGATCGTCCCCAGAAGGTCTATCCAGGCCTGACCCTTTCGCGAAAGTCGCCCATAGAGGACATCGACCCTCACATGGGAATCGGTCTGCAGCGCATACGCGGCGCCGAGCAGAAACACCATGCTGAACAGATACCACTGAAGTTCGATGTACATGTTCGAACTCAGGCTCACGCCAGTATATCTGGCCGTGTAGCGAACGATGGCATTGAACGCGCCAACCAGAACCATCACCAGGGTCAGCCACCGGAGGAGGCGTCCGGTGCGCTGGCTGAAGCGATCAATGGCACTGGCGATGCGGAGGAGGAGCGGCATGTCGGGAAAATAGCGGGTGCGCGGTGACTTTGGCCAGGCTACAGGCTAGGCGTCCGGCGCATCGTCTTCTCCGTAGCGCTGGACCCGCTTCTCCAGGCTCTCGGCCTCGTCCCGGGATCGCCAATAGTCCATCCGTTCCCGGATACGGCGCTCATACCCCACCTCGCTCGGATCGTAGAAATAGGTGCCCTGCATTTGGTCCGGGAGGTACTGCTGCGGGGTGTAGTGGTTGTGGAACGCGTGGGGATACTGATAGCCCTTGCCATGACCCAACCCCTCGCCATCGCGGCTCCCGTCCTTGAGCGGGTTGGGGATGTCGCCGCTGCGCTCCTTCTCCACGAAACTCAGCGCCTGGAAAAAAGAGAGGGTGGTGTTGCTCTTCGGTGCGGTGGCCAGGTACAGGCAGCACTGGGCCAGATGGAATCGGCCCTCCGGCATCCCGACCACATCGAAGGCCTGCTGGCACGCGACCGCCACCCGAAGGGCGTTGGGGTCGGCCAGCCCCACATCCTCGGACGCGAAGATGAGCATCCGGCGCATGATGAAGCGCGGGTCTTCACCGGCGTAGACCATCCGGGCCATCCAGTACAGCGAGGCATCCGGGTCCGAGCCTCGAAGGCTCTTTATGAAGGCGCTGATCGTGTCGTAATGGGAATCTCCTTCCTTGTCGTACAGGACGGCGCGCTGCTGAATGGACTCCTCGGCCACGGGAAGCGTCACACGAATCACCCCGTCCTCGTCGGGCGGCGTGGTCTCGATGGCAAGCTCAAGGGCGTTCAGGAGTGAGCGGGCATCTCCGTTTGCCGTGGAGACCAGGTGGGCCGCGGCGTCCGTCTCGATCAGCACCTCGCGATCGCCATACCCACGCTCCGCATCCTGGATGGTCATTTCCAGTATGCGGGCCAGATCCTTGTCCTCCAGGCTCCGCAGCTCGAATACCCGCGAGCGGCTGACGAGGGCCTTGATGACTTCGAAGTACGGGTTCTCGGTTGTCGCACCGACAAGGGTCACCGTCCCGTTCTCAACGTGCGGCAACAGTGCGTCCTGCTGCGCCTTGTTGAAGCGATGCACCTCATCCACGAAGAGGATGGTCCGCTGGTGATGGTACCGGAGGGCATCTTCCGCCGCAGAGATGGCCGTGCGTATGTCCTTGACGCCCGCCAGCACCGCGTTCAGTGAAAGGAAGCGGGCACGCGTGGTGTTCGCGATGATCCTGGCCAGGGTGGTCTTACCCGTACCGGGAGGGCCATAGAACAGTACGGACTTGATTCGATCGGCCTCAATGGCCCTGCGGAGAAGGGTCCCGGGGCCAAGAATATGATCCTGTCCCACAAACTCGTCCAGAGTCCGTGGTCGCATGCGATCGGCCAGCGGAGCATTCTTCCACTTGGGCGAGGACGCGTCGAAGAGGTCATCCATGGGTCACCTCAGTCAGCGCATTCAGGACACCCGCCCGGAAGAGGTTGGCCCCACCCTGGGATGGGTGCCGCACGTAGGTGGCCGGAATGCCAACATCCCTGAGCGTCCGCTCGGCTTTGCGACCCACCGCAAGAACGCGCTCGGGTTGAAAAATGCCTATCAGCTCCGCGGTCAGGGGTGCGTAACGACGCAATTCCGAGACCCTCGGAGCGCGGATCGTGAACGGCTGACCCGGTTTGTACGGGTGAAGCGGACAGGCATTCCAGACTACACAATCCGGGAATACATCGGCCATCAGTTTCCAGAAAATGGTTGCGCTGTATTCACCGTGCGGAGTCGCTCTGAGGCTGGACTGGCGACCCTGTATGGGAAACTCTGGATCCAACAACTGGACCTCGGACGTGACGGGAACGCCCGAAAAACGGCAGCCCCACGGGCCCGGCGCTTCCGCCAACAGGAACAGGCGCGGGCGGGAGGCGCAGGCCTCCAGGTAGCTGACCAGATTTGCCCGACGGACTTCGACAGCGTCCTCACGATCCACGTCCCGATTGTGGTCCACGTACGGATTGAATGCGTTCTCCTGCGGTGGCTGTTCAAACAACGCCGAAGCAATCGCCTCAAGGGCCTGGGAAGCCGTGCTCACAGGAAGAGGGGCTCTCCGCAGACCCGGCAAAAGTGTGCGTCTTCCCGATGGACCTCTGCCGCACAGTGGGTGCAACTGCGAGATGAGCGCTCGGCTCGTGCCGCCGCATCCGCTCTGGCCAGTTCTGCGGTTACGATGCCGGTCGGGACGGCGATGATGCCATAGCCGATAATCATCACAATCGACGCAACCACCTGACCCAGGGGAGTCTGGGGGGAGATGTCACCGTAGCCTACCGTCGTCAGGGTGACAATGGCCCAGTAGATGGAGCGTGGAATACTGGTGTATCCATTTCTCTCGCCCTCGATGAAGTACATGATGCTCCCGAGGATCACCACGCTGACCAGCACAGTCAGCAGAAAGACGGTGATCTTCCGGCGACTGGCACGCAGCGCCTTGCCCAGGGTCTCGGCTTCCGAGATAAAGGAGACCAGCTTCAAAACCCGAAAAATCCGCAGCAGCCTTAGAAGCCGGATGACCAACAGGTACTGGGTACCCGGGAAGACCAGTGCCAGGTAGGTGGGCAGGACTGCGAAAAGGTCCACAAGCCCGAAGAAGCTCCTCGCATAGTTGATGGGGTGCGAGACCGTCCACAGTCGGACGATATACTCCAGCGTGAACAGGATCGTAAAGACCCACTCGAGCGCAAAGAGGTATTCGGCATAGCGGATCCTTATGGCGGCCACGCTGTCCAGCATTACGATGGCGACGCTCGCCACAATGGCAACAAGCAACACCACGTCGAAGATCTTCCCGGCCTGCGTATCGGTTCCGAAAACCACCTGATGAACCTGTTGCCGGAGACTCTGCCGGGTCTTCGGCTGCGGGTTCTCGATGGGGTCGTGGGATGGGCTCAACTCTCAGATTCGCCGAATTTTTCGCGGGTTTGAGATCGGAGTCTACGAACCGGACAGGTACAGGAGGCGCCTTGCGTGTAGTCTCATGAGGATCGGCACCGCTCGACGTCGAATTTTCTCGGTATACGGCTCTGTAGGAAAACACTGTCCGTTGAACGCGGTTCGATCCTACTGGCGGAAGACCGCCAATTCTGCATATTTCGTTCGGACGAAGTCCCCCCGCATCATGGAAAAAGCAACCCTGTCATTTGATTCCCAGCATCTCGACCTGTCCGTGGTGGTGGGTTCTGAGGGCGAGCGGGCCTTCGACATACGCAAACTGCGTGGCGAGACCGGCATCATCACGCTGGATTCTGGATACGGCAACACCGGCTCCTGCGAAAGCTCCATCACCTTTATCGACGGAGAGAAGGGCATTCTGCGGCACCGGGGCTATTCCATTGAGGAGCTCACAGAGAACTCCACCTTCACCGAGGTGGCCTACCTGCTGATCTACGGGGATCTTCCTACGCCGGACGAGCTGTCGACGTTTGAGGAGCGCCTGACCCATCACAGTCTGCTCCACGAGGACATGAAGAAATTCTTCGAGGGGTATCCGGCGAATGCGCCCCCGATGAGCGTCCTGTCCACCATTGTGGCCTCGCTCTCCGCGTTCTATGACGAGTCGCACAACGAGGATGAGCTCGAGCTCAACGTGATTCGCCTCATCGCCAAGATCAAGACGATCGCGGCGTTCGCCTTCAAGAAGTCGATCGGTCAGCCGTACATCTACCCCAGGAACGATCTGGACTACTCGTCCGATTTCCTGCACATGATGTTCGCCGTGCCGTCGGAGGACTACGAGGTGAATCCGCTCGTCGCGAGCACGCTGAATCGCCTCATGATTCTGCACGCCGACCATGAGCAGAACTGCTCAACCTCGACGGTCCGCATGGTCGGTTCGAGCGGCGCCAACCTGTTCGGCTCCATCTCGGCCGGTATCTCCGCCCTGTCCGGCCCGCTTCACGGCGGCGCCAACTCGGCGGTGATCAAGATGCTGAGCATGATCGCCGAGGATGGCGGCAACGTCGACAAGTACGTGGAGATGGCCAAGGACAAGTCATCTGACTTCCGTCTGATGGGCTTTGGCCACCGCGTTTACAAGAACTTTGACCCGAGAGCCCGTGTCATCAAGTCATCCGCCGATGCGGTGCTTGAGGACCTCGGCATAGACGATCCCCTGCTCGATATCGCCAAAAAACTCGAACGAGTCGCCCTGGAGGACGAGTACTTCGCGGCCCGTCGCCTCTACCCAAACGTGGATTTCTACAGTGGAATCCTTTATCGTGCGATGGGTATTCCGACAAATATGTTTACTGTTATGTTCGCCCTCGGCCGTCTGCCGGGCTGGATTGCGCAGTGGCTTGAGATGAAAAATGATCCAACCACGCGCATCTACAGGCCCAGACAGGTCTACGTGGGCGAAAATGTGCGTTCCTACACCCCGTTACACGAACGCGGAGCGGTTTCGGCAGCGTAACGCTGTTTTTCTCGTTCTGCGTAGTATTTTGTGAACCTAACCCACCCTGACTCTTAAGGAGGACTCTGAAATGAAGAACCGGCTACCGGTATTCCTGATTGCTGCGCTAATGCTCGCGCCCGTGCTGCTTAGCCAGCCGGTGCAGGCTCAAGAGCGCAACGAAGATACATGGTATCTACGCGCACGAGCTGGACTGTCCTACTACCAGGGGACGAACGACAACAAGTTTGCCCTCGAGAAGGGCGATCTCTTTGAGAACGTCGCTTTCCTGCCATCAAACCTCGGCCTTGAAATCGGCTACCGCTTTTCCGAGCGCTACTCGGTTGGTCTCGGAGTCGCTCACAGCGTCTTCGGGAACATCAACGACTTCCGCCAAGACCTGGCTTCCGCGGACTATGAGCAAGGCGACGCGCTTGCGCTCCAACTGGTGTCTCGGAGGAACTTTGGCAGCGGCCGCTGGCGGCCCTTTGCCCAGCTTGGCCTGGCGCTTCAGTTCACCGATACCAACCAGCGCCCTGGTGCCCGGAATGGAGGTGACGTTCCATCGTCTCCTCCGTACTTCCTTGCAGAGGAGAGTGCAACCGGATTTGGCGTTCTCGGCGGTCTCGGACTGGACTATCGCCTGAGTGACAACATGTCGCTCGCCTTCGAGACCGGCGGAAGTTTTGTCTGGCCTGACAAGGCCAGCGACGGAGCCGGGGACGAGGGGATTACGGATTGGCTTGGCTGGAATACGTTTGCTCTTTCTTACGATTTCAAGAAGTTCATCCCCGTCATGATCACCGACGTGATCTGCCCGGTTGACGTTATCGACACCGGCGCGCCGGTCACGTTCACCGGATCGGTGAACACGGACGCCACGCCACTGGTCGAGAGTTCCTGGGACTTTGGTGACGGCACGATTGCCAACGGCCTGACCGCTACCCACTCCTTCAACCAGGAAGGCACGTACAACGTGAGCTTCGCCGTGGCCAACGGAAACGGTCGTGGAACGGACTCGCGTACGTGCGTCGTGACGGTGGAAGATCCGTGTGAGGCTGCAGTCATCACCTCGATGACCGCCTCCAACATGGCTCCGGATACCCGCTCGAATGTTTCCTTCTCGGCGAACACCAGCGGTACCCAGCCGGTGAGCTACAGGTGGAACTTTGGTGAGGGCGGTACCTCCACGAGCGCTAACCCGTCTCATACGTTCACCGAGGCCGGCACCTACACGGTGACGCTCGAAGTGACGAACTGCGGTGGAACGGTGAGCCGCACGATGACCATCGTCGTGGTGCCCTTCGAGGCTGCCATCTGCCGCGAGATTGAGGAGATGAACAGCGTGTTCTTCGCCCGCAACTCGTCGACCCTCACCCAGGCTGGACGCGCTGCGCTGCAGGACAATCTGGAGATTCTGCTTGAGTGCCCGAACCTCAATGCCCGCCTTGAAGGATGGGCCGCACCGGGCGAGCGTCGGCCGCAGCAGCTTTCTGAAGACCGTGCCCGAGCAGTCGAGCACTTCTACGTCGACAACGGCGTCGCTGCGAGCCGCTTGGTCACCGCCGGAATGGGCCGCGCCCAGGGTGTCACCTCCAAGAAGGAGGGTCTCGAAGGCTTCCGCCGCGTAGACACGATCCCCGTCCGGATGTAAGGACTCTTCCCTTAGGGGAAACGAGAAGGGCGGGCCTGCATCAGCAGGCCCGCCCTTTCTTGTTTCCCGAGGTTTCGCTGCTCGAGCCTCAGGCCGCGCGCACGATGCCCTCGGCGAGAAGCGCCGTGAGCACCTCGCGGAGCGAGGGGCTCAGCGGGGCTTCTGCGTCGAGGCCGGACGTCCCGGTCAGGGCCGCGACCGCCTCGCGGTCGGAGGGCGGCAAGTGGTACGCCTGCCCGGAGACGAAGAGCGTCACACCGTCGGCCGTCACCATGTGGGCAGCCTGAGAGGCCGAAGCAGGCCGGATGCGGCCTCGCGCGGGGAGTTCCTTGCTCGCCCCGGCAGGGTCGCCCATGCGGCCGCGGACGGGCTCCGTGAGCGACCTGCCCAGCCATTCATCCAATGCTGCGTCGTCCCTCAGAAGGTCCCGGATCTCGCTGCGCAGGCCCGCGAGCGTCTCCGGCTCGATGGCGCCAGGCGCCTCGGTGGCCCTCGGATCCGTCTCGATGAATCGTGTCGTCGCCTCGCCGGCCAGATATCCCAGGACGTTCTCCAGCAGTTCGGCGGCCGCGGGCGCCCTGAATCCCACCGACAGCGTCATACAGTTGGTCAGGGCAATGCCATTGTGGGCCACGTGAGGGGGCAGATACAGGACATCCCCCGGCGACAGATCCCAGCTCTCCTTGGCCTCGAAATCGGCGAGAATCGCAACGTCGGAGTCCGGGTGCCACGACGGAGTCGGGTTGGGTCGCGGGTCAATTTCCCATCTACGAGTGCCCAACCCCTGGATCAGGAATACGTCATACTGGTCGGTGTGGGCGCCCACCCCTCCGCCGGGGGCCGCGAAACTGACCATCAGGTCGTCGACCCGCCAGTTTGGAATGAATCGAAAGCAGTCCAGAATCCGAGCGGCCTCCGGGTGCAGTCGGTCCACTTCCTGGACCAACAGCGTCCATTCGGTCTCGGGTACATCGTCGAGCTCGTCCGGCTCGAACGGCCCGTGATAAATCTCGGGCGGCCACTCCTCGGAGATGATGAGCCGCGAATCGGCCTCATCGGAGCAGGCGAGCGTCTTCAGACTCCCCAAGGTCAGCGGACAGAAATCGGGCGGGAGCACTCCCCGCATGAGCGCCGGCTTTCGTTGCCAGCACGTCTCCATGAACTCAGCGAGCGTGAGGGACCCCAGACGGGAAAGCGGATTCTTCAGGCTCATTTCAGCCCGTGAGAAGTTCAATGAGCTTGAAGACCGGCCAGGCCAGGAGCAGGGCCATGACGATGGCCATGGCCATCACGGAGCGCTTCTGCCTGGGAAACTCGTAGTTACAATATGGGCAGGTCTCGGCGTCGTCCGGGGCCTCAAGGGCGCAGGAGGGGCATTCCATCAGTCGGCTTCGTCGGTTTGAGGGGAGGCAACCTCGAGCATGGGGACGGCCGACCTGTCCCAGGGCCAGACCAGACCCTCGGCCGTCAGGTCGGCGTGCTCCTTTCCGTACATACGCTCCACCAGATAGAACGCCGGTTCGTAACTCATGGCTCCGCCGACGCTGGTGATGTATTTGCCGTCCACAACGATGCGCTTGTCGAATCGCACATCGATCT
This sequence comes from Bacteroidota bacterium, assembly GCA_029262855.1. GTDB lineage: Bacteria > Bacteroidota > Rhodothermia > Rhodothermales > UBA10348 > JABDJZ01. The sequence goes on along the minus strand of JAJCYP010000104.1, from coordinate 89,695 downwards.
CCGGAAAGCGGGTCTGGAAGGCTTCCCGGTCGCCCGGGAAGGTCGTCGCTGTCCGTCCGTCCAGCACGCCTGTAGCGGCCAGGGGAAAGGCTCCGTCGCAGACGGTCACGATCCACTCGGCATCTCGCACGGCTCCTGAGAGCCACGCCATGAGGGCCTCATTCTCGAGGTCGACGGTCATGCTCCCTCCGGTACTCGGGATGACCAGAATGTCGATGTCCGGAGCCGTCTCAAAGCTGTAGTGCGGGGTCACCAGGATCCCCTCAAACGTTTCTACAGGCAGACCGTCCTCGGACACAATGAACGTCTCGATATAGTCTGATCTGTCCCTGAAGATGGAGTGCTGAAATACGTCGTAGGGCGCCATCAACTCCGAGTTGAAGACCTGTGGCGTGATCAGGAATCCAGCCGTTCGGACGCGGGCGCCCGCCGGCCGTTCGGGAGTCGAGGGACGAACCGGTGCGTCCGATCCACGGGCCTGATCCCCAATCGCCTGCGGCTGGCATCCAGAAAGGCCCGCGGCCAGCGTCAGGAAACCGGCGGTGATGAAGGCGCGTCTGAGGCCGATCACAGCTGCGCCTCCAATTCGGCGAGCATGGCTTTTCGTTGAGCAGGATCAATCCGGTCGGCGTCGATCTCAGCCCCGGTTCGCTCAGCACCAGTCGAGCCAGCGGCTTCGTCGGACGCGCCGGGAGCGCGCTGGTCCAACCGATGAAGGATGATGGCAGCGCCGATTGTTGCCGCTGTCGAAATCATCAGGGCTCTGATTAATTTTCCCACGTTTCTTCCCTGTCAAGCAATCTGATGGTCTCGAAGTGCCCCGGATGGGACGCTTCACATTAAGGAGGATGGACACTCCAATCAACCTGGCCGGGCCACATATCGACACCCAAACACTGCCGGAATCTCGGTGGCAGGAACGCAGAGACGCACATTTGTCCGCGCTCGGCCCGGTTGTCAGCGCCCACCTTGACCGAAGAAGCTCGGGCAAGAAGCACCCGGTCATCGATTTCCTGTTCGAATACTACCGGTTCAGGCCAGCCGCCTTGATGCGCTGGTCACCGGGCCTTGGCCCGCGTCTCGCAGGCGGGGCAGCGGCATTCGCGGACACACCGCATTTCGCAACGGACGAGCTCGACGCCTGGGTCTCCCTCGAAAGAATGAGCCCCCGCCTCCAGGCCTCGACGCGGTGGATCCTGTCGCTTCTGGAGCGCACCCAGGCCCGCACACCCATGTTCGGATGCCACGGCCTGCACGAGTGGGCCATGGTGTATCGCCAGTCCGCCGTTCGGCACGCCGGCACACCCCTCAGACTGACTCCCCAGGAGATTTCTGCCGTGGTGGAAGCAGGGCCTATTGTCTGCACACACTACGATGCCTTCCGATTCTTTGCGCCGGACGCACGTCCGCTGAACCGCGTCTCGCCCGATGCCCAGACGGCCCCGGACTTTGAGCAGCCGGGGTGCCTCCATGTGAACATGGATGTGTACCGCTGGGCCATGAAGCGGTACCCCTGGATCGGAAGCGACCTCATCCGGGAGGCATTTTTCCTCGCTCTGGATATTCGTGCGGTGGACATGCGGGCCAGCCCGTACGACCTCGCGGACCTGGGCTATCCCCCGATTCGAATCGAAACGGACGACGGTCGCGCCCAGTATCGATCCCTGCAATCGGGATTCTACAAAAGGGCGCGTCCACTGAGGGCCCGCCTGATCGAGGCCTACCGCGGCCTGGCCGAGGCGCTGGAGATCTGGGCGCTGGAGATCTAAGTGTAGAATCCGTAGATGGACAGATCGTCGCGCCGCATGTGCAGCGCAAGCGCGACGGCCAAAATCCCCGTGTGAGCCAGGAGCGCTGAACCGCCATAGGAGATAAAGGGAAGTGGTATTCCGATCACGGGAAGTACGGCGGTGGCCATCCCTACGTTTACCACGATGTGGATCAGGTAGACCCCAGCGGCACCGGCGGCGACCATCATCCCGAATGGGTGCTTCATCTGGCGTCCCATCCGGATGAGCCGAGTCAGGAGAACCGCGAACACGATCAGCACGAGCGCGGAGCCGATGAACCCGAACTCTTCTCCGATGACCGAGAAGACAAAATCGGTGGACTGCTCCGGTACGTATCTCCCCTGGGTCTGCGTGCCCTGCATGAACCCTTTTCCGGTAAGGCCGCCCGACCCGATGGCGGCAAGCGACTGCACCAGGTGAAAGCCGACTCCATACCGATATTCTTGGGCTGAGGGGTCGGTAAACGACATGATGCGTGCAACCTGATGCGGTTGCAGGACCTTCAGCAAGGCCAGGGCGACCGCCGCCACGGTCCCGCCGGAGACTGCTACTCCAATCAATCCGAGTTTCCGATCCTGGGTCTGCCACCAGATCAGCAGACCAAAGGCAATCGAGAAGGCGATTGCCCACGGCACTGAAACGACGCTCAGATAGCCGGCCACGGCAGGAGCAAGGAGGAGGAGCAGGACGAGGTAGGGCACCCCGGACCAGAACAGCAGAACCGGGATCAGGCCGACAAACACCAGTGCGGTCCCGGCGTCATTCTGCAAAACCACCAGCATGGCGGGCAACATCACCATGGCAATCATGGTCACGGCAAATCTCAGATCGCTCTGTGTCCCCCGCCGGCTGGCCACCAGCTGTGATACGCCCAGGATGGTGCCCACCTTCGCGAGCTCTGAGACCTGCAGGGACATCGGGCCGAAGGTGATCCAGGACTTGGCGCCATTTATTTCCCGCCCAAAGACCAGTGCGGCCAGCAGGAACAGGATCGAGGCGGCATAGGCCAGATACGCCGTCTTCTGATAGAATCGGACGGGCAGGAGCAGGGCAATCAGGATTCCGAACGTCGATATCCCCACCCACATGAACTGGCGGTAGTAATTCTGGCGTACGGAAAGCGGCAGGAATTCAGCAGCGGGACTGTGGGTAGTGGAGTAGATGGCCACCAGACCGAACGCGACAAGCGTCAGCCACAGCAGAATCGTGACGTAGTCCAGCGTCTGGTACCAGCGGCGCAAGCGTCAATCTCCGGTTGCGTCCCTGATTTCCACGCTGGTTTTCGGCTCCGGCAGCGGATCCGAACGGGTCTCCAGCATTCGCGATACCAGCCACTCGCGGCTGATGGCGCCCGTTATGTACTGCTCGGCCATCAGGCTCGCGATGGGTGCCGCGGCCGACCCACCGAATCCGGCGTTTTCGACCATCACTGCCACGGCGATCTGCGGATTTTCGAAAGGTGCGAACATGATGAAGACCGAGTCGTCGCGGCCCCGCGGATTCTGCGCCGTTCCCGTTTTGCCGCCGCTCTCGATTCCGGGTATCTGAACGCCACGGCCCGTCCCGTTGACCATCACCCGGCGCATGGCTTCCTTGGCCAGACCGACATATTCGGCGCGAATGTCAAGGGGGGTCGGGGGCGGCACGTCCGGTGCCTCCAGCGCCCCGGTCTCAGGATCGACGCTTGCCTTGATGAGATGGGGCGTCACGACCAGGCCCTCAGTCGCGACTGCCGCTACGTAACGGGCCATCTGAAAGGGAGTGACTCCCAACTCGCCCTGACCCACGCCGATGTTCATCTGGTAGCCAACCGTCCAGCGGCCATGCGTCCGGTTGAAGTAGGATGAGTCCGGAATCAGTCCCGCCTGCTGTTCGGTAATGTCCGTATCCGTGGTCTGTCCAAAGCCCAACTGCCTGGCGTGGCGCGCAAACGCGTTCACGTCCAATCGGCGCATCATCTCGAAGAAGAAGGTGTTACAGGACTCCTGAATGGCCCTGACCACAGAGATGTCACCGTGGACGTGCATGCAGCGAAAGAACTTGCCGCGGCCCATCGGGTGGTACCCCGCACAATGCACGGTTTCCTCCGGCGTTATGACTCCCTCCTGCAGGGCGATCATCGCGATCAGAGGCTTCCAGGTCGACCCCGGCATCTGCACGGACTGAGTCGCCCGATTGAAGAGCGGTTTCGAGACCGACGCGTTGAGACCCGCCCATTGTTGAGAGGTGATCTGTCGCGTGAACTGATCCAGATCGAAGTCCGGCTTGGAAACCAGCGACAGAATCTCGCCCGTCGAAGGGTCGATCGCCACGGCGGCTCCCCGCTTGTTCACGAACAGGCTCTCCGCAAGCGCCTGCAGGTCGGCATCCAGTGTCAGGATGAGGTCTCGGCCGGGAACCGGGTCCACGTCCTCCACGCCCTTCCGGAACGAACTCACATCCTGCCCATGCACGTTGACCAAGCGGAAATCGCTGCCCATCCGGCCGCGCAGATCCTGTTCATAGATCCGCTCGATCCCACGTTGTCCGATCAGGTCGCCGGGCCGATATCCCGAGGACTGGCGCTGAGTCAGTTCATCTCCCCCGATTTCCCGGACATATCCCAGTGCATGCGAGGCTCGGACCGGAGACGGGTAGCGGCGCTTTTGGGTGGCCTCGTAGTCCACGCCCTTGAGATCGTCGATGCGCTCAAGCATCCGTGAGAGTCGATCAAACGGCACGCCATTCAGCAGGATGGAGGGCAGGTATTCCCTGAACTCCGAAGCCTGCCTGAGTCGTTCGACCAATACCTCCTCGTTCACCTCCAGGAGTTCGGCGAGAAGCGGAAGACTGTTGGGATCGAAATACCGCGGCGTAACCCGCACAGAGAACGCCGGCTGGTTGTCCACGAGGACGATTCCGTTGCGGTCCATCACCGCCCCGCGTGCCGGGAGAACCCGCAACTCACGCATGGAATTGTCGCGCGACTCACCCGTATACTCGGAAGTATTGATCACCTGAAGCTGAACCAGGCGAGCCATCAGCAGTCCCAGCACGACTACAATGACAATGGAGAATATCCGGGCGCGATCGGATTGCGAGTCGAGTCCACTGTCTCCAATCATCGACACCTCGCCTGGTTTGCGTCCGACAACCTGTTCACTCCAAAGCGAGCCGGGGCATCGCGATGCCCCGGCCCGGGCCATTCGTCAACACCCTTTCGCCACTGGGCCCATTGGGGTGGCCGATCGCCTTGGGGTGTACAGTCTTCGGACTGTTTGTTGCTGAGCTTACGGACAGGCATCGTTTATTGAGGTCGGAATACGGTCTACCGGCTCCAGCCTTACATTTTGGATTATGTGGTGTGCAGCCGAACGCACCGCAAATCCCATCCTTTACCGCTATGCGTTTCGACCCGCCTTCCCCGGGCCCGAGGTTCCTCTTGGTCCGTGGAGTCCTTACCGCAGTTTTCGCTGCGTTGTTCCTTTCTGTCGGGCCGGCCAACGCCCAGTACTTCGGTCGAAATAAGGTCCAATACGATAAGTTCGACTTTCAGAAATTCCAGACGGATCACTTTGAGTTTTACCTCTACCCCGAGGAAGAAGTAGCTGTCAAGGATGCGGCGAGGATGGCCGAGCGCTGGTACCAGCGACACTCCAGGACCTTCCTCCGGGAGTTCGTCGAGCGCAAGCCTGTCATTTTCTACGCCAACGACGCGGATTTCCAGCAGACCAACGCCATCAGCGGGTCCCTCGGCCAGGGAACGGGCGGTGTGACCGAGGCGCTCAAGGAGCGGGTCATCATGCCGCTCACCGGGAGTTACCGGGATACGGACCATGTTTTGGGACATGAGTTGGTGCACTCGTTCCAGTACGACATCGCGCTGAATCGGACGGACAGTTCGCGATTTGCGCTGGGACTGATGCCGCTCTGGCTCGTTGAGGGAATGGCCGAGTACTTCTCGGTTGGGCGGGACGACCCCCATACGGCCATGTGGATTCGGGATGCCGCGCTCCGCGATGACCTTCCAACGATTGAGAAGCTGTCGCGCGGATACAAGTATTTCCCCTACCGCTACGGGCAGGCGCTCCTCGCCTACGTCGGTGGCAAGTACGGCGACGCGGCAGTGGCCAATCTCTTCAAGCTGGGGGGTCGCGTGGGTGTCGATTCGGCCGTGGTATACACGCTCGGGATCAAGCCCGACTCGCTCTCCAACGAGTGGATTGCCGCTGTAAAGGAGGCCTATCTGCCGCTCACCGAGGGCCGTACACCGGCCGACAGCGTCGGCAGGACGGTGCTCTCATCGGATCTTGACGCGGGCGACATGAACATCTCGCCCGTCATCAGTCCCGACGGGAAATACGTGGCCTTCCTCTCCGAGCGCGACGTCTTCAACATCAACCTGTTTATTGCCGATGCCGAGACCGGGCAGGTGATCAAGAAGCTGAAGGCCGCAGGGGGCAACTCGCATTTCGATTCGATTCGATTCATCAATTCGGCGGGGTCGTGGTCCCCGGACGGCCGAAGATTCGCGTTCGTGACGTTCGTGCAGGGTGACAACGAGATTTCGATCCTGGACTGGCGCTCCGGCTCCATCGAGCGCCGTATTTCCGTCAGCGGGGTGGCGGCAATCACGAACCCCGTGTGGTCGCCGGACGGGCGGTCGATTGCATTCTCGGGCATCGATGGCGGCATCAGTGACCTGTATCTCCTGGATCTGGAAACCAGTGAGGTCTCCAAGTTGACCGATGATCGCTACGCCGATCTCCAGCCAGCCTGGTCGCCCGATGGTGCCACACTCGCGTTCGTCACCGATCGGGGCGAAGGCGGCACAGACTTTCAAACGCTGTCCTTCGCGAAGGAGCGTCTCGGCCTGTATGACATCGCCAGTGGCGAGATCGAGGTGGTGAAGGTCTTCAATGGCATTCACTCCAATCCGCAGTTCTCTCCGGACGGCCGAAGCCTGTTCTTCATTTCGGATCACGACGGGTTCAAGGATGTTTATCGGTACGGACTTACCGACGAGTCCATCTCCCGACTGACCTACCTTCAAACCGGAGTGAGCGGGATTACCGCGCTGTCGCCGGCGATGACCGTGGCGGCGCAGAGCGGCCGGATGGTGTTCTCGGTATTCGCCGACAACCGATACAACGTCCACGCTCTGGAAGCGGACGAAACCATCGGTGAGCCCTACGTGAGGCCGGAAGTGGATACCCGCCAGATTGCAGGTGTCCTGCCTCCATATCGGGAAGAGAATCAGGGACTCGTCGCCAACTACCTGGATGATCCCCTGACCGGCCTGCCGCCTGATCAGGACTACGAGTTGAGTGAGTACAGCTCCAGACTCACGCTGGATTATGTGGCGCCGCCCAGCATCGGCGTGACCGCCGGCGGGCCCTACGGATCGGGCCTGGTTGGTGGCGTTGGCCTGTTCTTCTCGGACATGCTGGGCAATCACAACCTGACCGTGGTGGCTCAGGCAAACGGGACGTTCAAGGATGTCGGCGGCCAGGCGTACTACCTGAACCGCGCCAACCGGCTCAACTACGGCGGCAGTGTGGGGCACATTCCCATCCTCCTGATCGGCACCGGAGTCGGCTACGGTATCGACCCGCAGACGGGACTACAGAGTCAGGTTGTGTCGCAGCAGAAGCAGCGCATCTACATCGACCAGCTCCAGGGCATCGCCAGTTACCCGTTCACCCAGACCCGCCGGGTTGAATTCTCGGGAGGCCTCACGCGGTATGGTTTCGACTACGAGGTCGAGAATTACTACTTCACCAGTCTGGGTGTCCGGCGCGAACGTGTTCAGCTTAATGACCTGGAGCCAGACCCGATCTTCTTTGCTTCCACTGGGGTCTCCATTATCAGCGACTACTCGTCATTCGGGTTCACCTCACCTGTGCGTGGCGGCCGTTCGCGTCTCGAGATATCGCCGTTCCTCGGGTCGGCGAGCTTCGTCCGCGCAACCATTGACTATCGACGGTACATGCAGGTGTCGCAGGTGACCCTGGCCGTCCGAGGACTCCACGTGGGCAACTACGGGGCCAAGTCAGGAGGCGACGGGGCCGACAGACTGTTCACCGAAGAGTACCTGGGCTATGCGAACAGCCGCGGCTTCCTTCGAGGCTACTCGTTCACCTCGTTCAACAGCTTTGAGGAGTGCACCGTCTCCGCGACCGGGAGCTGTGCGGAATTCGATCGCCTGCGTGGAAGCCGAATCGCGCTCGCCAGCGCCGAACTCCGTGTCCCGGTTTTCGGGACAGAGCAGTTCGGTCTGATCAACTTCCCCTATCTGCCCACGGAGATCACGCTGTTTGCCGATGCCGGCCTTGCCTGGACCGCCGAGGACGGACCGGTCCTCAAGTTCGAGCGGGCGTCTGCCGATCGCGTTCCCGTGTTTTCAACGGGCGTAACGTCCCGGTTCAACCTCTTCGGCTACACCGTGCTGGAGATCTTCTACGCGAAGCCCTTCCAGCGGCCCGGCAAGGGAGCCCACTTCGGGTTCCAGATCGTTCCGGGCTGGTAGTGTCGGACCGACCGACCGCGGGGTCGGCTGGCGCGCTTCTCAAGGGTCGACCAAGAGCTCGCCGCGAAGCACCGTGACCGCGTCTCCCGAAAGGAGGACGCGGTCATTTTTGTGCAGCATCTGCACGCGACCGCCCCGGGCCGAAGCCTGGAAGGCAACCAGATTGGCTTTGCCGAGCCGTTGATGCCAGAAGGGCGCAAGTGCACAATGGGCCGATCCCGTCACCGGATCTTCCGGGACGCCCAATTGCGGCGCAAAGAACCGCGAGATAAAATCGTACTCAGGCGAATCGCCCGTGGCGGTGACGATCAACCCTCGGACTGGCAATCGAGCGATCCTGCTGAGGTCGGGGGCCAGGGCCCGCACCCAACCGGGCTCCGCCACCTGCACCAGGGCGTCCATCCTGTTTTCTCCGTACCACGAAACCGGCGCGCCGAGAATCGTCTCGAGATTGGCCGGCCGAGGCCGGCCGACGGCGGGTTCAGCCGGGAAATCCATGGTCATGGATCCGTCCTCGTGGCGGCTCACCGTCAGGACGCCGCTGCGGGTGTTGAATCTGACGCCGTCACCCGAGACGGCAGAAGTCTCAAACAGGGCATGCGCCGATCCCAGCGTGGCGTGGCCACAAAGGTCCACTTCGCCGCCCGGCGTAAACCAGCGCAGGTCAAACTCGTCGGCCCCCTTCCTGACGAGAAATGCGGTCTCAGACAGGTTCATTTCGCGAGCCACGTTGAGAAGGAAGTCATCCCCCGGGAAGTCATTCAGCAGGAAGACTGCTGCAGGATTGCCAGTGAATGGGCCATCGGCGAAGGCATCCACCTGGGTAAACGCTAGGGCCATGCTGGTTTAATTGTGGTCTAAGTCTAAGATGTTGTGGGCCTGCACGCCCCATGCTGCTGGCGCGTACTTTTTCGGCACCACTCGTAGACGCTTTACATGTACGAAAGACTCCGCAGGTTTCTGTTCCGCCTTGAGCCGGAGCGCGCCCACAATTTGGGAAGCATGGCGGCACGTGCGGGTCAGCGTTTGGCCCACGGGCTCCTGGAGAAGCGATTCCAGTTCGAGTCGGACCGATTGCGATCGGAGGTACTAGGGCTCTCGTTTGCCAATCCACTTGGAATCGCGGCCGGATTCGACAAGAATGCCCGCCTGATTCGATTCTGGGCGGCACTCGGCTGTGGGTTTGCCGAGATCGGGTCCGTTACGGCAAAGAAGAGCCGGGGCAACCCGAAGCCCCGGATGTTTCGCCTGGAAGAGGAGCGGGCCATCATCAATCGAATGGGACTCAACAATCAGGGCGCCGCCCGCATCGCCCGCCGGATCGCGGCCGGTCATCCCGCGGCCATTCCGCTGGGGGTGAGCCTGACAAAGACCCACGATCCCGCCATCCAGGGGCAGGATGCCATCGACGACTTCACCACCAGTTTCTCAGCATGCGCCCCGTTTGCCTCGTTTGTGGTGCTGAATCTTTCGTGCCCGAATACCGCTGAAGGCCGCACGTTCGAGGATCCCAACGCGCTGGATGAGTTGCTCAAGTACATCATGCCGATCCGTTCCACGATGGAGAACCCGCCCCCTGTGCTGGTCAAGCTGTCTCCGCCGGTAGCGGACGGGGTAGTGCTCGACAGCGAGGTGGACGAGATTGTCGCCGTTTCCATCGCGCACGGCATCAATGGCTTTGTGGCCTCCAACACCGAGTCGGGGCGGGATCTTCTTGACGTTTCCGACGAGCGGCTCGCCTCCATTGGAGCAGGTGGTCTTTCCGGGCCTCCCCTGCGATCGCGTTCGACCGAACTGGTCAGGTACCTCTACGAAACGACCGGGGGGGAACTCCCGATTGTCGGTGTCGGCGGCGTCGCGACGGGCCAAGATGCCTACGACAAGATTCGCGCGGGGGCGTCTCTGGTTCAGCTGTATACCGCGCTGGTCTACGAAGGGCCGGCTGTCTTTCGGTCGATCAAGATGGAGCTGGACGAGCTCCTGGAGCGGGACGGATTCGCCTCGGTGTCTGACGCCGTGGGTGTCGGACCGGCGACGTGAGCCACCGCGTTTGGCAGCCCCTCGCGGGTGGCGCCAGCTTTCTTTCCAAGAGTATGCCCTAATTGCAGCGGACCGGGTGCGGACGTACATTTTCCGACTGCCCAACACCTGCCCGAAAACACTATGTCGGCTGTCGTTCCCTTCAATACGGTCCCCGAATTGTTCGCTGGTCTCTTTGACCGCTACGCGGGAACCGGGAGGCCGGCCCTGAGCCACTGGGATCGCCAGTCCAAGTCCTGGCTGGACTTGGATTGGGACGCGCTGCACGCGTCTGTCCAGAACATGATGGGGTATCTCTACGAGATCGGCGTTCGTCCCGGCGACCGCGTGGCCATCCTCTCGGAGAACCGGCCGGAGTGGGCCATCACCGACATAGCCACCCAGATGCTCGGGGCAGTCAACGTATCGCTGTACACCTCGCTGCCGGCGACTCAGGCCGGATATATAGTCAAGGACTCTGCCGCGAAGGTCTTCATCGTGTCCACCGGTATTCAGCTGAAGAAGGCCGAGGCCATCTTCGATGAGTGTCCCGAGTTGGAGACGGTGGTGACGATGTCCGACATGCGAAAGGAGCATCCGGATTTCGTAACGGGGTGGGAGGAAGCACTTTCCTCAGGAGCGAAGGCGTACAAGGCACGAGAGACCGAAATCATGCTGCTGGCCGGGAAGACCACCCCGGACAATGTGTCGGCCCTCATCTATACAAGCGGTACCACCGGGAATCCCAAGGGGGTGCGTCTCACCCACGCCAACTTCTGTTCGAACGTTCGGGCCGCCCTGGACCGGGTCCCGTTTGATGAGACGGACCACCACCTCTCATTCCTCCCGCTCTGCCATTCTTTCGAGCGCATGGCCGGTTTCCTGTGTGTTCTGGCGTGTGGTGCGCGCATCACGTATGCGCAAAGTGTCGATACGGTGAACCGTGACCTGATGTCGGTTCATCCGACGGTCATGATCTCCGTTCCGCGGCTCTTCGAACGTATCTACAACGTGATCGCGAAGTCCGTAAATGAGGGTTCTTCCCTCAAGCGCCGCATTTTTGACTGGTCGGTGGCTTCAGGCAAGCAGTACGTCCAGGCGGAGGCGAACGGGGGTGCGAACCCATACATCCGTTGGAAGAAGCAGATGGCCGACAAGTTGGTCTTTGCCAAGCTCCACGAAAAACTCGGCGGTCGACTCCGTTTCGCCGTTTCCGGCGGTGCCGCCCTGCCCGCGGCTGTGGGTGAGTTCTTTCAGGCTGCCGGGGTCACCATCGTTGAAGGCTACGGGCTGACCGAGACGTCACCCGTATTGACAATCAACCCGATCCAGGCACCTCGGTACGGCACCGTCGGTCATGTGATCGATCATGTCACTGTCGGCATCATGGACCTGGAGTCAGGCGAGATCAAGGCGCAGATTTCGGGCGAGGACTACCCGACCACGCTCGATTCCGAGGCCGGCGAGATTGTGGCGAAGGGACCGAACATCATGCAGGGATACTGGATGAATGACCAGGCTACCCGCGAGTCGATTGATGACAACGGATGGTACCATACGGGCGATGTCGGTCGCTTTGAGTGTGGATACCTCCGGATCACGGACCGCATCAAACACATGATTGTGTCCAAGGGTGGAAAGAACATCTACCCCGGACCCATCGAGGAGCTATTCAAGACCGAGCCTCTCATAGATCAGATGATGGTAGTGGGCGAGGGTCGCGAATTCCTCACCGCGCTGGTGGTCGTCAGCGAGGATGCGGTCCAGGTGGCCGGGGGCGAGGAGCAGCTGGCCGAGGCGCTGAAGCAGACCTTTCGGACCTACTCCAGGAGCGCGGCTGGACCCGAAAAAATCAGGGATTACCGTCTGGTCGCCGAGGCGTTTTCTGTCGAGAACGACATGATGACTCCCACATTGAAGCTCCGTCGGAAGGCCATCGAGCAGAACTACGCCGACCTGATTGATGAGATGTACGCCGGGATCGTCTAGGGCCCGGTCACGGAGGCTGTTGCCGCCTGGGGTCTATCGGGCCCGAAGTCTGTCCGGGGCGAACGGGGCAGGAGGTACCGGCGGCTCTGTGCCCGTTACCAATGCACTCATGAGCATGCCGGAGACGGGTGCCAGGGACACGCCCATCATGCCGTGACCCGCGTTGACCCAGACGCCTTCGGCGACCCTTCCAACAAAGGGGAGACCGTCCGGAGATGCGGGGCGGTACCCAGACCACACCGGGAGCGCGTCCGTATTCAAATCGGGTTCGTAGCGCCTGGCCTCATCGAGAATGGGCCGGATACGAACCGGATCCACCTTCGTCGCGAATCCTGAAAGGGACAGAGTGCCACCGAACCGCAGTTTGCCCGGCATGAGTGTCATCGTGACCCGGTCCTCCATCAGGATCATGGGGATCGGAGGGGACTCGGCGGGCGACCTGATTGTCACGCTGTAGCCGCGTGCAGGCTGGATGCTGATTCGAGGCAGCAAGCGGGGAGTCCACGCTCCTGCGCAAACCACGATGTCCTGGGCGCAGAGCGCCTCGCCCGAAAGCATCACCTGGCCTGATTCGACGCCCGAGACGGTGACGTTGTAGCGCGCCTCGCCCCCGGCTTCCTCGAACCGGCGACGGAGGGATCCCAGAAGCAGGTCGGGGTCAACCCGCGCGTCCTGCGTGTACAGAACGGCACCGGTTGCCCTGGAGCGGAGGTGCGGCTGCTCGGCCTGCAGACCCGCCGAGTCAAGCACGCGAACGTCCAGACCGGCGCGTTGCGCAACTTCGGCTTCATGCCCCATGGCATCCTCCATGGCCGAAGTATGGTAGGCCATGAGCAACCCCGTGTGAGCCAGGCCAAAGTCATCGCTTTCGGCAGCCAGGTCATCAAACCCCTCCACGCTGGCAAGACTTAGGTCCCGAAGGATGGGAATGCAGCGTTCCACATGCGCCGCGGTGCAGTGGGCCCTGAACTGCCAGAGCCATCGGATAAACGCCAGGTTCAGCTGCGGCTTCAGGTGAAACGGCGCATCTCGGCGGGTCAGCCAGCGCAGTCCCTGAGAGATGACGCCCGGTGCGGACAGCGGCATCACGTGACTCGGAACGATCATGCCGGCGTTCCCGGCCGAGGTGCCTTCCCCCGCCTCGCTCGCTGCCAGGAGGAGCACAGATCGGCCCGCACGCTGAAGGTACAGGGCGGTTGTCAGGCCGATGACCCCGCCTCCGATGACGATCACATCGGCGCGGCTGGGTGAGCGGCTTGCGGCCGCCTCGGGCAAGCGTATTCGGCCCGTGTCATGTTCAGGTTTGGTCACCTTACGATGAACCCGTCCCTGAACGGATCGTCATCATCCAAGAAGATGGTATTCTCGCCGGTCACGCGAGCCCAGCCCTCGATGCTTGGAATGATGGCATCAAAGGCGCCGACCTTCGTCCGGCCCTCGATCCGGCCGACGAACTGACTTCCGATTATGCTCTCGTGCACAAACAAATCGCCTTCCTTGAGTTGCCCCCGAGCGGCCCACTGAGCCATCCTGGCGCTGGTGCCGGTCCCGCAGGGCGAGCGGTCAATGGCCTTGTCTCCATAGAAGACCGCGTTGCGGCTGGTTGAGTTGGCCCTCTCGGGGGCTCCGGTCCACTCGATGTGCGTCAAGCCTCTGATGGAAGGGCTGTCGGGATGCTCGAAGGTGTAGGCCTCGTTCAGTCTCCTCCGCACTACCGGACTCCACCGGAGGAGATCGCCGACACCGTGGTCGGCCATGTCCCGGTAGTTCTCCTGAGGGTCTACGATGGCATAGAAATTACCGCCGTACGCCACGTCCACCCGCAGCAGTCCGAGATCGGGACACTCCACGGTCAGTCCCTCGGCCGCCAGAAACGACGGTATGTTGACCAGTCGTACGCTGGACACTCGGGTCCCCGCCATGGTGTAGTACGCATCCACACGCCCGGCTGGCGTATCGAGCCGTACCACCCCAGGCTCCGCGGGCTGGACCAGGTCGTATTCCAGCATTACGGTGACCGTGCCGATCGTACCGTGCCCACACATGGGCAGGCAGCCGCTCGTCTCAATGAAGAGAATGGCGACGTCGCAGTCGGCCCTGGTGGAAGGGTACAGGATGGAGCCCGACATCACATCGTGCCCGCGTGGCTCGAACATCAGGCCGGTTCGAATCCAATCGAACTGCTCCATGAAGTGCTTACGGCGCACCGTCATGCTCGAACCCACAAGCTCGGGCGCCCCGGCCCGAACTACCCGAACCGGGTTGCCGCACGTGTGGGCGTCAATGCAATCGAACGTGTGTCGGGCCATTGCCGTTCAGCCGGTCAGGCCGCCGGTTCGCTTGAGATGGACACCCGTGTGCGCTCACCATTGATCATGCGCATGATACCTTGAGGGTTGCCGTTTGTCAGCGCCGCCGGCAGCAATGTCTCAGGGTAGTCCTGGTAGCAAACGGGCCGCGCGAAGCGGAGAATCGCTCGAGTGCCGACGGATGTCGTCGAGGGCGCCGTCGTCGAGGGGTAAGGCCCCCCGTGATGCATGGCGTGCGATACTTCGACTCCTGTCGGAAAGCCGTTGATGATGACCCGACCGACAACGTCTTCGAGGCAGCCCACCAGAGGGCTCGCGTCCGCGGTCTCGGTTGCCTCCATGTGTACCGTGCCCGTCAGGCTGCCTTCCAGGCCCGCGGCCAGGCTGGTCATCTCGTCGGTATCCTCACACACCACCAGAATCGAGGCCGGACCAAAGACTTCCTCGTGCAGGTGTGGGTTGGCCGCAAACGTACGTCCGCTTGTGCGGAGGATGCATGGCCGGCCCTGGGCGCCCGAGTCCGCGACACCGTCGCCCGTACCGTTTTCCGCTCCGAGGGCGAGTGTGGTTACGCCGGCCGTCTGGGCAGCTCGGCCGAGCCCTGCGCTGAACCCGGCTGCGATTCCCTTGTGAAGCATGGTCTGCGACCCCTGCTCCTCGATGCGGGCCGCCAGCCATGCGGCGAATGACTCCGTGTCAGGCCCCTCGACTGCGAACACCAGACCCGGACTGGTGCAGAACTGCCCGGAGCCCAGCGTCACCGAGCCTGCCAGGCCGGCCGCGATGGCCTCGCCACGAGCTGCCGTGGCCGCCGGCATCAGAAATACAGGATTGGTACTGCCCATTTCGGCGTACACGGGCACCGGTCTTGCCCTGCCTGCGGCCGTGTCAAAGATCGCCCGTCCGGCGCCGAGAGAGCCCGTGAACCCAACGGCCTCGATTCCCGGTTCCTGTACCAGCTTCAGGCCTACTGCGGCGCCCGTACCGTGCACGATCGAGAACGTGCCGGGATGGAAGCCCCGTCGGGCCACGGCGGCACTGACCGCGCGGCCGACGAGCTCCGAGGTCCCCGGATGGGCGGGGTGAGCCTTGCAGACTACGGGGCATCCGGCCGCAAGGGCGGAGGCCGTGTCGCCGCCAGCGACCGAGAACGCCAGGGGGAAGTTGGAGGCGCCGAACACCGCGACAGGACCGATTGGACGCAGCATGCTCCTGATGTCCGGCCGGGGAATGGGCGCTCTGTCCGGTAGCGCAGTTTCAATCCTCGCATCCACCCAGGACCCTTCGCGTGCGACGCCGGCAAAGAGCCGGAGCTGGCCGGTCGTCCGCCCACGCTCGCCCCGGACTCTTCCTTCAGGCAGTCCGGTTTCGGCCATGACGCGTTCAACGAGTACATCGCCGAGGTTTTCGATTTCCTCCGCGATGGTCTCCAGAAGTGCGGCCCAATCCTCGGCCGTCCGGCCCTTGTTCGCCCGGAAGGCATTCGTGGCTTCCCGTACGGCCTGACCTATTTCGCGCGCGGTGGCTTCGTGAAAGAACGGGGCGAGTATGCGCCCGTCCACCGGGTTGACCCCGGCATTCAGGGCGTTCCCTTCGGCACTCTCCTGGCCTGCAATCAGATTGGCTCCGGTCAGGGTTGTTGTGGCGTTCATGGTTCAGGCTGCGATGAGTATGTGCTTGGTAAACAGAGTCAGGTAATCCATGAGCTTGTCGCTCCGTTCCCGCGCGGCAACGGCGTCCCCCCGAATCACCGCTTCCACCACGCCATCGTGCAGGTCGGCAGAGCGACGGAGGTCGTCATCCTCGCGGTGTCGGAACCAGAACCGGCGGCAGTGCGCGTGTAGCGGCCGCGTGGCGTTGACCGCGAATTGGTTCGGCGCTGCGTCCCAGATGGCTTTATCCAGGTTGTAGTCGGCCTCCATGAAGTGCATCGCACCTCCGTCCGCGGCGACCAGGGCCTGCCTGGCCTGACGGATTTCGTTTCGTTCTCCGTCTGTGGCCTTCAGCGCCGCTCCGGAATGGACGATCGCGTCCAGCGCTTTTCTGGCTTGGATCACAGAGAGCATTTCAGGGAGGTCGATCGGACTGACCATCATCCCTCGGCGCGCAATGGCCGTGATGAGCCCGTCAGAGGCAAGGCGCTGGAGGGCCTCCCTGAGGGGTGTCCGCCCCATGTCGAGCGATTCCGCCAGGTTGCCTTCCGAGAATACTGCGCCCGGCTCCAGCTGCAGCGTCACAATCATGGACTCCACGCGTGCGTAGGCCTCCTCGGCCAGCGTGGGTGCTGGCCCCAGGACTAGCATGGCTGGCCGAGCGCCTCGCTGACGAGTTCCTCGGGACGGTTGGCCAGCGCCTTGTTGATGGTGGCAACGACGCGTGATCGCTCCTCTCCGGCCAGGGGCAGGCGCGGGGGGCGGACGGTTTCCGTGCCCAGTCCGACCATGGCCTCGGCGAGCTTGATGTTTTGGACCAGTTTGGTGCTCACGTCCAGATGCAGGAGCGGCATGAACCAGCGATAGATCTCGACGGCCTCCGCATAACGACCCTGCCTGGCCAGGTTGTAGATGGCCACGGTCTCGCGGGGGAATGCGCAGACCAGTCCGGCAATCCAGCCGACGCCTCCGAGCATGAGGGCTTCCAGGGCGATGTTGTCAACGCCCGTGAATATGTGGTAGCGGTCCCCCACCAGGTTCACGATATCGGTTATCCGGCGGACGTCATCGGACGATTCCTTGATGGCCTCGAACTTGGGTTCGTCGGCCAACTCCAGCAGCATGTCCGGGGTCACGTCCACGTTGTACGCGACCGGATTGTTGTAGAGCATGATGGGGAGGTCGGTCGCCTCCGCAACGGTCCGCAGGAATGTCATGGTCTCCCGGGAATCGCTCGTGTAGAGCATCGGTGGCAACAGCATGAGACCCTCGGCGCCGGCGGCTTCCGCCATCCGGGACATGGTGCAGGCATCGGCGGTAGTGCGCTGTGCGATGCCGCAGATTACGGGTACCCGGCCCTTCACCAGCTTGGCCGTCAGTTCTACGAGCTCGGCCTTCTCGTCCATGCTGAGCGTCGATGCCTCTCCCAGCGATCCGCTGACCACGATACCGGCGACGCCTGCGGCCAGTTGAGCCTCAAGGTTGACCTCGGTCCAATGCGCGTCGATTTCGAGAGCATCGTTGAACTTGGTCGTGACGGCGGGGAATACCCCTTCCCAGTTGACGGACATGGCGCGGGCGGATTGGTATGTATACCACTAATATATCAGTCGTCTATCAGGACTGCAAGCTCCCGCCTGCCCGCGGCCCGGCCTTGGTCACCCACTCGTCCTACCCCCCTCCGCGTCGTTTACCTGGAAGCAGGGCCAGCGGAACAGCGCCCACTTCGATCTCACGGACATCCGACTGCTCAGCCGCCTCGCCAAATACCTTGACCCTGTTCTCCCTGCCATATGTCGGCCCGCCGTGGTGGCCCTGATACCCGCCAATGACACCCTTAAGCGTCGACACCTGGTCAACCATGATTCCTCGCCAGGGCCCCGTTACCTGAACTCTGCCCCGAATGATCAGCGCACTCTGCTTCAGCTCCTCATGGAATCGCTCCCGACATTTCGACCGGCAGATGCACTGGATATACCCGGATTCATCCTCCAGAAAAATGAACATCGTTCCCTTGGCGGTTCCGGGACGCTGCCTGAACATGACAAGGCCGGCTACTGTCGTTATCGGCGGCTTGTGTTCATCGTACGGAAGCGTACTCCCGAATTGCTGCACGAAGGAAATCGGTCGCACCTCGTGATACGCCAGTCTCCTTCTCAGCACCACCATGGGATGGACACGGGGTCCCGAGTGCGTTGCCAGGTCCCACTCCAGCCGCTTGTGCAGGGTGATTCCGGGGAGCGCCGGCAGATCGGACGCCCGCATGTTGATGGTGTCAAGCAGTGTCCCCTGGGCGTTGGCCCCGCCCTTCTCGAACTGCTGCACCAGCACCTTCATCTTGTAGAGAGCCGTGCGGTTGGATCCCTCAAGTGAGTCAAAAGCCCCCGACTGAACCAAGGCCCTGAGTTGCTTCTCGTCTACGGGAATACGGTGAAAGAACTCCTCGAGTGAAGCGAAGGGCTGCAACTCCCGCTCCAGTACGGCCACCTCGGCCAACGAGTCCTGGACGCCCTTCACAGATGTCAGTGGTTTCCGAATCGCCAGCCTCCCCTCCACCTCCTCCAACTGAAATCGCAGACCGGACTTGTTGATGTCCGGCACCAGGACCAGTACACCGTGCCTGCGCGCGTCCTGCTCAAGTGTCATCTGCGCGTACATGCCCGGTCTGTGCTGCATCAGTCCCGCAAAGAAGGCCTCGGGGTGATGCCGCTTCAGATACGCGCTGTGGTAGACGGTCAAGGCAAATGAGGCCGCGTGGGAGCGGCAGAACCCGTAGCCCACAAACTTGGACACCTGATCGAAGACCCGGTTTGCCGTCTCCTCAGGGACGTCATTTGCCTCCATGGCCGACTGGACGAATCCATCGCGCATTGATTCCATCTCACCGGGGTCCCTGAACTTGGACATCAGTCGCCGAAACGAGTCGGCCTGGTCCAGAGACCATCCGGCAAATTGATGGGCGACTTCCAGTACCTGCTCTTGGAAGATGATCACGCCGTAGGTGTCCTCCAGAATCCGCTCGAGGATGGGATGGTCATACCGCACCTTCTCCAGTCCCCGGTGTCGCCGGATGAACGGGTGCATCAGGCCTCCCTGAATGGGCCCCGGCCGAACCAACGATATCTGCTTGATGAGATCCTGCATGTTGCGGGACTGGATTCGGGATCCTGCACTTTGCTGAGCCGGCGATTCGATTTGAAACAGGCCCAGGACATCGCCTTCGCAGATCATGTCATACACGTCCGGGTCATCGAGTGGGAGTTCGTCCAGTACGATGGGGTCCTCGTCGGGCGTGAGATCATTGGCAATGACGGTGGCCTCGGAGACCGTGCCCAGCATTCGAAGGCCCAGCACATCCAGCTTCACCAGGCCCAACCACTCCAGGTCATCCTTGTCAAACTGAACCACACGGACTCCATTTGCCGAAACCTGCAGCGGAGTGAAGTACCGTATGGGCTCACACGTAAGCACCATCCCCCCGGAATGCTGACCCAGATGCCGAGGGCACCCGACCAGGTTTGTGGCTGCCTTGATCAATACGTCGAGCAGGGGCGAGTCCCCGCCGGCCACTGACCTGATGTGCGCCGCATTCTCCTGGTCACTCGGTAGCGCGTGGCCGCAGCCCTTGGACATCTGTATGGCCATTTCGGCAGGCCATCCGAGCGCCTTGGCCGCGTCCTGCACCGCAGACTTCGTCAGATACCGGTCAATCGTTGCCGCCATACCTGTATGTTCCATTCCGAAGCGCTCCTCCATCCACTCGATAATTTCCATCCGACGACTCGAATCGAAGTCCAGATCGATATCGGGCGTCCCCTTGCGGCCTCGGTGCAGGAAGCGCTCGAAGAGCAGGTTGTGATCGATGGGGCAGACCACTGTGATCCCAAGCAGGTAGGTCACAATGGAGTTGGCTGCCGAGCCCCTTCCCAGGCAACGGATTCCCCGGCGACGTGCCTCATCGACGACCTCCTTCACCACCAGGAAGAACTCCTGGACATCCAGGTCAACAATGACATTGACCTCCTTGTCCAACCGCTGTCGGGCAGCTGCCCGGTTGGCAGAGCCGGGTGGATACTTCTCCTCGAAAGCCTGATTCGCCTTCCGCTTGAGAAGCTCCACGGAGGTAGTGCCTTCTGGGAGCTTGGTCCCCGGAGGGATGATGTGGCCGGGTATCAGGTCTACCCTGCACATCTGCGCGATCTCGCCCGCCCTGTGGATGGCCTCCTTGGGAAGCCCTCTGCGCAGCAGTTCGGCTTCGGCCTGGAGGTAGGCCATCGAGTTGGAGGGGCGCTCCGGATGATCATCGAAGACCGTGATCCCGTGGCGGGCGCAGGTCAGGAGATCGTACCGCCAGTAATCACCTGGAACGGCGAACCGCACATCGCCCGTGGCTACCGGGGGCACCCCGGTCTGCCTGGCCAACTGGAGCAGGTAGGCGAGCCGCCGGTCGTCCCCTTTCCGCCGCTGATGGGTCACTTCCAGCGAGAGGCGTTCTCCGAATATGTCGTGGAGGGTGTGCAGCCACTGCGCGGCCTCCTGATGTTTGAAGTCATCAATGAGTGGGTAGATGGGGCCGGCCTCCGTTCCGGTGAGGCAGAAGATGTCGGCGTTGGCAGAGGCGAGTTCCGCCATGGTAGCCGCGGGTGCCTCCCGTGATCGAAGGTGCGCCTGAGTGAGTAGCCAGCAGATGTTGGCGTACCCTTCCCTGTTTCTGGCCAGCAGTACGAGGTCTCGACCTTCCACCGGAACCTCCGCTCCGAAGAGGTGCTGAACGCCCAGTTGCTGGCAGGCGCGCTGAAATCGGACCACTCCGTACGTGCCGTGACGCTCGGTCAAGGCCACTGCCTCAATCCCTTGTTTGACAGCCGCTTCCGGTAGCGCTTCTGGCGATGACCCTCCTGCCTGGAAGGAAAACCAGCTCCGGGTATGAAGGTGTGCAAACATCAGTCGTACACCACCGTGATGACCCAGTTGCGTGTGCTTCGATCACCGCACAGCTCGAACGTGCCACGCTCCGTTCGCACCGTCATGTAATGCCGCTGCGTGTCGGTTGCCCACCACCGTCCACGGACATCCCAGCGCTCAATGACCTCTTGGATGGGCTCCGCCCACCCCTCTCGCTGCAGAATCATCGGGTGATTCCCGTCAAACCATACCTCTGCTCGGATCGTGCGTTTTTTCATGTCCCAGGACGGTTTGGCGCTTTCTTCCGCCGCTTCCGGAAACAGCTGCGTGTCATGTCCCCCAGGTACTCAGCCCGAAACGGTCCTCATGGAAGTGGGCGCCCGCTCTCACCACACTGCGCTTGATGGCATTGGGGTACTTCCTATGAACGTCACCCACGGCACTGGTCACCTGCCTGAGCTTTTCGCCAAAGAGGGATGCCTGCACAAGGTCGCCGGTCATCAGACTTGCCAGAATCAGGTCGATGCGATCAATGTCAGTGTGCCGCGACCTGCTGGCCCGCGCCTCTTGATGCAGACCGCCCAGCATCTCGGCACCAAGGCGGAGAGCGAATCGCTCAAGAGTATCAGCCCGTGATGTGGGATGAGGCAGAACACGCGATCCGTGGTAAGGACTGCGGCCCTCACTGCGGCCCTCCAGATGAAGGATGATCCGGATCTGTCCGGCAAACTGCTCCTTCATGGCGTCCGCTGCCCTCTCTGTCAGTTGGCTTACGATCGGGAGCAGGTCACCTGCCTGGCTGCAGGGCGCTTCCAGCTCGAAGTGCCGCCGCACAGTGGGAGCCGGGTGAAATGTCGAGACGCGTTTGGACGCGGACGGGTGCAGGACGGTATGCAGCCGTTCCCCCTCCTTTCCAAATGCCAGTACCACCTGCCTTTTGGTGAGTCGGCGCGCCGGGCCCAGTTTTGTGCACCCCAGTAGCTCCAGTCCGTCGGCGAGCGCTTCGCTGAAGCCGGCCTCCACGAGCAGTCGGCTCGGGAAGGCATCCAGGAAGGTGTCCACCTTCTGTTTGGGAATAACCGTTGTCCTGCCGGAAGCAGACCAGACTGCCGCAAGATGCGCCGTCGTCCTGTCCGGGGCGAACCCCACACATGCACGCAGCCGCGAAGCCGTCTCGCGAATCTCAGGCGCGAGGGCATCAAACCACGCCACAGGCTGCCTGCTCTCAAGAAACGGCGTGATCCGATGGATCTGCTCTACGACATACTCCCACGCACAGTACTCCGAGACCGCGTCCCGTAAAAGCAGGATGGCGGACGGGCAAAGGGATCGGGCACGTGCCGCGGTCATCCCGACTTCCAGACCGGCCGCCGTGGCGTGACGGTTGAGCGCGATGATATGCGCATCCTCCTGAACGATGAGGGGGCGCCGGGGATCACATCGCTTGACCAGAGACAATGCCCACGCGGGGTACTCCTTAATCGTAAAACAACCAGTCAACGGACACACCGGGGTGGGGTAGAGAGATTGCCCGCAGCAATAACGGCGGACAGGTGGGACCCCTACTATAGTATGTACATTATATGTGTGTCAACGCATACGCACGGAATACTTTTGCCGGGACTGGCTGAGAGCTCGTCGGAAGGTGTGTATCATCCGGGAGTCCCTGTAGCCCGGACACAAAAAACCGTCCGCCTGAGGTCAGACGGACGGTTCATGTCGGGGTGGCGGGATTTGAACCCACGACCTCCTCGTCCCGAACGAGGCGCGCTACCGGGCTGCGCTACACCCCGAAATGGCCGCCTCCAACGATGGGAGCGGGCATCCCGGTTCCAAGGTATCATTGCCTCCCTGATTGCCCAAGTGAAACGGAAAGGAAAATGCCACCGTAGAGTCACGCGGCGCCAAGGCCCGCTTTCCAAGTTGGAGCGGGCACCGCGGCAGATGAACCTGGCGCTGACATCCGGGTTGGCTGCCACTCTACTATCTGGTTTGTATGTATCGAATCCTGAGCATCGGTTTGGCGGCCTGCTTCCTGGCAGGCTGCGCCGGCAGCAACGCAACCTCCTCCCAGGCCGACACCCAGGCCGACACCGAGGCCCTGGAAGCCCTCTACTGGGCCCGGCTCGACAGCGCAAAGCAGTCCTTCACGGAAGCCGACGTCGCCTTCATGACGGGCATGATCGGCCATCATGCCCAGGCTCTGATCATGGCGCGAATGGCACCGGATCAGGCCGCCAGCACTCAGGTGCGCACGCTCGCTGCCCGGATCATCAACGCGCAGAATGACGAGATCGCGAGCATGCAGCGCTGGCTGCGTGATCGGGATCAACCCGTCCCGGAGGTCCACATTGACGGCACGAAGCTCATGCTTCACGGAGCCGGCGATCATTCGATGATGCCCGGCATGCTTTCGGCCGAGCAGTTGGATGAACTGGCGGCGAGTTCCGGACCCGAGTTCGATCGGCTGTTCCTCACCTACATGATCCAGCATCATCAGGGTGCGGTCTCCATGGTGGACGACCTTTTCGACAAGGACGGAGCAGGCCAGGATGAGGCCGCATTCAAACTGTCCTCGGACATTCACGTGGACCAGATCACCGAGATTGCGCGCATGAGGCGCATGCTCGATTCATTGTTTCTCACCACCCAGGACCGCTAGATCTCTGGCGTCCCCAGCAACCACTCTCTTGCGATATACATTCATTCTGGCACTGGTCGGCCTTCTCGGCCTGTCTGCCTGTGCACCGAAGTCCGTCATGGACGATTCCGCGGCCATGCGGATCACGCCACCCAGCCCCGACCCCCGCGTGGGTCTCGGCGCCGGCCTCTTCGACGCAGAAGAAGCCATCTGGAATCTGAACAAACTCTCAAGCACGCCCCCGCCTGAGGCTTTTGTAGGGGTGACCAACTCTGATCTGGCCTTCAAGGGACAGTATGCCCTTCAGGGCAACTACAACGGCGTCATGATCTGGGACATCTCCGACCCGAGCGCTCCCGAACTGGTGACGGAGTACGTCTGCCCGGCGTCCCAAAGCGACGTCTCTGTCTACGGTGACCTGCTGTTCGTGTCTGGCGAAGGCACTGGAGGCCGTCTGGACTGTGGTACGCAGGGCGTGCAGGAACGCGCCAGCGCCGATCGCCTCCGCGGTATCCGCATTTTTAACATTGCCGACATTCGAAATCCTCAGTACGTGAGCAATGTCCAGACGTGTCGCGGTTCGCACACCCATTCGGTGTTGAAAGACCCGAATGACGACGAGAATGTCTATGTGTATGTCTCCGGCTCCGCCCCGGTCAGACCCGAAGAGGAGCTTCCCGGCTGCTCAGGCGCGTCGCCGGATGAAGATCCGAACTCGGCTCTGTTCCGGATCGAGGTGATCAAGGTCCCGCTGGCCAATCCTGCGGCCGCGGCCATCGTAAGCTCGCCACGGATCTTTGACAACCTGGTGGCACCGCCACAGCATGGGGCATCGCCCGCCGATGCCGCGGCACTGGAAGCCGCGCGGGCACGGGGCGCTTTCATCGTTGAGTTCGGCGGCCAGGAGACTGCACTGCCGGACCGTTTTGCGGCCCAGATGCTTGCCGGGTTCATGGCGGAGCGAGGCGGAGGAGACCCTGCAGCTGCAGACTCTGCGGCCTTCCGCGAGGCGCTCCCTGAGATCATCCGTCAGCGATTCGGGGCACCCCGCGAGGAGGGTGAGAATGCCGGTCCCGCACCCGGTCCCACCCAGTGTCATGACATAACGCTCTACCCTGAGCTGGGGCTTGCCGGCGGAGCCTGCGAGGGCTATGGCCTCCTGCTTGACATCAGGGACCCGGAGAACCCCAAGCGCATGGATGCTGTCGCGGACTCCAACTTCTCCTACTGGCACTCGGCGACCTTCAGCAACGACGGTACCAAAGTCCTCTTTACGGACGAGTGGGGCGGCGGCGGTCAGCCCAAATGCCGCGCCCAGGACCCCAAGGAATGGGGCGCCAACGCCATCTTTACGATTGGCGATGAGGGCATGGAGTTCAAGAGCTACTACAAGCTTCCTGTACCCCAGACCAGCCTGGAGAACTGCGTGGCCCACAATGGCTCCATGATTCCCATCCCGGGGCGCGAGGTGATGGTCCAGTCCTGGTATCAGGGCGGTATTTCCGTCTTCGACTGGACGGATCCCATGAACGCCGTGGAGATCGCGTTCCATGACCGCGGACCCGTTGATCCCAATCAGATGGGCAACGCCGGCAGCTGGTCGGTCTACTGGTACAATGGCGTGATGGTCAGCTCCGAGATCGGTCGCGGGTTGGACATCTTCGAACTCACTCCGAGTGCTGCCATTTCGGCCAACGAAATCGCTGCCGCCAAGACTGTAAAGCTGGAGTACCTGAACGCGCAGGGACAGCCCCGATTCACATGGCCGGCCTCCTTCGCCCTCGCCGGCGCGTATCTGGATCAGTTGGAGCGTAGCAATGGCCTGTCCGGGTCCCGGATCATGGCCATCCGATCGAGTCTCGGTCAAGCCGAGTCAGCCTCCACGGCTGCCCGGAAGCGCATGTTGCTTTCGCTGGCTACCGAGGTTTCTACGGACGCAGTCCGCGCATCGGACCGAGGCAAGACCAGCGTGTTGGCGCAGGCCATCTCGATGTTGGCGGCCGAGATGTAGATCTCGGCCGGGGCCGGGAAACACAGAGGCCCTGAAACACAGAAAGGCGGCGTGTCCAGATGGACGCGCCGCCTTTCTTGTGTCAGTCGACTGGGATTAGACCCGCACGCGCTCCTTCAGGCCCTTGCCAGCCTTGAACGTGGGCACCGTACGTGCTTCGATCTGGATAGTCGCTCCCGTCTGCGGGTTGCGTCCTTCACGGGCCTTGCGACGAGCCGTGTCAAACGTGCCAAAGCCAGGGATCGTTACGCTGCGGCCGGCGTCCAGCTCGACAGCGATGATGCCCTTGCCTGGGTCTGTGTCAAAGATGCAGGCGACGGCTTCCGCCGCCTTTGCCTTGGACAAGCCGGTCTTCTTAGCCAGCTTCTCGGACATTTCTGTTTTGGTCATTCTCGTTTCTCGTTGGGCGAACCGTGTGAAGGTAGGAGTATAGCGGTTTTTGCGCAGTTGCGCGGTATTTGGTGGAAAACTCGGTGCCTCAACCCTGAAATTGACACATGGAAATCCCTGAAATCGATCATTTGGTGTTTGTAACCGGTGATTTGGGCGCCGGAATCGCTCAAATCGAAAGTCTTCTGGGCGTGCAGCCCGTGCCGGGCGGGCGTCACCCCGACTTCGGAACGCACAACGCCCTGCTCTCGCTGGGGCCGGACACGTACCTGGAAGTACTCGCGCCGGACCCGTCGCTGGATCCTCCGGCGCGGGGTCGCCTCACGGACGTCTGGGGGGCACGAGCTCGCGGCCTGTTCACCTGGGTGGCGAAGTCATCGGACATTCAACGCGCCGTGGACGAGGCCACTACCCCGCTCGGCGATGTTCAACCTTGCCGCAGGATGAGGCCCGATGGGAGCATCCTGGCATGGGCCCTTTCAGACCCGTTCGTCGGGAGACTGGGAGGGGCCGTACCCTTCCTCATCGACTGGGGCGGGTCTCCGCATCCCGCTCAGACCGCACCGGTCGCCGGATCGCTGGAAGGATTCGCCATCCATCACCCGGAGCCGGAGCGCATCGAGCGAATGCTTGACTCACTGGGCCTGTCGGTCACCATCGAGAGGTCCGAACGACCGCACCTTGTGGCTCAGATTCGGACGCCGCGCGGACTGGTTGAATTGAAATAGTCCCCTCGGACGGTCAGGCCTTGCCGACTCCGCAAAACTGGACGCCGGACAGAGCAGCCATCTCCGTACTCCATGTTGTGAGGTCCCGTTTGGAGAAGCCCGAGATGTGGTCGTGGCCGCACGCTCGCGCCAGCACCTGCATCAACTCAACCGTGGCCGCGAACCAGTTCTTCAGCCGATGCGCGGACTTAATGATCTCCAGCCTCGCGCGCAGATGGTCCTTCTGCGTGGCGATTCCGACCGGGCAGTTGTTGGTGTGACAGGCCCGCATTCCAAGGCAGCCAATGGCCTGCAACGCTGAGTTGGAGACGGCCACCGCATCGGCGCCCAGCGCGAGGGCCTTCACGAAATCAGCCTCCGTCCGAAGGCCCCCGGTTATGACCAGGGTCACCTCCGTCGCGGATCGCGCATCGAGATGGCGCCGTGCACGGGCGAGGGCGGGGATGGTCGGGACGGATATGTTCTGTTTGAAGACCTCTGGGGCCGCCCCGGTACCACCACCTCGCCCGTCCAGAATGATGTAGTCCACCCCTATTTCCAACGCGAAGTCGATGTCGGCTTCGATGTGCTGAGCCGACAGTTTGAATCCCACGGGCACTCCGCCCGTCACTTCGCGCACGTCAGCGGCCACCTGCCGGAAGTCATCGACGGTCACCAAATCCGGAAATACGGCCGGACTGATGGCGGGTTGGCCGGGCTCCAGGCCCCGCACCTCCGCGATTTTCCCGACTACTTTTTCGCCTGGAAGGTGCCCACCGGTGCCCGTCTTGGCACCCTGCCCTCCCTTGAAATGAAACGCCTGACACTTGGCCACCTTTTCGAGGTCCCATCCGAATTTGGCCGAGGCCAGTTCGTAGAAGTACCGGCTGTTGGCCTCCTGCTCCTCGGGCAACATGCCGCCCTCTCCCGAGCAGATGCCCGTACCGGCCAGTTCGGCCCCCGTGGACAGCGCAATCTTGGCTTCCGCGCTGAGGGCCCCGAAGCTCATGTCCGAGACGAAGATTGGTATCTCGAGGCGCAGCGGACGCGTGGCATCCGGCCCGATGACGGTATCCGTTCCGACTTCGGCGTCGTCCAGCAGTGGCCTCATAGCCAGTTGGCCCGTGAGGATCTGGATATCTCGCCACCGTGGCAGTTCAGTAAGTGCGATACCCATCGCCGAAACCGGGCCGTGATGGCCGACCTTGCTGAGGCCGTCCCGCGCCAGTGACTGGATGTGCGCGTTGTTCGGCTCTTCCGGCGCTCCGTGCACGTCCTGGTACAGGCCGAGGTAGGCATCCCTGTCGTAGGGCTGCGGGTGCTCCTTCTTCCAGCGGGCGATTTCATCGGCATCCACGAAGACATCATCACCGACAACAAAGCTGGTGAAGCGCTCCAGCTTCTCGTCGTTGTTGTAGGCCGAGACTCCCGTGGCGATGCGATAGTCCCAATTGTGCAGCCCACATATCAGGTCCTCTCCGTCCACGTGACCGTCGGACAGGAGGGCCCCCCGATGAAGGCAGCGGCCGTATAGCACCGAGACCTCGCCGTCTGAAAGGATCACCACCAGATCCACGCCTTCGGCCAGGGCATAGGTTGGGTCACGATCAGCGAGTTCGCTCAGTCGGGCAATGCGTGTGCGGCGGGAGACTTCCATGTGGCCAGGCAGGAGATAGGTTTCAGGGGCTCCACCAGATAAGGCTCTCCCGGCGCGGACGCAATGCCGGCAGCCGCCCCTGTGACCAGCGGCGGTGGGTCAGTCCTTCTCGAACGCCGCGTCGAAGGCCACGGCCGAAGGTGCGAAGTCCATGGCCCTCACAAAGTCGCAGGCCTCTGCGGCGCCGTGCTCACGATCCATTCCCGAATCCTCCCACTCCACCGACAGAGGGCCCTGGTACCCGACGCGGTTCAGGGCCCGAATGATTTCCTCGAAGTCGATGGATCCCCGGCCGAGGGATCGGAAATCCCAGAAGCGACGACGGTCGCCAAATTCCGTGTGTCCGCCGAAGACGCCAACCTCAGCGTGATTGGCCGACCACCAGACATCCTTCATGTGAACGTGGTAGATCCGATCACCGAATCGGTCAATGAATCCGACGTAATCGACTCCCTGGTATCCGAAATGACTGGGGTCATAGTTGAACCCGAATGCCGGGCGATGGCCGATTGCTTCCAGCGTTCGTTCCGCTGATCCTATGTCGAAGGCGATCTCGGTCGGATGGACCTCCAATGCGAATCGCACGCCCTCGCGGTCGAAGACATCCAGAATCGGGTTCCAGCGGTCGGCGAAGTCCGAGAAGCCCGCCTCAATCATGGCCGGTGTGACGGGCGGGAAGGAGTAGAGCAGGTGCCAGATACTGGAACCCGTGAATCCATTGACCACCTCGACGCCGAGACGTGCGGCCGCGCGCGCCGTGTCTTTCATCTCCTCGGCAGCCCGTGCTCTAACGCCCTCGGGCTCGCCATCTCCCCAAACGTGAGCAGGCAGGATCGACTTGTGACGGTCGTCGATGTTGTCGCAGACGGCCTGGCCCACCAGGTGGTTGGAAATCGAATGGACGCTCAGCCCGTGACGGGCAAGCAGGTCATGCCGGCCCTGACAGTATCCTTCCTCAGACAAGGCCCGCTGGACATCGAAATGATCGCCCCAACACGCGAGTTCGAGCCCGTCGTACCCGAACTCCGCGGCCATTTCGGCCAGCGTTTCCAATGAAAGATCGGCCCACTGGCCGGTAAAGAGCGTGACTGGACGAGACATGATCGGAAGGATTGAAGGATGAGGCCGGTTTTTCAGGCCGGGGGCGTATACGCAGCATCCACCCACGCGCGCTCACGGCTGCTTCGGACGGCGGTGTGTATGAAATGCACGCCGATGGCTCCGTCCTGAACGGTTGGGAAATCCATGTCGAGAGGATCGGGATCAACACCCCGGATGCGGGCCGAGATGGCCCTGCCAGCCATGACATAGACATTGGCGAATGCTTCCAGAAACGCTTCCGGGTGGCCCGCGGGGATCCGCGTCGCGTGTGCGGCGGCCGGTCCGAGATAGGGGTTACCACGCTTCAGGATCTGCTCCGGCTGGTCAGGATAACGGAGGTGCAGCCAGTTGGGGTGCTCCTGCTTCCATTCCAGCGAAGCCTTGGTGCCGTAGACCCTGATCCGAAGATTGTTTTCCTCACCCACCGAAATCTGCGAGGCGTAAAGAATGCCTCGGGCGCCACCCTGGTAGTGCACCAAAATGTTACCGTCGTCTTCCAGTTGTCGCCCGGGGACCAGTGTGGAGAGATCCGCGTGAATCTCCTCCATCTCGAGTCCCGTGATGTAGCGGGCAAGATTCTCGGCGTGCGAGCCGATGTCGCCCATGGCCGACGAGACACCGGCGCGCGCCGGATCGGTCCGCCAGGCAGCCTGTTTATGACCCATCTCCTCGATGAGCTCGGCCAACCAGCCCTGAGGATATTCCACGACGATCTTTCGAATCTGGCCCAGGCGCCCGGCGGCCATCAGGTCCCGGGCCTCCTTGACCATCGGATAGCCGGTATAGTTGTGCGTCAGGGCGAAGATCACGCCGTGCTTGGACACCAGCCGACAGAGTTCCTCGGCCTCTTCCAGGGTGTTCGTCATCGGCTTGTCGCAGATCACGTGGATGCCACGTTCGATAAACGCCTTGGCCGCGCCAAAGTGAACATGATTGGGCGTCACGATGGAGACAAAGTCGATCCCGTCCTCACGCGCAGCCTCGGCCTCTGCCATGTCCTGGTAGGTGTCGTAGACTCGGGCCGGATCCAGATGCAATTCCCGACCCTGCTGATGGGACTTTTCCGGGCTCGACGAGAAGGCACCCGAGACCAGGTCCATGGAGCCATCCAGTGCGGCGGCCATTCTGTGAACCGCGCCAATGAATGCGCCGGGGCCGCCCCCAACCATTCCGTATCTGAGTTTTCGACGTTCAGTCATGAGTCCGGGCTTGGTGAAGCGGAAAGGTAGTCAAGGCAGGCGCCGGTTGGTAACAATGAGGTAACGGGCGTCATGTAGCTTTGGGGTTCACGTAAGGTTGATTCCATGGCCGAGCCGCAACGCATTCTCGTCGTCGATGACGAGGACGACATTCTAGACCTGCTTCGGTATAACCTTGAGAAGGAAGGTTTCGAAGTGGAACAGGCCTGCGACGGTGTTGAGGCCGTGCACCTGGCCTCGAAGCAGGTCCCAGACCTGATCATTCTCGATGTCATGATGCCTCGCATGGATGGTCTTGAGGCCTGTCGGCGGATGCGCGAACACCCGGCGCTCAAGAGCACGCCTATTGTCATGCTGACGGCACGCAGCGAGGAGAACGACCATGTGGAAGGGCTGGATGTCGGCGCAGATATCTATCTGACGAAGCCCATCTCCATCCCCGTCCTGATCAGCCAGGTCAGGGCCTCCCTTCGGGGTTCGGAGCGGACATCGGCCACGCCCGACATCGTCCGGATCTACGGACTCACCATAGATCGCACGAGATACGTTGTGGAGCGGGACGGGCTGGAAGATCCCCTCCACCTTCCGAGAAAAGAATTCGAGCTTCTTCGATACCTTGCCAGCAATCCAGGCCGCGTTTTTTCGCGGCAACAGCTCCTGGACCAGGTTTGGGGCCCGGATGTCTACGTTGTGGACCGAACTGTGGATGTCCACGTCCGCAAGATTCGGGAAAAGGTGGGCGAAGACATGATTGAAACAGTGAAGGGGGTGGGGTATCGGTTCCGAGCCTGACGAGAGCCGTAAACGCGGATTCAGCAGAATCGCCCTCAAGCTCGCCTGGCCACCGGCGCTGCTGGCGGCGGCGCTGATCGCACTCGCGGGCTTTCTGGCGGGACCCGGTTCGTGGTTCGTCCCTCTTTTGGTGCTGACACCGATCCTCATCTTCGCGGTCACCTACTGGGTAGCGGGCCGTCTCGTGACACGGCGACTGGCGCTGGGCCGGACCCTGCTTCGTCAGATCCGGCACAGCCACTTCGACAACCTGGAGGACGCCCACCTGCCCCGGGGCGACGAGTTGAATGACATGGTTCGACAGGTTTTTCGGACTGGCCAGGTGCTCGAGGGAGAAATGGCGGAGCTCCGCCGGATGGAGGACTACCGGCGGGACTTCATTGGCAACGTCTCGCACGAACTCAAGACCCCCATCTTTGCCATCCGAGGATTCGCCGAGACGCTGGAGGGAGGCGCCCTGGAGGACCCGACGGTGAATCGAAAGTTCGTCGACAAGATTCTCCGGAACGCCGATCGGCTGGATCACCTGGCGCGGGATCTCGGCGAGATAGCCCGCATCGAGCAGGGCGAGCTCCGAATGCGTCCGGTACAGTTCTCCACGGGCGAATTGGCACAGGAGATCGTGGAATCCCTTGAGCACGTGGCGTCGCGAAAGACCGTCCAGGTGGCAACCAGGATTCCGCCCGATCTGCCGGACGTGGTCGGGGATCGTGAGCACCTCAGGCAGGTCATCGTGAACCTGATGGAGAACGCCATCAAGTACAACAACGAAGGTGGAATCGTCACCCTTGAGGCCCATCGGGCCGGCGCAGAAGTGCGGATTTCCATAAGGGACGATGGCATAGGGATCCCGACCGACCTGATCCCGAGAATCACGGAACGCTTTTTCCGTGTGGACAAGAGCCGCTCTCGATCCCAGGGAGGTACCGGTCTGGGCCTGGCAATCGTCAAGCATATTCTGGCGGCACACGACCGGACTCTGGTGGTCGAGAGCCGCGAAGGCATCGGCTCCACGTTCTCGTTCACGCTTCCGCTGAGCACCGGACCGCCCGGAACGCACGAGCCGAGTGGCGGTTAATGTTGTTCTAACAACATCCGTCAGAACATGCGACTTGAGGAGCTCATCAAGCAGGACCGTATCGCGGACGACAGCCAGAGGGCGATGTTCGACATCCTGGTGACCAGTTCCTGGATAACCTCGATTCTGGCGGGCACGATGAGTTCCTACGGCCTGACGCCGGCCCAGTACAACGTCCTGCGGATCCTGCGGGGAGCCGATCCGGCCCGGATGACCTGCAGTGACATCGGCGGTCGCCTCCTCGACCGAACTCCGGACGTAACCCGGCTGCTGAACAGACTGGAGGCTGCCGGACACATCGAAAGGGCGCGGTCCCGAAGTGACCGCCGCGTGGTGAAGGTCGGGATCACCGAAAGCGGGAAGACGCTTCTGGCGACGATGGATCCCGAGGTGTCCGAGATGCAGGCCGGCATCGCCCGGCACCTTGATGGCGAGGAACTCCGGACGCTCAGTTCGCTGCTGGAGCGGCTCAGGGCCGACCAGACCGGTTAGATGTCCAAGCCGGCCTACAGCCTCTCGCGCCCCCAGAAGCTCTATGTGGTTTGCGCAGCTGTCTTTCTCACCGCGCTGGTAGTGGCCGAGGCCACGGCCTCGAAGCTGTTCACCGTTGTCCAGCTCCCATTCACGCTTTCCATCCTCGGGGAGGACTTCACCGAGGTCGTGATGACGGCCGGCGTGATCGCGTTTCCGGTGACGTTCATCATCACCGACCTGCTCAACGAGTACTTCGGAAAGGCGGGGATCAAGTTTGTGACCTACCTGGGCGTGGTCATGATCATCTTCGAATTCGCCATTATTCAGGCAGCGATGGCCGTGCCGACGGCGTCGATCTCGCCGGTGCCAGGCGAGGCGTTCGATACCGTGTTCGGGGCATCAGGCCGCATCATTGCTGGAAGCCTCGTTGCCTATCTCCTTGGTCAGCTGGCCGACATCTCGCTCTTCCACTGGCTGCGGAAACTGACCGACGGGAAGCACCTCTGGCTGCGGGCGACGGGATCCACATTCGGATCTCAGTTCATCGACACGTTCGTGGTCCTGTTCGTGGCTTTTTACGGCCCCATGACCCTGCAGGCCATCATCGCCGTCACGCTATTCAACTACGCGTACAAGTTCCTGGTGGCCATCGTCATTACGCCGCTGATCTACGCGGCGCACTGGCTGATTGACTGGTATCTGGGAGATGACGTGGCAGAAGATCTGATTGAGGCCGCGGTCCCTGCCTGAGGCAGAGATCGGGACCGGAGAGACGCTGCAGATCCGCCTGAACGCTCCCTTCAACCGTTCGCGCATAGTTCAGGTGGATGGGTGTCCCGATGCGTACATTCTTCAGCTTGAATCAACCGGGATGTAACCCGTGACCCGACTCCTCTCCCTGACAGCTTTGGTTGCACTGCTAGCGCCCGCCGCGATGGCGCAGCCGGTCACCCAGCCGTTTACGTTCAACGTACAATCGCACTCCATGCCTGCCGTTCGGAATGCCGCGGTCGCCTGGGGGGATATCGACAATGACGGAGACCTGGATGCGTTTGTCTCCGGGCGTTCGGCCTCGGGATTGACCGCCGCGGTCTATCGCAATGACGGCTCTGGGGAGGCTGGCGCGACATTCACGCCGCTCATCGGCGGAGTCCGGGCGATGGCGTACAGCCGTTCATCCTGGGCTGACATGGATGGAGACGGAGACCTTGATCTTGCGGTCTCAGGAAGTACGTCCGCAACGGCGCCGTACGCTCCCTTGACCGTGATCTACCGCAACAATGGGAACGCCTTTGCCGACATCGGTGCGGATCTCCCCGCTTACCATTCGGGAGCGCTGGGCTGGGCCGACACCGACAATGACGGGGACCTGGATCTACTGGTTACGGGGGTCGATGCAGCAGGCGCTTACCAGTCCTCCATTGCAGTCAACAACGGGGGGAGCTTCACGGCTATACCGGCCGGCATTCCGGGCTTTGCCTTTGGCGAGGCCAAATGGGGCGATTATGACAATGACGGCGATCCTGATCTGCTGATTTCGGGAGCCACGCCGGAAGGCTTCCGGACCTCGCTCTACCGAACCAGCGGAGGCGCGTTGAGCGAACTCGTAGCGAGCTTTGCCCCCCTCGCCTTCTCGAGCGTCGATTGGGGAGACTACGATGCCGATGGCGACCTGGATGTCGTGGTCAGCGGTGGGCAGGTTACCCCGCGCATTTTCGAGGGACAGGCGGCGGTCTACCGAAACACCAATGGAAATTTCCAGGAGGTGGAGACGGGCATCCAGGGCTCACTGGCCGGCTCAATCAGCTGGGGCGACTACGACAACGATGGAGATCTCGACCTCCTGTCCCTCGGTGCGGAGTCGGCCTTGGGGCGCCGGACAGCGAGGGTCTACCGCAACCTGGGCCAGGGCGATTTCGAGAATTCGACCTTCCTGGTGGGTGCTATTTTTGCATCCGCGGACTGGGGGGATTTCGACGGGGACGGCGATCTCGACCTCCTGTCGGCGGGCGCGACCTCGAGCGGCGACAACATCCTGAATCTGTACACGAACGAGCGCCAGGCACGCCCGGAGAACCTCACCGCCCCGAGCGCCTTACGGTCGAGTCAGACGGACGGCTTGGTGGCGCTGGAGTGGACCGACTCGCGCCCTGGCGTGGTCACCTACGACCTTCGCATCGGTACGGCACCCGGCCTGGCCGATGTTCGCTCGGCACCCTCTGATCCGGCATCAGGCCTCCGCCGCGTGGCCCGCCCCGGATTCGTTTCCTCCACATCCACGTACCTCCAGAACCTGCCACCGGGCCGCTACTACTGGAGTGTCCAGTCCGTTGGCGCCAGTTTCAGTGCGTCATCGTTCTCAGACGAAGGGTCGTTTGACGTTTCGGCCACGGCCACGGACATCGACGACGAGCAGGTACCGACGTCGTTTCGTCTGGGGGCACCCTACCCGAACCCCTTCTCGCAGCGGACCCGCATTGACTACGACGTTCCCGCCGTCTCGACGGTCCAGATACGTGTTTTTGACATGCTGGGACGTCAGGCTGGGTTCATCCTGAACGCGGTTCAGGCTCCTGGGACATACACCCTCGACTGGGACGCTCCGACTCACCTGGCGGGCGGCATCTACCTGCTCGAGATGAGGGCCGGCTCGTACCGGGATGTCCAGACACTCACGCTGGTTCGCTGAGCTTGGCCGTTTACGTGTCTTCCACCCCCTACCCGGTCTTCCGCCCGAGGCCAGCGCTGCCCGCTTTCCTTCTGCTGGGGTTACTCGCCCTCGTGACTGGATCTTCCGCAGCCCAAACCGTGGTCGTCGTCCGTGGGGTGCCCTTCAGTTCGTTCGGGTCGTTTGATACCGCCGACTTTGACGGTGACGGGGATCCTGACCTCATGCTCATCGGGCAGAATCTGGACGGCTATCCCGTCACCGGCCTCTACATCTTCAATGCCCGCCTGGTGGAGCCTATCCCGCGATCGCCTCCTCGCATCGTTGCCAGCTATTCGCCCTTCGCGTTTCCCTCGCGAAGAATGAAGGCCGGCGTCGTCTCCTGGGCGGATGTGGACGGAGATGGAGATCCCGACCTCATCGTTTCGGGTCGGGCCGTCGACGACATCGACACCGACAATGTGCAGGAGCAACCGGCGACCGATGTGTTCGAAAACCAGAACGGCAGGACCCTGATCATCAGGGCGACCCCGGGTCTGCCGCCGCTGTTCGAGTCGCGGGTGGCATGGGCGGACATTGACGCTGACGGTGATCTGGATCTTGCGCTGTCGGGGGTAACGGCCACTGGAGAGTCCTCCGTAGGCATCTATCGCCATGATGGCTCGTTTGGGTTTTCGCCGGTCATCACGCTGGGAGATGTCATAACGGTCTCCGATCTCGCTTTTTTCGATCCGGACGGAGACGGCCGTCCGGACTTGCTGCTTACGGGTTCCGGCGTGGACGGGGTGGACAACCTGATTCTCGACAACGCCGGCGGCGTCTTTACGACCCGGTCATTGTCCTTGCCCTCCGGGCTGTTCTCGCGGTTGGCCACTGCCGACTATGACTCGGACGGAGACGACGACCTGTTTGTCACAGGCGGAGTGCTGAGCCCGGACTTGATGTCCGGACGCGCCACCCTGCTGCGGGCAGAGGGGACCGGTTTTTCGGATTCTGGCGTGGCACTTTCGGGTGTCTTCTCGGGCGATGCTGCCTGGGGTGATCTTGATGGCGATGGCGATCTGGACCTCTTGGTGGCCGGCATCGAAAACCTGGAAACCCCCGACAATCAGCGGATAGTCGTTTACGAGCAGACGGACTCTGGATTTGTCCTGCGACACAGTTTCAGAGGCGTTCTCTTTGGACCGACCATCTGGTTTGATTACAACAACGACGGCCGCCTGGACATCCTGACAGCCGGGATTCAGGAAAACAGCCTCGTGATGACCATCTACGAGTTGTGATGAAGCCCCTTATGGTCTGGGTGGCGTTGGTCATTGCAGGTGCCCTTCCGGCCCCGGCGCAGATTTCGGCGGCGGCGCCCATCCTGATTGACTATCCGATTCCGGACTTGACGGAGGGTTCGGTCGATCTGGGCGACATGGACGGCGATGGCGACCTTGACCTCGTAATGACAGGACTCCTGAACAATGGCAACGCCCTGTCCCGGGTATTGGTACTCGAGGACTCCTTGTTTGTCAGCTTCGTTGGAGGCTTCCCGGTGGTCCTGTCTTTCAAGGTCTACCGAAGGGTGCCCGCCATTCTGAATCAGGTCTGGAACGGGAGTGCCAAGTGGGGAGATGCCGACGGCGATGGGGACGGTGACCTGTTGCTGTTCGGTAAGACCGTTGTGGAGCGGGTCATTGGACAACCCACGGTGGAAACAGTCGGCGAGTTGTACATCAACGATGGCCTGAATCTGGTTCAAGCCCAGTCATTGCAGGGCCTCTTTGCGGGAGACGCGGCGTGGGGCGACTACGACGGAGACGGTGACCAGGACTTCGCCACCTGCGGCGCGGCCAATCCTGTTCCGCCCTATGACCAGAGGACCATCATCTATCGCAATGCTGGCGGTCGCTTTGAGCCGCTGTCTTCCGGCTTGCCCGGCACCATGCTCTGTACACTTGGCTGGGGAGACATGGACGGTGACGGGGATTTGGACCTTGCGCTCACCGGCGAGTCTGCCCAGGGCTCGCTGAGCCTCGTGTACGAGCAGGTTGAGCTTGGGACGTTCCAGCCCATTGACCTGGGGATGCCCGGCCTCTACCTGGCCGACCTGGACTGGGGGGACTATGACAACGACGGTCGCGCGGATCTGGTAATCAGCGGCGGCGTGCTCGATCCGCAATTGCTGCGCGGACTGACCGTGCTGTTCCGGTCAACGCCAGGCGGAATGGTTCGCGTGGAAGCGGTGCTTCCGAATCTCCTCGCTGGAGGCGTTGCCTGGAGCGACTACGATGTGGACGGCGACCTGGATCTGATCCTGACGGGTGCCGCGGGCGTGCTGGGACACAGATCGGGCCGGGTCATGATCAATGAGGGCGGACAGTTTCGACACGAGTTTCTCCTGGCCGGACTGAC
Organism: Bacteroidota bacterium; assembly: GCA_029262855.1. Classification (GTDB taxonomy): domain Bacteria; phylum Bacteroidota; class Rhodothermia; order Rhodothermales; family UBA10348; genus JABDJZ01. The sequence goes on along the minus strand of JAJCYP010000104.1, from coordinate 51,405 downwards.
GCAGGGAGACATGACCGTCGGCGACTACAACGGTGATGGAGACGATGATTTCCTGATCATCGGCCTCAACGACGAGAGTAGGCCATTCGCCAACTTCATGATGAACCTGACCTTCCCCGAATTCGTCCCGGCCGGGGCGGTGCGCCGGTAGGGACGGGCGGGCGGGGACGGCGGGGACGGATCAACCAACGGGCGCGGCCTCAACGTTGACCGGCGTCAGCCATCCGTAGGAGTCAACCCCTCCGTGGACCACGTCGAAGAACGCGTCCTGAATGGCCTTGGTTACCGGGCCCCGACTGCCCTTCCCAATCACGTAGTTGTCCACGCTCTTGATGGGCGTTACCTCAGCAGCCGTTCCGGTGAAGAAGAGTTCGTCCGCGATGTAGAGGGCTTCCCGAGGGATATTCGCGGTCTCGACCGTATAGCCAAGCTGATCGGCGAGTCGCATGATTGAGGCCCGGGTAATGCCGGGCAGAATCGAAAGCGACGTCGGAGCGGTGTACAGGCGACCGTTCTTGACCATGAAAAGGTTCTCCCCGGATCCCTCCGCCACGTGGCCGTCCTTCGAGAGCATGATGCCCTCGGTGTAGCCGTTCAGCACGGCATTCATCTTCACCAGCGATGCGTTGAGGTAGTTACCGCCGGCCTTGGCCATGGCCGGAAAGGTATTGGGTGCCATCCGTTGCCAGGAGGCAACCTCGACATCCACACCTTCCTCGAGGGCTTCCTTGCCCAGGTAAGCGCCCCACTCCCAGACGGCGATAATCGATTCCACCGGGTTGTTGAGCGGATTCACGCCCATCGGACCTGCGCCCCGAAACACGAGCGGCCGAATGTAACAGGCATCCAGCCCGCTGCGCGCGATGGTCTCGAGCTGCGCGGCCTCCAGGGTCTCGAGATCGAATGGGATCTCCATTCGGTAGATCCTGGCTGAGTCAACCAGGCGCTGCGTGTGGTCGCGCAGACGAAAGACCGCGGGGCCTTTTTCCCTGGTGTTGTAACACCGGACTCCCTCAAAGACGGAGGACCCGTAGTGGAGCACGTGACTCAGGACGTGCACCTTGGCCTCGTCGAAGGGGACAAATTCGCCGTTGAACCAGATGTCGTGCTTCTGCATGGACTCAGTCAGGAATTGGGTTAGCTGAACAGGGGTCGAAAGGCTCCGATTGGGCAACCAAATCCACCCTCGCGGGACGTACCTGACAAACGGTCTCGGGCGCGTTTGGGTCCGGGCACTGGAGCGTTGCCGGAAGGTTGACTCAGTCGGGTTGCCGGGGTTGACTCAGTCCCGCGGCCGGAAGGTTGACTCAGTCCCGCGGCCGGGCGGGATACGTCCTTGCTCCCCGTGTCACGGCATAGCCAAACAGGATGCGAAGAATTTTCAGGGATGCTCCCACCGTCCCCCGCACCGTGCCTGTCACCTTCGAGGTGCCAATCCGGGGCCGATAGTCCACGGGAACCTCCACCCACCGAAGGCCCGCCTCGACGGCCTTCAGTTGCATCTCCACCGTCCATCCGTAGGTGCGATCCTGCATGTTCAGCCGGTCCAGCGCATCAAGACGGATAGCCCTGAAGGGACCAAGGTCGGTGAACCCGGCCTTCCAGACCACGCGCATGATGGATCCGGCCAGCCAGTTGCCGAAGCGGGCCTGCGGGAGCAGGGCGCCGCGTGAACGGTTTCCCCTCATGCGGGACCCTACTACGAAATCGAATTGGCCCGAATCTATGGGGCCAACCAGGCGACCCATCTGCTCGGGATAGTCCGAGAAGTCGCCGTCCAGAAAGACAATCGTTTCCGGATCCCAGTCGCGTGCCTTTTCGATTCCTGCCATGCACGCGTGCCCATAGCCGCGCCTGGGCTCATCAACCACGATGGCTCCGCCGTCCAGAGCCACCTGCCGAGTCCCGTCGGTGGATCCGTTGTTGGCTACGACTACCGCCGTCGCGATCCCGTCCGGGATCGCGTCCAGGACCTTGCCCAGGGCCGCCGCCTCGTTGAATGCGGGAATCACCACGACCGCGCCGGCTGACACGTCAGTCTACGGGCGCGCCCGGAACCGTGTACCCGATTCGGGTCGTGATCTCAGGCGAGAGCGTCCACTCAGCCGCAAACTGATTCACCGATCCAAGAAATCCGAATCCTCCATCCACGTTCGAGAACGTGCCGGGTTGGACCAGGACTTCCTTCTCGAAAATCCCTCCGGGTGGCCGCCACTGGTCATCGGACATCGTGAGCCGGGCGCCGACGCCCAGCAGTGTCAGGCCGGCGTCCTCCGAGACGTTGAGGGCCTGAGTGACCTTCAGGCGGTCGTCGGTCAGCCGGACCAGGGCTTCCCACCCGCCATCCTTGGGTGCTCCGTAGACGGTATTGTCGTAGACAATGACCGCATTCAGGAAGGGATCTGACGGACTCACGCCCATGAACCGGTACCACACTTCCAGACGGAACGGCCGGAACGAGATGTCCGACCAGAAGACCCGCTGAAAGGCATCGGCAATGGCCACAATCGGTTCATCAACCGTGATGTAGGTGGCTACGGGGATCGTCGTGGTGGCCGTCGCTGAGGCGCCGTCACTCCGGACGACATCGAATCGATACGAATACCCCGGAATGGGACGGAAAGGCCCCCGGAATACGCTGCCGACGCTCGAGTCCGCAAACGTAATCAGTTCCGGATACCACTCGGTGGTCACCCCCGTTTCAAGTTCCGTGGAGGAGACCGACGCGTCAATCTCGCCGCTGGTGCTTCCAATCACCCGCCCGAGGGCGATCACGCGGACCGCCTGGAGATCGGTCGCGGTGTCGAGGTATCCGAACACCGTAAAGAATCGGTCATCCTCGACGAAGGGGTCGACGGTAGTCTCGCAGGCAGACAGGGTCACGGCGGCCAGTACCAGGACCACAGAAGGCAGGAGGGCGAATCGTTGCATCATTACTTGATGTCCACTTTGATTCCGACCGTTGGGATCAACGGCAGCTGGTCCACTCTGCGCAGCGTGAAGAGGTCCAGATAGAAGAGGTTGGGCCGGTCATACGCGTTGATGAGACCCACCTGAATGGTGGCCGCTGTCCGCTTTCCAAACTCGAATTCGCGATCCAGCGAGATGTCCAACCGATGGTAGGTAGGCAGTCGACCGGTGTAGGGACGGCCGTACAGGACCCGCTCCTCCCCCGGATTGTCAAGCACGTTTACCAGGCTGTCCAGCAGGATGTATCGATCGAAGCCCAGCGACTCGTTGAAGGGAAGGCCCGAGCCAAACTGCAGCCTCACGTTCAGGTTGAAGCCCTTCGCACTCACGCTGGTCATCGCGTTCAACTGGTGCCGTCTGTCATGCGGCGGCGCATAGGTAATCACGTCCTCTCCGGTCAGGAGTTGCAGGGCCCGAATCTCCGCGTCATACTGAACATCCGAGAGACCATAGCTGAGCACGCCGTAGAAGGAGTTTCCGGCAGTGACCTCCAGGCGGAGATCGGCCCCAAAGGCCTTACCATCAGCTTCCTGAATGTCGGTGGTAAAGCGTGGGAAGGCCGTCCACTCGGGCACGACGAGGTCGGTGAGTTTCTTGTAGAACACCTCAGCCGAGAGGGTGAGAAAGCTGGTCGGTCGAACGGAGTACCCGGCGATGGCATGAACAGCCTGAGGCACGACTCCGTCCGGGGATGCTACCCACGCTGTAAAGACGTCGCCCGCGTCCCGACGGTCATTCAAGCCCACGATTTCCTGATGGTAAATGCCCCCGGCTGCACTGATTCGATGCGCCCCAAGGTTCCAGACCGCACGAAGGCGGGGCTCGAAGAACGTCAGCCCCTTACTGGGGAAGGACTGCAGGCGAACCCCCGGCTGCACGCGTAAGCCGTTGCCGAGCCGGAACTCGGGCTCCATGTAGGCACCGACTTCCGTTACAAACTCCTTCTTCAGATCGAGATTTTGAAACTGTCCGCCGAGGTCGCTTTCCAGAGAAACAGACGAGAGGAACAGACCCCACGCAAAGTCCGTGTTGCCCAGATAGTGCGTGACGTTGGTGGCAAAGTTGAAGCGCTTCGCCAGCGTTGACCGGACCGGCTCACTCGGAAGACCGAAATCATTCTTCAGCTGGGACCCCGAGACCAAGACCTCGGCAAAGATGGGGAGTGTTGCCGGAAGGAAGATGAAGCGTGTGCCAACGGCCAGATTCTCCCAGTGGACTTCTTCCTGGGCCGCCTGAACGCCAGACGCCAGCGGATCCAGGCCGAGTCTTCCGCGGTCAGACGTGTGCATGGCCGTCACGGACATTTGTGCGCTCTGTCCGAGATTGGCGTGCAGCTTCGCAAACTGGTCACCGAAGCTGAACGGCAGGTCCTGATCTACAATCTTCGCCGCCCCCTGCTCGATGACCGATTCGCGGACGGAGATCAGCAGCGAGGCCTTGCCTGGAACAATCGGACCTTCGATACGGGCAGTGCTGACGAACGGCGCGAGCGAAAAGGAGCTCGCAAACCGCTGCTTGTTTCCGGTTCGGGCGGCGACATCGATGACCGATGACAGTCGTCCGCCGTAGCGACTTCCGAAGCCGCCTGCGTACACATCGACCGTGTTGATGATCTCAGACGGGAAGGCCGAGAAAAAACCCACCACGTGGAACGGCTGGTATATCATCATGCCGTCCAACAAGACGAGGTTCTGGGTGGGCTCGCCGCCTCGAACAAAGAGCTGGCCGCCTCGATCTCCCTGCGAGACAATGCCGGGGAGCGCCGTGAGATAGTTGACGAGGTCTGCGGATATATCCGGAGCGGGTATCAGATCGATGTCAGCGGGCCGAACCGTCTGCAAACCGGCAGTGATGTTCGCGGCACCCGCCGTTTCCCGCTCCACCTCGACCAACACGCCCTCCATCTCCGCCGAGGCTTCCACAAGGGCCAGGTTGTTCGTCACGATGCCCGCCGCCAGGGTCACGGTCTCCTCGTGCGTCTCGAACCCGATGAAGGTGGCCCGCAGAGTATAGGTGGCCGGTGTTACTCTCGAGAGCGCGTAGAATCCGTCGGCATCCGTGGCCGTACCTGTCACCAACGACCCATCGGCCCCCAGCAGAATAACGTTGACACCGGGCAGTGGCTGCCCGTCCGCCTCCGACGTCACAAATCCTCGGATGGTGGCGTTCTGTGCCATAGCCTGCGAGGAAAGGAGTAGGCTCAGCAACAGGAACGCCGCGATTCGCGCCATCAATCCGGGGGTGTGTTTCAATTGAGGGAGCGCGGATGTTACGACCGGGACGGTCGGGGAGAAAGGCGGGGCGGCCGAGCCGACGGAGGAAGGCGATGGACGGATCAAATCACTGCCCATCCACAAAGCCGATGGTCTGGACGGCCGCCGGCTCCAGGGTCCACCCAAGGTCGTAGCGACCAACGGCGCCAAAGAAACCGCGACCGCCGGTGATGTTAAGTGCCGCATCCGGGTCGTCCCATTCAGCACTGAGCAATTCCGCGCGAACTCCTATGGAGAGCAGGGCGACGTCCCGGTCTCCGATGCCGCGGTCAATCTGGACCATCACCGTTGGATGATCGCGCTTGAGGAAGACATCAAAGTCCCAGCCGTCTGCCGACAGCGTCCCATTTGCCCCGTAATCTACCGAGATGCTCACCGCCTCTTGGCTCTCGGGTGCCTGGACCTCGTACTGTACGAGCACACGCAACGGGCTCCGTGCCAGCCCTGACAACCGAATTTTCTGAACGAGCTGAAGGGTATCCCCTCTGGGGGGGTCTGGCATGATTGACGGACGGGCAGGAATAGTAACCGAGGCCACGGTTACCTGGCCTGCGGTTGATCGGGCCTCCAGGACATAGCGCCCCCCCTCGACCGGACGAAAGAGTCCGAGGAAGTTGTGGCCGGTGCTCCCGTCTTCCAACGCCGAGCCTTGGTAGATCCAATCCACAATCTGGCCTGAATCGTCCGTGGATGAAAGGCGAACCGTACTCAGATCGGGGGCGTCTCCGAAGGCGGCAATCCGAGCTCCGTCAAGCCGGACGAACTGACTGTCGGCTGCGCTATCGAGATAGCCATAGAGGAATACGGTGCCTTCGCTCCCGTCCACCAACGGCTGGATGCTGTTGTCGCAGGCAGCCAGGAATAGAAGCAATGCCGCAGATGCCGTCGCCGCTCTCGTCATCGGAGCTCCACGGACAGGCCAATCGACGGCACGAGGGGGAGTTGATTCACGCGTTCGCCCGAAAAGAAGTTGTACTGGAATATGTTGGCGCGGTCGTAGGCGTTGATCAAGCCAGCCTGTAGAGTGGTCACGGAACGGTGGCGGACAAATTTGTGATCCACAGAAATGTCCAGACGGTGATAGGCCGGGAGCCTGGCCCCGTAGGGGACTCCCCGTGACACCTTGGTGGTCCCCACGTCGCCCAGCAGCGCCCCTGGGTTCTGGGGATCAACGGACAGGGCTTGATGAAACCCTCGAATCTGGGTGAAAGGCAGGCCCGATCCATACTGCCACCTGGCTGTCAGGCTGGTCTGCCCCAGCGCGTACTGAACCGTTGTGTTCAGCTGATGAGGGCGGTCGTGCGGCGGATTGAAGGCCGGACTGTCGCCGGCGCCAATCGACGCGACGCCGTCGATGACGGCCCGACCTGGATCCGTCCACCGGTACTCAACCTCGGAGAGCGTGTATCCAACCTGCGCATAAAATCGGCGACGATTCACCTCGATGCGTGCATCGAAACCCCGGGCGGTTCCATCGACCCGGGAGAAGCCAAGCACTTTGTTTGGAATGTCGTCAAAGACAGGGAAAGCCAGATTCTCGAGTCCCTTCCAGTATCCCTCCAGAGAGAGCTCCATCCAGCGCCACAGTCGCTGCTGGACGCCAAGAATCACGTGCGTCGCCTTGGGGACGGGAGAATTTCGAGGAGCCGGCGCCCAGACCGTAAATACGTCGGAGACGTCCTGCTCGTTGTTCAGCCCGACGATCTGCTGGTGATAACGCCCCCAGGCCACCGACCACTGCTGTCTTGAGCCGGGGCCAAAGGGGAGCATGAGCGCCCGGATCCGGGGGGCCAGGCTGCCCCGCACTCCGCGCGAGAACGCTTCATAGCGCACTCCCGGCTCGAGTCGGAAAGAGGGCGAGATTTCGAACTGGGTGTCCACGTAGGCGCCTCCACTCGTGATCCCGGTACTGACGGAACGCGAGCCAGGCCCGAGGTCGTAGTGAAACCGGTTCAGGTTTCCGAACAGCCCCACATGCACTCTGGATTTGCCCATGAGGTAAGCGATCAGGATTTCCATCGTGAACGCGTCGACATCGGCCACTTGCTGGACATTCGGGGCTGGCTGGTAGGCACTCTCCATCCGCGAGTAGTGCATCGCGAACTGGGAGAGGACCGCGTCGGTGTCCGGGAGAAAGGTGTAGCGAAAACCGAACGCGTCGTTCTTCCAGGATGACGGGCGCTCCTCGTCCGTGGTCCCGAGATTTCCCTCATCGAAGGTCCGCAGGCCGGTAAGGGACAGGCTTGAGGTCTGGTTCAGGAAGGCGTGCAGCTTCAGAAACCGGTCTCCAAAGCGGTACGGGAGTTCCTGGCCAAGCAGATCCGGGGCAATCTGTTCGATCACGGACTCTCTGATCGAACCCGTCAGGGACACCTTGCCCTTCTCAACGGGAATGGAAAACCGGAGGCCACTCACGAAGGGAGCGAAAGACACCGCTCCTTCGGTCCGCTCCTTGCTGCCGTTGGCCGTCGTGATGTCCACCACCGACGATATGCGCCCCCCATACCGCGCTCCGAATCCACCGGCATAGACATCGGCGAATGAGATGATGTCGGCCGGGAATGCCGAGTAGAACCCTATGATGTGGAACGGCTGAAAAATCGGGATGCCGTCAACCAGTACCAGGTTCTGCGTGGATGTACCTCCGCGCACATACAACTGCCCGCCCCGATCTCCGGTGGACACGAAGCCGGGCAGCGTGAGCAGGTAGCCCGCCAGATCATAGGAGACGTCCGGCATCGGGACACGCGCGAGTGCAGACGGCATCACAACCTCCAGTCCAGCCGTGGACCGGCCCTCCACTACCCGGGTCTCCTCGACCACCACCTCCGACAGCACTTCGGCCGCCTCCGTCAGGGACACGTCGAATACCACGACCTCGTCAAACCCCAACTCCAGCGTGTCCGTCCGGGTGCCGAAGCCCACGAAGGAAACCGTCAGGAAGTACTGGCCCGGGCGGAGTCGGGTCAGCAGAAATTCACCCCTGGCCCCCGTCAGGGTGCCGCGTCTTGCGCCTCCCTCTTCCCGAAGGACCACAGAGGCGCCCGGCAGCGGAGCGGCTCTCCCGGTCTCGGTTACTCTGCCCCGGATGCTCGCCAGTTGCCCACTGGCCGCCCGGGGGACAACTGCCGGCACGGCCAACAGCAGCATCATGGCCAACAGCGAGGGGGAACGGATTATCATCGAGCGAAGGTCGAGCGAACTTGTATTTGAATCACAGGTTGGCGGAGGATCCCGGAAAATGTTGCTATCCTCGGCCCATGAAGAACCGAACCCGCAAAATCCTTATCGCTGTCCTGGGCCTGTTTCTGGCATTTGTCATACTGGACTCCCTGGGAATCTTCGACAACCGTCCATACTTCGAGGTCCCACACGGGAATCATACGCACTACGTCCCCAAGGACTGCGAACCCGCCTTGCCTGTGTCGCAGTCTCCAACGGCGCGGCCCGGACTGGGCCAGAAGGTCGACTGCCAGGGTCAGATCGTCCCCGAGTAACGGGCTGCCATGCCCTCAAGCGCCTGACCTTCCAGACGCATGGGCTCCCATTCCCGGAGTGCCCGGGCTCCGAGCTTTTCGTAGAAGCCGATGGCAGGTGCGTTCCAGTCGAGAACCTGCCAGGTAAGGCGGCTCCCGCCCCTGGCCACCGTTTCGTGCGCCAGCCACCCGAGCAGTTGTGGCCCGATTCCGTTTCCGCGATGTGCCTCTCTGACAAACAGATCCTCCAGATAAACTCCCCAGCCTGTTAAGAAGGTGGAGTACGACCAGTAGTACAAGGCAAAACCGAGCGGCTCTTGCGTCTCTGATTCTGCGATGACCGCCTCGCATCTGGGCGACGCATCGGTTGCCAGATGTGAGGCCAGCACGGCTGGATCGGACTCGACTTCGTGAGACAGGTTTTCGTAGGCGGCTAGCTCCCGAATCATCTCAACGAGCAGTGCTGCGTCGTCTGGCCCGGCCCGGCGCATGGAGGTCGTGCTCATTTCGGCGAGTGGAGGAAGGTGTAGGTTCGGCCGTCTTCAGTCCGCAGGCCATAGAAACCAGACGTGAGGTGTGAGACCGGTAGCCGGTTCAGACCGGGTTTCAGGTGATGCACGGAGACGATCCGCCCGAGTGCGTCCACCAGATCGGCCCGGCGTTCGTTCTGGAAGGTGGATTCGACCATCAGCAAATTCGTTGTCGGATTCGGATAGAGGGCCAGGACCGATTCTGCAGGGATCTCCGAAACCGCCTCGTTCGAGGTCACCTGTATGTCCGGATCCCGGAGTATCCAACGATCCGGGTCGATCGTAACGCCGGTCGGCTCGACGTTGAGCGTAAAGAACACAACGTCCCGAGGCGACTGATTGAAAATCCTGAAGGAATGGGTGTCTCCAATCGTCTCGACTCGGATGTCAATCGGCATCTGAAACAGGTTCCACGATCCCGACGTGGTCTGGTCCAGCGTAACCTCGACCTCCCAATTCGCGCCGCTGGGACGCTTTCCCCATGTGGCCGTATATCTCGGGTACCCATCGCCGGCCGAAACCCACTGGTCGAAGAAATAGCCCAGGTCCTGACCCGAAATGGACTCAGCCAAGGCTTGAAACTCCTCGGTTGTCGCTGTGCCGTATTGATAGCGAGGATCGGCGGCGTACGCCTTCATGATCTCCCGGAATGTGAACTCGCCAAGCACCCCGCGCAACATCCGCAGCACCATCCACCCCTTCGAGTAGACCCTACGGTGGGCGAACATGTCCAGGATGTCGGTCGTGTCTTGAACCACAACGGTGCCCTCGGCTGTCAAGGCGCGGTTGTAGTAGATATCGAAAATCTGGTCGTAGACGTCAGGGAACTCCGACTCATTCCAGTAGGCCAGTTCACCGAACGTGGCGAATCCTTCGTTCAGCCAGAGGTGAGGCCAGGACTCCGGACTGATCGAGTCCCCGAACCACTGGTGGGCAAGCTCGTGCGCCATGGTCCCCTGATAATTCGTGGTCATCGAGGAGAGAGTCTGGTGCTCCATCGCACCCCCAAACGTGAACTGCGCGTGCCCGTATTTCTCGCGGTCGAATGGATAGGGTCCAAACCAGCTTTCGAGGACCGGGAAAATATCCGTGATGTACTGAAATCCGTACTGGGGGTGGCTGCCCACGAACGCTCCGTTCCCCGCGAAACTGTAATGCACGAGCGGGAGATCCAGGTTGCCCAGTTCATGGGCCAACGCGGCCGGCCGCGTGTAGGTCTGCTCATCGAGGTCGTACTCGGCAGCGGCCACCGAAACGAGATACGTGGCGATGGGGTAGCGGTGCGACCACGAGAAGCGGCGGTATCCACCAGGGAGGCTCTCTGTCAGGGTCAAGAGTCCATTCGAGGCCGCAGTCAGTGGCTGGGGGACCTCGATCGACACGTCCACCGAGTCCGCCTTGTCGGAGGGATGATCCCGCGAAGGCCACCATGTTCGGGCCGCGTACGGCTCACTCAGACTCCAGATGGCGGGTTTTCCGTTCGCCAGCGTATCGAAAACAAAGCCGCCCAGACCGGTGGAATCAGGCAGCCCTTCGTAGGAGACGGTCACGTCCACGTCATCTCCCGGCGAGACCGCTCCGGGAAGATTGATGGTGAGCGCGTTATCACTGTGCGTGGACGACAGGGCGGATCCACTGGACGAAAGCACGCCCTCCACCCGCATCGCATCATCGAAATCCAGGACCAACTGCGTCAGCGCCGCGCGGGCCACGCCTTTCACGCGTACCGTGCCCACCAGATTGTTCGGGTTCAGCTCAATGCGAAGCTGCAGATCGTAGTAGGTGGCATCGAAGTCCGGCGACGACACGGAGGCCCCGCCACGGAGCGGGACGCGATGGAGATGGTCGCTTCCCGGTAAGGCGACGAGCTCGTTGCCGCTGGGCGCTAGCCGAGTCTGGGTGCCCTGAGAGGTCTGCGCCAGGACCGGGCCACTGCCACCAAACAGAAGCGCGGCCGCGATCAGCCGGAGGACGTGGCTGGGGCCGAGTCGCCTCATTGGTCGTCGAAATCCTCGAACTCGTCCCCGTCATCCGGGGCGATGCCCGACAGCATGGATCCCATCATGTCCACGAATATCCGCGACCCGCGGCCGGCCTCCTTCCCGAGCAGTGAGTGCTGGTGCAGCGCCTCAAGGACAAGTTCCATCGTCGACGCACGGACGGCCGGACTGTCTGGCCGAGCCACACGATCCACGAGTTCGCGCAGACCGTCCACCTGATCGAGGGCTTTGGCATACTCGGTGAATGACATGTCGTGGTGCAACTCGAGCACGCCGCCGGCAACAAACCACCGAAGCACCTTCTGATAGGTGGTCCGGTCGCGCTCGGGCGCCGGGAAATGCTTCGCGAACATGGCCTTCAGGGCTCGGCCGGTGAGCACTTGCGCCACGGTCTGGGCCCCTTCCTGTTCGCCCTCGTAGACCAGTTCCAGCTTGCCCGTGATGGCGGCTTCCACAAACCACAGGTCCGACGGTCGCGCAGTAGTTTCGGACTCTCCGCAGAGGAGGGCCCGGCGCTCCGCGGCGGAAATCAGGTTTTCCAGGGCCGCTCTGGTCATCCGGGCAGACACGCCCGAGTTCTGATCCACATACTCACTGCCTCGGGCCTCAAAGGCTACCTGCTCAATGATCTCCCGAAAGAAGTGCGGGACGGTCACATCCACCTCGCCCGCCCTCTCCTGCCACGCCTCTTGATCGGTGATGGCGATTCCCGTTTCTACGGAAGTGGGGTAGTGCGTGATGATCTGGCTGTCGATCCGATCCTTCAGCGGGGTGATGATGCTCCCCCGATTCGTGTAGTCCTCCGGATTCGCCGAGAACACCATCAGCACATCAAGCGGGAACCGGATGTTGAACCCTCGAATCTGGATGTCCTGCTCCTCCATGATGTTGAGGAGGCCCACCTGGATCCTGGGCTGCAGGTCCGGCAGTTCGTTGATGGCGAAGATCCCGCGGTTCGTGCGCGGAATGATGCCGAAGTGAATGACTTCCTCGTCCGCGTAGGTCAGCTTGCGGTGTGCCGCCTTTATGGGGTCAATGTCACCGATCAGGTCGGCGATGGAGGTGTCCGGCGTGGCCAGTTTCTCGCCGTACCTCAGATCCCGGTGAAGCCACTCGATGGGGGTCTCGCGGCCGTGCTCCTCGATCAGGTCCCTGGCATACTTGGTGATTGGTCGGAATGGATCGTCGTGAAGGTCGCTGCCGGCCACCATCGGGATATACTCGTCGAGCAGTCCCGGAAGCAGCCTGAGAATCCTGCTCTTGGCCTGGCCCCGGAGACCGAGCAGGATGAAGTCATGTCGCCCCAGAATGGCATTCTGGATCTGGGGCATAACCGTCTGCTCAAATCCCAGGACACCGGGGAACGGATCTCGTCCGCTCTTGAGTGCCTTGATCAGATTGGATCTGATCTCGTCCTTTACCCTGCGAATCTGGTAGCCTGACTCGCGCAGAGCACCTAGCGTTCGCACTGAAGTGTGAGGAAAAGCAGCTGTCAGACTCATACTCCGCGGTGTTTGGGGCCTACCACGCCGCCAGGAATCCATCGTTCCACCGCTCACAGTTATCTTCCCGGATGAAAACGCTACTCCTTCCGATCGCATTTTTCCTGGCCGTATGCACTGGCGCGCATGCCGATCCCATCGCCTTCATTGGGGTGTCGGTCATCCCGATGGACTCCGAACGCGTCGTGGAAAACCAGACCGTTCTGGTAGACGGCGACCGTATTGTCTGGATTGGACCGGCGGAGGCGGCCGAGCTTCCCGCGAATGCCCGTCGCATCGAGGCGGCGGGTATGTACCTGATGCCGGGACTCGCCGAGATGCACGGCCACATTCCCCCGCCGAACCAATCACAGGCGGAAATCGAGAAGACCCTCTACCTCTACCTGGCCAACGGAATCACGACCGTCAGGGGGATGCTGGGGTACCCCGGCCAACTGGCCCTGAGAGAACAGGCCAAGGAGGGCGCGATCGATTCGCCTACACTGTACCTGGCCGGGCCAAGCTTCAACGGCAACTCTGTATCCTCGCCCTCCCAGGCCGCAGACAAGGTGAGGGCCCAGGTCGAGGAGGGATGGGATCTCCTCAAGATCCACCCGGGAATGACGCGGGCCGAGTTCGATTCAATGGCCGTCACTGCGAAGGCGAATGGGATCGATTTCGGGGGCCACGTCCCGGCTGATGTCGGTCTGGAGCATGCCATCGGTATGGGACAGCTGACGTTCGACCATCTGGATGGCTACGTCGAGTACCTCTTCGGGGCGGACCCGGAGGGCGTGGATGAGGTGGCCCTGAACGAAATCGTGCGGCAAACCTTGGGGGCAGGAGCATGGGTTGTCCCGACCATGGTGCTCTGGGAGACCCTCTACTCGGTGGTCGATCTCGACCGTCTCAATGCGTTTCCGGAACTCGTCTACGCCCCACCCGCGGCGCGGGCGTCCTGGGAGCGCCAGTATCGGCAACGCACCAGCGACCCGCAGTTTGACCGCGAGCAGAACGAGCGTGTGATTGACGCCCGAATGCAAGTTCTGTCGGCGCTGCACAAGGCGGGCGCCGGAATCCTGATGGGAACTGATGCCCCCCAGCAGTACTCTGTACCGGGCTTTTCACTCCATCGGGAGATGCAACGCATGGTGGACGCCGGCATGAGTTCGTACGAGGTCCTTCGCTCCGGAACCGTGAACGTGGGCACCTATTTCTCGGCGTGGGACACGTTCGGCCAGATTACCGAAGGGCACCGGGCCGATCTCATCCTCTTGACGGCCAACCCCCTTGAGTCCATCGGTAACGTGGCCAGTCGAGCGGGTGTGATGGTGCGGGGCACGTGGTATCCGGAAGCGGATATTCAGGTGAGACTCGCCGCTATTGCCGCCTCTTACAGACAGTAGCCGGCGTCACGCGCCGATTGGGCCAGCGCGTCCAGCGTAACCTCGATGTCCTCTCGGGTGGTCCGAGGGTTCGTGGGACACAGTCGAATGACGTAGGCGCCGTCCAGCAGCGTAGAGCTGACCATCGCTACGCCACTCTCCCTGAGTTGGCGCACCATGGCCGCATTCCACGTGTCCAGACTCTCCTCTGGTCCGTCAACGAAACGAAAGGTCAGAATGGCCATCGAGGGCCGCGTGACAACCGCCCAGCCCGGCATTCCGGAAAGGACAGCCTCGGCGTGATCGGCCATCTCGAACGCGTGATCGATGGCCTCTCCCATGGCCCCTGCACCGAAGGTCTTCAGTGTCAGCCAGAGACTCAAGGCACGAAACGACCGGGACAGTTGCACGCCGTACTCGCAGTAGTTGATTTCCTCGTCCTCCAGCCGCGTATCCACCATGTACTCCGGGTGGATGGCGTAGGCCGAACGCAGGGCAACGGAATCGCGAACCAGCAGGCACCCGCATTCGAAAGGCTGGAAGAGCCACTTGTGCGGATCAAGCGCGATCGAGTCTGCCCGGGAAAGGCCCTGGAGTTTCTCCGTGGCCCGGCGGCCGAATACCGCCGCGGCTCCGTAGGCCCCATCCACGTGGAACCAGAGGCCTTCCGTTTCGCACAGTTCGGCGATCGCGTTCAGGGGATCGACGGCTCCCGTGTTGGTCGTGCCGGCGTTCGCCACCACGCAGAACGGCGTAAGTCCGGCCTCCCGGTCACTGCGCACCAGTCCGGCGAGATGGTCCACGTCCAACCCGAAGGACGGGTCGGCCGGGATCCTGCGCATGTGCGATTCCGGCATGCCGAGCACCCGCAATGCGCGCTCCACGGCAGAGTGAGTCTGATCACTGAAGTACACGATGCCACGTGCATCGTGGCTGCCCAGTTTCGCATGCCGGGCGGCACCAAGCGCGGTGAGGTTGGCCATGGAGCCTCCGCTCACGAACAGGCCACCGCCCCCCCATGGGTAGCCGACGGCCTCCTTCAGCCAGTCGATGACGGTCTGCTCAAGGCGCGCGGCCCCGGATCCGCCAAGCCACGTCCCGGCGAATACGTTGTGCCCGGCCGCAAGGGCGGCACCCATGGTAGCCACGAAATTGCCCGGACCGGGCACGAAGGCAAAGAACCGCGGATGATCAACGTGGGAGATGTTCGAGAACACCTCCCGTTCCAATCGCCCCACCAGCGCCTCCGGGTCAGTGCCGTCCAGCGGCAGCGGTTCGGCCAGGAGCGAATCCGCCTCCTTTCGCGACAGCACCCGGCCCGCGGCCTTGTCTCTGATGCCCGTGCGGTGGGAGATCAATTGCTCCATCACCGTCCGTCCCAGCCTCTCCATGGCATCGCGGGAGAGCTCAAGCATCGCCCGAGTCCGTGATGATCCGGTCAAACTCTGTGACGCCTGTTCGCAGCATCTCCCGAACATACGGTTTGCACAGACCGCAGCCCGTACCGAAGGGCATGACCACCTGCAGATCCTCGAGCCGGGTGTGCGCCGTTCGGTCGGCCTGCTCCTTGAGCTGCCGAAACGTGACACCAAGACAGAGACATCGATCTATCAGCATACTCAGTCTGTTGAAAGGGCGATGTGCGTGGGCGCGGGGCCAACCTGGAAGGTCTGTACCTCCAGGCCGTCATCGTCCAGGATAACCACCTGGCCGGCGGCGGTGTAGTCCGGAAACGAACCGCCGGCGGCGCGGGCAAGCCGTCCTACGAACCAGCCGTCCGCGGATCGGGCAATCCCGGAAACCCCGACGTAGGCACCCCCTTCGTCCAGGATCCACGGGGACACGGACGTCCGTGAGGAGAGTTCGATACGGCGGATGGTGCTCGTCACACCCTCGAGCACCAGGAGATGATCCAGAGAGGCGGCCGCTGCCTGGCCCCCTCCGGTGGAGCCCAATTGCGTTTCGAACATGACCCTGTCCTGGACCTCCAGGGTCTCATCATCCACGAATACCACCTGCCCGTTGGTGCGCTCGAGTACCTCGCTGAAGTCATCACTGTACACGGTCCTTCCGAGGCAGGTAACCGCCAGGTCACCGGTGAAGAGGGTCAGGACATCCCGTGGGCCGTCACAGGCCAACTCGACGGAGTCCACCGAGCCGGTCGCGAGGTGCACCGCCGTCAGGGTCGTGCCGTCACCAATGAATCCGGCGTTCGCCACGAGCAGCCGGCCGGAGGCGATGGCGATTCCTTCGGGATACGAGCCCGTGGGGATGGGGTCCCCCACAAGCGTCGCCGAGGGAACGTCGAGCGTCAGGACGCTCCCGGAGCCGTCAAAGGCGAAGGTCGTGACGTAGGCCCTGTCACCGGCCACTACGACCGCACGGGGCGCGTCGATATCTGGAATGGTGGCGCGGACTGTGCGCCCGTCGGCCGCCACGATGTCAATCCGTCCTCCCGAGAACGTGTTGATGAGGACGATCAGTTCTTCGCCGGCAGGCTCGACTGCCTGAATGAAGCCGTCCATGGTCGGACCCTGCTCGGCCGACATGGCAGGCAGGGAGATGCGGGACAGAGAGCCATTCTGATCCGAGAAGTTTCCTCCGTTGGCTACCCAGGCGGCAGAAGCCGAAGGCTCCGGTGTCAGGGGATCCGAAGTATCACAGGCGGCGACCGAGAACAGGACGAGAAGCAGAAGCGTGGAGCGGGTCATGGAAGATCGATGCGTAGGGTGAGTGTCAGGTGTCGTCCGGGCATCGGGTAGAGCCGAACAGCGGCGTAGTCGGCATCGAGCAGATTGGCTACCGATACCGAAAGGAGATGGGACAGCCCAAGGGCTGTTGCGGAGCGGGACAGCGTGGCGTCGGCCACAGTGAACGCAGGCTCGAAAAATGATCCGTCCGAGGCGATGGGCCGTCGGCCCGTTCTCTTCACCGACGATGTGAGAACGACTCCGCGGACGGATATCCATCCCTCGCCGGCCGCGACCAGACGGGGGGCGTAGCGTAGCTGGTGGCCGAATGACGCCGCCTTCTCGTCGGTCCTGTCGGTGGCCGATGTCCAGGTCCCTTCGAGGGTCAACCCACGACGGTCGTCCCCAAGGGCCAGCCGCGCTTCGACGCCCCTCGAAACCGAGCGGCCCACGTTGATTGGACTCCAGACCTGCAAACCGGCAGACACCAGGCTCGGGTGCCACACGATGCGGTTGGTCAACCGAGCCAGAAAACCGGTCACTTCGACCCGAGCCGACCCCATGGAGCCTGCCAGATTCGCCTCGACGCCCCAGCCAGCCTCCGGCTGGAGATTCGCGTTGCCGCCCGGCACCCAGAAACGCTCAACGAAGGAGGGGTGACGAACCGTCCGGCCGCCCGAAATCGAGGTCTCCACGGGTCCAATCGTGTGCAGCAGTCCCACCCGCGGAATGGCGAAGTACTTCCCTGCGATGATTTCCTGGCCGAAACCCAGCGTCAGGAGCGGTCCGTCCTGCCGCAGGGTCCAATCCCGGTGGGCGTCGATCCGCACGGCGAGCTGCGACTGCGACTGAACCGGCATCCATTCCCGGGCCACGCTTCCGTTCACGGCCCACTGCTTGTCCGTGACGTTGGCTGACGCCTGAATGGAGCGGGTGCGGCTGGAGCTGATGGCGCCGGAGTCCCGGTCCTCGAATCTCCCCCTGGATTCCTGAGCCACCAGGGACAGGTCAGTAACCCGCGTTGAGGACGCTCTCCGCAGAGCGACCTGTCCCTGCGTGATATCCTGATCCTGGGAAGCGTTTCGGGGCCTTCCGTTGGCGGGCCCTGGGAGACCCGTTCCGGAATGGCTTGAGAACCACTGCCCGGTCCATCTTCCTGAGCTGCCCTGGTAGAAGACCTTGCCGAGGAGAGAAATCCGATCTCCTCCATCCGATGGCCGGGTAGCTCCGCTCCCGGTTCGGTAGTTCTGGGCAAAACGGGCCGCATCCATGGCCACAAGCCCGCCCAGGGACTGACCTGCCAGCCCGACGGCAACGGCGGTTCGCCTGATTCCGAATGGCCCGCGGGAGGCCTCCAGGCGGAGCGTACCGCCAGGGCGCGGAGCGATGGTGGTCAAACGGATGACACCGCCCAGGCCGCCTTGTGCGCTTCCGGGACCAAGCTCCAGCGTGGCGCTCTCCAGGAACGAGGTGGGCATGATCGAGAGATCCACCTGCCCGCTCTGTGGGTTTGTCAGGGTGATTCCGTCCAGCACGAGCGAAGTCTGCGAGCCATCCCACCCCCGAATTCGTGGCGTCGCGGGCGCCCCGGGACCCTGACCGTGGACATAGACTCCGAGACGGGCCGCAAAAATCGCCCCGAGGCTGGCGCCAGGAGCACTTCCCACTCCCAGTAATTCTCTCCCATGCACCGGGGATGGGGCCCGTCGGCCTTCCACGATGACCTCTGCCAAGGGGACCACCTTTGTGGAGTCCGGAATCGATTGGGCGGAAGCACCAATCGGCGGCAGCAGACTCCAGAGCAGGAGTCGCTTGATAACGGCGGAGTGAGTCATGGGCCTGACCCCAATAGGACGTGGGACCCGTCAGACTGACCCGGCAATGCCGGACTCCGAAGGCCACACCCCTAACCCGGGGGTCTGTTTGGCTGATAGCGCCCGGCAGGTCTCCTGACTCCCGATCGGCCTCGTGCTCACCGGATCTCTGCGGTCTCCTTCCCGCCGTGGGCAGTGGAGATTCGCTTCCTGGATCCGGTCCGATCGGTTACAGTTGCGGGTACAGTTCCGGACTCCCGGGGCCAGAGCCCGCGGTCACCGGATTCCCTCTTGGCCACTTGCGTGGACCGAGGCGCTTGGTGCGAAAGAACTGCGGAAGATAGCCGGCCCGATGAGGACCGGCAATTTCCCGACGTTCTCCGCTGCCGTCTTTGGGGAAGGTTCATGGCTGCGGCGGGGCGCGGCGGGCGCGGCGCTGCCGAAGGCCACCGGGAACGTTCAGATCCAACGGTCGTGTTTCGCGCCATGCGTCGTCTGTGCTGGTTTATGTCCCTCCCGATCCTGTTTCTGGCCCCCGCGGTGGTGGCCCAGGACACGGTGCATGTGAGTCTTTCGGAGGCCATCTCGCGGGCTGTCCAGATCAGCCCGGACATCGACATTCAGCGTGCCCGGGTTCGTTTCGCCGAAGCCCGCCGTGACCAGGCGGTCCGATCCCGGTTCCTGACCGATCTGAAGGCGACCTCCGCGCACGCCGTCGCACCCGGATTGGATAACCCCAACAACACGCCCACGGACCGTCTCTATCTGGACCCCGATGTCCGGAACGACTGGGGCGATCTGGCGCCGTTCAGCCGGGTCGACGTGGACCTGATTCAACCGCTCTGGACCTGGGGACAGCTTGGGCGAACAATTGATGCCGCCGAGGCCGGCATAGGCATGGAGACGGGTGGTGTCGAGGCCAAAGAGTTGGAGGTGGCTTTGCGTGCCGCAAGGCTGTACTACTCGGTCGTCCTGTTGGGTGCCATGGACAGCCTGACCGAGGAGGCCGAAAAGGCCGTGGGCCGGGCGCGGACGGAAGTCGAGCGATTGCTCGAGGAAGGCTCACCGGATGTCGGGGACGCAGACCTCTTCCAGGTCCAAATCACCGAGCAGGAGGTGCGGCGGCGAATCATCGAGGTGCGGGAGGAATCCCAGACGGCACTCGCGGGGCTGAGGCGTCAACTGATGCTGCCGGACCACACGGTGGTGACTGTGGCCGACCGCTTCCTGGAGCCGCTCATTTTGACGCTCGACTCGCTGGATGTCTATCAGACGCTTGCCCTTCAGAACCGCCCCGAATTCGCGCAGGTCTCCGCGGGCATTGCGGCCCGGAGCGCCCTGGTGGATGTCGCCCGCTCGGACTACTACCCCAAGTTGATCTGGGGAATCCATGCCCACTACTCGGGAACGGTGGATCGTTTTCGTCAGCGTAATCCCTATGTCGGAGACTCGTTTCTCTCCCGGTCACTCGAGACAGGACTCGGGATGAGGCTGCAGCTGAATTTCTCCCAGACGCGTGCCAAGGTTGAGCAGGCCCGAGCGAATCTGCAGGAAGTGAGGTACCAGGAGACGGCGGCCCAGCAGTTGATCCTCCTCGAGGTGGAGCAGGCGTACCGTCGGATTCGTATCCGACAGGCCTCGCTGGAAGCCGCCGAGGAGTCCTTCAGGATCGCACGCGAGTGGCTCCAGACCGAGTATGTCAACTTCGATCTGGATCTCGGCGACACGGACGATCTCATCAAGGCCGTGCAGGCGAAACTCCAGCTGGAGGCCGCTCGTCACGAGGCGGTATTCAAGCTCAACATGGCCATATTGGAACTTCACGCGGCCACGGGGCTGCTGGAACCGCTGCTGGCACACTAGTTGAACTGGTTTATGGCGAACGCAAACTGAGCAATCGCACCCATGTCACGCATGCTACTGTCCCGAATTCTAAACACCGCTGCCGTTTTCCTGCTACTCCTGGCTGGCACAGGCATAATGTCCGCGCGGGCTCAGGCCCAGGCGCCTGACGCCCAGATCAGGGCGCTCCTCGAGCAGCGCGACGCCTCAATCAAGGCGCTCCTGGGTCCGAAGGGGTCCGAAGTGGCCGCCGCAAAGAAGGATGAGTTGCGGGGTGTGGTCAACGGCTTCCTGGACTTCGGCGAAATGGCCAAGGCTGCACTCGGTCCCCATTGGACGGAACTGACCGCAGAGCAGAAGACCCATTTTGTGGAGGTCTTTTCGGATATCGTCCGGAGCCAGTCGCTCGCCAACCTGGATCCCTACCGGGCCGCCGTGACCTACAAGTCGATTACCGTCAACGGGGGCGCAGCCGACGTCAAGACCTCCACGGTCATCGACGACGTGCCGGTGGTGGTTTCCTACAAACTCGTGCAGAAGGCCGATACGTGGGTGGCCACGGACATCATTCTGGATGAAGTCAGTACCGTCGAGGGGTATTCGAGGTCATTTCGTACCATGATCCGCAAGCGGGGCTTTGACACCCTGATGGAGCGCCTAGAGAAGCGACGGGACGACATGACCACTGATTGATTAGACGTTTGAACCGACTCACATCGCTCCTCCAGAGCGATCACGTCAAACGGTTTCTTCCGTGGGCTGGTCGGCTCATGACGCTGGGCGTCATCGTCTACTTGGTCTATCGGCTGGGGCAGCTTGGTTGGGCTGATCTTCTTGCCGCGCTTCCGACGTCTCCGTGGTTCTATGCTCTCTTTCTTGTCATCTACCTGACGCAGCCGCTGGCGGAGCTGATCACCTACCGGCAGATCTGGCCTGTGCCGTCCTGGTCGGGACTGCGAGCGCTGATCAGAAAACGCGTCTTCAACGAGGAAATGGCCGGCTACTCGGGAGAAGTGTACTTCTTCTGGTGGCTCTACAAGAAGCTCGGCGTCGCGCGAACTGAAGCGTTCCGTGCGGTCCGCGATGTCAACATTCTTTCCTCAGTGGCCTCGATGACCACCGCGGCCGCGCTACTGGCCGTGCTTGGAGGCAGTGGGATTCTCGAGCTGAACAAGATATTTGGGGATGTCTCGCAGGCACAGTTCCTGATCGGTCTGGGCCTCGCCATCGCCCTGGGCGCGGTCCTCTACCAGTTCCGGACCTACCTGTTCGCCCTTCCAAAGCCTACGGCCTACCGGATCCTCGGCATTCACTACGGCCGGCTGATTGTGGTCAACGGTCTCTTCGTGGTCCAGTGGAGCGTGGGTGTTCCCGACATCGGTCTCGTGGTTTGGCTCACGTATCTGTGTCTGCTGATAGTCCTGAACCGGGTCCCTTTTCTACCCAGCAAGGACCTGTTCTTCCTGAGCCTCGGAATGGGCCTGTCCGATTCGTTGGGACAGGCCACGACAGCTATCGCGGGCATGCTATTGGCGAGCAGCGTCCTCGTGCGGACCACCAACTTCGGCCTCTTCCTTGCCACGCACTTCAGCGAGGACCCTGACGTCAAGAACGCCGACGCCGCGTTTGCGTCGAGTCTGGAGGACGAGAACACCGTTACCGCGCCATGACCCCAAACGCCGTCATTCTGGGGACTTTCCCCTCCCATGCGTGTAGGGTCGTACTTTCCGCGAAACTTCGCCGGGTTCGATGAGGGTCCTCGTCTGGGCAACAACATTTGGAGCTGATCTCTGGAGTCTCACCAGATATCTCGATCAGTTGCCCGGGGTTACCCTGCGGGTTGTGATGGACGACCCGGATACCTTCCTCAGGCAGGGGGTCGCGAAGCTCTTCCCGCTGAAGGCTGAAATCGTGAAGCGGCGGTGGTACCACCACCTGCCCTCCCGCAAGTGGGATCTCACGATCATGGACAATCGACTCCCGTTCTTCCGAACGTCCCGTCGAGCGCTGATTCTGTGGCACGGGTTCGGCTGGAAGGGTCCCAATGACGAAAAGGAACTTTGGCTGCTGCATCACACCCTGAAACGGACCTGGGGTGACATCCGGAAACCCGCTCGCAATGTGGTCTGGCAGGCGTTCGGTCCCTGGGACTTCAAGCACCGGACCGAGGTGAGCGCGGTCCATCCAAGCAACTGCCTTCAGCTCGGCGCCGCCAGCCACGACGATCTCATCGAGCCGATGGACCGGTCTCTGGCCCAGCCCTACTACCCGTTCGATGTGGTCAACCGGAAGACGGTACTCATCGCGCCAACGTGGCACTATGGCGAGGTATTCGCCCACTGGGGCCAGGATGCGGATCTCTTCGGGCGACTCCTCGAGCGAATCGACAGCCATGGCGCCAACGCCATCATCCGGCTCCATGACTCCTACCGCTTCGATGCGGCCTATCGGGGGTTTCTGGACCGTCTGACGGCGCGCTTCCCGAACGTCTGCCTGAAGTTCAAGGACTCCTCGCCGGACAATTATCTGGACCTGCAAGTCTCCGATGTTCTCGTCACCAACTTCAGCAGCATCGCAAACCTGTTCTATGCCACAGGCAGGCCGACGGTACACGTGTATCCGGTTCGTTCTGCAGATGAGGCGTTTATCTGGCGTGAACTCAGGTGGTCCGGTGTCCGCGAAAAGCATTTGGATAAGGCGCGGTATATCTGGAAGCTGCCCCCCGAGGAACACGGCGGCCTTCTTGCCCGCAATTTCGACGATCTAATGGATCAGATCGACAAGGCTCTGGTTGATCCAGACTGTTGCCGCGTGATCGCTCGTGATTTCCTGGATCGGCACATGCTCGGCGCCGATGGGCACAACCGGGAACGGATCTGGGAAGCCATGCAGCGACTGGCGGGCGACAAGCAACACGTGTCCCGCGGTATCGAGGTTGGTCCGGTCCTGCAGGAAGCCTGATTGGTCAGCCCTGGAGGGGCCACTGGGCCTTGAACGGGGGATCCGTAGATTGCGCATCGTGAGGAGCGAATCACCGCCTCCTCCGTCCTGAAATTCAGTCTCCTCCGTCTTTATGTCCGCATTCGCCACCACTCCGGCAGACTCGGGAAAACTTCTGGTTCTCACGCCAGGACTCGGGGCCGTTTCGACCACCTTCATGGCCGGCGTCGAGGCCGTGCGCAGGGGTCTTGCCGCTCCGATTGGCTCGCTGAGCCAGATGCAGACCATCCGCATCGGGCCCCGCTCGGAGGGTCGCAACCCCTTCATCCGGGACCTGGTGGATCTGGCACCGCTGGAGAGCATCGAGTTTGGTGCCTGGGACGTATTCCCGGACAACGCCTACGAGGCGGCGGTGAGGGCCAAAGTCCTCCGCGCGGAGCATCTGGAAGGCGTAAAGGACTACCTGTCGACCATCAAACCGATGCCGGCCGCCTTCGAGCAGAAGTACGTCAAGCGCCTCGATGGGCCCAACGTCAAGAAGGCAGCAAACAAGTTCGAATTGGCCGAATTGCTCCGAGCGGATATCCGCAACCGGATGGCTGAAGCCGGCGCGAGTCGCGCGGTGATGGTCTGGTGTGGTTCCACCGAGGTGTACCTCGAGCCGGCACCCTGCCACGACACCATCGACGCCTTCCGTCGGGGCATGAAGGAGAATGACGACGCCATATCGCCTTCCCAGTTGTATGCCTATGCCGCCATCATGGAGGGCGTGCCGTATGCCAACGGTGCTCCAAACCTGTCGGCAGATGTCCCCGCCCTGGAGCAACTGGCGCTTGAGAATGGTGTCCCGATTGCCGGAAAAGACTTCAAGACCGGCCAGACGCTGATGAAGACCATCCTGGCTCCGGGCATGAAGGCCCGGATGCTTGGAATCAACGGCTGGTTCTCTACCAACATCCTGGGCAACCGCGACGGCGAGATCCTGGACGATGAGGCCAGCTTCCGCGCAAAGGAAGTGACCAAGTCCGCCGTACTGGACACCATGCTCCAGCCGGAGATATACCCGGAGCTCTACGGCAATCTGTACCACAAGGTGCGGATCAACTACTATCCGCCCCGCGGCGACGAGAAGGAAGGCTGGGACAACATCGACATTTTCGGCTGGATGGGCTATGCGATGCAGATCAAGGTCGATTTCCTGTGTCGGGACTCGATCCTCGCTGCCCCGATTGTCCTTGATCTCGCGCTCTTCCTCGACCTGGCCAGTCGCTCCGGCCGCTCAGGAATCCAGGAGTGGTTGTCGTTCTATTTCAAGGGGCCACATGTCGGTGCGGGACACGTGCAGGAGCATGACCTGTTCATCCAGCATTTCCGCCTGAAGAACACGCTTCGCGTGATTGCCGGTCACGAGCCGGTCACACACCTCTCCGAGAATTACGAGCCCCATCACGACACCCCGTGAGCGAGACTCCGGGAAAGGTTGGCGTCATTCTCGCTGCCGGATTCGGGTCACGACTGGCCACGGATGATTCAGGCAGCCAGCCGAAACCGCTGATCAGGGTCGGCGGAATGCCGCTGATTCTGCGGGCCGTGAGAGGATTGGCCCTCGCAGGATGCCGGCGGGTGGTGATCGTGCTGGGGTTTGAGTCTGAGGAGATACAGTCGGCGCTGGAGAGTGAGTACACGGGATCCGTTCCCCTTCGATTTGTCGTCAACCCTCGTTTTGAGCTTCAGAATGGAGTGTCCGTGCTCGCGGCTGCCCCACACATTGAGGACGCCTTTGTCCTCGTGATGGCCGATCACGTGGTTGGGGACGATGTGATGGAGCTGGCCGGATCCCACACGCCCGTGGATGGGGGTGCCACCCTGCTGGTCGACTACGATATCGAATCGGTCTTCGATCTGGATGACGCCACCAAAGTGCTCGAGTCCGAGAATCGGATCACATCGATCGGGAAGACCATCGAGCAGTACAACTGCATCGACACAGGGGTTTTTGTCTGCACGAGGGGCCTCCTTTCGGCGCTCGAGGCCCATTTCGCAGTGCACGGCGACGTTTCACTCTCGAATGGAGTCCAGACGCTCGCGGCCAGCGGTCGCATGAGGACGCTGGACATCGGTGACGGATTCTGGCAGGATGTCGATACCCCGGAGATGCTGGAGCACGCCGAGCGCAGCCTGAAGGCCGCGGGAGCCTGACGCCCGGGCCGCCTGACGCCCGAGCCGGTAGGACGCTCGAGGGAGCCTGACGGTCTCCGCGGTACGGTCATTGCGTAATCTGGATACGCACACCGCCCCGTAACTTTTCCCGACGGCGGAACACTTCATTGAGAGGATATTTCCCGCTCCATGCGTCTGACAACCTGCGCCTTCCTGCTTGCCGGGGTAATTGGTATTCAATTCTCCGACTTCGCGTCAGGACAGGCAACGTCCAGCTGTCTGGACGGTCGGTCGTGCACGGTCCTTGAGGACTTCGAACGATTCGAGGTCGGAGGCCTGCCCACCGGCTGGTATACCTATCAGGACCGCAAGGATATTCGTCCCGTCAACGGCTCGCTGCAGACCGATGAGGAGCGCTTCACGGTCATGCAGGAGGGAGGCAACAAGTTTATTCGAGCCACGGTTCGCGACAACGCCCACAGAATCATCCTTCGCAGTGGAGAAGGGATGGACTGGGATGTCGCCGAGCGGCCGCTTCTGAGCTGGCGCTGGCGGGCGCATGAGCTCCCAGTCGGTGCGCGTGAGGACCGCTCGAAACTCAACGACACCGGTGCGGCCGTCTACGTCCTCTTCGATCAGGACTGGTTGGGACGGCCCCGCGGGATCAAGTACTCATACAGTTCGACGCTGCCTGTGGGGTTCACGGATTCGTACGGCGCACTCAAGTTGATTGTCGTTTCTTCCTGGGGGGAAGATGGCCTCGGCCACTGGATCCAGCATCAGCGTAACATCAGGGATGACTTCGAGCGGCTATTTGGAAGGCCGCCCCCTGACAGGCCGACGGCGATTTTTCTCTGGAGCGATTCGGACTCGGTCAACAGTACAGCCATTGTCGACTTCGATGACCTGCAGGTCGGCCGTTGACCCGGATCCAATGTCAACGGGCCAGTTGCTGTAGATAGACCAACTTGTCTCCGTGACGACCCGCCAGAAGAAGGGCGGCCAACAGAATGGAGACAAAGGGTGCGGACAGCCAAAGCAGAACGACCGCCAAGGGTTGCATGCGAAGCACGTGGGAGGCGTCCAGATTCGTCCGAATGGTACTCCAGACGCCCGTCGCCAGAACCCAGACCACAGAGTACCGGGCTGCCGCGTCCCCCCAGGACCCGGCCGCCACGAGCATGACCACGGGTAGGGTCGCCAGCACGGGCCAGCGCGGCCAGATCGACAGCGTCATCACCTGAGAGAACGTGCCTCCTCTCGATCGCGCCGCCAACAGGTACCAGGCGATCATCCAGAGCAGCATTCCCAGGAGCGCCAACAACCCAATCAGGAGACTGAACCTCACGGGGCTTCCCATGAGCGTATTCAGGGCTCCGCGGACCCCCTCGCCAGACCAGTTCCACAGTGCGGAATAGGCGGGATGGTCGGCGTAGCTGCGCAGAGCCTGCTCACCCACCATCCCGAAGAGCATACTCACACACAACAGGACGGTGACATTGGAGAATATCAGGTGGTCTCGATTGTCCGCAACTGCTGTCCGGTAGATCCCGTGGGCGGCAAAGTAGCGACCCGACATGGACCGGAATCTCGGGGAGCGAGCATAGACCAGCAGCAAGGCCAGCAGCATCGCCCAACCGGCAAGGACGTACCCGTTAGCCGGCGCTCGGGGCGCCGAAGGGACCGGTCGTGCAAATGCACGTTGCGACCTGCGCGCGGCGCCCTCAACCACGCCCAGCGAAGGTCTGGAAGACCCGTCGGAGCGGTGAAGTCCCCACCTGCCACCGCCGGGCCGCGCGGCGAAGGCGGACGGCTCCGGCGCATCGGCCCACCGATATAGAAACGTCCAGGCGCCGACCGACAGGCGCGCTGGCAGTTGATTCGCATAATACTCGGCCTGCTCCGCGCCCTCGAAGTCCGGCAGGTCCGGTTCCGAGTCCACTGCAAAGCCCATCTCACCCGCGTGAGCCCCTTGGCGAATAGCGCGGAGAAGGACCAGATCCACGCTGCTGGGACAGGATTCGTCCACGTCAAACTCTGATACGATGTAGGTCTTGAGTGAGCCGGCGGCGGCCGCGGTCATCTCACCCAGCAATCTGCATGTTTCAGGATTGGAGGTGTCCGGAGCATAGGCAAGGCCAAGCGCATACACTCTGCCGCCCTCACGGACTCGATCCACCTGTCGCAGGACGTAACCCAGCGTGTCGGCGAGGGTCCGCGACGTCGGATATCTGACAGACAGTTCCTGGAATACCAGGATGCCCAGCGTATCGGCAAGGTCAAACAGCCGGCGGTCTTCCCAGACGCTCGACCGGATGGCTCGGACGCTCAGGTCCGCCATGGCCCTCAGATCGGCCGCCGCCCGAATAGGATCCTCAGGTTTATCCCAGACCATACCCAGGCCCGGACGGGGAAGGGCCGTCGCCGGCGTAGACCCGTCCGGTTCCAAGGGTGCTGACTGGGCCGAAGCAAAGCCGACCCACGTGACCCACAGGCACATCAACAGCGGTATGAAACGAGGTCCCGGCATGGTCGGAAAGGTACTGATCAAACAACGCGAGCCGCGCCCTTGTGGGACGCGGCTCACGTTGACCGAACCTTATATAAACCTGCTAGCCGACAGCCCGACGGCAGTGCCCCGGATTTGCTCAGAATCCGGGCGCAGGTTCAGGCAGGTAGTGTGACCCCGCGTGCGAAACGCACCCCGGGTCACAGTGCGGATATGCTAATCCAGCATTTTTCGAAGAAACGCGGGCATGTCCTCCTTCTCAGTGGAGACCGGTTGGCTTCGCTTGTCCATGTCTTCCACGTTCAGGCGACGGACCCGCGAAGGAGGTGCTCCGTCACCCGCGGCCTTTCCCAGCGGCTCGACCGACAAAGAGGCAGTGCGGCGCTGATAGGCCGGCATGTCCAATTTCTGCAGGGCTTCCTCGCCCTTGTATTGGATAACCGGGCCGACTTCATCAAGCGGAAGGGTGCGAGTCCTCCCGCCACCCTGGGAAACTGACTTTCCGGAGGTGTCGAACCCTGTCGCGATCACCGTGATACGGAGTTCGTCGCCCATCTCCTCATCGATGACGGTACCGAAGATCACCTCGACGTCCTCGCCAGCCTCGCGCTGAATGATGCTCGTGGCGGCGGTCGCCTCGCGGATCCCGAGCGACTTTCCGGCGGTGATGTTGACCAGCACATTTCGCGCCCCGTGGATGGACAGTCCATCGAGCAGTGGGCTGGAAAGGGCCTCGGAGGCAGCCTTCTCCGCTCGACTGTCGCCGGCGGCCATGGCCGCACCCATGAGAGCCGTACCGCCCTCCTTCATGGTGGTCCGAACGTCGGCAAAGTCCAGGTTGATCAGACCGTGAACCGTGATCAGGTCACTGATACCGCGCGTTGCGTTATAGAGCACCTCGTCGGCCTTGGCAAAGGCGTCCATAAGCGTGGTGTTCACATCGGCTATGTCGAGCAGACGCTCGTTCGGGATGATGATCAGCGTGTCGACGTTCTCCCTCAGCAGCTGGATGCCAGTCTCAGCTGCCTGGTGTCGCCGCCGGCCCTCGCAGTCAAACGGCTTCGTGACGATGGCCACCGAGAGAACCCCCAGTTCCCTGGCGATTGCGGCCACAATCGGGGCACCACCCGTTCCGGTACCGCCGCCCATTCCGGCGGTAATGAAGATCATGTCGAAGCCTCGAAGCATCTCGGTGAGGTCTTCCCTGGTCTCCTCAACGGCATGCGCCCCCACCGCGGGACGAGCGCCCGCGCCAAGACCCTTGGTCAGATCGCGGCCGGCCTGCAGTTTAGTGGGGGCAAGGTTCACCGAAAGCGCCTGAGAGTCCGTGTTGATCGCGAAGAACTCCACCCCGTGGATGCCTTTATCGATCATGTTGTTGACGGCATTCCCTCCGCCGCCTCCCACGCCGACGACGGCGATCTTCGCCTCGTCATTTAGTGCGTCATCGAACGCAAAGTGAGAGCTGAATGATTGGTCCATGGTGTCCTCCAATGGGGTTTGGGCTGTAGCGCTTGAGCGGCCGGAACGCGCGCTCACTGAATCCGGCGAGCAACCGGATTTTGGGGGTTGTTGGTAGAAAGGGGTGATTAGAGTTCGTCGAACCAGGTCTTCATGCGATTCGCGATGCGGCCCACCAAGCGTTCACCTGCGAGTTCGGGCTGCCTGGAATCACGCGAGACCATATCTGAGCGGAATGGGGTGCCACCAATCATCTCGGGGCGTAGTCCGTAGAGGACCAGACCGACGGCGGTGGCAAATTTTGGATCGCTTACCTCCTTGACCATGCCTCCGGCCAGGCCCATGGGCTTGCCGAGGCGGGCTTCGAATCCGAGGATCTCAGAGGCGAGGGAGGCCGTGCCGGCGACCAGCGATCCGCCTCCGGTCAACACGACGCCAGCCGACAAGTGGCGACCGTATCCGGAGCGTTTGATCTCGATGGCGGCAATCTCCAGGATCTCTTCCATCCTGGGCTGAATGATCTGGGCGAGGGTAGATCGGCCGACCAGCTTCTCGCCGCGACCACCGATGCCGGTAATGGCAATCTGCTCGTCTTCGGCCACGAGATCCACTAGTGCCATTCCGTAGGTGCACTTCAGGCGCTCGGCCTGGTCGCGCATCAGGCCCAGGCCCTTCCGGACGTCGTCGGTGACCTTGTTGCCCGCCACGGCTATCACGGCCGTGTGACGAATCGTGTTGTCCTCGAAGACGGCGATGTCCGTGGTGCCGCCGCCGATGTCGATCAGCGCGACGCCGACTTCCTTTTCGTCGGGGTGAAGCACCGCAAAGGAGGAGCCCAGGGGCTCGAGAACGATGTCGGCCACTTGATACCCGGCCTTCTCGATGCAGCGGTAGATATTCTTGGCGGCGGAGACCAGACCGGTGATGATGTGGACATTCGCCTCCAACCGCACGCCTGACATGCCTACTGGGTCCGCGACCCCGTCCTGTCCGTCCACGATGAACTCCTGCGGGATGACGTGCAGGATCTCCCGGTCCGCCGGCATCGCCACGTGCGTCGTGTCCTCCAGAAGCCTTTGGACGTCGCCCTCGGTGATTTCGCCGTCCCGGTTCGAGATGGTGACCACACCTCGACTCTGGAAGCTCTGAACATGATCGCCGGCGATGCCGGCAATCACGCTGTTGACCGTGACGCCGGCCATGCGCTCGGCTTCGCCCACCGCAACCCGGACGGCCGCAACCGTCTTGTCGATGTTGACCACGACGCCGCGATTCAGCCCGTCGGATTCCGCCATTCCGACACCAAGCACGTTGATGCGGTCCAGTTCATCCGTGGTAGCGACAACGGCGCAGACCTTGGTCGTTCCGATGTCCAGGCCAACTACAATGTGATCGTTCAGCTCCTCCATGGGGTCCTCAGCGGGTTTCATGCACGTACCCGGGTCACAACCTGTCCGTCGAAACGGAGGTCTACCCAGTCGTATTGGGTTTCTGGTCTTGCCAGAACGGCCTGCATCCAGAAGGACTGCAGCCGCTCGAGCTTGTCATCAAAATGGTCTCTTCCCAGCCGCACTCGAATCGACTGACCCGAGGGTGTGACGGCCGTGAATATGTCTATCTCGCCTTTGTCGGTCTCGTGGATTTCCGATAGAAGGGCGTCCTGGAACTCCTCCAGGTCAGGCAGGAGGGCCATGAATGCGCGCAGCGCCGGACTGCCAACCGGCACCACGGGGTGGTACGGCTCTGCGACATGGCGAACGATGGGAACGTCCACGACCAGGCCGCCCGCGACAGGCATACGGTAGCCGGCTGCGTCCAGGTAGTACTCGGGTCTTCCGCCCCGGTCCAGCGCGAGTGCCACGGGTTCTCGCTCCCGTACCGAGATCACGAGCGTCCCCGTAGGTTGTCGTGAGGCCGACGCACCGCCGACCCAGGGATGCCGCCTGACACGGTCGGCAATGATTGCAGGAGAGACATCCATCAGCGATGCTCCGAGATGGACCCCGGCCAGTTCCAGAATGGCGGCTGAATCGGCCTGCACGGCTCCCCGGATGGCGATGTCTTCGATGGGCACCCCATCAAGCCATCTCCACCCCAGGAGGGCCAGAAATGCAACAGCGAAAAGCCCCAGTCCTGTGACCAGCAATCGCTTCATAGAGCACCCTCCGCGGCGGCGGCTTCCACCCGCTCCATGAGTTCTCGGGAGGACCTCCAGATGTCGCCGGCGCCCATGACGACCACCACATCCCCGGGCTTGAGCAGGTCCGTCACGTAACTGGCCAGATCTGCCTTGTCCGGGACGTAGTGCACCACTCTGTGCCCATAGGATTCGGCCATCTGGGCCAGGGTCGCACCGGAAATCTGGTCCTGCGAGACTTCGCGTGCGCCGTAGATGTCCGTAAGGACCAGGACGTCCGCATCGAAGAAGGCCCGCGCAAAACCCTCTTTGAAGTCCGAGGTGCGCGAGTAGAGATGCGGCTGAAAGACGGCCACGATGCGCCGGGTCGGCCAAGACGAGACCGCTGCGTCCAGGGTCGCCAGAATTTCGGTTGGGTGGTGGGCGTAGTCGTCCACCACCAGCACATCGCCCGCCTCTCCCAAGACATGCAGGCGACGCTGAACCCCAGAGAATCGCCCTAGGCCCGCCGCGATCTCGACGAAGGGCATTTCCAGTTCCAGTCCGACCGTGATGGCGGCGAGCGCATTCAGGACGTTGTGGTGTCCGGGTATCGGGAGTACGGCGCGGCCCAGGGTTTTGCCGTGATACACCACATCAAAGCTCATCGTCAGTCCTTCCTGCTCGATTTTTGCGGCCCGCACATCGGCCTGCCGACGGGTCCCATAGGTCACCACTCGCCGATCGATGCGGCTGATGATCCGCTGCACATTGTCGTCGTCCAGGCAGACGATCGTAGCCCCGAAGAAGGGGACCGAGTTGGCGTACTGGACAAAGGCATCCAGGAGGTCATCCAGATCCTCGTAGATATCGAGGTGGTCTTCCTCAATGTTTGTGATCACCGCCAGAGAAGGTGTCAGGCGCAGGAACGTCCGATCGTATTCATCCGCCTCGACAAGGATGATCTCTCCTTCCCCGGCCACGGCGTTGGACCCGAACACCGAGACCTTTCCGCCGACGATGATTGTCGGATCGAAGCCACCCTCTCCCACCACCAGGCCGGCCATGGAGGTGGTGGTGGTCTTGCCATGCGTGCCCGCGATCCCGATGCCGAACTTGGTCCGCATGAGTTCGGCCAGCATGAAGGACCGGTTGATCAACGGTATACGCCGGCTGAGCGCTTCCCGGGTCTCCGGGTTTGTGTCGGCGTCCACGGCCGATGAGTGAACGACTACCTGGACATCTCCGACGTTGGAGGCGTGGTGCCCCTCATGAATCACCGCTCCCAGGCTGACGAGGTGCTCCGTGACGTCAGACAGCGTTAGATCGGAACCGGAGACCTCGAAGCCGCGCCGCAAAAGCACTTCGGCAATCGAGCTCATTCCGATGCCTCCGATGCCCACCATGTGGACCCGTCGGTAGCGGGCGAAACCGGGTACTCCGCGTGGTGCACTCATGCCGCCGCCCTCCGGTTCGCGAGTTTGATGATGGATGCCGCGATGCGTTCCGCCGCATCGCTGATGCTGTTGTCGCTGGCCATTGCACCCATCGCTTCCAGCGACTCGGGATTGTTGACCAAAGCCGCCGTCCGTGACACCCAGTCTGCCCGCATCTCGGCCTCGGGCAGGAGGACAGCGGCTCCTGCGTCGACCAGGCTTCTGGCGTTGTGGGTCTGATGGTCCTCCGCCACGTTTGGCGACGGAATCAGGATGGACGGCGTGCCGGTGACCAGCAGCTCCGCGCAGGTACTGGCCCCGGAACGACACAGCGCGAGGTCCGAGGCGGCATACGCCGATGGCATGTCGTGCAGGTATTCGAGAATCCTGACGCGGGGGCTTGTGGGGGCCGACTCGATCACCCGCTCGTAATACCTTGGACCAGTCTGCCAGATGAGATGCGCGTCGGTGGCCTTCAGGAAGTCCTCTATGCCCTCCAGGAGAGCCTCGTTCATGGCCTGACTCCCGCCGGATCCTCCGAAGGACAGCACAACCTTGGCGTCCTGGGGGATGCCCAGTCTTTCGCGGGCAGCGGTGCGGTCCAGGTCCATCAGTTCGGCCCTGACCGGATTTCCTGACAGTACGGCGCGGTTTCCGGAGAAGGCTTCGAGCGCTTCGGGGAACGCGATGTGGACCTGCTCGGCTACCTTGCCCAGCAGCCGGTTGGTCATCCCGGCAAACGCATTCTGCTCCTGCAGAATGAGGGGCCGACCCCGGAGCCAGGCGGCCAGACCAACGGGTCCGGAAACGAAGCCTCCAGCCCCAAAGACCACATCGGCGTCAAATTCCCTCACCAGCTGCATGCTCTGCCTGACCCCTCGGGCCAGCTTGAATGGGGCCTTCAGATTCGCCGCCTTCGAACTGCGGTTGAAGGCCACGGCCGTGATGGGATAGATCGGATAACCCGCGCGCGGCACCGCTTCCCATTCGATTCGATCCACGGTGCCCGCGAAGGCTACCGAGGACTCCGGTACCTGGCGCTTGAGCGCATTGGCCACGGCAATCGCCGGGTAGACGTGCCCTCCGGTTCCTCCGGCTGCGATCAATATGCGGGCCGGGCGACTCATCGCAGTTGCCTCGATATGTTCAGGAGCATCCCGACCATCGCGCCGCTGACCAGCATCGACGTCCCGCCGTAAGAGACGAACGGCAGTGGCAGTCCAGTCACCGGCAGTAGACCGCTGGCGACGCCCGCATTCGCAAAGCCGTAGATCGTAATGGCCGATGTCAATCCCACCGCCAGGAAGAGGCCGAGTGGATCGGGAGCGTGTCGGGCGATTCGGAGGAATCCGCGGAAGAGGAAGGCCATCAGGAGTGCCAGCACGCCGAGGGCCCCTGCCGCTCCATATTCCTCGGCGATGATGGCGAAGATGAAGTCGTTGTAGGCCTCGGGCAGGAAATTTCGCTGCGTGCTCTTCCCCGGCCCCTTTCCGGTCAGGCCTCCCATGGCAATGGCAATCTGGGCCTGCCTGGCCTGATAGCCTTCGCCTTGAGCGGAGTTCACATCCTCCGCCGACGTGTGGGGAAACAGCTTGGCGCCCACGAAGGACTCGACGCGGGCCGCCCGCTGCGGAGAGGTCAACAGAAGCCCGTACCCCAGTGTCAGCACAATGCCGGCTACGGCCAGCAACTGCCATATCCTGACCCGCGCCACAAACCCCATCGTCCCCACCGCGGTCAACGCCACGAGAGCGGTAGACAGGTCCTCCATCCCGATGAGAACGCCCGTCACGATCATCCAGAACAGGAGCGGCGCAAACGCCCGGGAGAACGAACCGATGTAGGGCTGCTTCTTGGCCAACATCCAGGCGGCATAGAGGATCAGACTCACTCTCGCCAGATCAGATGGCTGGAACCTGACGGGGCCGAGTTCCAACCACCGGGTTGCACCACCATTGGCGACGCCGGCCATCTTTACCACTACGAGGAGTCCCAGGCTGCCTATCAGCAACGTCTTCCCAAAGCGGGCGATGAACCGGTAGTCGATGAACGAAACCGCCGCCATTACCCCCAGGGCTAGCCCAACGCGCACGATGTGCCCGGCCAGCAGGCCGCTTGTATCGCCGCCGGCCTTGGTGTCGGCCAGGTAGGCAATCGCACTGTACACCGCCACCACGCCCACTGCCGAAAGGGCCAGGGTCACCAGAACAACGTATTTGTCCAGTGGATCTCGAACGAGTATGGTGCCAAGAAGTGCGCGCACTACAGGTTGCTCACCAGTCTTTTGAATGCATTGCCACGCTGTTCATAGTTGTCGAACTGGTCGAACGACGCACACGCCGGACTCAGCAGGACGATGTCGCCCTCGGCCGCTTCCTCATTTGCCAGTTCCACGGCCTCCTCCAGATCCCGGGCCCGGAGAGTCCGACCGGCCGAGTCACCAAGCGCCTCCGAGATCATGCCCCCGGCTTCGCCGAAACAGACGAGCGTCTTGACCTTCTGGGCCACCAGCGGGCGGAGCGGCTCATAGTCATTGCCCTTGTCCCGGCCCCCTGCGAGCAGAATCACGGGGTCCCGCATGCTTTCAAGCGCATACCAGACCGCGTTCACGTTGGTGGCCTTTGAGTCGTTGATATATCGCACACCGTGGGCCTCGCGAACGGGCTCCAGTCGATGTGGCACGCCTTCAAACGTGGCGAGGCTTTCTCGCACAACATCGCTCCGCACCTCCATGACCCTTGCGGCCACGGCAGCTGCCAATGAGTTGTAGAGGTTGTGCTTGCCTCGGAGAGCCAGTTGCTCCGTCTCCATAAGGGGTTCGTCTTTGCCGTCGAGGCAGAGGTGGATAGTGTCGTTCCGGACGTAGGCAGCTCCGGATGGGTTGGTCAGGGAAATGCCCAGCCGCTCCAGATCCGGCGTGCGATAGGCCAGATCCTCCAGAAGCGGATCGTCCAGGTTGTAGATCAGCGTGTCTCCGTGACCCTGGTAGGCACAGAGCCGAAACTTGGCTTCGGCGTAGCGGGCCATGCTCCCGCCGTAGCGGTCCAGATGATCCGGCGTGATGTTCAGCAGGATGGAAACCCGCGGGCGGAATGTTGCGGTATGCTCCAGTTGAAAACTCGAGACCTCGAGCACGACCACGTCCTCGGGAGCGACGCGGTCGACAATGGCCGCGAAGGGAAGGCCGATGTTGCCGGCCACCCAGGTCTTGCGGCCGGACTGGGACAGGACATGTCCCGTGAGCGAAGTGGTCGTGGTCTTGCCGTTCGAACCGGTGATACCGATGACGGGGGCGGTGCAGAACCAGGAGGCCACCTCGATCTCGGAATAGATCGGAATGGATGCACTGAGTGCCTTCACAAGCAGATCTGCGGTCGGTGGCACGCCCGGGCTCGTCACAATAAAGTCCGCATCGAGCCCGGTGGCCGTGTGGCCGCCGAACTCGTAGGAGACTCCCAGATCCCGAAGCGCGTTTTCGTCCTCGGCCGAGATTCGCCCCGACTCCGTCACGAAGACGCGAGACCCGTAGGTGTTGAGCAGCCGTGCAGCCGCCAGGCCGCTGCGAGCCGCACCCACCACGGTGGCTTTGGAACCACGGACGCTATGTCTTGGCCCCAGACTCATCGGATACGCAGAATGAGGAGGGCCGCTGCCACCGTGATCGCAGTGACGATCCAGAATCGCACAACGATCTTGGCTTCATGCATTCCGCCGGCTTCCCAGTGATGGTGTATGGGCGCCATCCGGAAGACGCGCCGGCCCGTACCCGTAGACTTCCGTGTGTACTTGAACCAACCCGTCTGAATGATCACCGACAGCGACTCGACAAAGAACACCGCGCAGAGCAGCGGCAGCAGCAGTTCCTTCCGAATGAGCAATGTTGTCGTACCGACCGCCGCGCCAAGCGCAAGCGATCCCGTATCGCCCATGAAGACCGACGCCGGGTAGCCGTTGTACCATAGGAAGCCGAAGCAGGCCGCGGCCAGTGCGAGCGTGAACACAGCGAGCTCGCCGGCACCCGGAAGAAACATGTCGGTCAGGAAGCCGGCGAAGATGGCGTTCCCGGCGATGTAGACCAGAGCGGTAAGACCGAGGGCCACGATGCCGGTGACGCCGGCCGCGAGTCCGTCGAGACCGTCCGTCAGATTGACGGCGTTGGACAGGGCGGTGACGATGAAAATGACCACCGGGACGTAGATCACCCAGCCCAGGTCCATCCCGCCAACGGCGCCACCGATGACGTTGTAGTCGAGCGTCTCGCCAGCTATGAAGGGGAGGTAGGTGAGTGTGTGGAACTCCCTGAACGCCGGATGGAAGTAGATCACGAGGCCGGCAAAGAGTCCCAGAGAGAGCTGCCCCACCAGCTTGATGCGGGCTGGCAGGCCCGATTTGTCCTGCTTCACGACCTTGATGTAGTCGTCGGCGAACCCGAAGGCGCCCATCCATGCGGTGGCCACCATGGCCAGCCAGACATATACTTCGGCGATGGCGCCCCAAAGAAGTGTGGCACCCAAGACGGCAAAGAGAATGATCACCCCGCCCATCGTCGGGGTGCCCTGCTTGTGCGCGTGGTCGACGGCCCCGGCGTGCTCTCCTTCGCGAACCGACTCTCCAAGCTGTTTGGCTTCAAGCCAGCGGATAATCCGGCGCCCGATGATCATGGAAATGAACAGTGCCGTGATGGCGGCCAACGCGGCTCGAACCGTGATGAACTGAATCACCTGGAATCCGGGTGGCTGGAACTGCTCCTCCAGGTACTGCATCAGGTAATAGAGCATATCAGACCCCCGCTGCCTGTCTGATTTGCTCCATGTCCGAATACGGCCGGTACTCGGTGCCCACGATCTGATAGGGCTCTGGGCCCTTGCCGGCAACCACAACTACATCGCCGACGCCGGCGGCCTGGACGGCCCGGTTCACGGCCTCGCCACGATCCACCACCCACTGAATTCGGTCCGGCTGTTTGACGCCTTTTCGAATCTGATCCAGAATCTCCTGAGGGTCTTCGGTGCGCGGATTGTCGGAGGTCACCACGACCCGGTCCGCCATCTCCTCGGCTATCTGACCCATGAGCGGCCTTTTGCCCCGGTCGCGCTCGCCACCGCACCCGAACACGCACCACAGATTGGCGCCGGCCGGCAGGATTCCTCTGGCGGCCCCCAGGACGTTTCGAAGCGCATCCGGCGTGTGGGCGTAGTCAACCACGGCCACGCGGTCCTTCCGAATCGGAAGGATTTCGAAGCGGCCTGGCGCGGATTCGGCCTGTGCCAGCGCGTCAATGCGCTCGGCTCCACTCAGGCCGTACGACTCCAGTGCGCCGTAGGCCGCCGCAAGGTTGTAGGCGTTGAACGCACCCGAGAGCCGGAATCGCGCGTCGTGGCCATCGAGTCGGAGTCGCAGGCCGGCCCGGTCGGAGATGATATCCACCCGGATGTCGGCAGCCGTATCAGTACCGTAGGTCAGGATGCGCGAGGACGCACGCTGCATGATCTCGCGCCCGGCGGGGTCGTCGATATTGATGATGGACAGGCCGGCCGGGTCCAGTTCCTCGAACAGACGCGCCTTCGCATCCAGATAGGCTTCCACCGTGCCGTGGTAGTCCAGATGATCACGAGTGAGGTTGGTGAACACCGCTGACTGGAAGGGAAGCGCGGCCGTCCTCTGCTGATCGATGGCGTGCGAGGAGGCTTCGATGGCGCAGGCCCGGCATCCCAATTCCAGGAGCGACGCCAATCCCAGCTGCAGCTTGACGGGATCGGGCGTGGTATGACTGGCGGCGTTCAGCGCGCCGGGCATGCCGTAGCCGATGGTTCCCATATACCCGCAGGCGACGCCGGCAGCGTTGAGGGCCTGGGCGATGAGCCACGCGGTGGTGGTCTTGCCGTTGGTGCCCGTGACGGCGGTTATCCCCAGACTCTTGCCTGGGTCCCCGGCCCATAGGGCACCCGCGTGTGCCAAGGCCAGCCGGCTGTCGGTTACCTTAATCTGCGGCAAGGCAGTCTCGGCGTCCTTCGTTACGAGAACGGCGGATGCGCCGGCCTCAATGGCCTCCCGGATATAGGCGTGGCCGTCGTACTGCGTACCCTCGATGGCCACGAACAGCGTTCCCGGCGTGACCTCCCGCGAGTCTGACGTCACGGTGGTGATCTTCATTTCCGAGGCGTCGCCGGATGCCTGGACCAGCAAGTCCTCGCCCGCCAGGCGAGTAAGTACGTCTCCGAGGGTGCACGTGTCGCGCCGTGTGATCATGGTTTCAATCACCGGCGATGATGGTTGCCTGCCGGGGCAGTGCAGCTCCGGCTGCGGGTGATTGACGACGTACGCTTCCGTTTCCCTGCACCCGGACATCTACGCCCTGTTGCCGCAGCCAGAAGGCGGCATCCCGCACGGTCCAGCCTGACAGGTCCGGCATCTCGGACAGGGAAGCCTCCGAGGTTTCGACCCGTACGCGGGTCCAGACGGGTCTGGAACTGCCCGGTTGTGATGTTTGGGAACTGACCTGGGCCAACTCGTTCCCAAAGCCTCCTGTCTCAAGGCCGGCAGCCAGCAACTTGCGCTCGGCCACCAGAGTCGGCAGTCCCTTCAGCGGCGGCACAGTAACGGAGTCGACATAGGCCATCGCCTCGGCGGGCTCGGACTCCAGGAGGCTGGGCATCCACCTTTTCGCCGCAGCAGCGAATACCGGTGCGCTTACCTCGCCGCCATAGATCGAAAGCTTCGGCTCGTCCATCATCACCAGCATGGCCACCAGCGGGTCCTCGGCGGGGAAAAAGCCCACGAATGTGGCGATCGAATGGCGGGACGAGTACACCCCGTTCTTCACTTTCCACGCCGTCCCGGTTTTTCCTGCGACGGTGATCCCCGGAATCGCTGCCTTCTTGGCGGTTCCATTGGCGACCACCAGTTCGAAGGCAGGCAGCAGTCTCTCGGCAAGCTCGCGAGTCATGACCCGACGAATGGAGTCGGGCTCCGCTCGCCAGGTGACTTCTCCGGTCACGTCCCGAACCTCCTGAACCACGTAGGGCCGCATGAGCAGGCCGCGATTTGCGAAGGCCGCGTAGGCGTTCAGAATCTGGAGGGGGCTGGCCTGGATCTCGTAGCCCCGGCTCATGGCAGAGAGACTGGGCCCGGACCACTGGTCTACCCGTCTCAGGTGGCCGGCCACTTCGCCGGGCAGATCAATGCCCGTCGGCATCCCGAAGCCGAAGTCGCGTGCTGTCTGGTAGAACTCTCCTCTCGTTCCGCGCTCGGCCACGCGTGCCGACCCGATGTTGGAGGACTGGGAAATCACCTCCCGGAAAGGAATCCGGCCGTTCGCGTGGGAATCCCGCAAGGTGCGTCCGTGCAGCATGATCCACCCGGGCCCCGCATCGACGGTGTCATCCAGCGTGACGTGACCGCCCCGGACGGCCGTCACGGCCGTCATCAGCTTGAAGGTCGATCCCGGCTCGACCCGGTCGACAATGGCGTGGTTTCGGCGCGAATCCACGCCGCGGTTGCCCGGTCGGTTGGGATCGTACGTCGGCACATTGGCCATGGCGAGGAGTGCGCCCGTCTTAGGATCCATGGCGATTGCCGTCCCCCAAACCGCGCCCGCCCGCACCACGCCCTTGTGCAACTCCTCCTCGAGGATGGTTTGCAGCACCAGGTCAATGGTGGTTATGACTGTCTCTCCGTGGTCCGGCAGGACCAGCTGGCCGGCGGCGGCCGGTCGGATTCGATTCCGCCGGTCGCGCTGCATATCGCGGCTGCCGGCCGTGCCGGTCAATTCATCGTCGTACCACAGCTCCACACCCGCCAGGCCCCGAAGATCGGCGTCCACATATCCCAGGATATGCGAAGCCAGGGTTCCGTAGTTGTAGGTCCGGCTGTGTCGATTCAGCACCCGAAGCCCCGGCGTGGTTCGCTCGAGTCGGGACACCTGCGTAATGCTCAGGCCCCGCTCCAGGAGCGCGTACTGATCGCTTGCGCGCCTGGCCACCGCGCGGCGATACGAGGCGGCCGAGCGGCCGGTGATGGAGGCGAGGCTCTTGTACAGGCCCTCGGCCGATGCGGGAAACCCCTTGAACCTCGGATC
This sequence comes from Bacteroidota bacterium, assembly GCA_029262855.1. Classification (GTDB taxonomy): domain Bacteria; phylum Bacteroidota; class Rhodothermia; order Rhodothermales; family UBA10348; genus JABDJZ01. Next base: position 10,245 of record JAJCYP010000104.1, on the reverse strand, counting down.
GACCGCGATGTCGTAGCGAGCCGTATTCACCACCAGCGTCCGGCCCTTTCGGTCGGCAATCGAGCCGCGCATGGCCGGTATCTCAGCCACCGCCGCCGTCTGCCGGTTGCCGGCGGCCTCCAGTTCGTCCGCGTCTATGAGACCCACGCGCAAGACCTGGAGGCTGACCAGGACCGGCACAAGGCCGAGCAGGGTCAACATCACATACATCCGAGCCAGAATCTCGTCGCGAATTTGCATGCGTTAGTTAGCGGAGGTCGAGTCTGATGGGCTGCCCCGTGGGCACGGCCTCTACGAGACCGAGTGTGCGGGCTCGCCCCGCGATGGTGGCCGGACCGGAGACGCGGTCGAAGTCGGCCTTGATCTGGTTGTGCTTCAGATGCAGCTCGAGGTTTTCGCGGCGAAGCGTGTCTACCTCCCCAAGCAGCTCAGCCGTGGCGTAAACGTGGCCAACGTAGAGGGTCACGACGGCCGCTGCTGCGATGATGAGTAGAGCCATCCGGAGTGTGGACACCGCCGCAAAGACACCGCCTGACTCAGGCTTCATGCTCCGCCCGGCCTTGCCGCCGGAGAGGTCCCGCCAGTCGGGCAGGTAGTCGTCGCCAGCCATTCTCGCGCGCCTGCGCGACGCGGCCGCCGGCCGTGCCTGCGCGCGCTTGGCCACCGCTCTTTGGGGAGCGCGGCGTCCCTGCTGGGAAGACTTGACGAAGCGGACCGGTCTTGCGCCGGCCTTCTTCTTTGTTTTGGATGTTGGCATGAGTGTCAGGGGAGTGGCTGTCGTTCGGCCAGTCGAAGTCTCGCGCTTCGCGATCGCGGATTTCGTTGGACTTCTTCTTCGTCGGCGGAAATCGGGCGCCTGTTGATCGGGCGCCACGGAGCCAGCAGGTTGCCCATCAGATCGCGTATTGGTTCGCCCTTCAGGTTTCCGTAGCGGAGAAACCGTTTGACCGGGCGATCCTCAAGCGAGTGGTATGCGATCACCGCGATGCGACCGCCGGGCCTTACCAGGTCCGTTGCGTCTCGCAGAACCTGCAGCAGCACTTCCACCTCATCGTTCACAGCGATCCTCAGCGCCTGAAATACCCGCGCGAGGGACTTGGAGCGTTGAGGCGGTGCGACCACACGGTCGATGATCGCTGCCAGCTCCGCCGTGGTGGACGGGGGTCCGTCCACAAGCATTGCGTGGGCGATTGCGCGTGCCCGAGGCTCCTCACCGTACTTCCGAAGAATGCGCCGAAGCTCACTCTCGTCCAATCGGGCGAGGAGATCACCGGCCGACTCAGACATTTGCACGTCCATGCGCATGTCGAGCGGACCGTTCAGCCGATGGCTGAAACCCCTGTGTCCTGCGTCGAACTGGTGGGAAGAAACACCCAGGTCGAGCAGGATGCCGTCGATTGCGGAAATATTCAGCGCATCAAGCAGCACCGGGAGGTTGGCGAAATTGCCCTGGACGATACTGAGGCGTCCCTCCTGAATTGCCGGAGCAAGTCGTTTGGAGGCCTCCTCGATCGCATCGGAATCCTGATCCACACCGATCACTCGGCCGAAAGGACCCAACATGTCCAGAAGAGCGGCCGTGTGGCCGCCGCCCCCCAGCGTTGCGTCTACGTAGCACCCGTCAGCTACACTGACGAGTCCGTTTACGACAGCCTTGCAAAGAACAGGTTCGTGATAACCCGATGCGTAGGGGTTCACATCAGGGTCCGAACGAATGTTGTTGTTGAATCCGATCTCATCATGGACCCATCACGCGTTCGGCCAGCGACTCATAATCATCTTGCTGGCCATTCATGTAGGCCTCAAAAGAGGTCGGATCCCAGATTTCTATGTGGTCCAGCGCACCGATTATCAGAGCCTTCTCTGACAGTCCGGCGAACTCAATCAGTGGTTTTGTCAGGCTGATACGACCTTGCGCATCGAGCGAGACCTCGTCCGCCCACATCAGAATGGTGCGGACAAAATCACGGCTCTGGCGACTGTACATGTTGAGGGCACCGATCTGCTCCTCGATGTGCTCCCACTCATCCATCGGATAGAGAAAGACACACTTCTCGAAGCCGCGCGTCATGGTGAACGTCCCCTTTGCGGCTGGGCTGAGGGCGTTTCTCATCTTGGCCGGGATCGCTACGCGACCCTTGCTGTCAACCGAGAATTCCGCCTGTCCCTTGAACGTTGCCATTGACCGTACGATCGGGTGGGCGACGACCCTATCGGGACAGACACCGCGACGAGTCGCGAGACCGCTCGAAAAGAATCACCATGGGGAAATTCCCCACTATCCCCCACACATCCCCCGAATGTACGCTTTTTGGCCTCAATGTCAAGCGATACTTGAACTCAAGACCGGGTTGAGCGCGTCTTTACGTGGATCTACTGAGACAGAAAAACCCGCCTGAATACATGCTCAGACGGGTTTTTGACAATTGTGGCGGATCGTGGGGCAGGAGGACAGGCGCTTCTAAACCTTCACCGACGCCAACTGGAGTTTCTTTTCTGTGCGACGCGGCCGGGGTTTTCCGATCTGGTCTTTCTCCCGGGCAAAATCGATGGCTGCCTGCACGAACGAACTGAACAGCGGATGTGGTTTGCCTACCACGCTGCGGTATTCCGGGTGGAACTGAACGCCCATGAACCACCTCTTGTCGGTGAGCTCGACGATCTCCACCAGATCCCTTGCGGTATTGATCCCGGTGAAGCTCATCCCGTTCTCGAGCAGCCTGTAGCGGAGGACGTTGTTGAGTTCGTAGCGATGTCGGTGCCGCTCGCGGACCTCCTCGTCTCCGTAGATCTTGCGGGCGAGGGAGCCCTCCAGCAGGTAGCAGTCGTACGCGCCCAGCCGCATCGTCCCGCCGAGGTCGGCAATGCGCTTCTGATCTTCCATCAGATCGATCACCGGATGGGGCGTTTCGGGGTCGAACTCCGTGGAGTGGGCCGCCTCCCATCCACATACGTTGCGCGCGAACTCGACGACTGCGCACTGCATCCCGAGGCATATTCCCAGGAATGGGATATCCGACTCACGGGCAAACCGAACTGCCTCCAGTTTGCCCTTGATTCCGCGACCTCCAAACCCGGGCGCGACCAGGATGCCGGAGACGTCTCCCAGAAGGTCCGCTACGTTCTCGTCGGTGATCTCGTCTGACAGCACGTACTTCACGTCCACGTGGATGTCGTGTGAGGCACCCGCCAGAATGAAACTCTCGCTTATGGACTTGTACGCGTCCTGATGAGCGACATACTTGCCGACAAGGGCGATTCGGACGGAGCCGGATGGCTCCTTGAGCTGGCGCAGGAAGTCAATCCAGGCCGACATGTCTGAATCCTGGAGGTCGTGCTCGACCTCCATTTTCATGCGATCCACGACGATGCGGTCCAGGCCCTCCTCCTGCAGCAGAAGCGGCACCTCATAGATGCTCTCGGCGTCCTGGGACACCACGACGTGACCCGGATCGACGTTGCAGAAGAGGGCCAGCTTGCGACGAACGTCCTTGTCGAGCGGCCTGTCGGTACGGCAGACCAGTACATCCGGCTGGAGACCGAAGGAAAGCAGGGTTTTGACCGAGTGCTGGGTGGGCTTCGTCTTCACCTCGCCGGCTGCCTCGAGATAAGGCACGAGCGTCAGGTGAATGTTCATGATGTTGCCCGGACCCAGTTCGTAGCGCAGCTGACGGATGGCCTCCAGGTACGGCTGGCTCTCAATGTCTCCAACAGTGCCGCCGATCTCGGTGAGAATCACATCGTAGTCGCCCGTCTCGCCCAGCTTGAGCATCCAGGACTTGATCTGGTCGATGATGTGGGGGACCACCTGAACCGTCTTGCCCAGATAGGCGCCGGCCCGCTCCTTGGTGATCACTTCCAGGTACACCCGGCCCGTGGTCACGTTGTTGGCCTGCGTAGTCTCGATGCCCAGAAAGCGTTCGTAGTGGCCGAGATCAAGATCCGTCTCGGCACCGTCGTCGGTCACGTAGACCTCCCCGTGCTCGTACGGGTTCATGGTCCCGGGATCCACGTTGATGTAGGGATCGAACTTCTGGATGGTGACGCGAAGACCGCGTGCCTCCAGGAGTGTGCCGAGCGATGCACACACGATTCCCTTGCCCAATGAGGAGGTGACCCCTCCTGTTACAAAAATGTATTTCGTGGGCATCGTGTTCTGCTGGACTTGCCTGGGGTGCCGGATGGAGGGCAAATCGGCTGGAGATGCCCGGAGAAGCTACGGACTACGGGCGTCTCGCCAAAACGGTCAGACCCGTTCCGGTCCGGTTATTCACGGCCAGATCGATGGCGTTGAGAACGACCCCGAACGGCAGCGCGGCTATGTAGTAGAGCGGTAACACTGCTGCGAAGGCCATGCTGCGGCCGAGCAGGAGCATCGGAATCTGAACGAGCAGGCTCCAGCCAATCGTGCCGGCCCTTCCATACCCGTATTCGACCCGCTCCATTTCAAGGCCGGCCTGACCCAGCTTGCTCTCGATCTCCGGTACGCCGTAGCCATCCCGGACGTGCTCGCCGATAAATGAGGATTCACCCTCCCCCGAGACGTTGGAGCCCCCCTGGTCCGACGGGGTGTTTACAACCAGCGCGCCGCCCCTGGCCAGGACCCGGTGGAAATGCGTGAAGACGGCCACGTCCTCCTCGATGTGCTCCATCACGTCTACCGAGAGGACCAGGTCGAAGGGACCGAATTCCTCCAGTTGGGTCAGGTCTCCAAATCGCACTTCGGCACGATCTGCCAGCCCGGCTTTGTTCAGATAGCCGGACAGCCGATCCAGGTAATCCTGTTTGATGTCGATGGCCACGATCCTGGCCTCCGGAAACCGCCGCAAGATCCAATCGGTGTACTGACCAAAGCCGGCTCCGGCATCCAGGATGCGGGCAGACGGTGTGTCGGCCAGGAGCACCTTGAGCTGCTTCCTGACATACCACGACCGGAGAAAAACCAGGTGGAGGAGTCCGAAGAACACACGTTGCCCCAGCACGGACCCTTCAAACGCCTTGATCAATCGGTCCTTGACCGGATCGTAGTCCATCAGTCTTCTTCGATCAGTGTTTCGAGTTCCCCGGCGAATTTCGCCCACGACGCTTCCCGCGCCATGCGTCTGCCGCCCTGAGAAAGTGCCGCGTGGCGCGTGGGCAAGAGCGCCTCCAGCACAGCGGCAGCCAGATTTCCCGACGATGCCACCGTTCCCATCTCAAACTGGCGTACCGGCGCGGCCAGGCCAGGCAGGTTGCTCACCACAACCGGCAGTCCGAAATGGGCCGCAGCAGCCAGGGCACCCGATTGCGTCGCCGTCCGGTACGGCAGTACCAGCAGGTCGGCGGCCGAGTAGTAGAGCGGAACCTCAGCGTCCGGGATGTAACGGTTCTCGCGGACTACCCGTGCCCTGACCGCGTCCGGGGCAGCCGCCAAACGCTCATCCAGACTTCCATCATAGGCCTCGCCGGCAATGACCAGCGTCGCCTCGGGATGTGCGGCCAACACCCTGGGAAAGGCCTCAAGGGCCAGGTCGAAGCCCTTGTACGGCCTGACCAGCCCAAGACACAGGAGCACCGGTCCGGCGCCCTCAAGTCCCAGCCGGGACCGGGCCTCATCCTTTGCCAATCCGCTGCCGAAGTGATCATATACAGGGTGGAAGGCCACCCGGGTCCGGCCCTTGAATCCCAGGTTGGCCAGGTCGGACGCCACGGATTCGGACAGCGTCAGGGCAGCGTCCATCTGTCCAAGAAAGAGACGGGTGAGCGGCTTGCCGATAACGCTCCCGTCGTGCGGAAGCGCATTGTGAACGAGTCCGATGCTGCGCGTACCCGCGAACGCAGATACGCCCGCCAGGGCCGGCGCCAGGTGGGGCGTCCAGTAAGCCAGGACCAGCGCGTCGGGCGCCTCCCGGCGAATCCGGCGAGCCGTGGTGAACCATGACACCGGGTTTATGGAATCGAGAACCGGGGCCGCATCGCCCGCTCTGGTGGCGTCGTATTGGGTGGAGCCGGGAAAGAGGACGCCGGGATACTGGCGCGAGAACGTCAGGGCCGTGATTTCATGGCCGCGAGACTCCAGCTCCTGCCGGAGTCGGTCGTTGAACTGGGCGATACCCCCTCGGAAGGGAGCGAATGGTCCTGCCAGGGCTATCCGCACCGGTCAGGCCGGAGCGGGGCCCGGCATCACGCGGGCCGTGGTCGCAATGGCGGTCGTGTCCTCCATGGACGGCCGCACCATGATCTGGCCCAGCAGTCCGGTCGTGAACATCTGCACGCCAACCAGGATGAGGAGCACACCGAAGAGCAGGAGGGGTCGATCCCCGATCGGCCTGCCAAAAACCAGCTTCTCCACGGAGAGCCAGAGGCTGATGGCAAATCCTCCGAAAAACGCCAGGCTCCCGAGCGTACCGAAGAAGTGCATGGGGCGGGCGGCGAATCGCGTCAGGAAGAGCACCGACAGCAGGTCCAGGAACCCCCTCAAGAACCGCTCAAAGCCGAACTTGGTCGTGCCGTAGGTGCGCGGGTGGTGGACCACCACCTGCTCTTCAATTCGGTCGAATCCCTCCCATTTGGCCAGGAGCGGGATGTACCGGTGCAGTTCGCCATACAACCGGACGCTCTTCACAACTTCAGATTGATAGGCCTTCAGGCCGCAGTTGAAATCGTTCAGGTCGATTCCGGACAGACGCCTGGTGACGCCGTTGAAGAACCGGCTCGGGAGTGTCTTCGATAGCGGATCCTTTCGCTTTTTCTTCCAGCCACTGACCAGATCGGCGCCGGCCCGAAGCTTCTTCAGCATGGCGGGAATCTCCTGCGGGTCATCCTGAAGATCGGCATCCATGGTCACCACGTACCGTCCGCGGACAGCCTCGAAGCCAACTGCCAGAGCCGCCGACTTCCCGTAGTTCCGCCGCAGCTTGATCCCACCGAAACGTGGGTCGGCGGCGTGGATGGCAAGGATCGTGTCCCAGGAGGTGTCGGTCGAGCCATCGTCGACAAAGAGAACCTCATAGTCCTCGCTCTTGCAGGCCACTCTGATACGCTCGGCCAACTCCTCGAGGGACTGGCTTTCATCGAGCAGCGGGACTACCACGCTCAACTCGGGGTTCGGCGAACCCGGTCTGGGCCCGGCCCCCAGGCCGGAGACCGCCGCGGCCTGTCCCGAGCCCGTGTCAGACATCGATCGTGGCGTACTTTGCGTTTCGCTCGATGAACTTGCGTCGCGGTTCCACTGCATCGCCCATCAGAGTCGAGAACATGCGGTCCGCCGCCACGGCATCGTCAATGGTCACCCGTTGCATGAGCCGGCGTTCCGGATCCATGGTAGTCTCCCACAGCTGCTCGGGATTCATCTCACCGAGGCCCTTGTAACGCTGGACGGTCACCTTGCCCTGGGATTCGCCCTTCAATTCGAGGATGGTCTGCTGGAGTTCCGCGTCATCCCAGGCGTACCGCTCCTGCTTGCCCCGCTTTGCCTTGTAGAGCGGCGGCTGGGCTACGTAGACGTAGCCGTTCTCAAGCAGTGGGCGCAGCTGGCGGTAGAGAAACGTGAGCAGGAGCGTGCGAATATGGGCACCGTCCACATCGGCATCCGTCATCACCACCACTTTGTGATACCGGAGTTTCTCCAAATCCAGTTCCTCGGAACCGACAGTCAGTCCGGTTCCGAGTGCTGTCACGATGTTCTTGATCTCCTCGTTCGCGAGAACCTTGTCCAGGCGAGCCTTCTCGACGTTCAGGATCTTCCCCCGAAGCGGGAGAATGGCCTGGAAGTGGCGGTCGCGCGCCTGCTTTGCTGAACCCCCTGCCGAGTCACCCTCGACCAGGTAGATCTCGCATTCCTCAGGATTTCGGGATGAGCAGTCCGCCAACTTGCCGGGGAGTCCGCCCGATGAGAATGCACTTTTCCTTTGGACCAACTCGCGGGCTTTGCGCGCGGCGTCACGGGCCGTGGCGGCCAGCACCACCTTGTCGACAATCTTCCTGGCTTCCTTTGGGTGGTCCTCCAACCAGATCTTGAGTCGCTGGGCCACCAGGGACTCGACGGCGCCCTGCACCTCGGAATTGCCGAGCTTGGTCTTGGTCTGCCCCTCGAACTGAGGCTCCTGGACCTTGACCGACAGCACCGCGGTGAGTCCTTCGCGGAAGTCGTCACCGGACAGGTCGACCTTGACGTTCTTCAGCAGGTTGTTCTGATCCGCGTAACCCTTGAGCGTACGGGTCAGCGCGCGGCGAAAACCCGAAACGTGGGTCCCGCCTTCGTGCGTATTGATGTTGTTTACAAACGAGAGCACGTTCTCCGAGTAGCCCATGTTGTACCGCATGGCCAACTCGACGGGCACATCGGCGTCCTCGTCGCCGACGTAGATCACCTCGTCGCTGATTTTGGTCTTAGCCTCGTCCAGGTAGGTGACGAACTCCTGGATGCCGCCCTCAAAGTGAAACTCCTCCTCGATCACCTCATCAGGGTCGCGGAGGTCCGCGATCCTGATGTGAACCTGGCGATTCAGGTAGGCCATCTCGCGAAGGCGATCTGCCAACGTGTCGAACCGAAACTCGGTGGATTGAAAGATGGAGGCATCCGGCCAGAATTGGACCTCTGTTCCGGACTCCTCGTCTTCGGTCATGTCCCGGATGGCCTTCACCGGACCCTGCGGTTTGCCGATCTCGAACGCCTGTTCCCAGAGTTTCCCTTCCCGCCGGACCCGTGCTTCCAATCGACTGGAGAGCGCATTCACGCACGAGACACCGACACCGTGAAGCCCACCGGATACCTTGTAGGTGTCCTTGTCGAACTTCCCACCGGCATGGAGGGTGGTCATGACCACTTCCAGGGCGGAGACACCCTCCTTATGCTCACCGACCGGAATTCCTCGGCCGTTGTCACACACCGTGACTGAGCCATCCAGGTTGATGGTGACCTCGATGTTGTCACAATGCCCGGCCAGCGCCTCGTCAATCGAGTTGTCGACTACCTCATAAACCAGGTGGTGCAACCCGCGAAAACCGACGTCGCCGATGTACATCGCAGGTCGCTTCCGTACCGCCTCCAGGCCCTCAAGGACCTGAATATTGGAGGCACCGTAGTTGGCCCTGGATTCCGGCGTATTCGGGGGATTGGGTTCCATAGAGGTCCGCGTAGGTTGGATCAGGCGCTGGAGATGGACCTGGTCAGGCACCAATGGCCATATCCAGATATCCGTTCTTGTACGCCCTCAGCCGATCCCAGTTCGGCTCTTCCCGACCGAATACGCAGACCTAAACTTCCAGGTACCGCATGAACGCCTGAACGCGATCGGCCAGGTCTTGCTCGTCCTCTTCCTCGCCGAACGCGGCAACCACGTGATAGCCCTCGCGCTCCAACATGGCGCGAGCCCGCGAGGCATCGCGGACGTTGATCTTCACCGTGACATGGATGTTGTCGTCAACCGTTCCGTGCTGCTCGGTGCCGATCGACAACACGCGAACGTCGGTTTGCTCAATGGCGTGAACCAGGCGGGAAAGGGCGTAGTCGCGCGGTTTCACTTCCAACGCCAGAATGGCGCCGGGTGCATGCGTCGACAGGGACCGGGCGAACCACTCAAAGAGGTCGTGCCGTCGGACCAGGCCGATGTACGCATTGCCCCTCACCACCGGAACCGTGGTGAGATCATGTTCCATCATCAATCGGGACACCTCGAAGACGTGGTCTTCGTTACCAGCTACGATAGGGAGGCCGGCGATGAGGTCGACCACCCGATCGTCCGGGCTGGAGGCGTCCAGCAGGCGATCTTCGGAGAGAATGCCGAGAACCATCTTGTCCTCATCGACCACAGGCAGGTGACGGACGCGCAGCTCCATGAGCAGACCCAGCGCGTACTCCACCGTGTCTCCCGGTCTCAGGGGAGGCGTGGCGTCACTGATGAGATGGTCAACTGTCATGGTAAGATGATCGGTCGCCTGGTTGCTTTCGATAGACTCAATGGTCGTGCCGTTACGTGTTTCGTCTCTTTCTGAGACGAATGCTCACTGCGGTTGTACAGTCATTGTACAGTGTTCTACAGTCAAGACGTCATCGAAGTGCCCGAACATAGGACAATCTTCATTCGCAGTCCTGCCAGACTCGACGACGCGCTTATTTTGTTCGCTAGCCGCGTTTTCCGCACCGTTTCGGTGTTAGTCTGGGCATTGTGATTCGGCCCATGGGAGCGGGATATCGAGCAGGGCCAGGATGCGGCGTTGTGTGGGCGTAAGGGGATCCAGCAGGGGTCCCTGTGGCCCGTAGGT